>NZ_JBWKZT010000002.1:0-890031 GCF_059424735.1 Ensifer sp. GW101-20A05 | reverse complement strand
CGCCGGCGACCACAGCCGCATCGCCTTCCGGCCGACAAAGTGGAAACTCTTCAGAGACAACAGAGAGCAGGCTGTAGAGGCAGAAATAGATGTGGGGCAGCGGGCGGCCGAGGAAGCCGGTGAAACCGTAGCCTTCGAACTTGCCCGCACGGGCACTTGACTTCATCACCGACCATACGCCGGCGAAGCGCGCTTGAGCTTCGCCGGCCGATTTCGGTTTGCTTCGATATGCGCTAAGCAGGGACGCCCGCGGCCGACAATGGCCTCGGAAACGGAGAGAAGCGCATGACGATCGTCGACGACCTGAAACAAGCCTTCGGCGATATCGTCCTGACAGGAACAGAGATTGGCGAACGCCATCGCAGTGACGCCAGCCTGACCGGCCGCGAACTGCCGAAGGCCGTTATCCGACCTACAAGCAGCGAAGAGATCGCCGAAGTCCTCCGCCTCTGCAACGAGAACGGCCGGGCAGTCGTCGTCCAGGGCGGCCTGACCGGGCTTGCCGGCGGCGCCAATGCCGGCAGCGACGCGGTGGTGATTTCGCTCGAACGTTTTACCGGCATCGAGGAGATCGACCCGCAGGCAGGAACCATGACGGTGCGCGCCGGCACGCCGCTCGAGGTTGCGCAACGCGCTGCAGAAGACGCCGGATTCCTGTTGCCCATCGATCTCGGTGCCCGCGGCTCCTGCCAGATCGGCGGCAATCTCGCCACCAATGCCGGCGGCATCCGTGTGCTTCGCTACGGCGTCACCCGTGACAACGTGCTCGGCCTCGAAGTCGTGCTGGCCGATGGGACTGTCATCTCGTCGCTCAACAAGATGATCAAGAACAACACCGGCTACGATCTCCGACAGTATTTCATCGGCTCCGAGGGAACGCTCGGCGTGATCACCCGCGCGGTCCTCCGTCTGCGGCCACTGCCAGCCGGCCGGCTGACGGCGCTCTGTGCCCTCGACAGCTTTGATAATGTGGTTGCCTTTCTCACACATTGCCAGCGCCGCCTGCCGGGGCTCTCGGCCTTCGAGGCCATGTGGCAGAACTATTTCCGCTTCAACGCAGAGGCGGAAAAGCAAAGGCTCTTTGATGAAATTCCGCCTTTCGCCGTGATCGTCGAACAGGATCTCCTGGGTGACGACAGCGAGCGCGATGCGTTCGAGGCCCTTCTCGGCGAAGCGCTCGAAGCCGGCATTATCAGCGACGCGCTGATTGCCCAGTCGGAGAAGGAAAGCCGCTCGTTCTGGAGCATCCGCGAGGGCCACGCGATGGACCAGTTGCTGCCGTCGCTCATCAATCTCGATGTCAGCCTGCCGATCGGCGATATCGGGCGCTTCGCCGAGGACTGCGGCAAGGCTCTTTCTGCGCGGTTCCCGGCCGCCCACGTCTCCTTCTTCGGCCATGTCGCCGACAGCAACCTGCACATCGCCTTCTCGCAACCGGACAGCGACGCGGAAACGCCGCACATCGTCGATGGCATCGTCTACGAGATCGTGCGGCGCTATCGCGGCTCGATCTCGGCCGAACACGGCATCGGCACGTTGAAGCGGGAATTCCTCGACCATTCGCGCAGTCCGGCGGAGCTCGATCTCATGCGCCGGATCAAGCTGGCGCTCGACCCGAACGGCATCCTCAATCCGGGTAAGGTGCTCTGAGAGTACGACTGGAGAAGAACGGCTCCCGGGAAGAACTCTCAATAAGTCGGTTCAGAGCCAGGAGGCGGGCGTTTTCGGCAAGCGCCCATCGGGATCAATCACCTTCAACTCTGCCCCCTCGCCTGAATTCCAGCGCCAGAGTGCGACGCAAGTACCGCCAGGTGACATGAAGGACGGGTAGATCAGGCCATCGAAGCCTCGATCGCTCAGCTCCCGCTGCAGGCGATGCGTCTCCGGCAGGAGGCCGCGATCAAGCGCATCGCGCCATTCGCAGCGGTGAATCTCCTCGGTGAGATCAAGCGCGGCAAGCGTTTCGACAACCGTCAGGTCGGCGAGCCGAGCGAAGCGCAGCTCAAGCTGCGCGATCAGCGCCGGATGCTGGACGAAACCCTGATTGTACTCGGCCCAGGCGGTCGAGAGTTCGCGGGCCGCATAGATTGTCGGCACACCCAGGGGATTCCACCGTCCGCCAAAGCGCGAAGCACCGTCGCCCGAGAGCGGCGCATGCGCCCAGCGCGGGACGTAGGCGCGCCACAGGCGCACCGGCTCGCTTCCTGCCATCAGGCGTAGACACCGGAACGTACGGCTTCGAGATAGGCGAGCACCTTGTCGGCCTTGCCTTCGCCGACAAGGTCATAGGCCGTCTTTCCGGCCCAGCCTGGGATCGGCTGGTGCTTGAACCAGATCACGGCGCGGCTGTCGTCCCCCGCCATCTCGCCGGCCATGGCGAGGATGCGCACGACGTTGCTCAACGCCGCATCGACCTTGCGGGCGCTGGATTTCGCCGTCAGCGTGTTGCGCGCGACCCCGATCAGCTTCGCTAGCTCCGCAAGCGTCACGCCGAGGCGATCGGAAACCAGCCTCGCGGAGAGGAAGGACGAGTGGCTCTCGCCGTAGTGGGCGGCAGAAACATTGAAACTGACAGTCATGGCAGAATCCGAGCTCTTTTTGATCATCACGTAATCAAAATAAGCTCAAAAGGCGCCCATTTCAAGGAAAGCCTATTGCCGCCAGGATGGCTCGCGCTTGTCAAAGAAAGCGCCGACACCTTCGCGGGCCTCGTCGGATTCCCAGCAATCAGCAAGCTGCTCGATGGTCGCGGCAATGGTGTCCCCGGTGATCGGTGGTCCAAGCGAACGGGCCAACCGTTTGGCCCGACCGGTCGCCTCGGGCGCCACTGCCAGATAGGGCTCGATCTCCGCTTCGACCGCCGCATCCAGGGCATCTGCCGCAGCAACGACCGTGGCCAGCCCCAGGGCGCGCGCCTCCTCAGCGCCGAACAGGCGGGCGGACATGAACAACGGCCGCGCCTTGCCCTCGCCGATCCGGGCGACGACATAGGGGCTGATGGTGGCCGGGATCAGGCCGAGACGCGTCTCCGTCAAACCAAATTTGGCGTCGGCCGAAGCGACGGCCGCATCGCAGATGCTCATGAGGCCGACGCCGCCGCCAAAGGCGTTGCCATGCAGGCGGCCGATCACCGGCTTGGCGATCTCGTTCAGCGCCTTGAACATCATCGCCAGACGCGTCGCCTCGGCGACCCGCGTCGCCCGATCGGCATCGAACTGCTCACGCATCCAGCCGAGATCGCCGCCGGCGCAGAAGCTGCGGCCTTCGGCTTCCAGTATGACGGCCCGGACCGAGCGATCGTCCGAAAGCGAATGAGAGGCTTCGGTCAGTTCGCCGATCATCTTCGCCGAAAGCGCATTGTGCTTCTGCGGTAGTGCCAAAGTCAGCCGCGCGACCCCGCGTGCGTCGGTCGCGATCCGGATCGTTTCGAGGGTCATGATCTTGTCCTCAAGGTCCGCGCGAAAGCGGCGGCCTGTTCGAGCTTCGCCGTGTCGAGGCCAGTCGAGAACCCCTTGCCGGTGACGAAGGCGTTGACGGCGAGCGTGTCGACATTGCCGGCCGCTCCCGGCGCATAGGGACATCCGCCGAGACCGCCGGCCGAGGCATCGAAGACCCGCAAACCGCGGTCGAGCGCCACGGCGATATTTTCGAGCGCGCGGCCGCACGTATCATGGAAATGTCCGGCAAGCCGCTGGGACCGAATGCGCTCCAGCACTGCAGCCAGCATCGCGTCCACCGCCTCCGGTTTGCCGCGACCGATCGTGTCGCCAAGACTGATCTCATAGCAGCCGAGATCATCGAGCAGGCCGGCGACATCGGCGGCACTGGCCGGCGCGATCGCCCCCTCATAGGGGCATTCGACCACGCAACTGACATAGCCGCGCAGCAGAAGCCCGCGCTCACGGCAGGCGTCGGCAATCGGGCGAAACCGCGCGATGCTTTCGGCGATCGAGCAATTGATGTTCTTCTGCGAGAAGGTTTCGGAAGCGGAGGCGAAGATCGCCACCTCGTCGGCGCCAGCTTCAAGTGCTGCCTCAAGCCCGCGCATATTGGGCGTCAGCACGGCGTAGCGCGTACCGGGTCGCCTGACAATGCCGGCCATCACCTCGGCGGCGTCGGCCATCTGCGGCACCCATTTCGGGCTGACGAAGCTCGTCACCTCGATCCGCTCATAGCCGCAGTCGGATAGCAGATCGACGAGGTGGATCTTGTCGGCAGTCGCAACGATACGGCTTTCATTCTGCAGCCCGTCACGTGGCGCCATTTCGACGATCGTCACGTGCTCAGGCACCGCTCCGCTCATTCTGCGCTCTCCGCCTGGAGCATCACCAACACGGCGCCGGCGCTCACCTGTTCGCCTTCACTGACCAGTACGCTCTCGACCACGCCGGCACGCGAGGCCGACAGCGTAAGCTCCATCTTCATTGCTTCCATGACGGCGAGCGTCTGCCCCTTTTCGACCGTATCACCCGGGCGGACCCGGATGAGCTTGACGATGCCAGGCATCGGCGCCGACACCTCGTCGTCGGCCACCTCGCTGGAATGACCGGTGCCAAGCGCATCGGGCAGGCGCAGGACGTAAGTGTCACCGTTGAGGAACAGGGTGATCTGCTCGCCTTCGCGCAGGAAGCGGAACTCATGCTGCGCACCGGAGATCTCGGCGCGGGCGCCATCGGTGAACCGGTCGAGGATCACCACAGGCAGAGCCGCCGTTCCGGTGTGGACCGCAAACTGGTCGCGGCCGCGGGCAGCGAGCGTCACAATCGCCCGGCCGCCTGCGTGCTCGATCGTGACGTTCCTGCTGGCGTCGCCCCAGATCTGCCAATGGCCGAGTGACGACCACGGATCGGCAGATCCATCCGGCAGCAGGGCGCCGGTGGAGACGATCGCCGCCAGCGCCAGCGCCGCATCGCTTGGCGCCTTCGTTGCCGTGAGCTGATCGATGGAACGGTCGATGAGGCCGGTATCGGGATGCCCGGCGCGAAAATCCGGCTCGGCGGCAAGACGCGCCAGAAAGTCGAGATTGGTGACCGTGCCGCCGATGCGGCACGCCCTCAATGCGCTTTCGAGCTTTGCCAGCGCTGCCGAACGGTTCGGGCCATGAACGATCAGCTTGGCGATCAGCGGATCATAGAATGGCGTGATCCGGTCGCCTTGCCGGACACCGGCATCGACACGCACGCCATCCTCCGGAAAGCTCAGCGTCGTCAGCCGCCCGGTCGCCGGCAGGAAGCCGCGAGATGGGTCTTCCGCATAGATGCGGGCTTCGAACGCCCAGCCGTCGATGCCGATCTCGCTCTGCCGTTTCGGCAGCGCTTCGCCGGCGGCGGCGCGCAACTGCCACTCGACGAGATCGATACCGGTGATCGCCTCCGTCACCGGATGCTCCACCTGCAAACGGGTGTTCATCTCCATGAAATAGAACTGGTCCGGCCAGAGCCCGTCCGTCACGTCAGCGATGAATTCGACGGTGCCGGCGCCGACATAGCCGATCGCCTGGGCTGCGCGAACCGCAGCATCGCCCATGGCGCGCCGCACTTCCGCGGTCATGCCGGGGGCCGGTGCTTCCTCGATTACCTTCTGGTGGCGGCGCTGCAGCGAGCAGTCGCGCTCGAAGAGGTGCAGGATATTGCCGTGCCGGTCGCCGAAGACCTGGACTTCAATGTGCCGGGGTTTCGTCAGGTATTTCTCGATCAGCACCGAGCCATCGCCGAAGGCGGCTTCCGCCTCGCGGCGCGCCGCCTCGAGTGCGGCTGGAAACTCGGCGGCGCTGTCGACGCGCCGCATGCCCTTGCCGCCGCCGCCGGCGCGTGCCTTGATCAGCACCGGATAACCGACATTTTCCGCTTCGTTCGCGAGAAAGTCCGCATCCTGCCGCTCGCCGTGATAACCGGGGACGACCGGCACACCGGACTGCTCCATCAGCGCCTTGGCGGCATCCTTCAGCCCCATGGCGCGGATCGCTCGCGCGGATGGCCCGACGAAGGTGATCCCGGCCGCCTCGACGGCGTCGGCGAAATCGGCATTCTCCGAGAGAAAACCATAGCCCGGGTGGATCGCATCCGCACCGACCGCGCGTGCGGCAGCGATGATGCGCTCGGCCGACAGATAGCTTTCGAGGGCCGGGGCTGAGCCGATGCGGATCGCTTCGTCGGCAAGTGCCACGTGCAGCGCGCCGACATCAGCATCGGAATAGACGGCGACCGTGCGAATGCCGAGGCGCTTGGCGGTACGCATCACCCGGCAGGCGATCTCACCGCGATTGGCAATCAGGAGTTTGGAAAACATCGGCATCCTCGGCCCCTATCGCGCAGCGATCACATCGATTTCGAGCAACCAGCCGGCATCGAAAATGCCGGCGATCGCCACGGTCATGGCGGGTGCGAGCGCGCCCAGATATTCCTGGCGGGCAGCACGGTTGGCCATGGTGTACTGGCGGTCGGCAAGCAGGACCGTCACCTTGACGATGTCGGACTTCGTCATACCCGCCGCCGTCAGCTGGGCGTCAATGTTCGCCCAGACCTGGCGCGCCTGCGCCTCGAAACCCTCCGGCAATGCGTCTTCGGCCGTCAGCGGCACCTGGCCCCTGACAAAGAGCAGGCGCTCGAAATCTTCAAGGCGCACGGCCTGCGAATAGCCGCCGCGCGGTTGAGGTGCATTCTTGGCGTTGATGTTCTCGCGCTTCATCAGCTCATCCCTACATCCTGAAGAGGCCGAAGCGCGTGTCTTCGATCGGCGCGTTGAGCGCTGCCGAAAGCGACAGGCCCAGCACATCGCGCGTCTTGCGCGGATCGACGACACCGTCGTCCCAAAGTCTTGCCGAGGCATAGAGCGGATGGCTCTGGCGCTCGAAGAGATCGAGGATCGGCTGGCGGAAACGCGCCTCCTCCTCTTCGCTCCAGGGCGTGCCCGCCCGCTTCAGCGCCTCGCTGCGCACCGTCGTCAACACACCGGCCGCCTGTTCGCCGCCCATGACAGAGATACGGCTGTTCGGCCAAGTCCAGAGGAAGCGCGGCGAAAAGGCGCGGCCGCACATGCCGTAATTGCCCGCGCCGAAGGAGCCGCCGACGAGCATGGTCACCTTCGGTACCCGCGCCGTCGCCACCGCCGTCACCAGCTTGGCGCCGTGCTTGGCTATGCCTTCCGTCTCGTACTTCCGCCCGACCATGAAGCCGGTGATGTTCTGCAGGAACACGAGCGGAATCTTGCGCTGGGCACAGAGCTCGACGAAATGCGCGCCCTTCAGTGCGGATTCGGAGAACAGCACGCCGTTGTTGGCGATGATGCCGACCGGAATGCCATGGACATGGGCGAAGCCGCAGACGAGCGTCGTACCGTAGCGCGCCTTGAACTCGTCGAAACGGGAGCCGTCGACGACGCGGGCGATGACCTCGCGGATATCGTAGGGCGTGCGCAGATCGGAAGGCACGATGCCGGCAATTTCGTGCGGATCGTAGAGCGGCGGTTCAGATGCCGTGAGTTCGACCGACAGCGGCTTGTGCCGGTTGAGCGCGGCGACAGCCCGACGCGCCAGCGCCAGCGCGTGGGCGTCGTCACGCGCCAAGTGATCGGCCACGCCGGAAAGGCGGGTATGCACATCGGCGCCGCCGAGATCCTCCGCCGAGACCACCTCGCCGGTCGCCGCCCTGACGAGCGGCGGGCCGGCGAGAAAGATCGTACCCTGGCCCTCGACGATGATCGTTTCGTCGGACATCGCCGGCACGTAGGCGCCGCCGGCTGTGCACGATCCCATCACCACAGCGATCTGTGGAATGCCGGCAGCCGACATGTTGGCCTGGTTGTAGAAGATCCGGCCGAAGTGATCCCTGTCCGGGAAAACCTCGTCCTGGTTCGGCAGATTGGCGCCGCCGGAGTCAACGAGATAGATGCAAGGCAGATGGTTTTCCGCGGCGATCTCCTGCGCGCGCAGGTGCTTCTTCACCGTCAGCGGATAGTAGGTACCGCCTTTGACCGTCGGATCGTTGCAGACGATCATGCATTCGCGGCCCGACACCCGGCCGATGCCGGTGATCAGTCCGGCCGCCGGCGCATCGCCATTGTACATGCCGTGCGCGGCCGTCATGCCGACTTCGAGGAACGGCGTTGCGGGATCGATGAGATTGGCCACCCGGTCGCGCGGCAGAAGCTTGCCTCGACTGACATGGCGCTCGCGCGCGGTTTCGCCGCCGCCGCCGGCCGCAAGCTTCACAGCCTCCTCGACCGTCACGATCGCCTCGGCCATGGCCGCCTGATTGGCCCTGAACGTTTCGGAGGACGGTGAGATGTGAGATTTCAGAACGGTCATGAGGTCCTCATAGGATCGAGTTCGGCCGCTTTCGTCTCATCCCGCTCTAGCTCGTCTCGGTGAACAGTTCCCGGCCGATCAGCATGCGGCGGATCTCGCTGGTGCCTGCACCGATCTCGTAGAGCTTGGCGTCGCGCAGCAGACGACCCGCCGGGTAGTCGTTGGTATAACCGTTGCCGCCCAGCGCCTGGATCGCCTCGAGCGCGAGCGCCGTCGCCTTCTCGGCCGCGTAGAGGATGCAACCCGCCGCATCCTTGCGCGTCGTCTCGCCACGATCGCAGGCGGCTGCCACCGCATAGACATAGGCGCGTGCCGCATTTGCCGTCACATACATGTCCGCGAGCTTGCCCTGCATCAGCTGGAATTCGCCGATCGCCTGGCCGAACTGCTTGCGCTCATGCAGATAGGGGACGACGACATCAAGGCAAGCGGCCATGATACCGAGGGGACCGGCCGACAGCACCACGCGCTCGTAGTCGAGCCCGGACATCAAAACCCGGACGCCGCCGCCGATGGTGCCGAGCACGTTTTCCTGCGGCACCTCGCAGTCTTTAAAGATCAGCTCGCAGGTGTTGGAACCGCGCATGCCGAGCTTGTCGAGCTTCTGGCCGGTGGAAAATCCGGCATAGCCTTTTTCGACCAGGAATGCGGTGATGCCGCGCGGACCGGCCGCCGGATCGGTCTTGGCATAGACGACGAGCACGTCGGCGTCGGGGCCATTGGTGATCCACATCTTGTTGCCGTTGAGCACATAGCGGTCACCGCGCTTGTCGGCCCTCAGCGTCATCGAGACGACGTCCGAGCCGGCGCCGGGCTCCGACATCGCAAGCGCGCCGACAAATTCGCCGGAGATCAGCTTCGGCAGGTAACGCGCCTTCTGGTCGTCATTGCCGTTGCGGTTGATCTGGTTGACGCAAAGATTGGAGTGGGCGCCGTAGCTGAGGCCGACCGAGGCCGACGCGCGGCTGATCTCCTCCATCGCCACACAATGGGCGAGATAGCCCATGCCGGCACCGCCATGCTCCTCGCCAGCGGTGATGCCGAGCAGGCCGAGTTCGCCCATCTCGCGCCAGAGCTGCATCGGAAATGCGTTGTTGCGATCGGTTTCATCCGCCAATGGCGCGATGCGGTCCATTGCGAAGCGCCGCACGCTCTCGCGCAATGCGTCGATGTCCTCGCCAAGTGCGAAGCTCAATCCGCCCTGAAACATGTTTATCCTCCCATCGTGCCTGCCGCGCGGTCTCCTCCCACAGCGGCCGTACGATAACGCTCCATCCTCTACGCGGATCGCGGCGAATGCAATGATATCAACGCCGCGACATGGCCGGACGATAGCACCGCGTTCCGCTAATTTCCTTCCAAAGAGGGGCGAAGCCAAGCACGATATGAAAATCCGGAGGCGCCCGCCGATTGCATCCTGTGCGTGAAGCGGTCACCGGGCGCTCGCGCTGCCGCTACCGGCATGGATCGCCCGCTCGGAAACCGACTGAGAATTCTGCGGTTGGTTTTGAGATGGCGACGGGTCAGTTCTTGTTCGGCCAGATTTCCTGGGTATCGCCAATGGCCGCCAGGCCCTGCATGGCATCGCGATTGCCCGTGGCCGCAAGTGCGTCGAAGATGCGCCGCGCCTCGTCATAGTGCTTGAGGTTCATATAGGCATAGCCGCGCAGTACCATGAGGTCCTGGCGCCGGCTCGAAATCTGCCCGAGCTGGTCGAGAAACAGGATCGCCTCGCGGTAACGCTTGGCGTCAAAGGCCGCGATTGCGCGATCGGCCAGAATGGCCGTCTGCAGTTCGTCAATCCGGCCCTGGCTTTGTCGCGACTTGGTCGCGGAAACCGCGGCCTTGTTGGTCAGGCCGGCGCGCAGGTAGGCAAGGCTCTGGCCGTAGGCCGCGTCTTCGCGGGTCTGCGATGCCGAGGCCTGCAGCGCGACCTCGAAGGCCTCGGCCGCCTCCAGCGGGCGGTTCAAGTCCATCAGGCACCAGCCGCGGGCGAGCGCTGCCTGCGGCGCCAACGCGGCGGGATTGATCGTGGTTCGGCAGCCAGCTCCGGTTCGCACGACCTTCTGTGCCGCACCGCCGGCAGGGGAGGTGCGGACGACGGTCCGACGGGGCGTTTCCGCAACGGCGACCGTGCGCTGGGCAGAATCCGGCGCGCTTCTCCGGGCTTCGGCGATCGGGGGCTGGACCGGGTTGACCCTGTCACGCAGTTTCTGGACCTCGCCGAGGCGCGCAATGCGGTCGGAGCGGCCAGACCATAGCCGCTGGATCTCGGCGACCCCATCCTTGTCGCCCAGCTGGTCGCGGCTGAGCGCAAGACCATAGGCCGACGGTTCGTCGTCCGGCTTCCAGCGCAGCGCCGTTGCAAACCATTGTGCGGCGGTCGCCGGCTGATTGAGGACGCGGGCGTACCAGCCGAACTGCCGTGCCGTTGCCGGCTCGTGGGCCTTGGTCGTTTCCTCAGCGATCCGCGCCAGCACGGCCGCATCAAGGGCCATCGGCGGATCGATCGCCAGCAGGTTGGCCGTTGCCGCAAAATAGGTCGCGAGCGCATCGGACGAACTGTCCCGCCACGGATAGAGAACAGCTTCCGCCTCCGCCGGTACCTTGCGGGCAATCAGCGTCAAGGCCAGGCCTTGCGAGGCCGAAGCGGAATCTTCCCTGTCGTGCGCGTGCCGGAACCATTGCTCGGCCGCGTTCATCTTGTCGCGGCGCAACTGGTACCAACCGAGCAGCAGCGCGTCGCTTGCCATGCCACCCGCCTCAGCCAGCTTCTCGACACGCTGGACGTATTTGGCATCGACCGCGAGTGCCTTGTCCGCGTCACCTTCCGCGACGAAGCGCCGGGCCAGGTCGTCGCGGATGCTCTCGAATTCCGCCACGCCCTCGGGGGAGTTGCGCTCGAGCGCGAGCAGGTCCTGCATCGTTGCGTAGGGTAGGACCGCTGCGGCTTTCTGCACGGTGGCCAGCCGCTCCGGGGCGTTTTCGCAATTGTTCAAGACGTAGAGATAGGCATCGCGAGCCCGTTCCGGGCGCTTGGTCTGGGCAAAGGCCTGGGCGACATGCCAGAGCACATCCACCTCCGAACAGGTGAGAAGGCTCGGCGTACTGGCGGCGACCGAGATCACGGTCTCATATTGTTCGAGTTGGGAGGCGTTCACCAATCGGGCGCGCGCCTCGGCGACGTTGAGCCGCTCCAGGAGATCCGATGGTGGTTGCCACGCGGCTTCCTTTGTCTGACGCTCGGCGATCGCCTTACGAACCTCGGCGTAGCGACCTTCCGAATAGAGCCTCCACATGGTTTCCAGCGCGACATCATTGTTGCGCGGCACGGCCAGCGGGTCGGACGGCGGCACCCAATCCGGATACAATGAGCGCAGCCGAGAGATTTCAGCCTGAAGTCGGGCCGTATCACCCTTGGTAGCGAAATATCGGAGCGCCGATTCATCGACGACGGGCGGCGTCTTGCTCTGGCTTACCTTTTCTTCCGAGGGCTTGTCGGCCTGGGCAACCTCCGTGAACTGCGGAACGGTAGCCCGGGAAGCCTTGTCCGTCAGGCTCGCGACTGCGGCCGGCGTCTCAGGCGCAGGATCGGGCAAACCTGTGAATTTATTGCTGTTTGGCCGCAAGAAGCCGCCATCGGTCAGTCCGGCAACGCCGATCACCGTAGTCATCACAGCGGCAATGGCAACGATTGAGGACTTCATAGACACTCCGGACGCTTCTCCTTCACGTAAGACAGCCCCAGCAGGTGCAGCGTGGAAGGATAATATTGCGTCGGGCTGAACACCTTGACGCTGTCGGGTATCGCAACCCGGTCCAGGACACAGGCCAGAATATGGTTAACAAATCGATAACCGGGGTCCGTCAGGCTGGTTTGCACGGCACCGGTCGTGACATCGCTGAGGACGAGCGCGTCGTCGCTGCCTGCCATGCCCCCACGCAATCTCGTCAACAGATCCCGGCCACCAAGGTCTGCCCGTACTAGGTAGAGCGGGATCCGCAGTGCGTTGTAGCCGAACGCGGCCGGGAAGCCTTGGGCCGGCTTCGGAACCGTGCGCAGACTGACCCAATCAGCCGGCAGTTTTCGCGGACCGGATTGGGCAGCATTCAACAATCCCAGACCATCGTCCGAGAGCGCTTTCCAGCGCGGCGACGGCGCCACCCGGTCGAGCGCCGGAAAGGCCTCGAAGATCCAGTAGGACGGATTGACGACAGGTCCATCGGCGCGGTCGGTCATGCCGAAACCTGAAACGCCCGGCAGCAGCAGCGTTCGTCCGCCATAGTCGAGCAGCGTGTTGTCGAGGATGGCCTTGGCGATCCGGGCTGCGGCCTGCAAATAGTCCTCTCGCTTCCAGCGTTCACCGGCCAGAACAAGCGCATAAGCGATCAGGATGTCGCCGTCGGTTGCGTTGTTGATGTCGATGATATGGGGCGTTTCGGTCGGACTCCATTTCCAGGCCGCCAAACCGTCGTCCCTCAGCAGCAATTCGCGCCGCGTGAACGACCAGATCAGCGCGAAGTCGGCCGGGTTTTCCGCAAGCACGGCCAACAGCAGGCCGTAGCCCTGCCCTTCGCTGTGGCTGACATTGCCGTTGGCATCGTCGATGATCCGGCCTCCGGGATCGAGGAAACGGGCCTTGTACGCTTCCCAGTCCTTTGGATTCACCGTACCGCCCCCTTCCGCCGCACCGGCCGCCATCGGCATCACCAGTGCGAACAAGCCTGCCAGGAGCGCGGTTCGCCACCTCATTGGCGCCGTCCCAGGCGGGTCAGCATGGAGGAGGTCGCCAGTCCTAAAAGCACCGACAGGACGATCAGCAACAGCGCATAGACCATGATGTTGCTGGACAACCAGTTGGCGAAGATCAGACGGTAGTTGGTCAGCGAAGCCGGCTGCGTCTGGACGAAATCGAACCCGGAGACCGGTATGACCTCGATCTTGTCGGTCGCCGGTTCGTAGGCGGAGACCCGGCCGGCAAGCTGCTGCCAGCGTGTGACATCGGCAATCGCGGAAGCCCCTTCGCGCAATTGCCTGGCGGTCGGCGCGGTCAGCAGCGTCCAGGTCGCATCGTCAGTCGGGTTGGCGCCCTGCGCCAGAACCAAGCTTGCGGTCTCTGACGGGGAGAACTCGGTCTGCGCTTCGGGCACGATGCGCAGCGAGCTTAGCGAAATGTCGAATTCCTGCTTCACCCAGGTCTGGAATGCCGTGACCTGACTTCGCCACGCGCCGCCGCTGAGACGCGTCTGCCACGCGTCGATGGCTTGCTGTGTCTGGTTGCCCGAGCCGCCAACCTCGGCGTTGCCCCAGGACATCTGTCGGGCGGCGTCGATGCCGACCTGGGTCAGCACCGTCTTCGGCAGTTGCGGCATGGCGCCGATGAAAATCGCGTTGCGGTTGCCGGCCGCAAGCGGCGACGTGACCACTTCGACGGCAAGCGGCCTGCCGCCGGCAACGGCCAGACGGGCAAGAAAGGTCGCCGCGGCCGACAGCGTGTCCTCGTCCGCACGGTCGAGGTAGAGCGGTATGGCTACCGTGTCGCTGCGATAGGGCGCTGCCGAACCGGAAATCGCCGCAAGGTTCGGCCGGCGGCCGATCCGCGCGAAGTTCGGCATGCGCAGCTCCGAGGTGTCGAAGAGCGCGAAGCGCGGATCGTTGGAAGCCGGCGTCCCCGGCGCACAGGCCTCGTCCGGCTCGGCAGACAGCACCGCCTCGATCTCGATCAGGTTGGGACCCGGTTTGAAGTGGCGCATCGTCACGTTGATGGGCAGGTGCCGCAGAATGTCGCCGGTCACCGAGTTCAAGGGGATCGTCGATGCGATGTTGCCGTTGACGTAAATGTCGATGTGGCTGCCGGGCAGAACTGCCTCGGTATAGGCCGCATCAAGCAGCAACGTCGCGTCGCCATAGGCGTCCGCATAGAAATCCGACGGCACGGCAACGGAAAAGCGTGTGCGGAAGCGCCGACCGGTGAATTCGCTGGTCTCCACCCCGACCTCCGAGAAGCGCAGGCGCGTGCTCGAAACCACCAGCGGTGTTTCCGGCAGCAGCCAGCGCCCCGTGGCGATCACGTCCCGCGGCACGTTGCTCGGACGGTCCATTGGCTGGGCGACCCCTTCGATCGCCTCCTGCACCGCCGACCAATCCGGCCCGCTGATGACCAGGACCGAAGCCTTCGCCTTGCTGTCGCGCACGAACACGGCGACGGGCCCGCTCGAAGCACCGTCCGGCAGCCGCTCGAGCAGCGGCGCCAATTCCTCGGCGGTACCGACGAGGGCGGTGATCTGGCCGGGCTCCCCGAGTTCGGGCATGGTTTCGCTGAGGGAAAACGCCTGCGCCGGCATCTGACCGCGCAGCGCCAAGCCTTGCGAAAGCCGCATCAAGGCGGCCGTACGGCTCGGCTGCTGGAGACCGGGAACGACCAGGTTGAACTGCGTGCGGCCGCGCTCGTCGAGACCAACCGCGCGTATGTCGTCGAGGCCCGAAAGCACCGCGCTATCGCCCGAAGCGAAGCGGATAAAGGCCGATTCCGGCGCGATCTCCGTCCAGAGCTCATAGGTGGATTCGACCGTGCAGTCCGTACGGTGGTGCTGGCGGACCTTGAACCGGATGTCGTTGGTACCGGCACGCAGCAGCCCCGGCTTCAGGTTGTAGCTCAACTGCTCCGCCGCTTCGGCGGACCCGATCGTGCCGCCACCGGCAAGTTCGCCGTTGACGAAGACCTGCAGTATCGACGCTTCGGGCGCGACGACGATCGCGTTCTGATAGGCAAAATTCAGCGTCGCCGCGGCCTGTGCCTGTGCCGGCGTCAGATAGACGGACCAGGTGCGCTCGTCGACCTCCCCCGTCAACGAGAGCGCGCTGAAGGGGATGATGAACCGCTTGAATTCGTCTGGCACCTTAGCAGCAACCGGTGGCTCGGCCACCGCCCCGCCATTCTTTCCTGAGGTCGTCGCCGGCGGCTGCAGAACCGGCGCATCTGCTGGGCGCTCGCCGGACATGTCAAAGGGTGACGGTTGCGCAAACACACCGGCCGTCGTGATGACCAGCAGCGAGACGACAAGAGCGAGCCGCCTGATCATCAAGCTCCCCTCTTCTGCGCCGCGGAGCCGCGCAGGCTGCGAAGGAAATAAATCATGCCGCGGCTCGTCTGGTACAGCGCCAGCCAAAGGAACCAGACCGTACCGCGCACCAGGCCCGGATTGCCGCGCCGCGCGCTCTGAAATTCGCTCCACTGCCGCGAATTGGCGAAGATCAGGTCGGCGACCAGGCTGTGATGCCGCGCGACCTGCGGCAGATACCGGCAGCCGATGGTGGTGATGTCGCCGGCAACCTGCTTGTTCCTGATGGCGACCGGCAGCGATTCCGGTCCCCCGCTGCCGCTATAGGGCTCGAAGCGGATTGCCCCCTCGGTATCCGCCGCAAGGGACGACGCGTCGATGCCGAAAACCTGGACGCGCGCGCCATGGGCGGAAACGTCTTCGACGGTTGCCGGGTACCATTGCCCGGCAACGCCGAACTCGCACCGGCGGCTGACTTTGACGCGACGCGAGGCGGCCCGCTCGCCGCGTTCGGACACGACGCCGAGCACGCAGCCGGCCATGATCAGGTTCAAGAGGTTCCAGCCGCCGACGACGAGGGTCACGTCGGCCTTGTAGGGCTCGGTGTAGACCCGATAGACCGTCATCAGCAGGGCGACGAAAAGCACGGCAAAGATGACGAAGAACGGCCGGGCGATTTCAGACAGACGACTTTCCAGGATCGATTCATCCTTTGCCGTCACCTTGAAGGTCGGGCGGCTTGGCCGAAGCAGAACGGAGATCACTGCTGGCAAGAGGTGCACCGTCTGCGCGAACTCATAGAGTTCGGAGATCCACGGCCAGCGGAACGAGCCGTAGAGATAGTTCTGCATCATCAGGTTCACGAGCATGTAGGCGAGCGTATAGGCGAGAAACTCGCCGCCGGACGCCGTGAAGATCTCGAGGTCGAAGAACAGGTAGAAGAGCGGCGCGAAGAGAAAGATCGTACGCGGGATCGGAAACAGCCAGAACAGCGTCGACGACATGTAGCAAAGCCGCTGCGGGATCGACAGCCCGCCCTTGAACAGCGGGAAGCGGAAGAGGAGGATCTGCATCATGCCCTGCGCCCAGCGGCTGCGCTGGCCGATGAAGCTCGCGAAGGTCGCCGGCTGCAGACCGGCGATCAACGGGCGGTCGACATAGATGCTGTTCCAGCCGCGCCCATGCAGGGCAAGCGCGGTTTCGCAGTCCTCGGTGATGCTCATGCCGCTGAAACCCTCGGTATCCTCCAGCGCTTTGCGGCGGAGAACGGCGGCCGAGCCGCAGAAGAAGGCGGCATTCCACTTGTCGAGACCGCGCTGGATGATGCCGTAGAACATCTCGTTCTCGCTCGGCATTTTCTCGAAGGTGCGCAAATTGCGCTCCAGCGGATCCGGATTGAGGAAGAAGTGCGGCGTCTGGACCAGGAACAGCTTCGGGTCCTGCTCGAAGTAGCCAACAGTCTCCAGCAGGAAGTCGCGCGCCGGCGCGTGATCCGCGTCGAAGACGGCGATTAGCTCGCCGTCGCAATGCAGCATGCCATTGTTGAGGTTGCCGGCCTTGGCGTGCTCGTTGCGCTCGCGCGTGAGATAGCGCACGCCGAGATCGTCGCACAGCGCCTGCAGCTCGGCATTGCGCGCGGACGCGCGCTGCGCTTCGACGAGGTTTGCCGAATTGCGCTTCTGCTGGGTGCCGCCGTCGTCGAGCAGCCAGACCGTCAGCTTATCGGCGGGATAGTCCATCGCCTTGGCCGCGGCGAGCGTGTTGGCCAGCAGCCCGGCATCCTCGTTGTAGGACGGCACGAAGACATCGACCTTCGGGAACTTGCCGGGAGAAATGGAGCTCGCCTTTCGCGGCGGCAGCGGCATCGCCACCACGAACAGGCTGAGCGACAACATCATCACGCTGTACATTTCGGCGAGGTAGAGCAGGAATCCGGGGATGAAGTTCTCAGGCTGGTTGAACGGCGGCAAGGTGCTCGTCGTGCGCCAATAGACGTAACGCAGCACCACGGCCGTACCGAAGGCAAGCGCGATCAGGCGCCAGCGGCCGCCGGCATTGGCGAGCTTGAGTACGGACATGAATGTGACGATGAGAACGCTGACGATCAGCTGGGTCTGGAGATTGACCGGCAACGTGATGACGGCAA
Source organism: Ensifer sp. GW101-20A05 (assembly GCF_059424735.1). Lineage (NCBI taxonomy): Bacteria > Pseudomonadati > Pseudomonadota > Alphaproteobacteria > Hyphomicrobiales > Rhizobiaceae > Ensifer > Ensifer sp. GW101-20A05. Next base: position 872,518 of record NZ_JBWKZT010000002.1, on the reverse strand, counting down.
TGACGCAAAGCGAGAAAAACGCCCAAGCGGCTACGGATCCGACCTTGCTCATACATTTGCCTTCCAGCGTTCGGCGTCATGCCACTGGTATTGCTCGTTCTGCCTTCGATCGAGTTCCCTCAATCAGCACCAGCCCTTAGCAAGCGATGGTTAGCAGTCGATTAAGGGCATGCTCCTCCGGCCTGCTGGGTATCGCATGCCGGTGCCGGTACGATGACCGACGGCAGCGTTTTTGCAGTACTGCCCGGCTGCGGCAGTGCCGCAGTGCCATCTGGACGCGGCAGCGGAATGGATGCCCCTGCCGTCGGAGCGACCACCGGCCTCTCCTGCTGCGTGGTGGGCGCGGCGCGAACCTCCCGGCGGACGACCGCCGGCGCCTGGCGCGTCGTGACGGTCACTGGCCCACTTTCGGTCGGCGCCTTGCGGTAGATCGGGCTACCGGTACGGCCGATCCCGGCCTCCAGCGGCGGTGGCGCACCATAGGGATTCCACGCCGGATCGCCGAAGGTTCCGGTGATCGTGTAGCCGTAGATCGGTGCCAGGAGTTCGGCCTCGCTCGCCCCGGCCGCGCAATAGCGCAACCTGATCTGGATGGTGCCATAGCCCTTGAGCGGAGAACGGTGGGTCTCCTGCTGGCGGATCTGCTGCCAGGCGAAGATGCAGGCATCGTCTGCCTGGCCATGACCGAAGGCATAACCGAACGGGCCGTAATTGTTCTGGAGGAAATAGGGATTGAGCGCCAGAGGTACGCCAGGCAGCGCCCGGCGCGCCTCAGCCATCATCCTGTTGTCCTGAATGCCAGCATAACGGCTGCTCTTCTGTTGATCGAATTTGGCGTCCATCGGGCCGAAGAACTTAGCGTGCAGCACATTCTGTCCGGGCGTGGCAGCGGAGGTATAGAGGTAGATGTCCTGCTCGATGGCATTGGTGCGGCGTCGCTCGACGACTTTCAAGACCGCCGGCCCACCGGGCGGCGGCAGGATCAGTGCGTTTTCGGCGGGAACCATAATGCTGCCAGTCGGCGTGCCGACATCCTGGCGTGTCGCGCAACCCGATATCGCCGCCGTCGTTGCGAGCAAAGCTGCCACCGCGACGGGAACAGGCCAGCCTTTCGAAGGGCGCGGCCGCTCTTCCAGCGTGCCGAATCTCCAAATCAGATATCGTTGCATCATGGCCGAGCATTAGTTGATTCACCCCATTTCGCAAACCCGAGAAGAATAGGGGCATCGACGCGACGGACCCGCGGCTCGCAGCTTCACCGCGCCAGATCAAGTCTTTCTCGGAACTGACCGGAGCTACTTCGGGCGCTAGCGGTCGTCCGCGGCGTCCAGTCGGGCAAGCTCAGCGAGTGCAGCATGGATCACGTCCCGCGGCGGCGGAGCGATGTCGACAGTCACGGTCAAAGGCTCGCCGACAGGGTCTTCCAGCGTCGCGAGTTGCGTGTCGAGCAACGAGGCGGGCATGAAATGTCCCGTCCGGCGCTGCATCCGCCCGACAAGGACGTCGCGATCGCCGTGCAGGTAGACGAAAGCGACGGGCTTACCGGCACTTTCGCGCAGCAGATTGCGATAACTGCGCTTCAGCGCCGAGCAGGAGACGACGATAGGCGCGTCACCCGATGCCAGCTGCCGGCCGATCTCCTTCAGCCACGGCCAGCGGTCTGCGTCGCTGAGCGGAATGCCCGCCGACATCTTGCGGATGTTTTCCTCGGGATGCAGCGCATCACCCTCGACGAAACTATAACCGCAGGCGACGGCGATGGCCTCACCGACCGAGGTCTTGCCGGTACCAGACACACCCATCACCACGATGGAACCGGGAAATGTCAGGCGGACGCCGGCCTTTGACGTATGGTCGTTCGACATGGACTTGCACCTCGCTCCTTGGATCCGCCGCACTGAACCTTCCTGATACCTTTGCGACAACGGACGAACAAGGCAGCTCGTGCAAGTCCCGAGCGCCGCCTCAAACCGCAGCCGCAGACGGGCAACGTCGTTGACGCCCTCGTCATCGGGCGCCCGGCCGTAGCTCATGCGACGCATCTGGGCGATCACCCGCTCCATCTCGTCATCCGGCAGAATGGGCGGTCACTAAAGGACATCGAGTCACCCGGCCAGCGTTTCCCCGGTCAAGAACATCGTTTTACAAAAAATCCTCTGTACAATTCACAAAATTCCACGTATTAACTGGCAATGGATGCGGTAGACAGAAAAATCATCGAAATTCTCGCTGAAGACGCAAGGCGGTCGCTGACCGACATCGGCGCCGCGGTGGAGCTTTCGCCCTCCGCCGTCAACGAGCGCATTCGTCGGCTCGTCGCCAATGGCGTGATCCGAAACTTCACGCTTGAAGTCGACCATCGCGCGCTTGGCCTCGACGTGCTTGCCTTCGTCTGGGTCGGCCTGGCGCCCGATGCGGACGAGGCGGCGTTCCGCGCTTTCATGGCCGATCATCCGGCCGTGGCCGAATGCCACCACGTCACTGGCGCCTGGTCCTATTGCGTCAAGGTCCGGATGCCGTCGCTCGGCGATCTTGAGCCGTTCCTTGCCGAACTGAAGCGCCAGCGGTTCCTGGCGCGAAGCGAAACGGTGATCGCGCTGTCGACCGTGCGGGAAAGCCTGGCAACGACTGCATCGCGCGCCTGAACGGACGCGTAAAGACTGCTGAAACATTTTTGAACTGCCGCACATGTTCCATCCTTGATCTGGATGGATTGAGCCATGGTGCGGCCGGAGCCCTACGCCCATGTCTACGTTGCTGTTTGGAAAAAGCCTCCTGGTCGGTCTCGCGGTCGCGGCCCCACTCGGCCCCATCGGAGCGCTCTGCATCAACCGTACGCTGGAGCGCGGCTTCTGGGCGGGCGTCGCCGGTGGGCTGGGAACAGCCGCCGCCGATGCCACCTATGCAGCCCTTGCCGCGATCGGTTTCACCGCCTTTGCGGCGGTGCTTTCCATGATCGCAACGCCGCTCGGCCTCGCCGGCGGACTGTTCATGATCTGGCTCGGCTGGAGCGGATTGCGGCCGAAACCGGTGACGGCCGCGGCCGACGTCGGCGGACGCGATCTCGTCCGCACGACCATCGCCACCTTTTTCCTGACGATGACCAGCCCGGCGACAATCCTCTCCTTCGCTGCGATCTTTGCCGGCCTCGGCCTTGCCGAAGCAGGCGATGCGCTGAGCGCCGCCATCGTCGTCGTGGGCGTCTTCCTGGGCTCGCTCGGTTGGTGGTTTTTCCTAAGCGGCGGGGTGGCGATCGCCCGGACACGGCTGCCGGACAGCTTCGTCGCCTGGGTGTCGCGCCTTTCCGGCCTGGTCCTGATCGCCTTCGGCATCATCGCCATCGCCGCCGCCGCCAAGGGGTTGGTCTAGAACAGTTGGCGCAGCCTGGCCGCGTTTCTCATCAAGTCGCGGACTTCACGGCCTCCACGTGCCACCACTTGGGCCGTGCGGAGCGGTAGCTGTGGCCGGTCGGGATCAAGTCGGCGGAATTCGTCTTGTCGAAGATGCCGAGCAGCAAGGCAACGACCGGTGCATCGTCGATCGCCCCAATACTGCTGCCGCAGGCCGGGCAGAAGGCGCGGCTGGAATAGTCGGACGAGCGGTAGACCGAAGGGGCGCCGCCCGGACCGGTCCACGCAATCACGTCCTTGTCGAATTCGACCCACGCCACCGTCAGCGCGCCCGAATGGCGCTGGCACATCTTGCACGAACATGTGTGCGGCTTGCCGGGCGCCCCTTTGGCCTCGAAGCGGATTGCTCCGCAGAGGCAGCCTCCGGTGAAAAGCGATTTCTTCTTCCCTGAGGCAACGGTCGTCATAGGCCAATCTCCAGCAGCATACATGATTCGAAATGCGCCACCGTACGTTGCATAGGCCACCAAAGAAAGCCGAGGGTCGGGGGCGAAATGCGCCCGGTTCAATAGAACCAGGCACCGATGTCGCGAAATGCCCGCTTGCTCTGGTCGCGCCGGTTACCCTCGGGCGCAGCCTTGCCGTCGGTAATGGGAAGACGGAATCCGAAGCGCTCGCACGGAACCCCACCACGATCGCACCAATAGGCATCGAGATCAGCCATCATCATCTTCCGTCGCTTGAGGCGACAGCGATTGATCACATGCCTTTCGTTCGAAACCGCATGGATTGAGGCCGTGTGGCCTTCCGCCACCAGCCCCTGGAGGACGAGCAGTGCCGCATCCTTGGGGCGCAGACCGCCAAGATCGCGTGTTGCCGTTATCAGCGCTCGTTTCGCGTCTCCGCCCTTCGGCCCCTGCATTCCGCCCATCGCCAGGCTGTATGTATCGTCGCTACAGCGGACGAAGACGAAACCGACCGTGCAAAGCGTGTATTCGTCACTCTGACGACGAAGCCGGATTGCGAAGACGCCCTCGTGGCGGGCACCGCAATGGTCCGCCAATTGCAGCTGAATGCGATAGTTTTCGCTGCGACCGGAGACCGTTCCCATCTCCAGCGTGCCACCGCGCCAGAGCGCCATCAGCGAACGGCGCGAGAGGACTTCGCTTGCAACGTCGAAATGATTGAGCATCAATTCGAGCCGCTCTGGCGAGGATGCACCGTGCAGGAAGAAGGTCGGGATCGACTTGCGCACGAGATCGTCGTGCGGCAGCCCCAGACGATAGCGTTCGCCGAACTCAGCGAGAAAGGCGATCCAACGCGCCGTGAGCAATGGGTGGCGCACAAACCGCATCGAAAAGACGACGGCGCGTTTCAGGCTCACCCGGAGGCCGAGCTTCAGGACGTGACCCAGGATCGATACCTTGGCTTGCGACCGATCTCTGACGACCGGCCCAGAAACCGAGCGTCCGGAAGACGATAGCGGCTCACCGCCAAACGTTGTACTATCCTGAGAGGGCAACCGTAGATCGACGCTGTATTCCTGCCTGATTTCCAGGGACATGGTGCAATCCTTGAGAGCAAACTCTGCCGGCCGGATTATTCGGCCAGCCTCGGTTTGCCCGTGGACTGTCAAGGATTTGCGGAGAAGTGGTCGGCAATTGAGCGCGGTACCTGCGGGCCGGGCGCGACGTCCGGAGGAGCTGACGCCCTCCGCGCTCGGCGCCAGGAAGCGGCACTGCCGGCGCCGGGCCTTAGGCTGGGATGGCGCGCGGCAGGACGATCGTGATCACGGCGCCACCGCCGGCGCGGGACGCGAATTCCAGCCGCCCGCCATGCGCCTTGGCGATCGCCTGCACCACGGAGAGACCGAGACCGGTGCCTCCCGTTGCCCGCGACCGCGAGGCATCGCCGCGCCAGAAAAGATCGATCGAATGGGTCGAGACATCGTCCGGCAGTCCTGGACCGCGATCCAGCAACCGGATGAAGGCCTCGTCAGCGCCGCGTCGGCCCGTCTCGCACCGCAATACCCCGCCACTGGCTGCGTAACGCGTGGCGTTCTCGATCAGCGCCAGCAGAGCCTGGCGCAGGCGTTGCGAATCTCCCGAGACCCGGACCGGTTCCAGCGCCGTCTCGACCGACATTCCGGCGGAGCCCAGCAAGGTGCAGGACGCGCCGAGAACCTGGGAGGCCTCGGCAGCGAGATCGACCGATTGACACTGGGTGACCAGCTTCTGGCCGGCGGCGAGCGAAAGGGTGCGCAAGTCCTCGACCAGGGCGGAAAGCCCCTCCACCTGGAGCAAGAGTTGCTGGATCCTCTCCTGTTCGAGAGGAAAGACGCCGTCGGCCATGCCCTGAAGGTTGCCCTGAAGGATCGTCAGCGGCGTGCGCAACTCGTGGGCGACTGCCATCGTGTTGAAACGCAGTCGGCTTTCCATGTTTTCGAGCTCGGCCGCCAGTTCGTCGAAGGTCTTCACGAGCGTTGCCACCTCCTTGGCACCCTTGCGGATCGATCCGACGCGCACGGCGAAATCGCCCGCCCTGAGATTCTGCGTCGCCTGGGCGAGCACCTCGAGCGGCCGGCTGATCTTGCGCGCCAGCCAGTAGCCGACGAGACCGCAAAAGGTCACCGCGGTCGCCCCGAAGCCGAGGATGATTTTGTCCACCTCCCAGTTTGCCCACTCCTCGAGTTCGGGCATGGTCGAAAGCAGTTTCTGCAGCGATTCCTGGCTCGGCAGCTTGCCGGAATTGAAATCGGTATAGGCCTGAGCCGCTTCCGGCGGCATCCGCTCCAAGAGCCGCGCCTCCAGCCGCGGCTCCATGTAGTCGACGCCGGCATAGATGATGAACACGCTGATGATGAGCAGGACGATCGTCACCAGGGCCGTGAGAATGCCGAGGGGCAAGCGCGAGAGGCTGATCTTCATCTTGGCTCCACGAAGCGATAGCCGACACCGCGAACGGCACTGAAAAGACCGCTGGCGCCCAGATCCTCGAGCTTGCGCCTGAGATTGGCGATATGGGTATCGACCGTTCGGGCCAGCGCATCGCTGTCCGGCAGGCAGGCGTCGAGGATATCGGCGCGCTCGAAGGCATGCGTCGGGCGGCGGATCATGTGGGCGAGGATGCGGAATTCGCTGAGCGTCAGCGGCAGCGAGTGGCGGCGGCCGCTCTTCTCGACGAAGGCGACATGGGCATCGAGATCGACTTCCACGTTCTCGAAGCGGAGCACCGTCGCGCCGGCGCCGTTGCGGGTGCGCCGGAGCACCGCGTTGACGCGCGCCACCACCTCCTGGGGGTTGAACGGCTTGACCACATAGTCGTCGGCGCCGAGCCGCAGGCCGGTCAGCCGGTCGAGATCCTCGGCCAGCGCCGTGACCATGATGACCGGTGTATTGCCCTCACGTCGAAGCCGGGCGAGGACTTCGAAGCCGTCGAGCTTCGGCATGCGCACGTCGAGCAATACCAGGTCGGGCGACAGCACCGCATGATGCGTCAGCGCCGTCTCGCCATCGGCGGCACGTACCGTCCGGAAACCATCGCGCACCAGATAGGCGTCGAGTATCTGCGCGATCTCCGGCTCGTCCTCCGCCAAAAGGATGAGACCCTTGTCGACCATAAAGCAACTCCCTGGCCCGATGTTGTGATCAGCAGCTTATGGGCTGAATAGATTCGAGTTGCAATTCGCCCGCACAGCACTGCCGCCCTTTACCTGGCCTTCCGGATAGAGCCCCCGACAAATCTCCGCTGTTTCTTGACAATCGGCACCGAGGCGTCCGGCACACTGATAGGTGGCGCCGCCCGCCATCAACCAAAAGGTGTAGTCAAAAACCGCCCGGCTCTGCGCGTCAAGCTCTCCCTGATCCTCCACTTAGCCTTGACAAAGCAGAGCAAATGTCCGGCCCGCACACACCGACAATCTGCGAGCGACCGGCATGCCCAGCCTCTTTCCCTCCACAGTAGTATCTTCAAACAGCATCCGATGGTTGCGCGCGAGCCCACGTCAATGGACTGGGCAAGCCCGTGCCCGCGTTAACGATCAGCCCATCGCCGTTGCTGGCGCGCTGACCATTTGCGCGGCTTTTGTCTTTATGGCCTTTCCCGGTATCGATCTCGTCGTTTCGCGCTGGGCGGCGTCCGCGGCAGGTGATTTCCCGCTTTCCCGAGAGCCCGCGCTCAGGGCACTTCGCGACTTCAATCGCGTCCTGCCCTTCTGCATTCTGCCCTGCGTCCTGGCGCTGTTAATCATGCAGGCGATTGCACCGCGCCGCCGATTACTGCGGCCGCACAAGGCACTGTTCTTTCTCACCTACTACGCCATGGGCCCCGGGCTGCTCATCCAGGCCCTGAAGCGGCTGATCGGCCGCGCCCGCCCCTACGACATCACGGATTTCGGTGGCACCCTGCCGTTCACGCCCGCCTGGCAAGTCTCAAGCGCCTGTTCGCGCAGCTGTTCCTTCGCGTCCGGCGAATCCGCAACGGCGATTGCCCTCATAGCACTCGCGCTGCTTCTGCCCCTTCAGTGGCGACGCCTGGCGATCATCGCGCTCATCCCGCTGATCCTCGCCTTCTCGCTCAACCGGATCGTGTTTGGTGCTCACTTCCTCTCCGACGTCGTGCTCGCCTGGCTGTTGATGCTGTGGCTGATGACGTGGCTCTGGGCGGTCTTCGCCGACAATGGCGAACGCATCGATGCCGCCTTCCAACGGCTCGGGCGGCGGCGAAATCCGTAGACCCGCAGCCGACGCTCTACATCCGTTTCAGCTCGGAAAGACCAGCTCGACGGTCGTTCCCCTCCCCGGTTGGGAGAGGATACGGGCGTCGCCCCCGCTTTGCCGGACGAAGCCATAGACGACGGCGAGCCCGAGACCGGCACCGCCCTCCTCGTCGCGCGTGGTGAAATACGGCTCGAACGCCTTGTCCACGGCCTCCGGAGACATGCCGATCCCCTCATCGGCGACGGCGACGACGACATCGGCGTCAATGCTGGCAGCACGGATCAGGATCGTCCCGCCCTGAGGCATCGCGGCGGCGGCATTGAGGCAGAGATTGAGGATCGCCTGCTCGAAGAGGGCGGCATCGAGATGCACATTGGGCAGGCCGTCGGCGATTTCGAAGGCGAGACGGCATCTTTCCCCGACGGCGATTTCCAGCACATCCGCCATGCCACGCAACACCGCGCCGACCTCGAGTGCGCCCGGCTGGATCGGGTGCTGGCTGCCAACGGACAACATGCTGCTGGCAAGCGAACGCCCGCGATCGGCCGCCTTGCGAATGCGGGCGATGTGACGCTTCTGCCGATCGTTGAAACCGGTATCCCGTTCCAGCAGCCCCAGGCTGCCGGTGATGATGCCGATCATGTTGCCGACCTCGTGGCTCACCTGGTGCGTCATGCGCATGATGCCATCCAGCCGCTGGGCCTTTGCCGCTTCAGCCTCCTGCCGATCCATGTCGGTCACGTCCCGCGCCAGCAACACGATGCCGCGATCGGGTTGCCGCGACAGCGAAACCTCTGTCACGCGGCCCGCGTCGGAGCGATGCCGCAGCACAAGTCGGTCGCCGAGCGTGCCGGTTTCCCGATCGGCGGGCAGCATTGCCGGGTCGATCTCGGGCATCGGGCTCACGAAATTGCGAAGCGGCAGCTTCCGTGCCGAGCCCGGCCAGCCGACGAGCTCCATGACGCGACGGTTCATCGTGATTGGTTTGCCGCTGGGATCGAAGAGCGCGATGCCTTCGTTCATGTTGCGAAAGGTAGAGCGGATGGTGCGTGCGGCGGCCTCGGCCGTACGTCGGAGCCGCGAGACACGCTCGACGCTTTCGCGAAAGGCACTGAAGGCTTCGAGCAGCCGGACGAGCTCGGTCTCCGTCCCCTTGTAGGTCGGCGTATCGACGTCCCGGCGCCCCTCCGCAAGAGCGTTCATGCCGTTGGACAGCGACACGATGCCTCGCGACACGCGCATGACCGAGCGAATGGAGAAGATCGCCATGACAAGCACGAGCAGCGCAGCGACGGCGACGATGACGAGCAGGCGGCTCAGAGCATTCGAGGTCGAAACGAGATCGTCGTTGAGGCCGCGGGCGACGGCCTCACTCTGTGTTTCTGTCGCATGCGAGAGGTCGCGCGAAACGGTGTGCAATCGCGAGACGGCCGCGCGAATGGCGAACATCTCCAGGAGATATTGGGTCTGCGCTTCGAAGACCCGTTCATAGGGCGCGAGTTCGGTAGCGGAAACCCGGATATCCGGCGCCGCATGCTCAAGGCGCGGCACCGTTTCGGCAATATAGCGGCGGCGCAATTCGCCGAGCTGGAACAGGCTGTCGGAGTTGGATGCCGATTGCACAATCCCATTGAGGCGGCGGCGGAAATCGGCATCGGCCATGCCGCTGCCGGTCGCGATCTCGCCAAGCGCGGCTGCCGCTTCGGCCTTGTGCTGCTGCGCCGATTCCGCGTCGCCGGCGAGCGTCATCGTCTGCGTGCGGATGGTCTCCAGAAGCTCGACGATATGCCCGCTGGCAAAACCTTTGACCGCCGCATCGCCGTTCTGCGGCGCCATGGCGCGCAACAGCGCATCGACCTGCGCGACCACCGAGCGGCTTTCGCTCGAAACCCGGTAGGGCGAAGTGGCGTTCATCAGAAACGGCGCGCTCGACACAAGATCGGAAACCTGGCGCGACACGAGCGAGGCCTTGGCAAGGCTGGTGAACGCCTGCAGCCCGTAGGCCGCCATCTCGTCGCGCGCCCGTTGCAGACCAAAAACTGCGACCGTCGCAAGGCCGAAGACGAGCACGCAGATGAAGGCGATAGCGAACGGGAGCCGGAAGGCAATCGACGAAAGAAAAGGGCGAACGATCACGGCTTCGACTCGCCGTCGTCGGTATCGAGCACGTATCCCTTGCCGCGTCTCGTCTTGATGTGGCGCGGCAGGTCCGGATTGCGCTCGATCTTGCGCCGGAGCCGGAGCACGAGCACATCGACGTTGCGGTCGATGTAGCGGTCGCTTTCGGCGCCGAGGCGGTCGAGTATCTGCGCGCGGCCGACGGGCGTGTTCGGTGTTTCCGCGAGGATTTCCAGAAGAGCGAACTCGGCGCTCGTCAGCGACCTCGAAGGATCGTTCAGGCAAATCGCCCGGCGGCTCCTGAGATCGATCGACCAGTCGCCGAGCTTCATCGATGCCGGCTCGGTCTCACGCTCGCTTTCCCGCTCCGGCTTGAGCGAGGGATAGGTGCGGCGTAGGACGGCCTTGATGCGCGCCGTCAACTCGATCGGCTCGAACGGCTTGACGACATAATCGTCCGCCGCCGTCTCCAATCCCAGCACCCGGTCCGCAGCACTGCCTGCCGCCGTCACCATGACGATGCCGATATTGGTGCGTGCCCGCAGCCTCTGCGCAAAGGTGCGGCCCGAAGTGCCCGGCAAGTTGTGGTCGACAAGCACGAGATGCACCGCCTCGCGCGCCAGGACATTGGCCGCCGCCTCCGCCGACGGCGCGGTCAGGGGTAGCCAACCTTCTGCCTCCACCAGATCGGAAATAAGCTCCGCCATGTCCGGATCGTCCTCGACGATCAGAATCCGTATCCTCTCACTCAGCATGCACGTCCTCCCGCCCCCATCATAGGCGGGGCCGTCCCAATGTTCAAAGCAGCTCACATTATGTGATTTGTCATATTTGTAATCTTTGTAATTTTGAAACCGCGGAGAGCGCCCAAGGCTGTAAGAACGGTAACCATTCTCCGATTGCGGCAGGCGGGGAATATCGACATCCTGACTGCGGAGATTGGAACGGCAGCGTTCCAAATGGGAGGACATCGTGAGAGGCATCACCGCTATCGGCGGGTGCGTGGCCCTGTGGCTGTGCACCGCCACAACAGGCATGACGGCGCCGGCACTCACCGTGCTGTGCGGTGTCGACGAAGCGTGGTGCGCGACGATGAAGACGGCGTTCGAGACGAAGTCCGGCCTCGAAATCTCGATGACCCGCAAGAGCACCGGCGACATCCTCAACCAGCTGCGGGCCGAGAAAGACGCGCCGACCGTCGATGTCTGGTGGGGCGGCACGGGCGACACCCATCTGCAGGCCGGATCCGAGAACCTGCTCGAACCCTACAAGCCGGCGCATGAACGCGACATGCTGCCCTGGGCGCAGAACTTCTTCGCCATTTCCGGCGGCCGTTCGGCGGGTATCTATGCCGGGGCGCTTGGCTTTGCCTACAATGCCGATCTTCTGCATGCGCTGAAGCTGCCAGCACCGACCTGCTGGAAGGATCTTGCGGACAACGCCTATCGCGGCCGCATCCGCAGCGGCAATCCGAATTCCTCCGGCACCGCTTTCACCACGCTTGCAACCCTTGTACAGCTTTTCGGCGAAGACGAAGCCTTCCGTTTCCTGTCCGCGCTCAATCGCAACATCGACCAATACACGACGGCCGGCTCCGCTCCGGTGAAGGCGGCGGCGCGCGGCGAAACGCTGATCGGCATTTCCTTCATGCACGACGCCGTCACGCAGAAGCAGGCGGGCTCGCCGCTCGTTATCGTCGCACCCTGCGAGGGCACCGGCTACGAGATCGGCGCCGTCAGCATCGTCAAGGGTGCTCGGCATCTGGAGGCCGCGAAAAGCTTCGTCGATTTCGCCTTGAGCCCGGAGGGTCAGGGTACGGGGGCGGCCTCCGGACAGAACCAGGTGCCGTCCAATGCGCGCTCGAACCTGCCGCTCGCCGCACCCGATATCTCGATGATCAAAATGGTGGATTACGACTTCGCCACCTTCGGCTCGCCGGAAGAACGAAGTCGATTGCTCAAAAGGTTCGACGCGGAGATCACCACGACGAACTGACCGGGCCGAATAAACTTGAGCGAGGTGCGAGCGGAAAACCGCACAGACTTATCCTCATCTCGCTCCAGCAAACCACAAATCCGAAACCGTGAACGTGCTGCCCGGCGGGCAGGCCGATGGCCGCGCCGTGTCTCGTTCGCGCCCGCATAAACCAAGGCAACAGGAGGATGCCCCAATGAAAACAACGACCCTTTCCCTCATGCTTTTTGCCGGCACGGCGCTCGCCGCGCTGCCGGCTCAAGCCGCCGGCAGCCTCAACCTCATCTGCTCGGCAGACGTGGTGATCTGCGAGCAGATGACCGGCGATTTCCAGAAGGAGACCGGCATCAAGGTCAACATGGTTCGCCTGTCGTCCGGCGAGACCTATGCCAAGATCCGCGCCGAAGCCCGCAACCCGAAGACCGATATCTGGTGGGCCGGCACCGGCGACCCGCATCTGCAGGCGGCCTCCGATGGCCTGACGCTCGAATACAAGTCGCCGTTGCTCGATCAGCTTCAGGATTGGGCGAAGAAGCAGGCTGAAGGCTCGGGCTATCGCACGGTCGGCGTCTATGCCGGCGCGCTCGGCTGGGGCTACAACACCGAGATCTTCTCAAAGAAGGGCCTGAAGGAACCGAAGTGCTGGGCCGACCTGCTCGACGCCTCGCTGAAGGGCGAGATCCAGATGGCGAACCCGAACTCTTCCGGCACCGCCTATACCGCGCTCGCCTCGCTGGTGCAGATCATGGGCGAGGACCAGGCCTTCGACTATCTGAAGAAGCTCAACGGCAACATTGCGCAATATACCAAGTCGGGTTCCGCACCGGTGAAGGCGGCGGCGCGCGGCGAAGCCGGCCTCGGCATCGTCTTCATGCACGACGCCGTCGCCCAGACCGCCGAAGGCTTCCCGGTCAAGTCGATCGCGCCCTGCGAAGGCACCGGCTACGAGATCGGCTCGATGTCGATCATTCGCGGCGCCAAGAACCTGGACAATGCCAAGGCCTGGTATGACTGGGCTCTGAAGCCCGACGTGCAGTCGCGCATGAAGGAGGCCAAGTCCTTCCAGCTCCCGTCCAACAAATCGGCCGAAGTGCCGAAGGAAGCACCGAAGTTCGAGGACATCAAGCTGATCGACTACGACTTCGCCACTTTCGGCGACGCCGAGAAGCGCAAGGCGCTGCTTGAGCGCTGGGATCGCGAAGTGGGCGCAAGCGCCAACTGATCGCAGGATCAGCCGGCCGGAAAAGCGATCCGGCCGGCACCGCCTGGCATAGACGCCCGTTTGTCGGCTCCGATCTCTGAATCGGGCCCAACGGCGCACCATTTTCATCTCAAATCACGCGAGGACCGTCATGGAACATCGCAACCGCAGGCTCGACTTGACACTCGGGCTCGGACTGGCCGCTTTCCTGCTGGTCCCCTGGTATCGCATCGAAGGTGGCTTCTTCGGCCTTGGATGGCTCGCCAGCTTCCCATTCGACCCCGCCGTCGCCCCCGGCCTGGCACAGATCTTCGCCCATGGCCGCGCCTGGCTTGGCGTGGCGTTTCTGCTCTTGGCCGTCTCGGCGGCAGCACGCTTTATCCGCGACCCTGGCCGCCGCGGATTGGTGCTCGCGATCGCCGGCGCCGCCGGTGTCGTTTTTCTCGCGCTTCAGGGACTGGCGATCGGTTTCACCGGCTGGACCTGGACGATCACCGAGGCCCTGTTCGGCCCTCTCTCCGACGGTCAACCCTCGATGGGCGCCGGCGCCGTGATCGCGGCACTCACCTTCGTGTTGCTCTTCGCCTTCGGGCTTGCGGAGCGTGGCGTGCTCAAGGGCGACGCCTTCATCGTTGCGGCGATTTCGCTGCTCGTTTCCCTTGTCATCGTCTTCGTCTTCTATCCGGTCGGCAGCATGTTCGCAGCTTCCGTCCAGGATTTCGACGGCTCGTTCAAGCCTGACGGTTTCATTCGCAACATCCACGACGGCTCGATCTGGAGCCTGGGCTGCGTCATCGGCGAAGGCCGCTGCGGCGTCGCCTGGCGCACCCTGTGGCTAGCGCTGATGACCGCATCAGGCTCGACGCTCCTTGGCCTTGCCTTCGCGCTTGTGGCCACCCGCACGCGCTTTCCCTTCAAGAAGGGCATGCGGCTCCTGACTATCCTGCCGATCATTACCCCGCCCTTCGTCATCGGCCTGGCGCTGACGCTGCTCTTCGGCCGCGCCGGCGTCGTCACCGAGTTTCTGTCCGATGCCTTCGGCATCGAGCCCGGCCGCTGGCTCTACGGCCTTACCGGCATCTGGATCGCCCAGGTTCTCTCCTTCACGCCGATCTCCTTCCTCGTGCTGATCGGCGTCGTCGAGGGCGTCAGCCCGTCGATGGAAGAGGCGTCGCAGACGCTCCGGGCCGATCGCTGGCGCACTTTCTGGAACGTCTCGCTGCCGCTGATGAAACCAGGCCTCGCCAACGCCTTCCTCATCGGCTTCATCGAAAGCATGGCCGATTTCGGCAATCCGCTCGTGCTCGGCGGCAGCCACGGCGTGCTTTCGACCGAGATCTTCTTCGCCGTCGTCGGCGCCCAGAACGATCCATCCCGCGCAGCGGTTCTCGCGATCATCCTGCTCTGCTTCACGCTCTCGGCCTTTTTGGCTCAACGCTACTGGCTCGCCGGCAAGAACTATTCGACCGTCACCGGCAAGGGCGATTCCGGCGCCCATAGCGCCCTTCCGCGCTCGCTGTCGATCGGCGTTCACGCGATCGTCATCCCGTGGATGATCTTCACCGTCGTCGTCTACGGCATGATCCTCTTCGGCGGTTTCGTGAAGACCTGGGGCCTCGACAATTCGCTGACCCTCGACCACTACGCCAAGGCCTTCTCGATCTCGTTTGCCGACGGCGCGATCGCCTGGACCGGTGTCGCCTGGAACTCTTTCTGGACGACCATGGAAATCTCGCTGATTGCAGCACCCCTGACAGCACTCGTCGGCCTGCTGACCGCCTATCTTATCGTGCGCCAGCGCTTTGCCGGCCGTGACGTCTTCGAGTTCGCGCTGATGCTGAGCTTTGCCATTCCCGGCACCGTCATCGGTATCAGCTACATCATCGCCTTCAACCTGCCGCCGCTCGAAATGACCGGCACGGCACTGATCCTCGTCGCCTGCTTCGTCTTCCGCAACATGCCGGTCGGCGTGCGCGGCGGCATTGCGGCGATGAGCCAACTCGACAAGAGCCTCGACGAGGCGTCACTGACGCTTCGGGCAACGAGCCTCCGGACGCTGCGCAAGGTCATCCTGCCGCTCTTGCGGCCGGCGATCGTCGCAGCGCTCGTCTATTCCTTCGTCCGGGCGATCACCTCGATCAGCGCCGTCGTCTTCCTCGTCAGTGCCGAATACAACATGGCCACCGCCTATATCGTCGGCCTTGTCGAAAACGGCGAGTTCGGTGTTGCGATCGCCTATTCCTCGGCCCTCATCCTGGTGATGATCACCGTCATCACCGGCCTGCAACTGCTTGTCGGCGAACGCAAGCTAAGGCGCGAAAACCGCGTCCTCAGTGCCGCTCCGGCGCGTTCGTCCGCCACCACCATCTCCCAGGAGAAAACCGCATGAGCACACCCATGAGCAACCCGCGCACCGGCTCGGTCGTCTTTCAGAACGTGCGCAAGCAGTTCGGTGCCTTCACCGCCATCCACGACCTGTCGCTCACCATCGAGCCCGGTACGCTCGTGACCCTGCTTGGGCCTTCCGGCTGCGGCAAGACGACAACGCTGCGCATGCTTGCCGGCCTCGAACACCCGTCCGCCGGCAAGATCCTGATCGGCGGCAAGGACGTGACCATGCTGCCGGCCAATGAGCGCGACGTCTCGATGGTGTTCCAGTCCTATGCGCTCTTCCCGCACATGTCGGCGCTCGACAATGTCGCCTATGGCCTCGAATCCTCCGGCATCAAGAAGAAGGAGGCGCGCGAGCGCGCCGAGGAAGGCCTGCAACTCGTCGGCCTTGGCGGCCTCGGCCAGCGGCTTCCCGCCGAGCTATCCGGCGGACAGCAGCAACGTGTCGCCGTCGCCCGCGCCCTCGTGCTCGAACCGCAAGTGCTGCTGCTGGACGAGCCGCTGTCGAACCTCGATGCGCGCCTGCGCCGCAAGGTGCGCACGGAAATCCGCGAGTTGCAGCAGCGGCTTGGCTTCACCGCGGTCTACGTCACCCACGACCAGGACGAGGCGCTTGCCGTTTCCGACCACATCATCGTCATGAAGGATGGTGCGATCGCGCAGGAAGGAGCACCGCGCGATCTCTACGAGACGCCCGCCTCGACCTTCATCGCCGACTTCATGGGCGAGGCCAATGTGCTGCCTTGCGAGGTCACCGCCGCCGAAGCTGGCCAGGCGACGATCCGCGTCGGCGGCCTCGAACACCGCCTGCCGTCGAGGAACACGCGGCCCGGCCCGGCCAAGCTCGCGGTGCGTCCCAATGCGGTGACCCTGACGCCGGCCAAGGGCGCAGCCCTTTCCGGCACGATCAGCAGCGCCGCCTATCTCGGCGGCCATGTCGAATACGAGGTCGAAACGGCAACCGGTCTCCTGTTTGTTGTCGATCAGGCGGTCGAGGACATGTTATCTCCGGCAACGGAGGTCGCGATCGGTTTCCGCAACCGGGGCCTCGCTTTGATTGACGCATGATTTTTTACAACTGGATACGAGAAGGACACTTGCATGACTGCTGAAATTGCCGGCCTCGACGCCCGGTTCGCGCTTGCCAAATCCATGGCGGAGGAGGCCGGTCGGCTCGCCTACGACTATTTCCTGAAGCGGGAAACGCTTGTCATCGAAACCAAGCGCGACGCTCACGACGTCGTCTCGATCGCCGATCGCAACGTCGAGACCCTGATCCGCGACAAGATCGCCGCCGCGTTTCCGGATGATGGCGTGCTTGGCGAGGAGCATGGTCTTCTCGACGGCACATCCGGCTTTACCTGGGTGCTCGATCCGATCGACGGTACCACGCCCTTCGTCAACGGCATGCCGAACTGGTGCGTCTCGATCGCCGTCGTGCATGCGGAGAAGCCCGTCATCGGCGTGATCCACGCGCCCTGCCATCAGGAAGTCTACGCGGCGGCAACGGGCCGCGGCGCGACGCTGAACGGCAAGCCGCTTCGCCTCGACGGCACGCGCACGATCCGCAACGCCGTCACCGGGCTTGGCGCCAACGATCAGGTGAAACCCGGCGAGATGGGTGCCATCGTCGAGCGTCTGCTTTCGAATGGCGGCAACTTCATGCGCAACGGCTCCGGTGCGCTGATGATCGCCTATGTCGCCGCCGGTCGCCTCGTCGGTTACTACGAGCCCTATATGCATGCCTGGGATTGCCTCGGTGGCTACTGCCTGGTGAACGAAGCCGGCGGCTGGACATTGCCCTTCCCGACGCGCGGCGAGGCTTTGACGCATTGGTCTCCGGTCTTGGCGGCTGCGCCCGGCGCAGTCGACGACCTCATGAAGGTCGCCAATCTTGAAACGGCGGCGGCCTGAGCGCCTTCGCGGCGCTCACGTTTGACCGGGCGGCTTGTCGGCCTTTAGCCCGAACAGGCGGCCGAGCTCCATGGGGAACGGGAAGATGACAGTTGAATTCTTCTCGCCCGCAAGGACGTTGAGCGTGCTCAGATAGCGCAGTTGCATCGCCTGAGGCTGCTTGGACAGGATCTCGGCAGCCTCGAGCAGCTTGGCGGCAGCCTGCTGCTCGCCCTCGGCATTGATCACCTTGGCGCGCCGTTCGCGCTCGGCCTCGGCCTGGCGGGCGATCGCGCGGATCATGCTCTCGTTGATGTCGACATGTTTGATTTCCACGGTCGCGACCTTAATGCCCCAGGCATCCGTCTGGCTGTCGAGGATTTTCTGGATGTCTTCGTTCAGCCGGTCCCGCTCCGCCAGCATCTCGTCGAGATCGTGTTTGCCGAGCACCGAGCGCAGGGTGGTCTGCGCCAGTTGGCTCGTCGCCATCATGAAGTCTTCGACCTGGATCGTCGATTTTTCCGCATCGATGACCCGGAAATAGATCACAGCGCTGACGCGGACCGAAACGTTGTCATGGGAGATCACGTCCTGGCTCGGCACGTCCAGCACCCGGGTCCTGAGATCGACCCGCACCATCTGCTGCACATAGGGCACCAGCAGGATCAGCCCCGGTCCCTTGACGCCGGTGAACCGCCCGAGCGTGAAGATCACCCCGCGCTCGTATTCACGCAGGATCCGGATCGAATAGGCGATAACGAGAATGACAAGCACCAACAACGCGGCAAGAGGAGCGAGGCTCCCAAACATGTCCATGACCATTCCTCCATTCCGGACGCTTTCGCCTGCGCCCATAGGACCCGCGGAGCGCTATGCCTTTTGACCTTCGCGCACCACTTCGAGCGTCAGTCCGTTCCGCCCGACAACCTTCACATCTTCACCTCTCGACAGCGTTTCCGTGCTCACCGCCTGCCAGCGTTCGCCATGGGCGATGACGTAGCCGGCGGCGCCTGTCCAACTATCGACCTTGCCCGCAATCCCGATCATCTGTTCGCCGCCGGTCACCACCGCGTGGTGGCGTGAGCTGAAGGCCAGCCGTGCGACCAGCAGGCTGAAGCCGAAGCTTGCGACGGCAAGCGCCGCCAGCACGGACCAGGAGACCTGCAGGCCCGGCGTATCCGTGTCGAAGAGGATTGCCGCGCCCAGAACCAGTGAAACGCTGCCACCGGCGCCGAGCACGCCGAAAGACGGCGAATGCGCCTCGGCAACCATCAGGCCGATGCCAAGCAGGATCAGTCCGATGCCGGCGTAGCTGACGGGTAGCACCGAAAGCGCATAGAGCCCAAGCAACAGGCTGATGCCGCCGATGGTGCCCGGCGCCACCGACCCCGGAGACAGGAACTCGAAGATCAAACCGTAAATGCCGATCATCATCAGGATGACCGCGATATTGGGATCGGTAACGACCGAAAGCAGCCTGGTGCGCCAGTCGGGCACGAAGTCCTCGACGGCAAGCGCCGCCGTATCGAGCACGATCTCCTGTTGCCCCGCTTGCACGGAGCGCCCGTTTGCCTGCTGCAAGAGATCGGCGACGGTGGCGGCGGTGAAATCGACGACCTTCTCCCTGACGGCCGCTTCGGCCGAGAGGCTTGCAGCCTCGCGCACCGCCTTCTCGGCCCAGTCGGCATTGCGCCCGCGCAGTTCGGCCAGTCCTCGGATATAGGCCACGGCATCATTGACGAGCTTCGCCTCGGCGGCGTTCTGAGCCGCCGGCTGCTTGCCGCCGTCCTTGCTGGTATCGCCATCCTTCCCCTGACCGAACATGTCACCACCGATCGCAATCGGCGTCGCCGCCCCGAGGTTCGTTCCCGGCGCCATGGCCGCGATGTGGCTGGCATAGAGGATATAGGTGCCGGCGCTCGCCGCACGCGCGCCGCTCGGCGCAACGTAGCTTGCAACGGGCACGGGGGAAGCGAGGATCGCGCGGATAATCTCGCGCATCGACGTGTCGAGACCTCCGGGTGTATCCATCTGCAAGACCACCAGCGGAAGGCGGCGCTGTTCCGCCTTCGTCAAGCCGCGCCTGACATATTCGGCCGTGGCCGGGCCGATGGCGCCGTTGACATGCAGCACCAAGGCGACCCGATCGTTTTCGGCCTGCGGCGAAGCTGGAAACGCGAATGACGAGATCAAAACAAACAACAGCGTGAGGATTCGCAACATCCGTCGTCAAAACCTCGCATGCCCGACGCCTCCGAAGAGGAGTCCATTCGAGAATAATAGCACAACACAAGGTTAGGACGAAGCGAGGTTGCTACTGCATCGGTTGGATCCTCGGAGCAACGAGGTCAGCCCTCCTTCCTGCTGCGACGTGATGACAAGTCCGGCGATCGGGGTTATCTGCTAGTCTCCTTTCGCAATGATGCGTCACTGCTTGAGCCTCCCCGATTTCGACCAGAACAGGATTCCCGGGTTTGGAGACGACCCTCTATCAGCCGATCAAGAGCTTTCTCGAAACCCGCGGCTACAGCGTCAAGGGCGAGATCGGCGGCTGCGACATGGTGGCGCTCAGCGATGACGAGCCGCCGCTTGTCGTCATCTGCGAGCTCAAGCTGAGCTTCAATCTCGAGCTGATCCTGCAGGCCGTCGACCGCGCCACCGCCGGCGACGAGGTGTGGATCGCCGCCCGTGTCTCGGCCAAAGGCAAGGGGCGGGAGAGCGATCGCCGGTTCCGCGATCTCTGCCGCAGGCTCGGATTCGGCATGCTGGCGGTCGCCGACAATGGCATGGTCGACGTCATTCTCGCAGCCTCCGCGGTAATGCCTCGCAAGAACAACAGGAAGCGGTCGCGCCTGATCAGCGAGCACCGCCGCCGCAAGGGCGACCCGACCGCCGGCGGTGCCACCCGTTCGCCGATCATGACCGCCTATCGGCAGCAGGCGCTTGCCTGTGCGGCCGCCCTGCAGAGCGGCCAGCAGCGCCCGCGCGACCTTCGCCCGGTCGCACCGGATGCCGCCAAGATCCTGCTCAGCAACGTCTATGGTTGGTTCGAGCGGATCGACCGCGGCATCTATGCCCTGACGGAGCTGGGAGCCGAGGCGCTTCGCCGCTGGCCGCCGAGCGAGGCGGCCACGACGCCGATCGTCGAGACATCCGAAGCATGACGCTCACCGGAGCCATCGTATGAACCCCGCCCTTCGTATCCTCTGTCTTGGTATTGCATGGCTGATGGTCGGGTTGGGTGTCATCGGCGCCTTCCTCCCCGTCCTGCCGACGACTCCGTTCTTGCTTTTGGCGGCGGGCCTCTTCGCTCGCGCTTCGCCGCGATTGGAGCAATGGCTGCTCAATCACCGCGTCTTCGGGGCCTCGCTGCGGCTATGGCGTGAAAAGGGCGCCATCTCCAAGCGCGCCAAAACCGGTGCGGTCAGCCTGATGGCCGCTAGCTTCGGACTCTTCGTTTTCTTCGGCAATCCAAGCCTGACGCTGGCCGCGATCGTCGCGGCGTCGATGGCGCTTCCTGCGCTGTTCATCCTGACGCGTCCGGCGGAGTAGCCATAAAGGCAGCGGGACAAGAACCTGCGCCGCCCACGCAGAAAAACAATACTTTTCTTCTCAGGAAATACTTGGTCGCGATCGAAAATGGCGAGCTCTTCTTAAGCATGCACTTCATGAGAGCGCGAATATTCATACTTAGTGTTTTTGTAAATCAAGATATATTTCGAACAACCCAAGAACAAAGTTGTACAAACGTGCAATCTTCAGAGCGAAGCGCTTTGCTCGGCTCTTTTGGCCGCCATTTTTCCGGCACCGCTACCGCAGCCATGCACCCGAGGCCGGCCGGGATACGCGGTCCTAGGCTGCACCGCTGGAACGTTTCATCGGTCGACGTCTGATGGCGCGAAAAGAGGATAGCACCGCGAATCTGGCGATTGGCGATTGACAAGCCGGTCGGGTTGGCTCCATCTATTGCATTACAAAGGCAGCAATTCCTTAATAACGGAATACGTGGAGGAGCACATGCCTGACATGCTGGTGAGCTTGTATTCGCCGATCCTTGGCGAACTCGAGCGAAGAACCGAAACCGACAAGGCGACCATTCGGCCCGCCTTGCCGCCGGAAATGCGCCTGGTCATTGATTGGGTGCGGGAGAATTTCAGCGAGACCTGGGCAAGCGAGGTGGCTGTCGCCTTCACGCGCCGCCCCGTGGCATGCCTCATTGCCGTGGACGACGGCAAGCTGGTCGGCTTTGCCTGCTATGACACGACGGCGCCGGGCTTTTTCGGCCCGACGGGCGTCGATCCCGCAAGCCGTGGCAAGGGTATCGGCGTGGCGCTGCTCTCCAGTTGTCTCGACACCATGAAGACCCTTGGCCACGCCTATGCCTTCATCGGCGATGCCGGCCCCGTCGATTTCTACGCAAAGACCGTCGGCGCCGTGCCGATCCCGGCCCCCGACAAGGGGATCTACCAGGGCATGCTGCGCCGCCCTTCCAAGTAATTTCCACTATCGGAGCCTCCCAATGTCCTCGACCCCGCTTGCCCTCTTTGTCGGCATTCCCAATCCCACACTTTCCGACGACGAGTTCGCTCTGTTCCGCGAAACCAATCCGCTCGGCCTGTTCGTCGGCCGCCGCAACCAGCGCGAACCCGCGCAGACAAGGGCGCTGATCGAACGCTTTCGCGAAGCGGTTGGCCGCGAAGATGCCCCCGTCTTCACCGACCAGGAAGGCGGCCGCGTCCAGCATCTCGACGCCGGCCCCTGGCCGCTGTTTCGCTCCTTCGGCGAGTTCGCCGAGCTCGCCCGCCGCGATGTCGCCCTCGGCAAGAAGGCGCTTCGCCTTTCGAGCCAGGCCATGGGCACGATGATGAGCGAACTTGGTCTCACGAGCGGCTGCTCGCCGGTGCTCGACCTCGTTTTTGCAACCACCAGCTCGGTGATCGGCGCCCGCTCCTTCGGCGCCGATCCGGACTTCATCGCAGCGCTCGGCCGTGAGGTAGTCGATGGCCTGCTTGAGACCGGCAACATGCCGGTCATGAAGCACATCCCGGGCCACGGCCGGGCGACGCTCGATTCGCACAAGGAGCGGCCCATCGTCGATGCTTCGCGCGAGACGCTGACCGCTACCGACTTCAAGCCCTTCGTAGCACTTCGCGACACGCCCTGGGCCATGGTCGCCCATGTCGTCTATTCCGCTTTCGACAAGGAGCTGCCGGCATCCATCTCGCCGGTCATGCACGACGTCATCCGCAACAACATGGGCTACGACGGCGTTCTCGTTTCCGATTGCATCTTCATGGAATCGCTTCGCGGTACGCTGCCAGAGCGTGTCCGCCAGGTGCTCGACGCCGGTTTCGACATTGCGCTCCACAGCCACGGCACGCTCGCTGAAAGCGAAGCGGCAGCCAAGGCGGCAAGTCCGCTGACCGCCGCCGCCCAGAAGCGGATCGACGCCGGCAAGGCCCGTCTCGGCACGCTGAAGGTCGACGTGCGCGCGGCCCATGCGGAAGTCGAGGACATGTTCAACAGCGCCCTCGTCGCCTGACCAATCCGAAAATCAAAAGGGGAACTACCGTGAAAAAATCCATTCTCGGCGCAGCCACCGCGCTTGCCCTCCTCGCCGGCCCGGCGGCCGCCCAGACCGTGCTCACCGCCAACATCGAGCCGGCGACCACCTGGGTACGCAACTTCAACCCGTTCAATCAGACCTCGGCGCGCCAGAGCACGCTCGATTTCATCTACGAGCCGCTCGTCGTCTTCAATCGCTTCGACGGCAACAAGCCGGTCTTTCGCCTGGCTGAAAGCTTCAAGCTTGCCGACGACCTGAAGTCGATCGAGTTCAAGCTTCGGCCGAACCTGAAGTGGTCGGACGGCAAGCCGCTGACGGCGACCGACGTCAAGTTCACCTACGACTATCTGAAGAAGTTCCCGGCGCTTGATTTCGTCAGCATCTGGACCTTCATCACCGGCGTCGAGGCCGTGGATGCTGAGACGGTGCGCTTCATGCTCGCCAATCCGAGCTCGCTCGCAGCCGAGCAGCTGGCGCAGCTGCCGATCGTTCCGGAGCATGTCTGGAAGGACATCGCCGAGCCGGTGACCTTCGCCAACGAGACGCCCGTCGGCAGCGGCCCGCTGACCGAGATCCCGCGCTTTACCGGCCAGACCTACGACCAGTGCCGCAACCCGCATTATTGGGATGCCGCAACATTGAAGATCGACTGCGTGCGCTTCCCGCAGCTCGCCGACAACAACCAGATCCTGACGGCGACGGCCTCCGGCACGCTCGACTGGGGCGTTTCCTTCATCCCGGATATCGAGAACGTCTATGTCGCCAAGGACCCGGAGCACTATCACTTCTGGTACTCGCCAAGCAGCATGGTCGCCTTCCTGTTCAACCAGGAAACCGCGAACGAGAACAATCGTAAGGCCTTCAACGACGTGAAGTTCCGCCGCGCCGCCTCGATGGCGCTCGACCGCGGCACCATGGTTGACGTCGCCGGCTACGGCTATCCGACGCTCAACGAAGACCCGGCCGGCATGGGCGAACTTTACAAGAGCTGGGCCGATCCGTCGGTTGCGGCCGACTTCGGTAAATACGGCAAGTACGATGCCGACGCCGCCAAGGCGCTGCTCGACGAAGCCGGCTATGCCGACAAGGACGGCGACGGCTTCCGCGACAACCCGGATGGCAGCAAGATCGCCTTCTCGATCATTGTGCCGAGCTCCTGGACCGACTGGATCGACACGGTGACGATCGCGGCCGAAGGCCTGCAGGCGGTCGGCCTCGACGCCAAGATCGAGACGCCGGAAGAGGCTGTCTGGACCGGTAACCTCATCAACGGCACCTTCGACGCGGCGATCAACAGCCTGCCGGCATCGGCCTCGCCCTACTACCCTTACAAGCGCGCCTTCAGCGCTTCGGACAAGGGCAAGACCCGCTTCACCGCGCAGCGCTGGTTCAATCCGGACGTCGAGGCTCTGCTGACGGAGTTCACCCAGACCGCTGACCCGATCAAGCAGAAGGAAGCGATGAACAAGGCACAACGCGTCGTCGCCGAGAACATGCCCATGATGCCGGTATTCAACAACCCGAACTGGTACCAGTACAACACTAAGCGCTTCAAGGGCTGGGCGACGGCGGAAAACCCCTTCGTCAACCCGTCGATCACCCGCAACAACCCGGCGCGTCTCCTGCACCTGCTGGCGCTTGAACCGGTGAAGTAACCCGATCGCAGGCGCGGCGCTCTCACGGACGATGCTCCGGGAGGGCGCCTTGTCTTGATCCGGAAACAGTGGCGGACGCCCTTCGTCCGCCACGCGACCGTCCTGGCTTTTGCTCGTTCGGACGGTCCGACAAAAAGACAGCCCTGCCGCCTGACGCCCACATGCGGCGGCCGCAGTCGATGGAGTTCCCGATGGCCTTTCTGCTACGCCGCCTGTGCTTCTACCTGGCGGCCTTCGTCGCCGCGGCGACGATCAACTTCTTCCTGCCGCGGCTGATGCCCGGCGATCCGGTGCAGATCATGTTTTCGAGCGCCGGCGCCGAGTTGCCGCCCGAAAGCCTGCAGGCCCTGAAACTGACCTTCGGCTTCGTCGACGGCCCGCTCTGGCAGCAGTACCTCACCTATCTCGGCAGCATCTTCAGCGGCGATCTCGGTCGCTCGATCAAGTATTTCCCGCTGCCGGTGACGACGGTTCTCGGCAATGCGCTCGTCTGGACCGTGGGGCTGATGGGCACGGCGACGCTGGTAAGCTTCGCGCTCGGCACCTTCCTCGGCATTCTTGCCGCCTGGCGACGCGGCAGCCTCTTCGACGTCATCGTTTCCGTCGGCGCGATCTTCGCGACCTCGGTGCCGGCCGTCGTCACCTCGCTGATCGTCGTCTTCACCTTCGGCTTCACCCTCGGCTGGTTTCCGACCGGTTATGCCGCCGATCCGGCGCTCGATCCGGCTTTCTCGCTCACCTATTTCGGTAGCGTCATCTATCACGGCTTGCTGCCGATGCTGACGCTCTGCGCCGTTCTGACAGGCGGCTTCGCCGTGACCATGCGCAACAACATGATCAACCTGCTCGGCGAGGACTATATCGTCATGGCCCGCGCGAAGGGGCTTTCCGACACCCGCGTGATGCTCTGGTATGCCGCGCGCAACGCGCTGCTGCCGACCGTTTCGAGCCTTGCTATTGCCATCGGCACGGTGCTTGGCGGCTCGCTGGTGACCGAGGTCGTGTTCAACTACCCCGGTCTCGGCAACATTCTCTACCAGGCTATCCTCGCCCGCGATTACCCCGTCATCCAGGGACAGCTTCTGATCATGACCGCCACGATGCTCGTCGCCAACTTCGTCGTCGACATCAGCTATGTGCTGCTCGACCCGCGACTGAAGAGGGCTTGACATGAAGACCTCCTCCTTCCCGCTGATCCACAATCGCAAGGCCATGGTCGGCGCGCTGATCGTCGCCTTCATTGTGCTCGTGGCGATCGCCGCCCCGCTGCTGACTACCTACGACCCGAGCGCCCGCGTCGGCCGGCCGCACCAGGCGCCGTCGCTCGACCATTGGCTCGGAACCACCCGCATCGGCCAGGACGTCTTCGCACGCCTGATCTATGGCGCTCGTACCTCGCTTGCGGTCGGTTTCGGCGCCGGCCTTTTGATCACCGCCGTCGGCACCGCGCTCGGCATCATCGCCGGCTACCGCGGCGGCAAGGTCGACGAAGTCATCAGCTTCTTCACCAACATGGTGCTCGTCGTCCCAAACCTGCCGCTGCTGCTCGTGCTCGCCGCCTTCATCGGCCAGGCGAGCCCGTGGGTCATCGCGCTTATTCTCGGCGGCACCTCTTGGGCCTGGGGCGCACGCGTCACCCGCGCCGAAACGCTCTCGGTCAAGCAGAAGGACTATGTGAAATCCGCCGAGATGATGGGTGAGCCGCGCTGGCGCATCATGACCTTCGAGATCTTCCCCAACTTGATTTCGATTGTCGGCATCAACTTCATCGGCAGCGTGATCTTTGCGATCATCACCCAGGCAACGCTCGAGTTCCTCGGCCTTGGCGATCCCAAGGTCGTTTCCTGGGGCACTATGCTCTATGGCGCCCAGAAGGCCTCTGCCCTTTCGGTCGGCGCCTGGTGGGACATCCTGACGCCCTGCTTCGCGCTCGCCTTCCTCGGCATTGGCCTGTCGCTGCTCAACTTCGCCGTCGATGAGATCGCCAATCCGCGGCTGCGCACCGGCAACCGCCTCGGCCGCTGGTCGGCCCTTATCCGTTCCGGGGAGGGCCGCCTGTGACAGCGCCATTGCTTTCGGTCAAAAACCTGACCATCGACTATATCGGCGAGACCAACGACTTCCGCGCCGTCGACGACGTCAGCTTCGACGTTGCGCCCGGGGAAGTCTTCGGCCTTGCCGGAGAATCCGGCTGCGGCAAGAGCACGATCGCCTTTGCCATTAGCCGGCTGCACAGGCCGCCGGCGCTGATCCGCAAGGAGAGCGCCATCCTGCTCGACGGCCGCAACGTGCTCGATCTCGACCATAAGGGCCTTGCCGATTTCCGCTGGCGCGAGGTGGCGATGGTGTTCCAGAGCGCGATGAACTCGCTGAACCCGGTGTTGCGCATCGAGCAGCAGTTCTACGACGTCTTGAAGACACATAAGGGCATAAGCCGGGCCGCTGCGCGTGACCGCACTGCAGAAATGCTGCGGCTCGTCGATATTTCGCCGGACCGGATGCGCGACTATCCGCACCAGTTTTCCGGCGGCATGCGCCAGCGCATCGTGATTGCCATCTGCCTGGCGCTCGATCCGCGCCTCATCGTCATGGACGAACCGACGACGGCGCTTGACGTCGTCGTTCAGCGCGAAATCCTGCAGCGCATCAACGAGCTCCGGCGCAAGCTCGGCTTCGCCGTGCTCTTCATCACCCACGACCTCGGGCTGATGGTGCAGTTCTGCGACCGCATCGGCATCATGCTTGCCGGCAAGCTGGTCGAACAGGGCACCGCCGACACCATCTACCGGACGCCCGAACACGACTACACGAAGAAGCTCTGGGCCTCCTTTCCCTCGCTGCATGGAGGCGTTCTTCGATGACCGGCACATCCGCACCCATTTTGACCTTGGACAAGGTCAGCAAGACCTTTGGCAACGGACCGGGCGCCGTGCGTGCCGCGCGGTCGATTTCTTTTTCGCTCCATACGGGACGGGCGCTCGCCGTCGTCGGCGAATCCGGCAGCGGTAAGACCACCTGCGCCCGCATCGCCATGCGCGAATACGAACCGAGCGAAGGGCGGCTGCTCTTCAAGGGCAAGCCCATCGTTTCAGCGGAAAGCAAGGAGAACGCCGACTATCGCCGATCGGTGCAGATGATCTTCCAGGATCCGTTCGCCTCGCTCAACCCGGCCCACACGATCGCCTATCATCTGAAGCGGCCGCTGATGCTGCATCGCCCCGACATCAAGGGCGCCGCAATCGCGGAGGAGATCAAGGCGCTCCTGCGGCAAGTGAAGCTCGATCCCGATATCGTCGCGCCGAAGTACCCGCACGAACTCTCGGGCGGTCAGCGCCAGCGCGTCAACATCGCCCGCGCACTCGCGGCAAAGCCCGAGGTCATCGTCGCCGACGAGCCGACCTCGATGCTCGACGTTTCCGTGCGCCTCGGCGTGCTCAATCTGCTCAGCGAAATGAAGCGCGAGATGAACCTCGGCCTGCTCTACATCACCCACGACATCGCGACCGCCCGCTATGTGGCCGAGGATATCGCGGTGATGTATGCCGGCCAGATCGTCGAATGGGGAAATACCGGCAAGGTCATCGACAATCCGGCCCATCCCTATACCAAGCTGTTGCTCTCGGCCGTTCCCGACCCCGACATCCGCTTCGACGATCCGAACGCGCAAGTCAGCGCCTCCGAGGCAGACGAGACACGCCGCCGCTCGGCAGCGACGCAAGAGTCGATTCGCGAAGTGGAACCCGATCATTTCGTGCGCGCGGTCTAAAGCTCGGAACCACGCGCGCATCGCTCCAAAACAAAAAACGCCCCGCAATCCGCAGGGCGTTTTTGTTTGTCGTCGCGAGAGGCGCGACATAGTCGAGTTTGCCCGGCGCCCTCGTATGCGCCGGGCAAGGGAAAATCAGGCGGCTTCGCGCTTTGCGACGTCGGTCGGCACTGTCGAGATCGTCTTCAGGATCTGCGAAGCGATCTGGTAGGGGTCGCCCTTGGAGTTCGGGCGGCGATCTTCGAGGTAACCGCGGTAACCGTTGTTGACGAAGCTATGCGGAACGCGGATCGAAGCGCCACGGTCAGCAACGCCGTAGCTGAACTGGTGGATCGAAGCGGTTTCGTGCTTGCCGGTCAGGCGCATGTGGTTATCAGGACCGTAGACGGCGATGTGGTCGGCGCGGGCTTCGGCAAAGGCAGCCATCAGGTTTTCGAAATAGTCCTTGCCGCCGACTGTGCGCATGTATTCGGTCGAGAAGTTGGCGTGCATGCCCGAGCCGTTCCAGTCGGTGTCGCCGAGCGGCTTGCAGTGGTATTCGACGTCGATGCCGTATTTTTCCGTCAGGCGCTGCAGCAGGTAGCGGGCGAGCCAGATTTCGTCGGCGGCCTTGCGCGAGCCCTTGCCGAACACCTGGAATTCCCACTGGCCCTTGGCGACTTCTGCGTTGATGCCTTCATGGTTGATGCCGGCAGCCAGGCAGATGTCGAGGTGCTCTTCGACGACCTTGCGGGCAACATCGCCGACATTGCTGAAACCGACGCCGCAGTAATAGGGGCCTTGCGGCGCGGGGAAGCCGGCTTCCGGGAAACCGAGCGGGCGGCCGTTCTGATAGAAGAAATACTCCTGCTCGAAGCCGAACCAGGCGCCTTCGTCGTCGAGGATGGAGGCGCGGGTGTTGGACGGATGCGGGGTCGTGCCATCGGGCATCATGACTTCGCAGAGAACCAGAACGCCGTTCTTGCGCTCCGGATCCGGATAAACGGCAACCGGCTTCAGAACGCAGTCAGAGCTGCTGCCTTCGGCCTGCATCGTCGAGGACCCGTCGAAGCCCCAGAACGGCAGCTGCTCAAGCGTCGGAAAAGCATCGAATTCCTTGATCAAGGTCTTGCCGCGCAGGTTCGGGGTGGGCTTGTAACCGTCGAGCCAGATGTATTCGAGCTTAAACTTTGTCATTTCGTTCTCTCACATGACGCCAGGAATGGCTGGGTTCCGAAGCGGCTGGGCAATCCAGATCGGCTGCCCGACGACCGATGCCCGTTAAGAAGCATTAATCGTGCCAACTCGGGTTCAACGCCGAAAATCCAGAGAAATTTGCCTTTGGTCGCAGGCAGGAGGCCCGGCGAGCAGAAGCAACAGCGCAAGGAAAAAGCGAGTTGCGCAAAAAATAGGCAAAACCTGCCCAACTCCGCGGCAAAGCAAAGTGGCAAGGCTGAGATCAACGGCCCTTCCCCAGCAATCGCCGGCGATTGCCTCTAAAACGAGCAATCGCCTTCAGCACTCCGGTCTGCTCAGCCTGCGCGCCCGACACCGCATTGGCGCATGATCAGGGGCAGAATTTCGAAAAGCCGCTCATCCTCGCATTGGGAGACGTTGAAGCGCATGAAGCCGTTGGCCGTGCCGGCATGGGAAAAGACGTTGCCGGGCGCCAGCACGATCTCCCGCTGTAGCGCCTTCTGTGCCACGTCGGCCGCATCGACACCATCGGGCAAACGGCACCAGAGGAACATCCCGGCCTGCGGCTCGATCCATGGCTTGATGCCGATGGCACCGAGCCGCGCCGCCGTCTCGCTCATGCCGCGCGCCAGACGCTGGCGCAGCGCCTCCATGTGCTTGCGATAACTGCCATCCTTGAGCATCGAAAAAACCAGCTCCGCCGCAAGGCTCGGCCCGCCGAAGGTGGTGGCGATCTTCAGGTCGATGAGCCCTTCGATCCAGTCGCGCGGCGCGGCGATGAAGCCGCAGCGCATCGAGGCGGAGAGGGTCTTGGAAAAGCTGCCGATCTGTACGACACGATCGAGCCCGTCGAAGGCGGCGAGCCGTGGCGCCGGCGTATGCTCGAAATCCGCGAAGATATCATCCTCGATGATCGTCAGCCCCGCCTGCTCGGCAAGCTTGAGCAGCCGATGGGCGACGACAGGAGAGAGTGTGGCGCCTGTCGGGTTATGGAGAGCGGAATTGGTGATGTAGAGCCGCGGCCGATGCGCCGTCAGCACCTCGGCGAATTTTTCCAGATCGGGCCCCGAGGGCGTATAGGGCACGCTCACCACCTCAGCCCGGTGGGCGCGCAGCAAGGCATGGAAATTGAAATAGCAGGGATCGTCGACCACGACCGTATCGCCGGGTTCGAGCAGGAAGCGACAGAGAAGGTCGATCGCCTGCGTTCCCGATTCCGTCAGGATGATCTGATCGGGTGACGCCTCGACCCCATGTTCGCCGAGACGTCGCGCCAGAAGCTGGCACAGCGGCCGATGACCGAGCGGCGTTCCATAGTCCGTCAGCCCGCTCGCCTCCAGCCTGGCTGCGGACTTGAGCGCGCGGCGAATAGCCGTCTCCGGCATCCAGGTCGGCGGCAACCAGCCACAGCCCGGTTTCAGCACGTTGTCGCCCGTTTCCAGCGCCTGGCGCGACACCCAGAGCGGATCGACGGCCCGGTCGAGCCGCGGCCCAATCTCGGCCAGCGACAAGGGCGCCAGCGGCGCCGAGACAAAGAAACCCGCGCCCGGTTTCGAGCGAATGACGCCTTCCGCCACCAGCCGCTCATAGGCCTCGACGACCGTCGACTTGGAAACACGCATGGTCTTGGCGAAGGCGCGGATGGACGGAAGCTTCGCGCCGGGTGTGAGAACGCGCCCCGAGATCCGCTGTCGGATCGTCGCCATCACGCCTTCGAGCAGCGTTTCGCTGCCGATCCCAAGCTCCAGCATTGTCATCCGTACTGCCCAATCGTCCATTACAGTTTGGCAAAACTGTACCGCATTGTCTCTGGCAAGACCACCCTCCTCGGCCGATACAGGCGAAAAAGGAGCATGCGATGGACAAGACGGCAGACGGTTGGATGAGCGGTTTTCTCGGGGTGCTGATCTTCAGCGGGTCACTGCCTGCGACACGCGTCGCAGTGATGGATTTCGATCCGGTGTTTCTGACGGTGGCGCGCGCGGCGATCGCCGGCCTGCTCGCGCTCGCGCTGCTTCTGATCTTCCGTCAGCCGCGTCCAGCTCGGGCCGATCTCGTTTCTCTGGCGATTGTCGCCTTTGGCGTCGTGCTCGGTTTCCCGCTTTTGACCGCCCTGGCCTTGCAGCACGTGACCTCGGCGCATCTGATCGTCTTCGTCGGCCTGCTGCCGTTGGCGACTGCGATCTTCGGCGTGTTGCGCGCCGGCGAGCGGCCACGCCCGGCTTTCTGGCTTTTTTCCTCCCTCGGCAGCGCCGCAGTGGTGGGCTTCGCGCTGGTCCAGGGCTTCGCCGCGTCGCCCATCGGCGACCTCCTGATGCTCGGCGCCATCATCCTCTGCGGCCTCGGCTACGCCGAGGGCGCCAGCCTCTCGCGCAAGCTTGGCGGCTGGCAGGTCATCTGCTGGGCGCTGGTCCTGTCGCTGCCGATCATGCTCGCGCTCACGCTCTTCACGCTGCCTTCCTCCTTCGCGACGGTCACGCATGGCGCCTGGACGGGCCTCGCTTATGTCTCGGTGTTCAGCATGCTCGTCGGCTTCGTCTTCTGGTATCGCGGCCTCGCGCTCGGCGGCGTTGCCGGCGTCGGCCAACTGCAGCTTCTGCAGCCCTTCTTCGGCCTGGCACTTGCAGCGACGCTTCTGGGAGAGCCGGTGAGCTGGGCCATGCTTGCAACCACCGGCGCCATCGTGCTCTGCGTCGCCGGCGCCAAGAAGTTCGCGAAATAGGCAGCTTCACACGTTAAGGGCGGTGCCGGCAGAGAAACGGCCTCGCCCGCTCTAAAGGCGGTCGAGCTTCAGCCGCTCGCCGAGCAGATCGAGAAAGTAACGGATTTTTGCCGAAGGGCTCCGCCCCTCGAGCCAAAGCGCGTGGATCGGCACCGGAGCGGGCTCAAAGTCTTCAAGGACGATTTCGACCTTGCCCGCGTCGATCAGGTGCTTGATCTGCCAGAGCGGAGAGTAGCCAAGGCCGAGACCTACCTCCACCGCCGAGTAGATCGTGTTCATCGAATTCGTGCGAAACGCGCCGGTGACTTTGACCGCACGAGCCCGACCGTCGATGGTGAACATCCAGGCGCCAGGTCGCTCGTCGCC
This sequence comes from Ensifer sp. GW101-20A05, assembly GCF_059424735.1. Lineage (NCBI taxonomy): Bacteria > Pseudomonadati > Pseudomonadota > Alphaproteobacteria > Hyphomicrobiales > Rhizobiaceae > Ensifer > Ensifer sp. GW101-20A05. Next base: position 839,622 of record NZ_JBWKZT010000002.1, on the reverse strand, counting down.
CGTGCGCGTGACACAACGATGCTCGGCCAGTTCCAGCGGATGTGAAGGCCGACCGAAGCGCGCGAAATAGGAGGGCGAACCGAAGACGACCCGGCGAAGCGCACCCAGGCGTTTGCTTGTCAGTCCCGAATCCGCGAGATCCCCGATCCGCACCACGAGGTCGAGCCCGCTCCCGGCGAGGTCGACGAACGCATCGGAAAGGTCGAGGTCCACCTCGACCGCAGGATACTTCGCCATGTATTCGGCGATGATTGGCATCAGGAACCGCGGCGCAAACAGATTGGGCGCCCCGAGGCGCAGCACGCCTGACGGCTCGGACCGGCGCTGCGCCGCCTCCTCGCGCGCCTCGTGGATCTCCTCCACCGCCGGCTTGATGCGCTGATAGAAGCTCTCGCCCGCCTCGCTCGGCATCGAGCGGCGGGTCGTGCGATGCACCAGTTCAACACCGACGTCGTCCTCAAGCATGGCGAGCGACCGGCTGACGGTCTGGAGCGGGCGCCCCAGCCGTTTCGCAGCCGCCGTCAGGCTACCCTGTTCGACGATCGCCATAAAGGCTTCCAGATCTTCGATGCGGCTCATGCGATAATCCCGTTTTCCGGGAGAATAAATCACATTTCACGTCGATTGTCCGCCGCCTTGTGCCTCATTAGCTTGAAGTCATCACTTCTCGGCGGCACGAAAGGCAGACCCAGATGAACCAGCGCTCCAATACGATCCTCGTTGTCGGCGCCACCGGTCGCTTTGCCGGTCTCGTCGTTCCGGAACTGGCGCGGCGCGGCGCCAAGGTTCGCGCCCTGATCCGCGATGAGACGCATGGCGCGCTGGCGAAATCGCTGGGCGCATCCGAAATCGCGATCGGCGATCTGCGTGAGCGCGGCAGCCTCGACCGGGCACTCGAAGGCGCTGCCGGCGTCTTCCATATCGGGCCTGCCTTTGCCCCGGATGAAGCGGCGATGGGCGTGTCGATGGTCGATGCCGCCGTGCGTACCGGCGTCAGCAAGTTCGTCTTTTCCTCGGTCATCCAGCCGACCCATGTCCGGCTGAAGAACCATGCGGCCAAGATGCCGGTGGAGGACGCGCTCTATTCGTCACCGCTCGATTACACCATTCTGCATCCCGCGAACTTCATGCAGAACCTCCGCCCGGCCTGGCCAAGTGTGCTTGCAACCGGCACCTTCGCCGAGCCGTTCCCGACGACGGCGCGTATCGCCCGTGTCGATTACCGTGATGTTGCCGAAGTTGCGGCAATTGCATTGACCGAAGACCGCCTCGCCTATGCGACGCTCGAGCTCTGCGCCGACGGACGGCATAACCGCGAGGAAATCGCCCAGATGATGACCGGGGCGCTCGGGCGGCCGATCATTGCCGGAGACATCGGGTTTCACGAATGGGCAAAGCCGATCGCGGCCACATACACCGACCACCAGTTGGAACTGCTGGCCAAGGTGCATGCCCATTACTCGGATGTCGGTCTCGGTGGAAACAGCCTGACGCTCCGCGCGGCGCTTCAGCGCGAACCCCGCAGCCTTCTAAGCTTCATCCGCGAGTTGGCACGGGCCTCGCGGCAAGGTCCGTCCGGCGCCGTTCCTGCCGGCCGATAGCCACTCTCCTTCTCTTCAAAATCCCGGAGTATTCCTATGCCAAAGAAGCTTCCTCACCGGTACCAGCCGATCGTTATGCCGCTGGTTCTCTCAGCCCTGATGTCGGGCATCGTCTCCTTCGTCTCAACGGCCGCCGGCAATGGCTTTCAGCCCGACCTTCTCGCGCTGTGGGTAAGGGCTTGGGCCTTCTCCTGGCTCGTCGCGTTCCCGAGCCTGCTCGTTGCCCTCCCGGTGGTGCGCCGAATCGTGGCGGCGACCGTCGAGCCGCCGCGCAGCAACTGACACGCCTTTGCCGACTGCCTCATCGTCTCTCTGCCCGAGCCAGCTTTTCTGAAGCCACGGATGATTTTTAGGATACCTAAAAGCGATTGACAGGAAATTGGGCCGCGCCCTAGCTTGAGGAGAGACTATAAGGGGAACAGACAGTGACGACGGAACATGCCAGCGGCGCATCTACCGGCGAGGCAGAGGCGCCGTCGCTCGGCGATCGCCTGCGCCAACGGCGCAAGACGCTGAAGATGACCCTTCAGGAGGTCGCCGACGAGGCAGGCTTTTCCGTTGGTTTCATTTCGCAGATCGAGCGTGGCATCACCGTCCCGTCACTGACCTCGCTGATCGCCGTCTGCCGGACGCTGAAGGTCGAGGCGGGAAGCTTCCTCAACCCACCGAAGGTGGCGACACCGTTCACCCGCCGCGAACACCGGCCGATCTATGGGCTCGGCGGAGAACGCGGCAACGCGGTCTCCTACGAACGCCTCTCCGCGTCCTTCCCCGGCAATGTACTCAGAAGCACCATCATCCACGAACCGCCGGGCCACCGCAGCGAGCCGATGTCGCACGAGGGTGAAGAGATCTTCTTCATTCTCCAGGGGGCTTTGACGCTGGAGGTGGACGGCGAACGCATGGTGCTGGAAGCCGGCGATTCCGCCCACTTCCCTTCGCTGCGCACCCACACGATGTGGAACCACACGAAAGAGCCCACCACCATTCTGCACACCTGCACCATGGATGTGTTCGGCGACGGAGATCCGTCGGGAAGCCCTGCCGACAGCCTTGCGGTGACGCGGGCCGACAACCGGCTGACTGCCACCAGCAAGACGTGACCTTTAGGAGCGTCTGGGGCCCGACAGGTCGAGCCACCCAACGCTAAGGCAACAGCACCATGGCACCCGTCGTCCGGCGTCCCTCGAGCCGGCGATGCGCCTCGGCCGCCTCCGAAAGCGGCAGACGCGCGTGGACGGGGATCTTGACCGCGCCGCTCGCGACGACGTCGAAGAGATCCTTGCTCATGGCAAGCACGTCCTCGCGGCGTGCCAGGTGCGCCGGCAGCAGCGGCCACGTGGCGTAAAGCGATCCTTTTATCGCCAGCGTCGTGATGTCGAACGGCGGGATCGGGCCGGAGGCGGCACCGAAACTGACGAAGTGACCGAAGGGGCGCAGGCTGTCGAGAGAACCTTCGAATGTCGCCTTGCCGATGCCGTCGTAGACGACATCGACGCCCTCGCCTTTGGTGATCTCGCGGACATGGTCGGCGAAACCCGAACTGCTGTAGTCGATCACGTGGTCTGCGCCATTGGCCCGCGCCAGCCTGGCCTTTTCAGGTGAGCCTACGGTGCCGATGACCGTTGCGCCGAGGTGCTTCGCCCATTGCGTCAGGATAAGGCCGACGCCGCCGGCAGCCGCATGGACGAGGACGGTGTGGCCAGCTTCGACACGGAAGGTGCGGCGCAGGAGATATTGCGCCGTCAGGCCCTTCAGCATCATCGCCGCACCCGTCTCGAAGTCGATATCGTCAGGTAGATGCACGAGGAAATGGGCCGGCACATTGTGCTCTTGCGCGTAGGCGCCGAGCGCCTCGGCATAGGCGACCCGATCGCCGGGCTTGAAGCCTTCGACATCAGGCCCGACCGAGATCACCTCACCCGCCCCTTCCTTTCCGGGGATGAACGGCAGTTGCGGTGGCGGGTAGGAGCCGCGGCGCAGGTAGACGTCGACGAAGTTGACGCCGATCGCCCGGTTGCGCACCCGGACCTCGCCGGGGCCAGGTTCGCCGAGTTCGACGTTTTCATAGGCGAGCACGTCAGGCCCGCCGTGCTGATGCACGCGGATTGCTTTCATGGATTTGCTCCTCTGGTTGGGAATCGTGGCCGCAGGGCCGTGGCAGTGCCTAGTCGATGGTGGGTGCCGGCTTGCTCGTCTTGGGCATGCGGATCGAGCGCTCCTTTGTTCTCACACCTGATAGATAGCCACACGGCAGTTCCCCGTGTAGACTGATATCGATGACAACAGAGTTCAAAGATTATGATATCTGATCAGATCGGCATCGACCTGCTGCGCGCCTTTGTGGCGGTCTGTCGACAAGGCAGCTTGAACCGCGTCGCTACCCAGACCGGCCGCACCCAATCGGCGCTCAGCATGCAGATGCGCCGGCTCGAAGATCTGCTCGGCCGCCAACTCTTCAACCGCACTGGTCGCGGCGTCGTGCCGACGCCCGAGGGCGAACTGTTCCTGGGATATGCGACCCGCATGCTGGCGCTCGGCGACGAAGCGGCCGCGCGGCTGCGACAGGCCGATCTCAGCGGTGGCGTGCGGGTCGGGCTTGCCGAGGAAGTGGCGACGACGGCGCTGCCCGAGGCTCTCGGGCGGCTGCGGCGCGGCTATTCGGAGATCCGGCTCGACGTGGTGGTGGAGCAGTGCGTAGCGCTCGGAAGGACCTGGCCCGAAGGTGAACTCGACATCATGGTCGTGCCGACCTCTGTGGTCACGGCCGACGCCCTCACCGCCTGGAACGTCGAACTGCAATGGGTCTGCGCCACGGACTATGCGTTCGACGAGACACGGCCGGTCGACCTCGTCGCCTTCGCAGCGCCCTGTCTTTGGCGCCGGCGCATGATCGAGACGCTGGCGGACCAGGGCCGGGAACACCGGATCACCTTTACGAGCCAGAGCATCACGGCGCTTCAAGCCGCAATCGAGAATGGGCTCGGCATCGGGTTGCTTCCACCAGAAGCCATGAGAGCGGGCACGATGCGGGCGCTCCCCGCTTCGTCAGGCGTTCCGAAGCCGCTTGCCGTCCAATACGGGCTTTTCGCCAGGGATCGCCGCACAGCCGTCGTCGATGCGGCGATCGGCGTGCTGCTCGAAGCCCTGCCGATCACATCAAGAACCTAGCGTTCCGTTGCCGCGTTGAAACGGCGAAAGGCGCGAACCGGTTGAAACACGCGGCTCCGGCTGGAGATCACGCGCCCCAGGTCGTCTCCAGCACGCGGATCCAGTTGCCGTGGCAGATCTTCGCAAGTGCGGCGTCGTCATAGCCGCGTGTGCGCAGGAGATCGACGAGCAGCGGCAGATCGGCCGCGCTGCGCATGGCGGCCGGGATCGTCGTGCCGTCGAAGTCCGAGCCGAGCGCGACGTGTTCGATGCCGATACGCTCGACGATGTAGTCGATGTGATCGGCGAGCAGCGTCAGCGGCGTATCCGGGTTCCTGACGCCGTCGGCGCGCAGGAACAGGACGCCGAAATTGATACCCGCGAGCCCGCCGGTATCCTTGATCGCGTCGAGCTGACGGTCCGTCAGGTTGCGGCTGTGCGGGCAGAGCGCATGAACGTTGGAATGCGACGCCACCAGGGGCGCCTGCGACAGCGCGGCGATATCCCAGAAGCCCTGCTCGTTCATGTGCGAGAGATCGAGCATGATCTTCAGCTCGTTGCTGGCGCGAACCAGATCCTTGCCGGCCTCGCTGAGGCCCGGACCGATATCGGGCGAAGAGGGAAAACGGAAAGGGACGCCATAGGCAAAGATGTTCGGCCGGCTCCAGACGGGACCAAGCGTGCGCAGGCCGGCGGCATGGAGCACATAGAGCGCGTCGAGATCGGCACCGACGGCCTCGATGCCCTCGATGTGCAGCACCGAGGCAAAGGCGCCCTTGGCCATGGCGTCGCGGATATCGGCAGCACTGCGGCAGATCTTCAGCCGCCCCTCGGACTGGCGCTCGATCCGCATCAACAGGCTCGCCATACCGAGAGTAGCTTCGAGAGCGGTTTCCCGATCGGGCGTCGCAAAGTCGCCGCTGCCGTCCTTGGCCAGGCCCGGCGAAGCCACGTAGACGGCACAGAGACCGCCGGCAAGGCCGCCCGTCTCCGCCTTGTCGAGATCGATGTGTCCGGTATCGGCGCCGTCGAGAAAGCGGCGTTCCGGCGCGCCGCCCGGCGAACGCCAAAGCCGCGACAGCACGTCGTTATGTCCGTCAAAGACCGGGATTTTCGCTTGGGTCGCCAATTCTGGATCGCCTTCTCAACCTGTTGTCCTGTGCGCGACTCATAGATAGTCGCGGACGGACCATAGACATTGGGTGCGGGAACCGCACCCTTTTTCCCTGCCGCCCTAGCCCAATGCAGCCATGCCGGGCAAATGCAAACCGTGCATAGGCCCTGCCGGAAATGGAATTGGCAGCGCATGCTGCTGTCGTGCTTAGTCAGAAAACGCGCGCGGCAACACCCCGCGAACAGGACGGAGAATGGACATGACGAAGCCGGCATCGCTGGATTGGCAAGCCGCCGAAGCAACCGCGAGACGCCTGACCAGACAATGGGCGGCGGACGAGCCGGGCGGCGGCGTCATCGGTTTCGACGCATCCGGAATCTGCTTTTCGCATGCGGGCGGCGTCGAGAGCCTCGCCACGTTTGCGCCGTTCACGGTCGACAGCGTCGTGCGTTATGCATCCCTCACCAAGCACGTCTTTTCGGCAATGGTGCTCGCGCACAGCGATCTGATAGGCCTCGACGATCCGCTCGGCCAACACCTTCAGGAATTGCGTTCGCCGCTTGCCGAAGTGACGGTTGGACAGGCGCTCGACATGAGCGGCGGCCTGCCGGATACACGCGAATGCCTGTCGCTACTGGGCCTTTCCGTCTACACGGAAACCAAGGCCGGAGCGCTGCTCGATTACATTTCGCGCCTTGAGCGGCTGAACTTCGCGGCAGGCACCGAGGTCTCCTATTCGAACACCGGCTATCGCCTCGTCGAAGCGGCGTTGGAGCGCAGGGGATTCGGCTTCGACGATTTCGTCCAGCGCGAGCTCTCAACGCCGCTCGGTATCGCGCTGAAGGCGCCGGACGTCTGGAACGACCCGGTGAAGGACCTCGTTCCCGGCTATTGGCACTCCGGCGAAAGCTGGCAGATTTCCGCCGCCGGCCTGCACATTTCCGCGTCGGGTAGCCTGACCGGCAGCGCTCGGGCGCTCGCCACTTGGCTGCAGGCCCTGCTCGGCGACGAAGGTCGCTTCGCCGGTCTTCTGCAGAAATTGCAGGCGACCCGGTTTCTTGCCGACGGGCGACCGACGGGTTACGGCCTGGGCCTGCGCAAGTCCTGGCTCGGCCCGCGTGAATTCGTCGGCCACGGCGGCTCACACCCCGGCTACAAGACCTATTTCCTGCTCGATCCCGAAACACACGCCGGCTTCGTCGTCGTTTCCAACCGCGAAGATACCAACGGTTACAAGATAGCGCTCGAAAGCATGGCGGGGCTCACCGGGCTCACACTACCGGCTCCCGTGACCGATCTCGGCGACGGTCTCTACGTGACGGAGACCGGCCCCTGGTGGATCGAGATCAAGGGCAGCACCTGCACCTATCTCGATGCCGACGAGACGCTCTATGACGACGGCGAAGGCTGGGTCTCGTCGCGCTCTGCCTCATCACCCCTGCGGCTTCGCCGGGATGGTTCCGCCCTTGTCGGCGAAGTCGGCCATGCCGCAAGGCGCTTCCTTCCGGCGGCGGCGCATGAGCCGGTTCCGGCGTCGCTTTCCGGTGTCTGGCACTCGGACGAGGGCGCGGAATTCACAATCGAGAACGGCACGGTCTTGATGGGCATCGGCCCTGTGCGTCAGGCCATGACGCTCAATGCACTCGGCAACGGCCGCTTCCTGTTCACCTTGAACGACGGCCCGTGGGTCAAGCGCATCTGCCTGCATATGCTTGCGCCCGACCGCCTCGAACTGGTTTCGAGCCGCGCCCGCATGATCGAATATCGCCGCCGCGCCTGATTTTTCTTGATGACACGTGGGCGCTGCCGCAAAGAAGCCTGTCCCGCGGCGACTGGCTGAGCGGACTGGACTTCCGGAGTGCATGTCGTGGAAATCAAATGGCTTGAAGACTTTCTGGCACTCGCCAGCACGCTGAACTTCTCCAAGGCGGCGGACGAGCGTCACGTCACCCAATCCGCTTTCAGCCGCCGCATCCGGCAATTGGAGGCCTGGCTGGGCGCAACGCTCGTCGACCGGGCGACCTATCCTTCGCGCCTCACCGAAGCCGGCGTGAAATTCGTACCGGTGGCGCAGGAAACGCTGAAACAGCTTTATCAGGCGAGGCGCAATCTCCAGCAGGAAGAGGGCTCCGACGCCCGCACCATCAAGCTGACGGCGCTGCACACGCTCTCCTTCACCTTCTTTCCGGAGTGGATGAGCCGCGTCAACGCCAAGATCGGCCCGCTCTTCTCCAGGCTTCGTCCGGACTCCGGCAGCATGGAGGAGAACCTCAACTCGCTCGTGGACGGCGAATGCGACTTCCTGCTCACCTACGCACACACCCAGGTTCCGCACCTGCTCGACCCACAGGCCTTCGAGCACCGCGTGCTGGGTCATGAACGCATCCTTCCGGTCTCGGCCGCCAGCAAGACAGGTGCGCCAAAGCACCTACTCGAAGGCGGGGCGAAGCCCTTTCCGCATCTGAGCTACGAGAAGTTGTCCTTCTTCGGCCAACTCCTCGACGAGCTGATAAGCCCCAATTTGCCGCCGGCGCAAAGGGTGCACGAAGGCAGCATGTCCGTGGGATTGAAAGCCATGGCCGAAGCCGGCTGGGGCATCGCCTGGGTTCCCGAGAGCCTGATGACGGACGAATTGGCGAGCGGCTCCCTGGTCCGGGCAGCCGAGCCTCGCTGGGACATCAGCGTCGAGATCCGCCTCTATCGCGCCAGGGAGAACCGCCGCCCGATCGTCGGGCGTGTCTGGCAGAGCCTTGAGGCTGTCGCCTAGGCGACAACCCAGAAACGGCGCAACCTAGATCGCCGTCCGCCGTGCGTGCTCCAGATAGAGCTCGCGCAGACGCTTGACGATCGGGCCTGGTGCACCTGAGCCAACAGGCTTGCCGTCGATCCGGGTGATCGGCGCGACGAAATTCGAGGCGCTGGTCAGGCAGGCTTCGCGGGCGTTCAACGCCTCGTCGAGCGTGAACGGCCGTTCCTCGAGCGTCAGCCCCTGTTCGCGCGCCAGCGCCAGTGCGGCAAGCCGCGTGCAGCCCGGCAGCGTCGCCTGGCTGTTGCCGCGGGTGACGATGCGGTTGTCCTCGGTGATGATATAGGCGGTGGAGGAAGCGCCTTCGGTGACAAAGCCGTCTTCGATCATCCAGGCCTCGTCGCAGCCTTCGGCCTTAGCGATGCGCTTGGCGATCACCTGCGGCAGCAGGCACACGCTCTTGATGTCGCGGCGTGCCCAGCGCTGGTCGGGCACGGTCTTGATCGAAAGGCCTTTCTCCGTCGCAGCGACGCCCACCAGTGTCTTCTCCTGGGTGAAGAGCAGTAGCGTCGGCTTGATATCCTCCGAGAACAGGAAGTTCCGGTCTTCGGCGCCGCGGGTGAGCTGGAGGTAGACGATGCCTTCGACAAGATCGTTGTCTCGCACCAGCCGCTTTTCAATCGCGACGATCTCCTCGGTCGACACCGGCAGCGGCACATCGATTTCACGCGCCGAGCGTTCCAACCGGGCCATATGCGGCGCGCTGTCGATCAGCTTGCCGTCAAGAACAGCGGTCACCTCATAGATGCCATCGCCGAAGAGGAAGCCGCGATCGAAGATTGAGAGGCGCGCCTCGTTCTCCGGCAGAAACTCGCCGTTGAGATAGACTGTACGAATGGGCAGCTGGGGCATGGGGGCTCCGTAAGAGTTAGGTTTGGTGTGCAGCCGTGGATCGCCACACCGCTCGCGATCCAGGCGCAATGATCACGGCTCGCTCAGGGCGCGAAGCCTTTCGAGCGAGATCGCTTCGACCGTGCTCGGCTTGCCGTTCGCGGCGTTGAAGCCGTGCGTCGTTCGGGCCATGGTCAGCGAATTGAGGATGGCCTCCTCGGTTGCCTCGATGGCCGCCTCGAAGAGCGGCGACATCAGGTCGTTCGGAAGGTCCGGGTAATCCGCAATCGCTGCCCGCCGTGCCTTCGTTCGACGAACGGATGGCGCCGTCGAGAAGGCAAGCGCATAGTCGCCGGAGCCGTTGCTGAGTGCTGCCCCAGTGCGGGCAAGGCCGCCAAAGCCGCGCTCGGCGAGACGCTTGAGATTGCGCGCGGAGAGCGGCGCGTCGGTGGCGATTACGATGACGATGGATCCATCCCGGTCGTGTGCCGCCGGCGCATCATAGGCACGACCGCAGACGGTGAGCCGCCCGCCATAGTTGGATTGAACGAGCACCCCGAGCGTGAAGATTTCCCCGGCCGCCTTGACGCGGCGCGAACTGGTCCCGATGCCACCCTTGAGGCCAAAGGCCACCGTGCCGGCACCGGCGCCGACAGCCCCCTCCTCCACGGCACCAGTCTTCGCGGCGGCGAGGGCTGCACCGATCTCGTCGATGGTCGGGCGGCCGGCGCGAATGTCGTTGAGACGGGAATCGTTGGTCTCGCCGACGACAGCGTTCAGCGACACGACCTTCTCGTTGCCGGGTTGCGCCAGGGTCCAGCGGTTGATTGCCTCGATGGCCCGGCCGGTCGCGAGCGTATTGGTGAGAACGACGGGCGTTTCCAGCTCACCTAGCTCCTCGACCTGGGTGGATCCTGCGAACTTGCCAAAGCCGTTGAGCACCGCAAGCGCTGCGGGCACCTTGTCCTGAAACAGGTTGCCGCCATGCGGCAGGATGGCGGTCGCGCCGGTGCGGATGCGATCCCCCTCGACGACGGTGGCATGACCGACCGCGACGCCCTCGACATCGGTAATGGCATTCAACGGGCCGGGTTCATAGACGCCCGGCCGGAAGCCGAGGTCCCGAAGTCGCAAGCATTTGATATCTACCATTTTTTCCGTCATTTCCTTGCCCGTCGACCCGATCGCGAAACAGACGTTTCGTCGCGGGGCACCCTACCTTTATCGTTGGCAAAACGGCATCTCAAAAATGGAATAGTTTCATGAGTAGCCTGCAACGCCGGCGGATACATCGACGGGATCATGGCGCAAGGGCCGATCGCGCCGTCAAGTTCTGAGACAATGCAGCCCGGCAGGTCAGGACGCCAGATGATCCGGAGGCGACGTCAGGCTCCGGGAATGACTTGGCGGCGCACCCATGATCTTGCGGAAGGCGCGGCTGAACGAGGCCTCGGAATCATAGCCGAGCCGGTTGGCGACATGGGCCACGCGCTTTCCTTCGCGCAGCCACTGATGCGCCTGGTGCATGCGCATGCGCGCCACATAACGGGCGGGCGTCTCGCCGACCGTATCGGCAAAGCGCTGGGCAAAACCCGAGCGCGATGCGCCCATGAGCTTTGCCAGTTCCGGCACCGACCAGTCCTTGGTCGGATCGAGATGGATGGCGGCAAGAACCCGACCGACCTCCGGATGGCGGACCGCGGCCAGCCAGCCGGTCGCGGTGCCGCAGCCATGTTCTACCCAAGCACGGATGATCGTTGCGGTCAGCACGTCGGCAAGCCGCGCCAGGATGCCGCCGGAACCTACGCGCTGCATCGCCGCCTCGCGCGTCATGGTGTCGAGCAGCGATGGGATCGACGGTTCGCTCGACGCGAGATCGCTCGTGCGCATGACGGACGGCATCAGCTGGAGGAGAGGATGCAGTCGGTCGACGTTGAACTGCATGACCGCGAAGAACAGAAGGTTCTGGCTGTCCGAATTGGGACATTGCACATCGACGATGCCGTCGCAAAGCTGCCGTTTCGGCAGATCGCGGATCGAGATCGCCGGCAGCCCCGGCTTGCTGGCAAGCACATGCGCGTCGCCCCGCGGCAGCAACACGGCATCGCCCGGCGTCAGCTCCATCCAGGCGCCGTCGGGCGTTTGCAGATGGGCGGAACCGGATGCGAGAAAATGAAAACGCGCAGGTTCCTGCGCGGGATAGGAGGTTGCCCATGGCGCACAGGGCTGGCAACGCCCATATTCCACTCCGTCGAGCCGCAGGCCGCGCAGAATCTCGGTTAGCGCATCGCTCATCTCTCATCCCATCTTTGGATAATCGGCACAGTGTTTTGGATTTTCTAGCATAGAAACTCCAACACGCCATGCATATTTTCATCGCCACATGCAATGGAGATGAAAGTCATGGATGGTATTGTCGCCAAGCCCACGGGACATGCGGATGAGCGAGAAAAGCCCTTGTGGGCGGCCGTCGTGTCCCTGTCGCTTGGGGTTTTTGGCTTGGTCACGGCGGAATTTCTGCCGGCAAGTCTTCTGACGCCGATGTCCGCCGATCTCGGCGTCACCGTCGGCGCGGCCGGTCAGTCGGTCACCACCACGGCCGTCGTCGCGGCCATCGCCGGTCCGGCGATCGTCGTCTACACCGGGCGCTTCGACCGGCGGAACGTCCTTCTGACCCTGACCGCCCTTCTGGTGATTTCGAGCCTGATCGCTGGTTTTGCCTCAAGTCTTCCGATGCTGCTTGTCGCGCGCTTGCTGCTCGGCATCGGGCTCGGCGGCTTCTGGGCGCTGTCGCTGGCGCTCGCCATGCGGCTCGTTCCCGCCCGGCTGATGCCGCGGGCGATGGCGATCATCATGTCGGGTGTGTCGATCGCGACGGTCTGCGCGGCCCCGGTCGGCGCCTGGATCGGCGCGACGCTCGGCTGGCGTTATGCCTTCCTGCTCGCTGCCGGCGTCGGCATCGTCACCTTCATCGTGCAGGCGCTGACGGTTCCCCGCCTTCCGCCTGTCGGGACGACCGGCCTCAACACGATCCTCAACGTACTGAAGCGTCCGGCGATCCGGCTCGGCCTTGCGACGATCCTCTTGGTCGTCACGGGTCACTTTGCCGGCTTCACCTATGTTCGCCCGTTCCTTGAGCAGGTGCCGCAGTTCGGTGTCGAGGCGATCACGGCGATCCTGCTCGCCTTCGGTATCGGCGGATTCTTCGGCAATATTGCCGGCGGGTTCCTGGCCGAGCGCAGCACGCGGCTGTCGATGATGTCGGCCGCAGCCGGCGTCGCTGTCACCACTCTGACGCTGGCGCTTGCCGGCGTACTGCCCGCCGTCGCCATTGTTGCCACGGCCGCCTGGGGCTTCGCGTTCGGCGCGCTGCCGGTCAGTGTGCAATCGTTCCTGAGCCGCGCCGCCGGCGACGAGGCCGAAGGTGCGGGAGCAGCAACGCTCACGACGTTCCAGATCGCCATTTCCACAGGCGCGATCCTCGGCGGCCTTCTCGTCGAACTTCAGGGACCCGCAGGCGTCTTCCTTTTCGCCGCGGTCGCAGCAATGCTCGGCACGTCGCTGGTCTCCGTCTATCGCGAACGGACGCTGCAGGCTGCGGAGTAGCCGACCAAGATCAGGGCGGGAGTGGCAACTCGCACCTGCGCCTGCCGGGCCTTAAGGGGTTCGGCAGGCAAGAAAAGTCAACATCCGGATCCGCTCTGGAGTATCAGTTCCCGGGAAGACGACGCTCCCTCCAGCTTGTCTTCGGCACCGCGTCGCCAATGGCGATGCTGAAGGAGGTCACTTCTGTCGCCTCTTCATTGACGACGCATTTGAAATCGACGTCGTACCAATTCGCTTTGCTCTGATAGGCTCCGCCGCTCGCGTCCATCCGGTTCTTCGAGATGAAGCCGCCTTTCGGTCCGAAGGGCACCAGCCCTTCCGGCGGGGTATCCGGTCGTTGGCTGCGGATCTGCTCCAGCGCCTCGAGATTGCACAGTTGCAGGATGCGCCTCTTGACCGGCAGGTTGATCAGCGCCTGTTTCACCCGCGGGTCAGCAATCGACTTTGCCGAGTACAGTTCTTTTGCTTCGGTCATCTTGCTCGGAACCGGCTTGAGTTCGACCTTTGCCGCAGCATCGGCCGGCTTTGCCTTTGCGGTCTCCTGTTCCGACTTGACCTCCTGCGGCTTGGCCTGAGGCGTTTCTTTTGGCTCAGGCTTCGCCTCGGCCACCGTCGAGGCGGCTTTTTCATCCGCCTTCTGTGTGGCGTTCTCGGATGACTTTGCGGGCACAGCCAGAGCCGACAGGGGTTTCGGCTCTTTCACCGGTTCCTTCTTCTCCGCCGGGGGCACCTTTGGCGGCTCGTCCGCTGGCTTTGCCTTGTCGTCCACCGCCTTTGCCGGCTCGGACGTTTCGGTCTTTTTTACCGTGTCCCGTGCAGCCGGCGGCAGCTCGGCCTCCTTGTTGTCCTGCTTGGTCTTGGCCATGGCGGAGGCGAAGGACTGCGGTAACTGCTGCGCCGGCCTGGGTTCCGGCTTCGACTTCGGCTCTGGCTTCGGTTGGGGCTTGGGCTTGGCTTGCGGCTTCGGTTGCTCGGCCTTCTTCTCTTCGCCCTTTTTCGGCCCTGCCTTCTTCTGTTCGGCCTTTTTCTCCTCCTTCGCCTCAGGGGGAGGAACGAGCTCAACGTTGACGGTCTGCTCTTTCGGAGGTTTCGGCAGTTCGAGCGGCAGATCGAACAACAGCAGAAAAACGACGATGAGATGCAGGGCGACCGATGTCGGCGCGCCCCATCCTACCCGTTTCCACCATTTTTCCGCAAAGAGCCGCATCGCCAACGAGATAAACCAATCGATCGGCGGAACCTAGGAACTTCCGCCGATCTCAACAAGAGGTACAGCCCTGGAGTGCACCGGGAGGCCCGGTCGCGCAGCTTCAGGCGAGCGGACCGCGCCGCCACGCGCGCAAGCCAACCACCCGCTTGTCAAAAACGTTCCCGGCGAAAACGAGGCGGCGAAATCTGTTTCGGGCCGCGCGTCAATTTCGCACAAAAATACCTATTATATAATTTCTATAGATTTAATTATTTCAGCACGCATCGGGCGCTTCTGCCGTGGATGCGCAGTGACATTCCTTTATGGCTTGGGGGCCTTCATGCAGCGACATTTCACTCACCGAAAACTTTTCACAAAAGCCTTTGCCGCGACGGCAGCGCTGGCGGCCGGCCTCATCGCCACGTCAGCGCTTGCCGGCGAAACGCTCGACAAGATCAAGGCGCGCGGCGTGATCAAGGTCGGCGTCGGTACCACGCCGGGTTTCTTCTCGCCCGATAGCAGCGGCCGCTGGCAGGGCTTCTTCGTCGATTTCGGCCGCGCCATCGCGATCACCGTCTTCAACGACGCCGAAAAGGTCGAGTTCACCAACTCCTCGCCGCAGCAGCGCCTGCCGGCGCTGCAGTCCGGAGAGTTCGACATCCTGCTTTCGGGCGTGACCCAGACCGTCAGCCGCGCCTTCAAGCTTGGCTTCCATTTCGGTCCCGTCGTTTTCTACGATGGCCAGGGCCTGCTGGTTCGCAAGGATCTTGGCGTCAGCAAGGGCGAGGAACTCGACGGCGCGACCATCGGCGTCCAGAGCGGCACGACCGGCGAGCTCAACATCGCCGACTTCTTCCGCAAGACGGGCAAGGCCTTCACGCCGGTCACGATCGAAGAAACCGGCGAGTTCCTGAAGGCGCTCGACAGCGGCCGTGTCGATGCGCTCACCCAGGACGCGACCGACCTTGCCGCTAAGCGCACGCAGCTTTCGAAGCCCGACGATTACGTGCTTCTGCCGGAGCGTCTGTCGAAGGAACCGCTGGCGCCGGCAATTCGCGCCGGTGACGACCAGTGGCTCGAAATCGTCAACTGGACCGTCTATGCGACGATCCAGGCCGAGGAATTCGGCATCACCAAGGACAATGTCGATACGTTCCTGAAGAGCGAGGACCCTGCGATCAAACGCTTCCTCGGCGTCGATCCCTCGCTTGGGGAAGCGATCGGCCTTGATCCGAAGTTCGCCTACAACATCGTCAAGACCGTCGGCAATTACGGCGAAATCTTCGAGCGCAACGTCGGCAAGGGCACGGCCCTTAACTTCGAACGCGGCTACAACCAGCCTTGGACCGCGGGCGGCCTCCTCTACTCGCCGCCGTTCCGCTGAGCCGCTTCATGGTTTTTCCCATGACACGCCATAGCCGACCGGGCCCTTCGGGGCCCGGACCTGTCTCGCGGCTGCGCACCTGGATCGGGCCGCTGCCACTGCTGCAAGGCCTGCTTTTCGTCGTCGTGCTCCTGCTCTTCGCATTCCTGGGTCAGAACACCGCCGACAGCATGCACCGCATGGGGCTGACGCCGGGCTTCGCCTTTCTCTCTCACCAGGCGAACTTCGAGATCGGCGAGAGTCTGCTCTCCTATTCCGCCGGCGACAGCTATGCCCGCGCGCTTGGCGCCGGCATTGCCAACACGATCAAGGTCGCGGTCGTCGGCTGCCTGCTTGCAACCGTGCTCGGCGTTGCGCTCGGCATCGCGCGACTCTCGGGCAACCTGCTGCTGGCCAGCTTCGTTCACTCCTATGTCGAGCTTTTGCGCAACACGCCGTTGTTGCTGCAACTCTTTCTCTGGAGCGCCATCATCCACGCGCTGCCGCCGCCGCGCGGCGCCTATTCTTTCCTCGGCAGCATCTATCTCAGCAATCGTGGCGTCTATCTTCCCTCGCTTTCGGTCGAAGGCTTGCCAGCGGTGGTCTGGCTTTCGGTGGTGGTGCTGGCTGTCCTCGCCGCGCTCGTCCTGTGCCGTCGCCTGTTTGCAGGCTCAGCCTTCTATCTGCCGAAGTCGGCCGGTGCTGCGCTCGGGGCGCTTGCCCTCTGCTACCTCACCCTCACCTCCCTAGGTTTCGCGGCCTCTGTCGAAATCCCCGCCAAGGGCGGCTTCAACATTCGCGGCGGCCTGTCGCTGACACCCGAGTTCGCAG
The DNA here is from genome assembly GCF_059424735.1 of Ensifer sp. GW101-20A05. Lineage (NCBI taxonomy): Bacteria > Pseudomonadati > Pseudomonadota > Alphaproteobacteria > Hyphomicrobiales > Rhizobiaceae > Ensifer > Ensifer sp. GW101-20A05. The sequence continues at coordinate 823,131 of NZ_JBWKZT010000002.1, read as the reverse complement.
CCCTGCTGATCGGCCTCGTCGTCAATGCCTCGGCCTCGATCTCCGAGATCGTGCGCAGCGGCATCCAGTCGGTAAAATCGGGTCAATGGGAGGCGGCCCGGGCGCTCGGGCTGAAACCCGCTCAGATCCTGCGCCTCGTCGTGCTGCCGCAGGCGCTTCGGGTGATTACGCCGCTAATGATTTCCAGCTTCCTGGATCTGACCAAGAATTCAAGCCTCGCGGTCGCGATCGGCTACCCGGACCTCGTCAGCGTCGCCAACACGACGGCGAATACGACAGGACAGGCGCTGGAGGCGATCATTATCATCGCCGCCGTCTACCTGACCATCAGCCTTGCGGTTTCGGCCGTCATGAACCTCTACAACCGCCGCGTGGTTCTGCGCGAGGAAGGAAAGCGATGAGCCAGATCGAACTTGCGCCGCCCGTCGCGCCCGACTGGCACCGTTGGCGCGACGGCCTCTTCAGCGGCTGGGCCAATGGCCTCGTCACGCTTGCCACGCTCGCGGCGATGCTCTGGCTCGCACTTCCCTTTTTCCGCTGGGCCGTCGTCGATGCCGTGTGGTCCGGCACGTCGGCCGATTGCGCAACAGAGACGGCCGGCGCCTGCTGGGCCTTCGTCGGTGCCAAGTTTCGATTCATGCTCTTCGCCTTCTTTCCGCCCCCGCTGCAATGGCGACCGGCGTTGGTGCTCACTCTCATCACGGCGCTGCTCACGGTCTCTGCCCTTCCCCGCTTCTGGAGCTTCCGCCTGGTACCGGTCTGGCTGCTGGCCCTTGTCGTGATCTGGCTGCTGATGGCGGGCACAGCCGGCATGGAACCGGTGTCGACCAATCATTGGGGCGGATTGCCGATCACGCTCACCGTCTCGATCGCCGGCCTCGCCTTCGCCTTCCCGATCGCGCTGCTGCTGGCGCTTGCCCGCCAATCGGACATGGGCATCGTGCGGTGCCTGGCAATTGCCTTCATCGAGGTGCTACGCGGCGTGCCGATGATCGCCGTTCTCTATGTCGCCATGCTGATCGTGCCGATGGCGCTGCCAAGCGGTGCTGCCATCGACAAGCTGCTGCGCGCCCAGATCGGCGTTACCCTGTTCTTCTCGGCTTATCTCGCCGAAGTCATCCGCGCCGGCCTGCAGGTGATCCCCTCCGGGCAGAAGGAGGCGGCCTTATCCCTTGGCCTCAGCCGGATCCAGATGCTGCGGCTGGTCGTGCTGCCGCAGGCGCTCATTGCCGTCATCCCGGCAATCGTCAACCTCTCGATCGGCATCGTGCTCAACACCTCGCTGCTCGCCGTCATCGGCATCTACGATCTCCTGAATGCCGCCAAGACTTCGGCGACCGACCCGATCTGGCTCGGCTTCTACAGCGAGGCCTATATCTTTGCGGCGCTGGTCTATTTCGCAATCTGCTTCACCGGTTCGCGCTACAGCCTCTGGCTCGAGCGGAAGCTCAACGCTTCCAATCGCCGCTGAGCGCACGTCGCGCGGGGTTGCGCGCCGCGCGCCGCCGGGCCAAGAGTGCGGCGACATGGAATCTGTGACCGGGCAAGCGCATGGGACAAAAGAACATCGCCATTGTGGGCGGCGGGCCAAGCGGGCTGATGGCGGCGCAGGGGTTGGCGGAGCGCGGCCACGCGATCACCGTCTACGACAACATGCCAACGGTCGCGCGCAAGTTCCTGCTCGCCGGAAAATCCGGCCTGAACATTACCCATGCCGAACCCTACGCCGTCTTTGCCGAACGCTTCGGTGACGCCTCGCCGCGGCTGCGCGCGGCGCTCGATGCCTTCACGCCCGACGAGATAAGGCAATGGGCGGCAGATCTCGGAACCGAAACCTTCGTCGGCTCGTCGGGGCGTGTGTTTCCGGAGGTCATGAAGGCGTCGCCGTTGCTGCGCGCTTGGCTCAAATCGCTGGAAGGTCGTGGGGTCCGGACCCTGACCCGACATCGTTGGACAGGCTTTGAGGGCAACGAGCTCGCCTTCGACACACCTGATGGCAAAAAGCTTGTGAGTGCCGATGCGACATTGCTCGCACTCGGCGGCGCGAGCTATCCCCGCCTCGGATCGGACGCCGGCTGGCTCCCTTGGCTGCAGGAGAAAGGTGTGGCCGTCGCCAGTTTCCAACCCGCCAATAGCGGCTTCGACGTCAACTGGAGCGAAACCTTCCGCGACCGCTTCTCGGGTGCCGCCCTCAAGGGTGTCACCGCCACATCCGCGGCCGGGACGGTTCCTGGTGAATTCGTCGTTTCGAGGAACGGCATCGAAGGCAGCCTTGTCTACGCCCATGCGGCCGCCCTCAGAGATCGGCTGGCGCGCGGCGAAGAGGCCGACCTGGTGGTCGATCTCACGCCGGGAAGAAGCGTTGCGAGACTGGAAAAGGACCTTGGCCGCCTCGACAGCAAGACCAGCTTCTCAAACCGCCTGCGCAAGGGAGCCGGGCTCGAAGGCGTGAAGGCCTCCCTGTTGCGCGAACTGGCGCCCGGAGCCGCCCGGATGGGTCCACCTGATCTCGCTGCCTTGATCAGGGCGCTGCCGATACCGCTGTTGCGCCCGCGGCCGATCGCCGAAGCTATCTCTTCGGCAGGCGGAGTTCAGTGGGATTCGATCGACGAAAGCTACATGCTGAAGGCACTGCCCGGCACCTTCGTTGCGGGAGAGATGATCGACTGGGAAGCGCCGACCGGGGGCTATTTGCTGACCGCCTGCTTCGCCACCGGCCGTGCCGCCGCCCGCGGCATCGACCGCTGGCTCAGCCGATAGATCGATAGACTTTCGCCGCACCCGGTAAAGGCGCGCGGCGAAAGGACTTGAAGGCGCCTTCAACAGGGGCGGCTTACTGGTCGTTCAGCACCAGACCCTTGGTCAGTTCCAGCGCCTGGCGCTCGAAGAGACCGCGGTAGATGCCGCCGTCGAGGCGGATCAGCGCGTCATGCGTGCCCTCTTCGGCGATCCGCCCATGATCGAACACCAGCAGCCGGTCGAGCGCCCGCACCGTCGACAGCCGGTGGGCGATCACCAGCGTCGTGCGTCCGAGCATCAGCCGCTCCATCGCCTGCTGGATCAGCACCTCCGATTCCGAGTCGAGGCTCGAGGTCGCCTCGTCGAGGATCAGGATCGGTGCGTCCGCCAGGAACGCACGGGCGATGGCGATGCGCTGCCGCTCGCCGCCCGAGAGCTTTACCCCGCGTTCGCCCACCAGTGTGCCGTAGCCCTTCGGCAGGGACGTGATGAAGTCGTGGGCGCTCGCGAGCTTCGCCGCCTTCTCGATCTCGCTCTGCGTGGCGTCCGGTCGCGCATAGGCGATATTCTCCGCCAGAGAGCGATGGAACAGGATTGGCTCCTGCTGGACGATCGCGATCTGCTGACGCAGCGACGTCTGCGCCACCGAAGCGATGTCCTGACCGTCGATCCGGATCTGCCCGGATTTCAGGTCGTGCAGACGCTGGATCAGCTTGACGAAGGTCGTCTTGCCCGAGCCCGAATGCCCGACAAGACCGACGCGCTCGCCCTCCCGGATCGTCACCGAGAACCGATCATAGAGCGGCTTGCGGTGTGCACCGTAGTGGAACGTGACATCCCTAAACTCGATGCGACCATCGGTGATCCGGATCGGCTTGGCGTCCGCCTTGTCCTCAATGCCGAGCGGCTGGCCATGGATGTCGACGAGCTCCTCCATGTCGTTGATCGAGCGCTGCAGGTTGCGGATATGCTGCCCGACTTCACGCAGGTAACCCTGCAGGATGAAGAACGAGGTGAGCACGAAGGTGATGTCACCGGCCGTTGCCTGCCCGCGCGACCATAATAGCAGCGCAAAGCCGATCACCGCCGCGCGCAGGATGAGCAGCATGGCCCCTTGCGTCGTGCCGTTGGTCGTGCCGCGTATCCAGGTGCGGCGCGTGCGGTCCCGCCACTTCGCAAGGACCTTGGCAAGACGTGCGTCCTCACGGCCTTCGGCGCCGAAACCCTTGACGACGATGTTGCAGCTCACCGCGTCGGCCAACGCACCGCCGAGTTTTGTATCCCATCGGTTGGCAAGGCTCGCCATCGGCGCGACATAGCCAAGCGACAGGAGGATCGTCACGACGATGAAGACGATCGAGCCGATGCCGATGATGACGCCCATCATCGGCCAGTAGAACGACATCAGTACCGTCGAACCGACGAGCATCACGACGGACGGGAAGAGCGCGACCAGCAACGTGTCGTTCAACAGGTCGAGTGCCCACATGCCGCGCGTCACTTTGCGCACCGTCGAACCGGCAAAGCTGTTGGCGTGCCAGTCGGTCGAAAAGCGCTGGATGCGGTAGAACGCTGCCGACGCGATGTCGGCCATCATTTTGAGCGTCAGATCGGTGACGCCCAGGAAGGTGAAGTGCCTGAGTATGATCGCGCCCAGCGAGAGCGCCATCAGCATCCAGAATGCCGCGATCGCCGCATTCCAGGCAAGCTGATCGGCTGCCCCACCGGAGACGATGGCGTCGACAAGCCGGCCGGAATAGAGCGGCGTCAGGACGTCGGCGAGCGTCGACAGCAGAACCATGCCAAGGATGACGCTGATCCGCAGCGGCTGCCGCTTCCAATGGACCCAAGTAAAACCAAGAACGCTGCGGAACGCACCGCCGCGCAGATCGAAACGAGTAAAAGCCATAACGATTGCCCGATGCCCGTGCATCGGCCTCAAAACTGATTTAAAACGGAGTATGCCGAAAAAAGGAACCCAGCTTCCGATGCGGCATCATTGGTTTGGCAGCGTCCTCCGGGGAGGAAGGGCCATGGTCAGCGAAACGAACTCCGACCTGGAAAAGACGGAAAGGCGAAGGTGCCCTTCTGCGTCCAGCTCAGAACTGTACGCCGCCCCGTAGGGAGAAAGAAAAAGCTGGCATCTTTTGAAACCTCCCTGATTGGTTGCCGGATGACGACCTATAGGCGAATCGGGCGCAACCGCCAAGTGCAGAAATCTTGCCATGGCGCCAATCGTCGCGGCTGCGGCCGGTTTGCAACAGTCGCTGGACGCAGATCGCGAACGTCGAGAACGCCGCGCCCTGCCGCGCGGCGTTCCAATCCTCGAGCAAGGTCAGCCCTTGCAATGCTCGGCGTGAGCCTTAGAAGCTCACCTTGAGCTTGGCGTTGACGCCGTGGTCGGAGACGCCCGACGCAATCTGCCCGGTGTAGTTGACGCCGAAGGTCGCGGCAGTTCGACGTCGCGATCATCTCCGTCAGCGGCATAGACCAGGACGGCGACGTCGGCGACGACGACCATGCCGAAGTCGCCGCCGTCTCGGCCGCCATGCAGCAAGCCGCGCGCGTGATCCTGGCGGTCGACAGCAGCAAGTTCGGCCGGCGCGCGCCGGTGCGCCTTGCCTCGCTTGCCGATATCGATGCGCTTGTGACCGATGAATTGCCGGACGGGCGTCTCGTCGCCTTGCTGCGCGAACATGGTGTCAGCATTCACTGCTAGCCGTGCCCCGTAGCTTGTCAGGTTTCCAGACGGGGGCTTGAAACCCTTACGGCGGCACCACACATAGACGTCAACGGATTGCCCGTGGAGCCCGAGGGATAACCGAAGGCTCCCGGCACGGCTCGCGCGAAAACGCTGACCACGGATGTACTGGCAGTGTGACGCAGCGAACGGGAAAAGGTCGGCCTTGCCGGCCTTTTTTGTTTGCGCCACCGCTTCGGCCCGATCGGAGGCTGGCCGGCGCTGCTACCAGCGGACGGCCAAACGCGCGCCAATGGCTCCAAGCAGCGTCAGGCCAAGGACCGCGATCGTGTACCAGGTCGCAACGAAGAGCGGCGAGTCATCGGGGCAGTGGGCCGCATAGAATGTCGCAGCGATGCCTCCGGCGGCAAGCCCCGCCAGCGCACCGGAAAACGCCGGCCGCGATGGTGCGCCGTGGCGCAGCGCCAGCAGGAAGAGCGCAAGGGGCGCCAAGCCGATCAGAGGAATGAAGGTCAGGCAAAGCAGGCTGTTGGTGCCGATCAGTTTTGCAGCCCAAGTATCAGACGGCAGGGCGATCAGCTCCAGCGCGACACCAACGAGCACCAGAACCGGCGCAATGCAGAGATAGGGCAGCAGCTTGCGCAACTCGGCTTCGGGCCAGGCGGCGACCCGCATCGCGGCAAAGGCCGCCGCCGCCAACGCAATGGTGACCACGAACTTGAACAGGAAGCGCAGCGTCTCGACAGCGGCGGCGATATCCGGCCGCGGCCCGAGCATCATGAAGAAGACGAGCCCGGCGAGCACGAGCGCCCCGCTTGCGGCGCCCAGCCACACGGTGTTCATGGACAATCCGGGCCGCCGGGTATCCGCTGCAAGAGCCTTGATGAGATCGTTCGTGTCCATGTCAGCTTCGTCCAAATCGGCGGGCGATTGCCGCAAGGCCGCGGTGAAGCGCCACGCGAACCGCCGTTTCGTTCATATCCAGTCTCTGCGCCGTTTCGGCGACCGTGCAGCCTTCGATCGAGATCGCGTTGACGACCGACCGTTGCCCGGGTGCGAGGCCCTCCAGCGCCCGGCCGATCTCCCAATCGCGAGCCTTTTCGGTTTCGACGCTCGCAAGAGTTTCTTCATATTCCTCGATGCCCACCGTCGGGCGGCGGGCCTGCCGCCGGACGGCATCGACGAATTTGTGCCTGGCGATCGCATGGAGCCAAGGGATAACAGGCGCATCGTCTCGCCAGGTATGACGCTTGACGTGCACCGCCAGCAGCGCCTCCTGGACGATATCCTCCGCATCGACGCCGCCGCCCACGGTCCACCGCCGCGCCCAACCGCGGATCACAGGCGCTGCATCGCGCAGGAAGTCGCCATAGGCCTTCTCGTCACCGGCCACGGCCTGGCGAAGCAGTCTTGCGAGATGTTCGTCGTCCGCGCCGCTCACCCGCGCCTTTCCTCCCCATTCGCTGATTCCAGGCGTTTGTTACACACTCATCCCAAATTCGCATGGGCAGCGCTGTCAAGCCGGCTGACATCATCGTGACCGCTCGCGAACGCATCACGAAAGCGTGTTGCCAACGTTATGTAACGTCCCCTGTCTCCGCGACGAAAGACCTGATGTGCGCCTGAGACAGGACGCACGGGATGAGTTCAACACGGAGATAGAATGATGTCCATGAAGTCCACGATCAGCAGCGCAATGCTCGCAAGCGCGGTTGCCGCCGCCCTGTCGACGCTCGCGACCGCGGCACCGCTCACCGAAGCACAGGTCAAGAGCGCGATGGATGCGGGCAAGGAAAAGTGCTTCGGCGTCGCCCTCAAGGGTCACAACGATTGCGCCGCCGGACCGGGCACGACCTGCCAGGCCACGTCCACGGTCGACTATCAGGGCAACGCCTGGAAGTTCGTCGATGGCGGTACCTGCACAACCATGGAATTGCCTGACGGCCGCAAGGGTTCGCCGCAGCCGCTCGCCCGCGACATGCCGTCCTGATCCATCACAGAGCTGAACGGGAGCGGGCAACCGCTTCCCGTTCCGCACGGACGTTCACCAAACGGTGGTGAGCCAAGGCATGCAATCGCCCGCCACCGAACCCCACACGGGCATGGAACAGGATTGGCGATGAGCACTTCAACAGGATACGGCGGCCGGTTTGCCTTGGTGAGCCAGCGTCTGCCGAAACATGGAATCGTCGGGCTGGCGGGAACCAGCTTCAAGCACCAGCACCTGCCGGCGATCCTTGCCGACGATGCGCCGGGCGGTTTCTTCGAGGTTCACGCGGAAAACTACATGGGTGCCGGGGGCGCGCCGCATGCAGCACTTGCCCGGATCCGCGAGGACTTTCCAGTCTCGCTGCACGGCGTCTGCATGTCGATCGGCGGGCCGCAACCGCTGGACCAGACGCATCTCGCCCGGTTCAAGGACCTGATCGAACGCTACGAACCGGCCCTCGTCTCCGAGCATCTCGCTTGGTCGACCCACGAAACCACCTTCTACAACGACCTCTTGCCGCTGCCCTACACCGAGGCGACCGCCGCTCGCGTCGCCGATCATATCGACGAGGTCCAGGAGACGATCGGCCGCCGGCTGCTGCTCGAAAATCCCTCAACCTATGTCACCTTCCGGGAATCGACGATGAACGAGACGGCGTTCATTCGCGAACTGGTAAGACGCACCGGTTGCGGGCTGCTGCTCGACGTCAACAACGTCTTCGTCTCGGCCACCAACCAGGGTTACTCCGCGCTCGACTATCTCGGGGACTTTCCGCTGAAGCATGTCGGTGAGATCCATCTCGCCGGGCATGCGGAACAGCAGGACGACGAGGGCGAGTTGTTGCTGATCGACAGCCATAACGGGCCGGTCGCCGATGCCGTCTGGAAACTCTATGAGCTGGTCATCGCCCGGACCGGCCCCATCCCGACGCTGATCGAATGGGACAGCGCCATTCCCGACTGGCCGGTGCTGAAGCGCGAGGCCACGGCCGCACAACGGATCCTCGACCGCCATGCGCAGGTGACGTCACGGGAGAAGTTCCGTGCAAGCGCCTAGCAGAATACCCACCGCGCCCGTTGGCGCCGCCGGCAGTTATGTCGCCCGCTTCGTGCCGCCGCTTCTTGATCCGGAACAGCAGACGCCGGCGCTGGTCTCCGGCCCGAACGGCAAGGCGGCGGTCAAGCGCTTCAACGTCTACCGCAACAACGTCACCGTCAGCCTGATCGAGGCGCTGGCGGCGACCTTTCCGGCGACTGAGCGTATCACCGGCGAAACCTTCTTTCGCGCCATGGCGCGTTTTCATGTGCGAGAAACGCCACCGACCTCGCCGCTGCTCTTCGAGTACGGCCGGGACTTTCCCGATTTCATTGCCCGCTATGAGTACGGGCAATCGATGCCCTGGCTTGCCGATGTGGCGCGGATCGAACGCGCCTGGCTCGATGCCTATCACGCCGCCGATAGGCCGGCGCTGACGCCCGATGCTCTCGCCGCCGTTCCGCCGAACCGGCTCGGCGACGCCGTCTTCGAGGCGCACCCGGCGACCCGGATCGTCCGTTCCGACTATCCGGCCGTGACCATCTTTGCCGTCAACCGGGCGAGCGGACCGGTCGACCGCATCGAGACCTTGGCGCCGGAAAGCGCGCTGATCACCCGCCCGGAACTGGAGGTGGCTGTCCGCAACCTCACACCCGGAGCCGACATTCTGCTCGTCCGGTTGCTGTCTGGCGTTCCCCTGGCCACGGCGGCAACGGAAGCAGCAAGCCAGTATCCCTCGCTCGACCTTGCCGCCGTCATCGCAACGGCGCTCGAGGCCGGCGCCTTTTCGGCCATTCATTACGGAGGATGAAACCATGATGTCCGCATCCAGCTCCCGAAACAGCGTCAATGCCACCGACCTGTCGCACTGGGCCCGCCGTGCGAACCGGGCGGTCGGCGCGCTCGCTCCTCTCTGGCTCGCGCAACTCGTCCTGCGCTTTGGCCTGGCGGTGCCGTTCTTCCGGTCCGGCATGAGCAAGTGGGACGGCTTCCTACAGTTGAACGACGTCGCCGTGCTGCTCTTCAGGTCGGAGTTCCAGCTGCATCTTCCCGGCGGGCCCTACCCCTATCCGGCGCCAGCCGCCATGGCCTTTACCGCGGGTTCGGCCGAGATCCTTCTGCCGATCCTGCTGGTGTTCGGTCTGGCAACCCGCTTTGCCGCACTCGGCCTGCTGGTGATGACCGCAGTGGTACAGCTGACCGTGCCGGATGGCTGGCCCATCCACATCACCTGGGCGGCGATGGCACTCGGCCTCATGGCCTCCGGTCCCGGCAAGCTGTCACTTGACCACCTGCTCTGCGCCTGGCGCGGAGACCCCTACAAAAGCTGAGCCCATTCCGGCGCCCGCATCACCTGCGTGCGCCAAACCTGATCCCCACGGCAGCATCGACGGCGGCGTGCGAATATCATCGCACGCCACCGTCGCGGTTTTCAAGATTCGCAGACATTAAGTCCAATATAGACATTTTAGTCTACACGTGATTTAAGGGCGGTTCCTGAAGAAAGGGAAGGCCGTGAACCCCGAACTCCGCCCGCATATCCTAGTCTGCGACGCGATTGCCTTGCTGTTCCAGCCCTATGCCGAAGTCGTGCTGCACGATCTCGCAACCGAAACCGTCATCCATATCGCAGGGAATTTCTCCAAGCGGGAAATCGGCGAACCCTCGCTGCTCAGCGAGATCGGTTTCAAGGAAGCGGACGGGATCATCGGCCCCTACGAGAAGGTCAATTGGGACGGCCGCTCGATCAAGTCGATCAGCGCCGTGCTGCGCGATATGACCAACAAGGCGATCGGTGTGCTCTGCATCAACGCCGATGTCTCAGACTTCCACGCGGCGCTCCGCACGCTCAACGCGCTTGTCCGCGTGCCGGTCACCGACAAGCCGGAGAGCCTGTTCAAGGAGGACTGGCACGAGCGCGTCAACGAGTATGTCCAGCAATGGACGGCGTCCCGCAGGCTTACGATCTCGGCCATGAGCCGGACCGACAAGCAGGCGCTGGTGATCGCCCTTTCCTCCGATGGTGCCTTCGGCGGCAAGAACGCCGCCTCCTACATCTCCCGCATCCTCGGCATGGGCCGGGCGACCGTCTACAAATATCTGAGCGGGGGCAGCGCACCATGATCGTCATCGACCGCGAAAAACTCGCGAGCCTGCCCTTGCTGACACTCGCGGCCCCGGCGATCAGCGACGCCTATATTGCCGTGACCGATGGCCGCGCCAACCTGCCGCCGGTCGGCTACCTGCCGCTCAACGGCCGCAATGCCGATTGCCATATCAAGTACGGCTACATCGAAGGCGATCCGATCTTCGTCGTGAAGATCGCGTCCGGTTTCTATGACAACCCGACCAGGGGGCTGCCATCCAGCAACGGCATGATGGTTGCAATCTCCGCCGAGACCGGAGACGTGGTCGCGGTGCTCGACGACAAGGGCTTGCTGACCGATCTGCGCACCGGCATCGGCGGTGCCATCGCGACCATGGCCTTGTGGCGCAGCGACACCCGCTCGGTCGGGATCGTCGGCACCGGCACGCAGGCGCGTATCCAGATCCGCGCGCTCGCCGCGCTCTCGGATCGAAAACTTCATTTCACCGTCTGGGGACGGTCACCGGAAAAGATAGCCGCAGTACGAGCCGATCTTGCGGACCTTGATCTTTCCATCGAGGCGACAACCGACTTGGAAGCGCTGTGCCGCCAATCCGATGCGATCGTGACGACGACACCCTCGAAAGAGCCGCTGATCCGGTCGGACTGGATAGCTCCCGGCACGCACATCACCGCCATGGGTGCGGATGCGCCGGGCAAGCAGGAGCTCGACATCGCGCTCGTTGCCCGCGCCGATCGGCTTTTCGTCGATCTCTCCGAGCAATGCCTAGATCACGGCGAATTCTCCGCCGCTGCGCGGGCAGGATCGATCGGCGAAGGCCACTGCGTGGCGCTCGGTGCAGTGCTTTCCGGTGCAACACAAGGCCGAGGCTCGGACCAGGACATCACCATCGCCGACCTGACGGGGATCGCGACGCAGGACATCGCCATCGCCCGAACCGTCCTCGATGAACTCGGCCTGCTCGGGCGTATGGAAGGAACAACACCGTGAACACCAATATCTTCGAAACAGCAGCTCGCTCCGTCCAGGCGCGCCAGCGCATTCGTCCGTTCATCTATGAGACGCCGCTGATCCCCTCGCGCGCAGTCGGACGGCAAACATCCTCGACTGTGCTGTTCAAGGCGGAGAACCTGCAGCTGACCGGCTCCTTCAAGATCCGAGGTGCCATCAGCAAGATGACGTCGCTGCCGCGGGATCAGCGGGTGATTACCGCCTCCTCCGGCAACCACGGCATCGGTGCTGCCCATGCGGCAAGCGCGATCGGTCAGAAGCTGACCGTCGTCTTGCCCGAGATCGTCAAGGCGGCGAAGCTCGAACGCATCCGCTCCTATGGCATCGATGTCATTCTCCACGGCGGCGAAACAGGGCTCGCCGAACAGGAAGCCCAGCGGCTGGCCGCATCGGACAAGCGTGTCTACGTCTCGCCTTACAACGATCGTGAGATCATCGCCGGACAGGGAACCATTGCGCTCGAACTGCTGGAACAGGCCGAACGCATCGACAATGTCTTCGTCGCCATGGGCGGCGGCGGGCTGATCAGCGGCATCGGCTCGGTGCTGAAGAGTTTCAGCCCGCACACCCGCGTCATCGGCGTTTCCGCCGCGAACTCGGCGGCGCTCGCCGTGTCGATGAGAGCCGGCCGCGTCGTCGAAACCGATCATCTCGACACGCTCGCCGAAGCGGTCGCCGGTGGTCTCGATGAAGACAGCGTGACGCTTGGGCTATCGATGGCCGTCATCGATGAGGTCGTGACCTGCAAGGAAGCGGAGATCGAAGCGTCGATGCGCGACCTGCTTCTGGACGAGCATATGCTGGTCGAAGGGGCTGCAGCCCTCGCGCTCGCCGGCTTCCGCCAGGTCGCCGAAAAATACGCCGGCCAGACCAATGTCGTGCTGCTCTGCGGCGGCAATGTCGATGGCGCGAGCATGCTGCCTACATTGCTTCGCTAGGCGACGACCAGCGTCAAAGGCTGACCCGCTCGACGTAATAGCGCGGGATCTTCACCCGATCCCGATCGCGATAGAAGTCGATGCAGAAATCGACGAAGGCCTTGAAGCGTTTCGACACGTGCCGGCGGCGCGAATAGATGAGGTTGATCGCCGTCTGCGGCGAGCGCCAGTCGCGAAGCACCGGTTCCAGCAGGCCGGCCTGCCGCTCGGTCTCGACGAAGAAGTCAGGCAGGTAGGCGATGCCCTCGCCTGCCACCGCGAAATACTTGATCGTCCAGTAGTCGTTGGTGGTGCAGGTGGCTGCTGGTAGCAGGTCCACCTCGTCCTCGCCAGGCCTCGTCAGGTACCAGGATTGCAGCCGCGTCGGCTGGCGGAAGACGAGGCCGCGATGACCGGCAAGTTCGTCCGGGTTTTCCGGCTGTCCGTGGCGGGCGATGTATTGCGGACTGGCGAAGAGACCATAGGACGAGACCGAAAGCCGCCGGCTGATGTAATCCACATCCGACGGCTCGCCCCAGTGGAAGATACCGTCGAGCGCCTGTTCGGTGACATCGGAAAACGGCCGACGCGAGGAGAGAAAGACGACGTCGAGATTGACCTGGGGATACTGCTGGCGAAAGGCGTAGAGCAGTTCCGACGTGATCGTCGTGCCGAATTCGCCTGTCGAGCCGACCCTCAGCGTGCCTGCCACCTCCTGGCGCATCTCCGCCATCGCGGTTGCCGCATCGTCACAATTCGACTGGATGAGCCGTGCATAGCGCAGGAATTCGGCGCCCGCATCGGTCACATGCAGCTGGTGCCCCTCGCGCACGAAGAGCTCGATGCCGAACTCGTCCTCCAACTGACGGATCTTGTGGCTGAGCGTCGACTTAGGCAGCCGATGCCGCCTGGAAGCCGCTGAAATCGAACGGGAATCCGCAACCTTTACGAAGCAGTCGATAAGCGAGAGATCCATATTTCGTCCAAAATCTTGGATGATATGTCCAGAAATTAGCCTATTTCGGCCCATTGTGCAAACGGATGGGAATTGGGAATATTCACTGGAGCTAAGGGAGAAGAGGTTCCAGTGAGCGATATCAGAGAATTCATTCGCGCCGCATCAGGCACCGGCGGCAAGGCAACGCTGGCGATCCGGGGCGGTCGCCTCGTCAATGTCGTCTCGGAGGAAATCTATCAGGCCGACGTCGCCATTTATGGCGAACGCATCATCGCCGTCGGCGACATCTCCGACTATATCGGCCCTGAGACCAAGATCGTCGACGCCACGGGCAAATATCTCGCGCCGGGCATGATCGACGGGCATCTGCATGTCGAATGCTCGAAGATGTCGCTGACGAGCTTTGCCAAGGCCGTCGTTCCGCTCGGCACGACCTCGATCGTCACCGGCCTCGACCAGATCATCGTCGTCGGCGGGCCGGCTGCGGCACGCGAGTTCCTCGATGAAGCCAAGCAGACGCCGCTGAAAGTCTTCTGGGGCGCGCCCTGCAAGACGCCCTACACCATGCCGCGCTCGACCGTCGGCCACTACTTCAGCCCAGCCGACCACCAGGCGACACACCACTGGCCGGAATGCGTCGGCATCTGGGAGACGGTGCGCGAGTTCATCCAGGAAGAAGACGCCGACGTGCTGGCGGCGCTTGAACTCGCCGAGAAGAGCCGACTGCCGGTGCTTGGCTGCTGCCCGATGACGCGCGGCGCACGGCTTAACGGCTACCAGCAATCCGGCGTTCGCGCCGATCACGAAAGCTACACGCCGGAAGAGATGCTCGAAAAGCTGCGGGCCGGCATGCATGTCGTTGTGCGTGAATCCTCGATCTCCCATTTCCTCGCCGACAACCTGCGCATCGTCACGGAAATGGGCGTGAAGGCGCTGCGGCGCATCAGCTTCTGCACCGACGACGTGGTGGCAAGCGACATCCTCAAGCGCGGCCATCTCGACAACATGGTGCGCATGGCGATCGCCATAGGCATTTCGCCGATGGCAGCAATCCAGATGGCAACGATCAATGGGGCCGATGCGCTCAGGATCGACGACAAGGTGGGTTCGATCTCGCCCGGCCGCGCCGCCGACATCCTGCTCGTCAACGACCTGCGCGATTTCAACATCGAGACGGTCATCGCCAAGGGCGAAGTGGTCGCCCGTGACGGCAAGATGGCGATCGAGCTGACGCCGCCGGTGCGCAGCGTTGCCCTGCTCAACTCCGTCAAGGTCGCACAGCTTCAGCCCGGCGACCTCAAGGTCGCCTATGACGGCGCCGGCGACACGGCCGAGGCGTTGGCGATCGCCGTCACGCCGGAAAAGATCTTCGTGCGCACCCGTCGCGACGTGACCCTTGCCGTCAAGGACGGCCAGGTCTTCGCCGACCCCCAGAAGGACGTCCAGTATGTCACCGTGGTCGAACGTTACGGCAAGACCCGCAACCGCCCGGTCGCCTTCACCTCCGGCTTCGGCTTGCGCGAAGGCGCGATTGCCAGCTCGACCGCGCCCGATGACAACAACATCATCTGCATCGGCGCCGACCTCGAAGACATGCGCGTCGCCATCAACCACCTGATCGCCAACAATGGCGGCCAGGTCGTGGTCAGGAACGGCAAGGTCGAGGCCTTCCTGCACCTACCGATCGGCGGCATCGTCTCCGACATCGAACCGGCCGAGATGGCGGCGCTGGAAGACCAACTCGACGATGCGGCCCGAGCCCTCGGGTGCCCGCTGCCCTGGCCTTTCATGTACATGTTCGTGCTGCAGATCACGGCAATTCCGGAATACGCGATCACCGACCTTGGCGTCGTCGATTGCGTGGGCTTGAAGGTGATCTCGCCGTTTTCGCCCGCAAGCGGAGACGAGCGCGCGGAAGCTGCGGAATAATGCTCAAGGAGGGGGCCGGTCATGCCGGCCCCCTCCGTCGTTTCAAAAAAGGGGAACAAAATGAACATTCAGAACAAGTCCGTGGAGGCGGCACCTAGCCCGGGGGGATCCTGGCTTCACGCGCTTCTCCACCGCTACTTCCAGATCTCACGCTTCGGCTCCACCGTCCGTACCGAAATCCTTGCAGGGCTTACGACGTTTCTCGCAGCCTCCTACGTGATCGTCGTCAATCCATCGATCCTTGCGCATGCCGGCATTCCGTTTTCGGCAGGGGTGACGGCGACGGTGCTCGTCAGCTTCATCGGCAGCTGCGCCATGGGGCTTTATGCGCGCAGCCCCATTCTGGTGGCGCCCGGCATGGGCATCAATGCGCTCTTTGCCTACACCATGGTGGTCGGCGCCAAGGTGCCGCTCGAAGTCGCACTCGGCTGCGTCTTCTGGGCCGGCGTGCTCTTTACCGTCATGGCGTTCTTCAATCTGCGCCAGACGATCATCGAGGCGATCCCGGTCGATCTGCGCTATGGCATCGCCTGCGGCATCGGCCTCTTCATCGCGCTGATCGGCCTGGAAAACGCCAAGTTCATCGTCGCCAATCCCGATACGATCGTCGGCCTGACGCAGTTCAACCCGGTGACGCTCACCTTCATCGCCGGCTTTGTGTTGACGGTCGCGCTGGTGGTGCGGCGGGTTCCTGGCGCGATGATGGCCGGCATGATCCTGACCACGATCCTCGCGATCCCGATCGGCCGCTGGTGGGGCGACGGCAGCGCGTTTTGGCCGGAGGCGCCTGATGTGCACACGCTGGTCAATTGGAGCGGTTTCTCCGCCGCACCGGATTTCAGCTTCGTTGGCCAGATCGATCTCCTGGGCGCGCTGAACCTGATCTACCTGCCCTTCATCTTCGTCTTCCTGTTCACCAATTTCATCGAGGCGCTGTCCACCTTCCTCGGCCTTGCCGAAGCCGCCGACCTCAAGGACGAGACCGGCATGCCGCGAAACATCCGCGAATCGATGCATGTCGATGCGATCGCAGCACTGATCTCGGCGCCGCTCGGCACCAGCCCGGCCACGGTCTATCTCGAATCCGGCGCCGGCATCCAGCAAGGCGGCCGGACCGGCCTCGTCGCGCTGGTTGCGGGCTTGCTCTTCCTGCCCTTCCTCTTCCTGTCGCCGCTCTTGTCGCTGGTGCCTGCGGTTGCGACAGCACCTGTCCTGATCCTGACCGGGCTCTTCATGTCCGAGCCGATCAGCAACATCCGCTGGAACGCGCTCGATGAGGCGATCCCGGCGTTCCTCGCGATCGTGTTGATCCCGCTCACCTTCTCGATCACGCTCGGCCTGTCGCTTGCGATCATCGCCTATGTGCTGATCAAGCTGGTCTGCGGCCGGGCCGGCGATGTAAGACCGGTCATGTGGTTCGTCGCGCTGCTTGCCGCAGCGCTCGTCGCCCAGACCCAGTAACTCAGCAAATCCTTCGGCGCCCCCATTGATGGAAGGGCGCCGACATCGCCCATTCGAAGGAAACTGTCATGCTTCAATCCTGGTCGAGAACCGCACCCGAACTGGTCGACGTTGCCATGGGCCGCAAGCCGGCCGATCTCGTGATCCGCAATGGAAAATGGGTCAACGTCTATTCCGGCGAGATCATTCCCGGCACCGATATCGCCGTCAAAGCTGGCCGCTTCGCCTATGTCGGCCCGGACGCCGGCCACACGATCGGCGCCGACACCAAGGTCGTCGATGCGAACGGCCGCTACCTGGTGCCCGGCCTTTGCGACGCCCACATGCATGTCGAAAGCGGTCTCGTCACCGTCACCGAATTTGCCCGCGCGGTGATCCCGCACGGAACGACCACCATGTTCATCGACCCGCACGAGATTGCCAACGTGCTCGGCCTCGATGGCGTCCGGCTGATGAACGAGGAAGCGCAGAGCCTGCCGGTCAACGTGCTCGTCCAGGTGCCGAGCTGCGTGCCGAGCGCGCCGGGCCTTGAGACCGCCGGCGCCGAGCTTTCCGCTCAAGATGTCGCCGAGGCGCTCGCCTGGCCGAACGTCATCGGCCTTGGCGAAATGATGAACTTCCCCGGTGTCGCCGGCAACGATCCGAAGATGATGGCCGAGATCGCCGCGACCCAGGATGCGCGGCTGACCGTCGGTGGGCACTATGCCTCGCCGCATCTCGGCCGCGAATTCCACGCTTATGCCGCCGGCGGCCCGGCCGACGACCACGAAGGCACGACGGTGGACGACGCGATCGCCCGCGTTCGCCAGGGCATGCGCGCCATGCTGCGCCTCGGCTCGGCCTGGTACGACGTTGCCGCACAGATCAAGGCCGTCACCGAATCCGGCCTCGATCCGCGCAATTTCCTGCTCTGCACCGACGACAGCCATTCCGGCACGCTAGTTCATGACGGACACATGAACCGCGTGGTGCGCCACGCGATCGCACAGGGGCTGAAGCCGATCACCGCCATCCAGATGGCAACGCTCAACACCGCCCAGCATTTCGGCCTGGAGCGCGAGCTCGGATCGATCGCGCCGGGCCGGCGGGCGGACCTGATCGTCACCTCCGACCTTGCCGGCCTGCCGATCGAGATGGTGTTTGCCCGCGGCGAACTCATGGCCGAAGGCGGGACGCTGGTGCGCGACATCCCGGCCTATGTCTATCCGGAAAGCGCCCGCAACACCGTCCATCTCGGCCGGATGCTGGCCGCCGCGGATTTCGACATCCCGTCCAATGCACGCGCTACAAGGGCGCGGGTGAACGTGATCGGCGTCGTCGAAAACCAGGCGCCGACGCGCGCGCTCGAGGCCGAGGTCGCAATCGAAAACGGCTTCGTGCAGATGGATAGGGCCAACGATATCTGCCAGATCGCGCTCGTCGAACGCCACCGCGGCACCGGCGACGTCGTCAACGCCTTCGTCTCCGGCTTCGGCTACGGCAGCGATTGCGCGATCGCCAGCACGGTCGCGCATGACAGCCACCACATGATCGTCGTCGGCACGAACAAGGCGGACATGGCCAAGGCCGCCAACCGACTGCACGAGGTCGGCGGCGGCATCGTCGTCATCAAGGAAGGCCGCGAGCTGGCTCTGGTCGAACTTCCCGTTGCCGGCCTGATGTCGGATCAGCGGGCGGAGATCGTCGCCGAGAAGGCCGCGACCATCGTCGAGGCGATGCGCGCCTGCGGCTGCCACTTGAACAACGCCTACATGCAGCACTCGCTGCTGGCCCTCGTCGTCATTCCGGAACTCAGGATTTCGGACAAGGGCCTGATCGACGTCCGGACCTTCCAGAAGACCGACGTGATCTTGAGCACGCACTGACCCGCTCCAAGGAATCGGCCGGCTGATACAGGCGGCCGATCCCTGAGCGCGCGAGGCGCCGAACTGCCCTTCCGAACCGGGGATGGAGGAAGAACAGTCCCCCAATCCCCCGGTTTCTTCGTTTATGGTTAACCCGCGCCTGAGAGAGACGTTCCTTCCGTTTGCCCATCCAAATCAGCCGTTCGTCGACCCTAGGCAGGACACCCTTGTGCCGCAAAGCGTGCTCCAAGCGGCTGTCCTGCAATGGGATCGCGGCTGAAACAGCTTTCGGCTTCCCGTCGAAACGGCGCCAAATTGCATGCAATGATGGTAAATGATAAAAGAATGATCTTATATACAACCGTGCAGGGCAACGGCACCGCGCCGGAGCCCGCCATGTTCCGAAACGAGGTTTCCACAGGTAGTTTTCGGCGCGCGGCAAGGGCATTGACCCGGATACGTCACGCGGTAGCTTTGGAGAAGGACGAACCACGCCGAAGTGCCGCGCGTGCAGTGTCTGCGGGAGGCGGGACCGCTTGCTGTCCCCGGGCGAGTTCGCAACAGAAAGGAAAAGGCAAGTATGCAGGACACTGATGCAACCTTGTCTGCTTCAGCTTCAGTGCAAGATCCGGGCGCGGCCAACGCCGATGAAATCCTCTCGTTCTATGACGAGGCCTTCCATCTGACGAGCGCTTCGCCGGCGCTCCAGGAAACCTACGAAGTCGGCACGCTGGTCGATGCGACGTTGTGGCATCTCTATCCCGAACTGCTTGCTCCCGCCTCCAAGGCGGCAGTCGAGTCCGTGATCGCGCACGGTGTGCCCCGCAGCGTCGAAGTCATCGACGCAACCACCAAATCCCGGCGCACGCTTCTGGTCTTCCGCGCCTTGCGCGGCATTGGCGTGCTCGAAACGGGTGGCCGCTCGACGCGCCGCGAGGTCGGCAGCCATGGCGAAAGCGAAAGGGCGCTGCTTCTCCACCAGGCGACGCACGATGTGCTGACGGGCCTGCCCAATCGCCGGCAGTTCAGCGACGACCTGCAAAACATCCTGCCGACGCCGCGCGAAAAGCTGGCACTGATGCAGATCGACCTCGACGACTTCAAGCCGGTCAACGACACGCTCGGCCACGGCGCCGGCGACGCCGTGCTCAAGATGGCGGCGGAGCGCATCCGTGGCGCTCTTCGCGACGGCGAGGTCGCCTATCGCCTTGCGGGCGACGAGTTCGCCGTTATCCAACGCCACAGCGACCAGCCGACGGATGCCGAATATCTGGCGGAAGCCTTGATCCAGGCGTTCAATGAACCCTTTACGATCGACGGCATTGCGGTCTTCGTCGGCGCCAGCATCGGGATCGCCATCGCCCCCAACGATGGCAACGAGATCGAGCAGCTGATGAAGGCCGCGGACATCGCGCTCTATGCTGCAAAAAAGGACGGCCGCGGCCGGTCGAAGACCTTCAGCCGCTCGATGCTGATCGTGCTGGAACAGCGGGAGATGCTACGTCGCAGCCTGCGCACGGCGCTTCAGGACAGGCAGTTTTCCATCGAATACCAGCCACTCGTCGAACCGCCGTTCTCGATCGTCGGATTTGAGGCGCTGGTGCGCTGGCACCATCCGCTGGTGGGTGTCATCCCCCCCAATGTCTTCATTCCCATGGCGGAAGCCGACGGGCTGATGAACGAGATCGGCCAATGGGTGCTGGAAGAGGCGTGCCGGCAGGCCGCAACCTGGCCGTCGCACTTCACCGTCGCCGTCAATCTTTCGCCGGCCGAATTCCTGCGGGAGGGGCTGACGGACCGGATCGCCCAAGCGATCGACATGGCGGGCCTCAGGGCCGACCGGCTTGAATTGGAAGTCACCGAATCGGTCCTGCTCGAGCGCACGACCAACAACCTGGACACGCTGAATACCCTGAACGTGCTGGGTATCCAGATTTCGCTCGACGATTTCGGCACCTTCTACTCGTCGCTCAGCTACCTCAAGAACTTCCCTTTCGATACGATCAAGATCGACCGCTACTTCATCAAGGACCTCGAGAGCGACGAAAAAAGCCAGACGATCGTTCGGTCGATCATCGGGCTTGCGCATGGCCTCGGCATGCGCGTCACCGCCGAAGGCGTGGAAACGGTCGGGCAGGCGGTCTGGCTGCGGAAAGAGGGGTGCGACCGGCTGCAAGGTTACTTCCTGGGCATGCCGATGCCGGCGGGCGCCATTGGCGCCTATCTTCGCCGCTCGTCGGCTATGGCAACGCTCTAGGCGCATCCGTGCGTTGCGCGGCGGGACGCGCGGCGCAAAACCTGGGTTGTTCACGTGCAAAATCCGGGGGTTGCGTGGTTAGAAATCATTATAGAAAGTGCCGTATGGCCGTGGCAGAGTTCGGGCGGAGGACATTGCTGCATGGGTGCAAGTGTCAATAAGACCACGGGGACGGCTTTCGAACCCTTGCTGCAGTTCGATATGGAGATGGAGATATTTCTGTCGGACTGGCAGCACTGCGATCATGTTTCGAGCTACCTCGCCCGCATGATCAGCCACAACAGAACCGATCCGGTGCGGCATTCGAACTTCTTCTCCTCCGCTTTGAACGAGCTTCTCGAAGTTTCGTTTCGCGGCGGCACGACCGACGGAAAGATCGGCCTGTCGATCTATCGCCAAGGCGTCACGGAACGGGTTCAGCTCAGTTTTCCATGCCCGCCTGGTCAGGCGCGCTTCTATCGCGAAGCCGTATCGAGAACCCGCGAGAGCGACGCCGAGGCCCGTTATCTCGATGCCATTTCCAACGATCTCGCCCCGAGCCGGGAATCGGTGCTGCTGGACCTGGCCGTCAACTATGACGCCCGCCTTCGGCTCGACGAAGACGCGGCTTCGGCAATCACCCTGGTGGTGGATTTGCCTCTTGAAGGAATGGTGAGTTGATCGCGGCGGGCCTTACTCAGCGCTTCAAAGTCGCCTTCGATCCGAACAGCCAGGTCTTCTCGCTCGCCGGAACGATCAGGCCGCGATCGATCGATGAGATCGCCGAGAGCATTCATGCGCTCAGGGAAGCGATCGATGCGGTGAAGGGCGTTCTCTATATCGACGTGAAGCGCCTCATCCAGATGAACAACACGGCCTTCCAGGCCTTTATCCGGGTCGCCCTCGATGCCTGTCGGGAACGGTCGGACCTGCGCCTGATCGTCGTCACCTCCAGCGTCGTCGGCTGGACGACGCGCATGTTCCGGCATTTGAGCACGATCGAGCCACAGATCTCCGTCGAGGTCTACGATTCGATGTTCTATCCCGGCCAGAGCTTCGTCGAGGACACCAGCTTCATTCCGATCCTGCGGACGCAAACGAAGATGACCTGGCGCCATGAGCGAGACATCCTGCCGCGGCACGGCATGCGGCCCGGCATCGCCATGGCCGATATCTGCTGCGGCATCGGTGACTTCGCCGTTCTGGTGCAGAAGGAATTTGAACCGGGGCGGATCGTGGCACTCGATCATTCGCGGGCAAGCCTCGCCTATGCGCGCAAGGTGGCCGCCGACTTCGGCGTCACCGGCATCGAATACACTTTCGGCGATGCGTCGGAGATGCTGATCGAGGATAACCAGTTCGACTTCGTGACCTGCCGCCACTCGCTGCAGATCTTCAATCAGCCGGAACTCCTGCTGAAGGAGCTTTACCGGATCTGCAAGCCCGGTGGACGCGTCTATATCACCAACGAAAAGAACTCGCACTGCCTCGGCGAGCCGCGGGCAAACAGCATCCAGTGGACCTACACGGAGGTCGCCAAACTGTTCAGCCATTTCGAGATGGATGTGGAACTCGGACCGAAGAGCCGGCGCTATCTGGCCGAAGCGGGTTTTGACGACATCCTCGTCGAGTCCTTCATGGTGACCAATCTTGACGGCGACCCGCAGGACTTCGCCGACATGATCGCCGCCTGGGAAAATGTCTATGCAGGCGAAATGGCGGTCAAGCGCGGTGACCCGCCCGAGTTCATCGAGCGCTTCCGCCAGGGCTTCCGGGACCATATCTTTGCGGCGCTGCATCCCAAGGGCTATGCCGGCTGGCCGATCTGGGCCGCTTCCGGACGGAAGCCGCTATGAGCGCCGTCGACGAACAACGCCGCCGGTTCGGGCTCCGATCGTTTCGCGCCAAATTCGTCCTGGTGGTCGGCGGCGCCGTGCTCTTCGATCTCCTCGTCACCGGCGGCCTCGCGCTCTGGAACGTTCAGAGGCTTTCGCGCGATGCCGCGACAGAGGTAGGACAGGGCCTGGAAAAGGCCAACCAGGACTATATTCGGTCCTATGCGGAATCGACTGTCGCACGCGTCAACCTGCTTATCGGCCAAGTGCATACCGACGTCGGCACGCTGGCGGGTGTCCTGCAGGGGCAAATCGACCACCCGGCACGAGAAACCGAAGTTGGCGACGCCTTGGCGCGCGCAGCACCCGGCGCAATCTCGGTAGCGTACGACGCCAAGGGCGGCTGGGCACAGAACCTGCCCGGAGCCCCATCGGTCGTCAGCGTCTGGGGATATCTTCTCGGGCCCGACCATCGCCCGCTGCCGGAAGTCCAGGCCGACATCGAAAACAGCGCCGTGCTCGACCTCGTCGCACCGAGCCTGCTCGCAAGCGGCAGCTCCAAGCTGCAGATGTACTACATCGGTCCGCGCGAACGACCGATCTTCAGAACCGCGCCCTATACGGAGCAGGCGCAGACCTTCGATCGCCTCTATCCCGGCCACAACCAGGCGGAATTCTGGACATTCTTCTTTCCGGGTATCTACGAATCCTGGCAACAGTGGGCAGAGAACCCCGGCCTGCGGCCGGTACCGAACGACACCACCCAGACCGCCCCCTATACCGACGCGATCACCGGCAAGCTGATCGTCAGCTTCTTCCAGCCACTCTGGTCGCAGGATCGCAAGAGCGTTGCCGGTGCTGCCGGCGCCGATATCACACTCGATCAACTCGCCGAAGTGGTCGAGAACGTCAAGGTCGCCGACAGCGGCTTCGGCTTCCTGGCGATGTCTGATGGCAATGTGCTTGCCATCAATCCGGTTGGCGAAAAGGTCATCGGCCTGCAACGATCGAGCGATACCGGCGGGCAAGGCGTCACCGGACTCGAGCGTTCGCTGCGTCGCAGCGTACAGCCAGCGATCGCAGACCTGCCGCTCGGCGTCGACGGCGCCATTCAGCGCGTGCTGCTCGACGAGGCCGGCGAGAAAGTGCCTTATCTCATTCTCCTGAAGCAGCTCGAGCCCGAGAATTTCTGGCTGTCCGGCCCCGTCCGCCGCGAGACCATGTCGCTCGGCATCGTGGTGCCCGAACGGGAAATCTACGCCTCGCTGTTTGCGGCGCAAGCGGGGATCTCCGAGGCGGCGAACCGGATCCTGATCTATCAGATCCTGGCCCTGCTCGCCTCGCTGCTGTTCGTCACCGCCGCGGTGTTCGGCATATCCAAGCGCGTGACCCGCGGCATCAGCGCCCTCGCCGGCGCGGCGACGCGCATCGAGGCGAAGGACTATTCCGTCCGCGTCCCGATTTCGACGCGCGACGAGGTCGGCGAAGCGGGCATTGCCTTCAACCGAATGGCGGAAGAGATCAGCTACCACACCGAGAACCTCGAAAACCTGGTAACCGAGCGCACGAGCCAGCTTGAGGACGCAAATCACCAGATTTCAGCACTGAACACGCAGTTGCGCAGTGAGAACCTGCGCCTTGGCGCCGAGCTTGCCGTCGCCAAGCAGATCCAGATGATGGTGCTGCCCAAGGCCAGCGAACTCGCGGAAATTGCCGACCTCGAAATCGCCGCCTATATGCGGCCTGCCGACGAGGTGGGCGGCGACTATTACGACGTGCTGCGCGACGGCGAACGGCTGAAGATCGGCATTGGCGACGTGACCGGCCACGGGCTTGAAAGCGGCGTGCTGATGCTGATGGTGCAGTCCGTCGCCCGGGCCTTGCAGGAGGCCGGCGACATGGACCCGCAAGAGTTCCTCAATCGCCTCAACCGCGCCATCTACAAGAACATCGTGCGAACCAACACCGACAAGCACCTGTCGCTGGCCTTCCTCGATTACGATGATGGCCGCATGACTCTGTCCGGACAGCACGAGGAACTGATCGTGGTGCGCGAGGGCGCCGAAATCGAACGGATCGACACGCTCGACCTCGGTCTGCCGATCGGCCTCGAACCGGACATTTCGGCTTTCGTCGCGACGCGCGAGATTTCCTTCAGCCGCGGCGACATGATCGTCCTGCACACCGACGGGGTGACTGAGGCGATGAACGCCAAGGGCGAGCTTTTCGGGATCGAACGGCTGTGCGAAAGCGCCCGGCAATTTTACGGCCACAGCGCCGAGGACGCCAAGGTGGGTATTCTCGAAGACCTGATGGCGCATATCGGCGAGCAGAAGATATATGACGACATCACGCTCGTCGTCATGAGACACAGGTGATCAGATGACCACGCTCTACGGACTGGCGGACCTGACGATTGGTGCCCACCAGAGAATGACGCGGCTACGCCTCTACGACGGGCCGCTCGATCTCAGCTGGAAGCATTGCGCCATGGCTTCGGATTTCGTCGCTGAACTCGCCGCGCTGCGATACCGCGCCTCACGCAGCACCTACAGGGAGGTACGGCACAATATCGGGTATCTCACCAACGAGTTGGTCGAGAACGCGGTGAAGTTCCGGGCGTCCGGCGAAATCGTCCTCGAAGCCGCTCTCGAAGCGAACAGCTTCCGCACGAAAGTGTCCAACGTGATCGACAACGAAGCGGCGGTGCGCTTCCAGCATCTGCTTTCCGAAATCGCTACCGGCGACCCCGGAGACCTTCTCATCGAGCGCATCGAGGCCAATGCATCCGGGCTTGGGAAAAGTGGCTCGGGGCTTGGTCTTTTGACACTGATGAGCGATTATGGTGTTCGTTTCGCTTGGGTTTTTGGTGCCCTCGGAGAAGATGGCGAAACCACGCTGGAGACCTATGCTTCCATTGCAGTCCCAGCCCTCTCGAACTGATGAGCCGATGAACATGGAAAACAAGGACGTAGAAGAGTATCGCGTTTGGTCCGAAGGCAACGATATCCATTTCGAAGGCACGATGCGGCTGCCGGGAACGGAAGCCTATGCCCCGATCTTCTCGACCGTCATGGGCGTGCTCGAAACCGAGCCTGAGCACATCACGATCGATTTGACCGAATTGCAGTTTCTGAACTCGTCAGGGATCAACCTGCTCGCCAAACTGACGATCGAGGCGCGCAATCGCCCGAACGTGCAATTGACGGTGCGCGGAACCTCCGAAATCCCGTGGCAATCGAAATCCTTGCCGAACCTCAAGAAACTGCATCCCGGCCTCGATCTCCGGCTCAACTGAGGTCGGCGGCCCGGCTGTATCGCGCCGGTTCAACGACAGAGCGCCGTGCGTTCAACTTTACGCACGAGGACGCTCTAGCACTTTGGTTCTATAGCATCTTTCCGCCTCCAGCGACTTCGCCGGAGAGCGGGATGCTGATGACATCAAGCCAGCATTTCCGGCTTCTGCCGGTCATGCTGGCTGGCACCTTGTCGACAAAGCACGCTTCAGAGAAAAAGCTCGTGCCGCTCGCTGCCCCTGGCCGCCGCCGGGCCCCATTGACTCGCGCGTCAACTCGGCTTATCCATCAAATCATCTGATGACTTGATGAGCAGACGATGCAGCCGATCAATCGTACCAATCTCACCGAGAGCGCAGCCGAAAGCCTGCGAACGGAAATCCTCAGCGGCCGCTGGGCAGTCGGCGAGCGCATTCCGAACGAAACGACACTCACCGAACTACTCGCCGTCAGCCGCGGCACCGTGCGTGAAGCCGTTCGGGTCCTGATCTCGAAGGGCCTTCTCGACGCCCGCCAGGGCTCCGGCACCTATGTCCGCTCAACCGTCGACACCTCGGGCGCGCTCGACCGGGTCAAGCGCACCGGTCTGCGCGACCAGTGGGAAGCACGCGCGGCACTCGACGTCGAGGCGGCGCGGCTGGCGGCACTCCGTCATACGCCGGAAGACCTCGAACGCATGTTCAAGCTGCTTGGCGCCCGCGGCACGGTGGCCGATGGAGGACGCGATGCCTTTGGCCAACGCGACATCGCCTTCCACAGATCGATCGTCGAGGCATCGGGCAACAAAGCGATCGTCGAGCTCTATGATTTCTTCACCTCGGCCATCCTCGAAACCATCCACTCGACCCTTCGTGGCGACCTTCCCGAACCGGACGACCGGGCGCATGCGGCGATCGTCGAGGCCATCGCGTCCGGTGATCCGGACCAGGCCGCGGCCTCCGTCCGGGCGTTCATGGCCCCCGTCCTCGCTGAACTTGATCGGCTTCTTACCCAATGAACCAGACTTTTCGTGACCCCCACAAGGCCGAGACCGCCGAGCCACTGGACCTCGAAGACCAGCTCATCGATGCCGAGGCCGACAGCCTGCCGGCGCCGCAACCGCCTGTCTTGAGCCGCAGCGCCCGTGTTCTTCTTGGCGTGAGCCTCGTCCTGATCGCCTTCAACCTGCGGCCACTGTTTTCGAGCCTCTCAGTGCTGCTGCCCGAGGTGATGCAGGCAAGCGGCCTGTCGACCGCAGGCGCCAGCGTACTCACCACCCTGCCGGTGCTTTGCCTCGGCATCTTCGCGCCGCTTGCGCCAAAACTCGCGCAACGTTTCGGCGCCGAGCGCACGCTTCTTGGCGTGCTGCTGCTTCTGACGCTCGGCACGGGCCTGCGCGGTGTTCAATCCGTGCCGCTGCTGTTCCTCGCGACCTTTACCGCCGGTGCGGCGATCGCGGTCGGCAACGTCCTCCTCCCAGGCCTCGTCAAGCGTGACTTCGCCGACCGGGCCGCGATGATGACGGGCCTCTACACTATGGCGCTCTGCGCCGGCGCGGCCAGTGCCGCCGGCCTCACTTTGTCGATCGAGCACCATGTCGCCGGCTCCTGGTCCGGCGCGCTCGCAGCCTGGACGGTGCCAGCTCTGATCGTGCTCCTGATCTGGGCGCCACAGGCGCTGCGTGGCAAGGCGCAGGCCCGCCACAGCGGCTTCCGCGTTGTCGGCCTCTGGCGCGATCGCCTCGCCTGGCAGGTAACCCTGTTCATGGGGTTGCAGTCGGCACTGGCCTATTGCGTCTTCGGCTGGATGGCGCCGATCCTTCGCGAGCGCGGCCTTGATGCCGCAACCGCCGGCGCGGTCGTCTCGGCCTCGATCATGATGCAGGTCGTCACCTGCCTGCTCGTGCCGTCTTTTGCCGTCCGCCGCCGGGACCAGCGCGCCGTCTGCGTGACGCTCGCGGCCGCTGCCGTCATCGCCCTGATCGGCATCCTCTTTGCGCCGCTGTCGACGGTGCTCGTCTGGGCCGTTCTTCAAGGTATCGGACAGGGTGGCCTAATTGCCGCGGCGATGACCCTCATCGTGCTGCGCTCACCCGATTCCCATGTCGCAGCCCACCTCTCCGGCATGGCCCAGGGCGTCGGATACGTGCTCGCCGCCATCGGCCCGCTGTTCGTGGGCTTCATTCGCAGCTGGACCGGCAACTTCGCGGCCAGCTCCATACTCTTCATCGCCCTTGGCATCGGCGTGGCGATCATGGGCATGGGCGCCGGCCGGGCACTCCATGTCGGCGCACGAACGGTCAGGATCGACGATCGCTAAGACGGGCGCAGCCGTCCTCGAAATGAAAGCTCAACTCGATAGGGCTCCACCTCTCCGGTGGAGCCCTTTCTCGTCGATCTCAGTGCACTGCTTCACGCCGCAGCGACCGCCTGCTGATAGCGCGGTGCGGGCCTGAAGGTGAGCGCGATCAGGAACGCCCCGAGACCGATGCCCCAGGAGCCGACATAGAGCCAGGTATAGCTGGCCAGCGCATCATAGATCATGCCGCCGGCAATCGGTCCCGTCGCCATGCCGAGGCTGCCGGCCATGGCCGTTCCGCCGATGACCGTTCCCATCATCCGCAGGGGGAAATTCTCGCGGGCAAGCACGGCATAAAGCGGCATGACGCCGGCATAGATGAAGCCGAACAGGGCGGCGACAGCGTAGAATGAGCCGAGCCCCGCGGCGAAGACATAGGCCAGTGCCCCAAAAGCCTGCGCCAGCAGCCCGAGAACCAGCACGCGCTTTGCCCCGAAGCGGTCGCCGAGCAGGCCGAAGACGACGCGGCCGCCCATGCCAGCGAGCCCCTCGACACTGTAGATCGACACAGCCGCCATCACGGGGATACCGCACGTGATGGCGTAGCTCACCGTGTGAAAGATCGGGCCGGAATGCGTTGCGCAGCAGAAGAAGTTGGTGAGCAGCAGGATAATGAAGAGCGGCGATTTCAGCACCTGGCTCGTCGTCATCGTCGATTGCGCCTCTTCCTCAGGAGAGGCCGCGGCAGCACCGACAGCAAGTGCCGGCGCCTGGCGAACGAGAAGCGACACCGGGATCATGATGACCGCGACGACGACGGCGATGATCTGCAGTGCAGTTCTCCAGTCGTAGCCGGAAACCAGCCATGCCGCGAACGGCGACATGGTCATCGGCGCCATGCCCATGCCGGCCGAAACGAGCGAAACGGCGAGGCTCCGGTGCGTATCGAACCAGCCGGTAACGCAGGCCATCATCGGCGCGAAGATCGCCGCCGTGGCGGTGCCGACGACGACGCCGAAGACGACCTGGAAGGCGATCAGCGAGGTCGCCCAGCTGGCCGCCATCAGGCTGGCGGCCAGAAGCACCGAGCCGATGAGCACGATCGGCCGCGCACCCCAGCGATCGGAGAGACTGCCCCAGGCAATGCTGGCGAAAGCCATCGCCAGGAAGCCGATGGTCATGGCACTGGAGACCCCGGTGACGGACCAGCCGGTATCCCGCGAGATCGGCAGCAGGAAAACAGGAAGTGAGAACATGGCGCCGATCGCCAAGCAGCCAAGCAGGCCGCCAGCCGCCACGATCACCCAACGATAAAACGAATTGCTCATTGCAATCTCCTTGGTGGCGCCCGACTGCCGGCAGCGCCGATAACGTGCAAACTGATCGCGCAGCAGGTTTGGAAGTGCAGAGCACCTCCTCTTGCTGGTTCCTGTAAGACGCAAGCGCCAGCGGAAAGCCGACACCGAAATTTGCAGAATTTTGTAACTATTGCAGGTTCGCCTGGGCGTCGCTCGCGGCATGCCTTCAATCCGTTTGGATCCAACCCACTTGATTGTGCCTCGAAGGTCCTCTCTGTTGTCCCGTGCCGTTCGAGCAATAGATAGAGGCCGAAGCACTGTTGGGGGAGTGACAAGTGTGACGGGATTTCGATGGATTCGCTGATTACCGCGGCAGGCCAGGCGCTGGCCGCCGGTGACCTGCTCGGCGTGCTGAAGCGGGTCGCCTTGCGCGACGACCCGCCGGCGCTGGCGCTCCGCGGCATCGCGATGGCTCAGCTCGGAGATCTCGGCCGCGCCAAGACGCTGTTGAAGGCGGCGGCGCGCGGCTTCGGCCCGAAAGAGGCCGTGGCCCGCGCGCGATGCATCGTTGCCGAAGCGGAGATCGCCATAGTCTCGCGCGATCTCTCCTGGCCGATGAAGGCGCTCGACGCCGCCCGCGCGACGCTCGAAGACCATGGCGACCACCTCAATGCCGCGCACGCCCGCAATCTCGGCGCCCGCCGTCTGCTGCTGATCGGCCGTCTCGACGAGGCCGAGCAGATGCTTGCCGGTGTCGATCCAGGCCGGCTGACACCGCCGGCGAGAGCCACGCACGAGCTCGCGATTGCCGGCATCGCCGTTCGACGATTACAAACCGCTTCGGCGACCCGCGCCTTCGCCCGGGCGACTGAAGCGGCGCGAGCAACCGGCATAGCGGCGCTGGTCGCGGAAGTCGAAGGCGCGGCGCTTGTCCTGAAGACGCCGGCGGCCCGGCTTCTGACCGGGGGAGGCGAGCGCCTGCTGCTGCTCGACGACGTCGAAGCCCTGCTCAACTCCGGTACCCTGGTGGTCGATGCGTGCCGAAACATCATCCGGCGCGGAGCCTCCGCCGTTTCGCTTACAACGCGGCCGGTGCTCTTCGCGCTGGCGCGTGCTCTCGCAGAGGCGTGGCCGGCCGACGTCTCGCGGCGCGCCTTGCTCGCCCGTGCCTTCGGCGCGAAACATGTCGACGAATCCCACCGGGCACGACTGAGGGTCGAGATCGGCCGGCTTCGCGACGAACTCCGCGCTTTCGCGGATATCAGCGCGACCAGCGACGGCTTCCGGCTGGCTCCGCGTGGCGACCACGCGGTCGTGGTGCTTGCACCGCCGGTCGACGATCGGCATGCGGCGATGCTGGCGCTTCTTGGCGACGGCGAGGCATGGTCGAGCTCCGCTCTCGCCATCGCGCTCGACGCCAGCCCGCGCACAGTGCAACGGGCGCTCGAAGACCTCTCCTCGGAAGGCAAGGTGCTGCCGGTTGGCCACGGGCGGGCGCGACGCTGGGTGATCCCGCCCGTGCCGACATTCCCGACAGTCTTGTTACTCCCCGGCCCACTGCCAAGCGATTAGGATTGAGACCATGAAACGATCCGAAGCCGAAATCCTCCGCGAATATGGCCCCTTCCCTGGCGCCGACCACATCCATGGCGTCACATTCGACGGTCGGAACGTCTGGTTTGCCTCCGGCGACAAGATCAATGCCCTCGATCCCGAAAGCGGGAACCCGGTGCGCTCGATCGATGTCGCGGCGCATGCCGGTACCGCCTTTGACGGCAAGCACCTGTTCCAGATCGCCGAGGACCGCATCCAGAAGATCGATCCCGAGAGCGGCCGCGTGCTGGCAACGATCCCGGCACCGGGCGGCGGCGGCGATTCCGGCCTTGCCTGGGCGGAGGGAACCCTTTGGGTCGGGCAGCACCGAGGTCGCAGGATCCATCAGATCGATCCCGAAACCGGTGCAATCCTGCGCACCATCGAATCCAAGCGCGTCGTGACGGGCGTCACCTGGGTCGACGGAGAGCTCTGGCACGGCACCTGGGAAGGCGACGACAGCGACCTCAGGCGCATCGACCCTGAAACGGGGTCAGTGCTCGAGCGGATCGTGATGCCGCCGGGAACCGGCGTTTCGGGTTTGGAATCCGATGGCGGTGAACGCTTCTACTGCGGCGGTGGCGGAAGCGGAACGATCCGGGCCGTCCGCCGGCCGAAGAAACATGCTCCCTAGGTTCAACCCTCAACGCAAGGTCTCCAGCCTGACCGCTCGTCGAGCAAGCAGCTTGGCGGCCAGCGCCAGTGCCGCAAGCGCCAGGCCAAGCGCGCTGACCCCGGGCCAAGAGCCATAGCTCCAGGCGGCGAAGGAGAGAGCCGAGCCCGCCGCTCCCCCGAGAAACATGCTGGTCATGAAGACCGTATTGATGCGGCTGCGCGCCGCGGGCTCGAGCGCATAGATGATGTGCTGGTTGGCGATCAACGCGACCTGGATGCCGATATCAAGCACGATGACGCCAACCGCCAATCCGGCGATCGAGGCCCAGGCTCCGAGTACGACCCAGGCAGCGAGCGTCAAAGCCGCCCCGAACCAGACGACGGACAGCGCACCCCGCCGATCCGCCATCCTGCCGGCGACCGGTGCCGCAAAGACGCCGATTGCCCCGACAACGCCGAACAGACCGGCGGCATCCGCACCCAGGTTGAAACGCGGCGTCGCAAGATAAAGCGCGAGCACGGTCCAGAACGCAGTGAAGGATGCAAAAAGCGCCGCCTGCACCATCGAAGCGAGACGGAGCGCAGGCTCGCGCCGCCAAAGCGTGGCGAGCGAGGCCAGGGCTTCGCGATAGGGCAAACGCAATGCCGGGCGCAGATCCGGCAAGGTCCGAAACATCAGGAACGAAGCTGCTAGTGCGAGCGGCACACTTGCCCAGAACATCTCGCGCCAGCCGGCATGGGCCCCGACAAATCCGGAGACCGTGCGGCTGAGCAGGATGCCGGTCAAAACGCCGGCCATGACCGTGCCGATCGCCGCCCCGCGTTTGTCAGGCGTGGACAGCATCGCAGCGATCGGGACGATCTGCTGCGCGACGGTGGCGCTTGCCCCAAGCAGCACCGAGGCGGCGATCAGCAAGAATGGCGACGGGGCCAAAGCAGCGGCGGTCGCTGCTATCGCGATCGCCAGGAATTGCCCGACGATCAGACGTCTCCGCTGGACGATATCGCCGAGCGGCAACAGAAGCAGCAACCCGAGCGCGTAGCCGAGTTGCGTCGCCGTCGGAAGCAGGCCGACGGCCGTCTCGCCAGGAAACTCGGCCTCGATGAGCCCCAGCAATGGCTGATTGTAGTAGATGTTTGCAACCGCGATACCGCTGGCGACGGCCATGGCGTAGAGGCGGGTTCGACCGAGGTCGGAATGCTCCGTTTCGTGGGTAACCATTTCACTTGCCCTTCTCACTGGAGAGATGGGCTTGATCTATCGCCTTATCGAAATTCGCTGTAGTGTCGTCATTATACATAGCAGAATATCGGATTTCGATACAATGAACCTCGACGAAGTCCTCGTCTTCACCGCAGCGGCAAGCGGCGGCAGCCTCGCCGAGGCCGCGCGACGGCTTGGCATCACCCCCATGATCGCAACCCGGCGGCTCGCCTCCCTGGAGCAGGCGCTTGGCGTCCGGCTGATGCACCGCACGACCCGGTCCCTGTCGCTGACGCCAGAGGGCGAAACCTTTCTGCCCTATGCCCAGGATCTGCTCGAAACCGAACAGCAGGCGCGAACGCTCCTGAGGGGTGACGGCGACGGAGCGACCGGTCTCCTGCGCATCTCGGCGCCGGTTGCCTTCTCGATCAAGCTGATTGCTCCGCTCATGCCTTCGCTGCTTGATGATCACCCGGGGCTCAAGGTCTCGCTCGATATGAGCGACACAATGCCTGACCTGGTGGCGTCGGGCATCGATCTGGCGATCCGCGTCGCGCGTTTGAAGGATAGCAGTCTGATCGCCAAGAAACTGGCCGAAAACCCGCGTTCCCTCGTCGTCTCCCCATCCTATGTCGAAAAGCATGGGAGCCCGCGGACCAGTGGCGATCTCATCAATCATCAATGCCTGCCGCTGCACGGCGTCAGCCATTGGACCTTTCTGAGCGCCGGGGTCGAGAGCCATGTGCGGCTGCAGAGCCGCTTTTCGTCGACAAGCATCGAAGGATGCCATGCGGCCTGCCTCGCCGGTGCCGGCATCACCCTGCTCTCCGACTGGAATATCGCCGACGATCTCGATGCAGGTCGGCTGATACGCATTCGCCTCGAAGATGCGGCACCCGAGACATTGGCGATCTGGGCCGTCTACCCGACGACGAAGCTTGTCGCACCCAAGGTACGCGTCTTCATCGACCGGTTGATGGGGGCACTTGGCAAAACCGCGAAGGCAAATGCTTGAACGACGGAACCCGCACCGCGATCAACACGGTGCGGGCGCCAAGATTTGTCCCGGCACGGTCCGCGGCACCGAGACGCCGCGGATCATGCCAGCCTTTTAGGCCTTGATGAAGGCAAGCAGGTCAGGATTGATGACATCGGCATGGGTCGTCAGCATGCCGTGGGCATAACCCTCATAGACCTTGAGCGTGCCGTTTTTCAGGAGCTTGACGGAAAGCCGCGCACTGTCGTCGATCGGAACGATCTGGTCGTCGTCGCCATGCATGACCAGCGTCGGCACGTCGATCGCCTTGAGGTCCTCGGTGAAGTCGGTTTCCGAGAAGGCCTTGATGCCCTCGTAATGGGCTTTGGCGCTGCCCATCATGCCCTGGCGCCACCAGTTCCGGATCACGCCCTCAGACACCTCGGCACCCGGCCGGTTGAAGCCATAGAAGGGACCAGTCGGAACATCGAGGAAGAACTGCGCACGGTTGGCGGCGAGACCAGCCCGCAAGCCGTCGAACACCTCGATCGGCAGGCCGCCCGGGTTGTTCGCGGTCTTGACCATGATCGGCGGCACGGCACTGACGATGATGAGCTTGGCGACGCGGCCGGCACCGTGGCGAGCCACATAAGCCACGGCCTCGCCGCCGCCCGTGGAATGGCCGATATGCACGGCGTCGCTAAGGCCGAGCTTGGTGGTGAGTGCGGCAACGTCCCTTGCATAGTGCGCGATATCGTGGCCCTCGCTCACCTGTGTCGAGCGCCCGTGACCGCGGCGGTCATGGGCAATGACGCGATAGCCCTTGCTGACGAAATAGAGCATCTGCGCGTCCCAATCGTCTGCCGACAGCGGCCAGCCATGGTGAAAGACGATTGGCTGGCCCGAGCCCCAATCCTTGTAGAAGATATCGACGCCGTCTTCAGTCCTGACGAAGTTCTCGGTCATGGGAGCGGTTCCTTTGCTTGGGTTCTAGGGTGTGTGTCTTCCTGGCACGTTCCGCGGCGCCGGATGGACGCCATGGAACGCAACCCACGTCAACCGAGCTGCGGCCGGTTGATCGCGAGAAGGTGGTGTACGACCGGCGCCGCCGGCCCTTTGTGAAAACGACGAACGTCTTCCTGGACGTCGGCATCGGCCTTGGACACGCGCTTGTGCTGGCGCAGATGCTCGGCCCAGGATTCGACCATGAACCACTCAACCATGCGGCCGGTATCAGCCGCGTCCTCGGTCACGCCCCAGCCATAGGCGCCATCACGGCGGCGCTCGTGCGACAGACGGGCGAGCGCCTTCAGGAATTCGGAGCGGTCCGCCCTGTCGACCATGTATTCGATCAGCACAAGGACGGGGCCGCGGTCGTGTTCGACCGGCTCGCTGGTCAGCGGCTCCGGCCAATGGTTGGAGGGAATGAGGTCCGCCTCTCCCTTCGGCAATTTCATGGCGTGGAAGACGACGCCGACGCAGAGAAGGCCGATAGCCGCCGCCGAGAGGGTGAAGGGCACGCCGATCGCTTCGGCGATGGCGCCCCAGGCCAGGCTGCCTCCGGTCATGGCGCCGTTGAAAACGGTAAGATAGACGGCGAGCGTACGCCCGCGCACCCAATTGGGAAGGATGGCCTGCGCGGTGCTGTTTAGCGTCGTCAGTGCGGTGATCCAGGCCGCACCGCAAGCGAGCAAAGCGACAACCGCCACCCATTGCGCCGGCGCGAAGGAGAGCACGCCCATCACCGCGGCCGTGAGCACCGCAGAAAGCAAAAGCAGCCCGTCGGCATCCATCCGGGCGCGCAGGCGCGGCATCACCAGCGCGCCGCCGATCGCACCCGCGCCGACGGCACCGAGCAGGATGCCGTAGAAGCTGGCGCCACCGCCGAGAAGCTGGCGGGCAACCAACGGCAGCAGGGCCCAGATCGCGCTCGAAAATGCGAAGAACACGGCGGCACGCAACAGGACCACGTGCAGCTCGCGACTGGCGCGTGCGTAGCGCAACCCCGCCCGGAAGGCGCCAAAGAAGCGTTCCGCGAGAACGTCGTCCTCCGATACACCGCGCCGCCACCACAGGAGCGCCGCGATCACGAAGACATAGCTGATGACATCGACGCCATAGGTGACGGCTGCGCCGGACCAAGCGAGCAGCAGGCCGCCAAGCGCCGGACCGATCGCGCGGGCGATGTTGATGCCGAGCGAATTCAGCGCCACGGCGCCCTTGACGTCCTGCCTCGAGACGAGCTCAGGCACGATCGCCTGCCAGGTGGGGGCGACCAGTGCAGCCCCTATGCCGCCGACGAAGGTCAGCGCGATCAGCGAGCTCACGGACTGCAGACCTGTGGCGGAGAGAAACAGCAGGCAGAGGCTCGTGGATGCGAGCAGAAACTGCACCAGGATCAGGAATTTGCGCCGATCGAGAATATCCGAGAGAACCCCGGCAGGAATGGCGAGCAGGAAGATCGGCAGCGTCGCCGCCGCCTGGACCATGGAAACGGCGGCCGGCGTCGCCGACAGGTCGGTAACGAGCCAGGAGCTGGCGACATCACGGATAAAACTGCCGGTATTGCCGATGATCGTCGCCACCCACAGGACCGCAAAGACCTTCTGCCGCAACGGCGCAAACGTCCCTGCGCCCTCCTTCGCTGCCGTCATTGCCCAGCCTTTCCTGCGGATGCCCGTTCACGAAGATCGTAGCAGGCGACGAGCAGGAAGGCACCGCTGAGGCCGATATGCTCGAAGAAGCCGTTCGTCGCCATCGCACGCTCCATGCCGGGCGGAAGCTCCCAGAAGCGAAACGCGAGGAAGGTCGCGGCAAGCGTGAAAGCCGCGAGCGCGCTGGCAGCCGCCCAGCGGTAGAAACCTATGAGAATGAGGGCCGACATCAGAAGCTCGAAAACGATGACCCCGACGGCAAAGAGCGGCGCCGGATGCAGGCCGAAATGATCCATCTCGGCAAGCGCACCCGGAAAGTCGAAGATCTTCGTCAGCGGCCCCTGGATATAGGCCGAGCAAAGCGCCAGCAGGCCGACGAAGACGATCCATCGCCCGGCGTGGCTTGGCCACAGGCGGGCAGCGAGATGTTTTTCGAGAGAAGACAGGCTCAGCATTTTGTTTCCTTGTTAGACGGTCTTCGACTTAACGGGCGGCTTGGCCGCCTTCATCGGGTCTGCGGCCATTTCGAATTGCTGAACGCGGTCCGCGAAATGCCCTTGTAGTAGGCGCCCGCCTTCGCCGGCGATTGGTTCACCACGACCTTCGCCCAGGAGGGTCGCTTGTTATCTTTTGCGGGTGCACCATCGTCGCCGAGTGCCGCCGACGAAGTGATCAGGATGGAGGCTGCCAATGCGGCGGCGCCGACGATCGTTTTCATTTTGCGCCCTTCCACCGTCGTCACACGGCCCAGCAGGAGCAGCCGAGTGCGCCGAAGAAGCCCTTGAGATCGGCGATCGGCAGCTTTGACGTCCAGGCGCCGGCATGGTCGTGACCATGCAGACCGCAATTGCTGGCGCAGCCGCACGCGGTGATCGCCGTGCGCCGGAGCGAGTTCCTGCCGGCACCATCGGGCTCGCCCCAGGCGGCATAACCGCCGAAGCTGCGAACCGGCGACCAGTCGGGCATCGCCGGCGGCACCGGGTTCTCGTCGTGGGAAGCGAAGTCGCCGGCCGCATAGACGACCTTGCCGCCGACCATCGTCAGCTCCGAGGTCAGGAACGAGATCTCGTCCTCGGCGCAGGCGAAGTAGTCCTTGTTCGGCACGATCAGGTCGGCAAACTGCCCCGTCTCGATCCGGCCCTTCTTGCCTTCTTCGTTGGAGAACCACTGCACCTTCTCGGTCCACATCCGCAGTGCCGTCTCGCGATCGAGGCAGTTGGCGCGCGGATAGAGCTGCAGGCCGCCGATGGTCTTGCCGGTCACCATCCACGACAGCGAGACCCAAGGGTTGTAGGAGGCGACGCGGGTGGCATCGGTGCCGGCGGAAACGTTGACGCCCTTGTCCAGCATGCGCCTGATCGGCGGCGTCGCTTCCGCCACCCCGTGGCCGTAGCGCTCGACGAAATATTCGCCCTGGTAGGCCATGCGGTGCTGGGTGGCGATGCCGCCGCCAAGCGCGGCGATGCGGTCGATCGACCGGTCGGAGATCGTCTCGGCGTGGTCGAAGAACCAGTTGAGGCCGTCGAGCGGGATATCCTTGTCGACCTTCTCGAACACGTCGAGCGCGCGGCTGATGGTTTCGTCATAGGTCGCGTGCAGCCGCCAGGGCCAGCGGTTCTCGGCCAGCACCCGGACGACCTCCTCGAGTTCGCCCTCCATCTCCGGCGCCATCTCCGGGCGCGGCTGGCGGAAGTCCTCGAAGTCGGCCGCCGAAAACACCAGCATCTCGCCGGCGCCATTGTGGCGGAAGTAGTCGTTGCCCTGCTTGTATTTGACCGACGAGGTCCAGTTGAGGAAGTCCTCTTTCTCTTCCTTCGGTTTCTGGGTGAAGAGATTGTAGGCCAGGCGGACGGTCAGCTGATCGTCGTCCGACAGCTTCTGGATGACGGCGTAGTCGTCCGGATAGTTCTGGAAGCCGCCGCCAGCGTCGATGACGCTGGTGACGCCGAGCCGGTTGAGCTCGCGCATGAAGTGGCGGGTGGAGTTGACCTGATAGTCGAAGGGCAGTTTCGGTCCCTTGGCCAAGGTCGAATAGAGGATGCCGGCATTGGGCTTGGCCAGGAGCAGCCCGGTCGGGTTGCCGGCGGCATCACGGGTGATCTCGCCGCCCGGCGGGTTGGGCGTGTCCTTGCCATAGCCGACCGCCCTGAGGGCGGCGCCGTTCAAGAGCGCCCGGTCATAGAGATGCAGCAGGAACACCGGCGTATCCGGGGCGACCGCATTGATCTCGTCGATCGTCGGCAACCGCTTTTCGGCGAACTGGTGTTCGGTAAAGCCGCCGACGACCCGCACCCATTGCGGCGCCGGCGTGATCGCCACCTGTCGCTTCAGCATCGCCATCGCATCGGCGAGCGAACGCACGCCGTCCCAGCGCAGTTCCATGTTGAAGTTGAGGCCGCCGCGCACGACGTGGGTATGGTTGTCGTTGAGGCCCGGCAGCACGCGCTTGCCCTTGAGGTCGATCACCCGGGTGCCCGCGCCGGCCAGCGCCATGATCGTCCGGTCGTCGCCGACGGCCAGGAACTTTCCGTCCTTGATGGCAACCGCGCTTGCCGTCGGGTTGCTGCGGTCGAGCGTGGTGACAAGGCCGTTGTGCAGGATCAGGTCGGGCGTCATCGAGGTGTCTCCAGTCTGTTGGGCGTGTGTCGCGGTTGCCCTGCCCAAGGCTAGGGCGGCGGCGGTTGCACCGAGGAACGAGCGTCGCGTCGGCATCATCCGGCCCTTTCATCGTTGATGGCCGCATCCTTCGCCTTGCCGGCGGTGGCCGGTGCGCCGCCGGGCAGGTGGCCGAACATGTGCGGCATGCACTGCAGATTGAACCAGCTGAGATTGACCGGCTCACCCGACAGGGCGCGCTTGACCAGCGGCACCGATTGCTCGCCGATCAGGATGCCGAGCAAGCCGATGAGCGCAATGACCGGCGGCGCCGGCGAGCGGACGTTCAAGAGCGAATAGATGATGCCGACAAGCAGTCCGGCTCCGAGCGAGAGAAGATACAACTTCATCGCCAACTCCTTCACGAATGACAGTGCCGCCCTGGCCGCCTCAAGCACGGCCAGAGCGATAATCCAGGGCATCTCGGTCCCGTGTCAGTGCCCTTCGGAGGCGCCGAACATCGACTTGGCGTAGATGATGCCGAGGCCATAGGCGCCACCGAACTTCTTGGCGATGCCGGTGGTCATCTCGTAGGTCTCGGTACGGGCCCAGTCGCGCTGCAGCTCGAGCATGTACTGCAGCGCCGTCATCGGCCGCACACCGGCCTGCACCATGCGGTCCATCGCCCGCTCATGCGCCTCGTCGGAGACGTCGCCGCAGGCGTCGGCAATGACATAGACTTCGAAACCCTGGTCGAGCGCCGACAGCGTCGGGCCGACGATGCAGACCGAGGTCCAGAGCCCGCACATCACCAGGCGCTTCTTGCCGAGGCGGTTGACCTCTTCGATCACGGCGGCGTCTTCCCAGGTGTTCATCGAGGTGCGGTCCAAAAGCGTCTGGCCCGGGAAGGCGTCGGTGATCTCGGAGAACATCGGACCGGAGAAGGTCTTCTCGGCAACGGTGGTGAGAATGGTCGAAACGCCGAAGCCGGCGGCCGCATGGGCGACCAGTGCGGCGTTGTTGCGCAGCAGCACCGCATCGATCGACTTGGTCGCAAACGACATCTGCGACTGGAAATCGATCATGATCAGGGTGTGGTCCTTGGGCGAGACGAGGAGTTTGCCGGGGGTCGCTGTCGCGGGCATGGTCGTGGCCTCTTTCTATTGAAACTGGCTCCGATTGGAGAGGCCCAACTATGCCGCCGACGGCGGTCCCGTTCTTGTCGCCAAAGATGGATTTTTGAAAATTTCGCTCGTCATACCGGAGACTGTTAGTCTGATCCGGGCCGCTTCGCCGCACAACTATATTTGCGGTAAGCCCTACGACTGCCGGCTGCGTCGCCATTGGCGCGGCGTGGCCCCCACCGCCTGCGCGAAGGCACGGGTAAAATGGCTCTGATCCGAAAAACCGCAGGCGGTGGCGATCTCGCTCAGCGATGTGGGAGAGAACTGCAGCAGGTCCTTGGCCTTTTCGATCCTTTGCTGCAGCAGCCAGCGGAAGGGCGTGCTGCCCATGGTCTCCCGAAAGGCGCGGAGAAAAGCTGCCTGCGACAGGTTGCAGGTCGAGG
Source organism: Ensifer sp. GW101-20A05 (assembly GCF_059424735.1). NCBI lineage: Bacteria > Pseudomonadati > Pseudomonadota > Alphaproteobacteria > Hyphomicrobiales > Rhizobiaceae > Ensifer > Ensifer sp. GW101-20A05. The sequence goes on along the minus strand of NZ_JBWKZT010000002.1, from coordinate 782,292 downwards.
CCAGCTCTTCGACGGTAAGCTCGCCGTCGAGACGGGCTTGCACGAGTTCGCGAATACTTGCCTGGCAGCGCTGCGAGAGCCTGCGTCCTCCAGCCAAACTTTCGCCGCGGCCGTTGCCGTACTGTCGCACCATATGCACGCCGATTGCGACGGAAAGCTGATCGACGAACAGCGCGCTGCGATCGGTGTAACCGTCCACCGACGCAAACAAGGCACCGAGCATGCCGCCGAGAACAGGATCGGGCGAGCCGGAAATGGACCTCAGCTCGCTGACTCCCGTGGCATTTGCTGCATCCGCAATCCTCTGGAGCGCACCGTAGCCGATTTCAAGCAAAGTGAAGTCGAAGGAACCTTCCAGATCCGCTTTGTAGTCGTCGGCGAAGTTCCTGACGTAAATGGAATTCTGGCCGAACTCCTGGATCGCCGAGTGATGCTCCCCGAAAACCCGGCGGCTATGACCGCCTGCGAGCGACAGGCCGATCAGATATCCCCGCCCATTGCCAGGAGTCGCGACCCTGCCCGGCGGACCCGCTGCCGATCGCTTGCGATAAAAGACCATGTCGCGGCCTTCGATCGTCCTGTCGTCATCGAGCTGGTCCAGCGAACATCCGAGGCTGTCGCGCGGGCGCAGTCCGACCGAGGCAGCGGAGGCATTCGTCATCGTCTTCGCTCCTGTTTGTCGAGACCACCCGCCAAAAACTCCCGCAGCGCTAATGAAAACGAAACGCGCGGAACCAACCGACGCCCGGATTGCTGTGCGCCTGGGACGCGTGCCACGCAGTTCATTCTCATCATCATCTGCAGGAGCGGCCTATGATGGCCCCGGCCGCCGCGTCATTCTTGCACGCTTTTCACGTGTTTTGAACAATCTGCATGAGGGCGCGCCCTCTTTCCACGCTATTACTGATCTACCGCCACCCCGACGGAGCGGTTCTTTTTCCTGAAGCGCGCCGGCGTTTCCGCCGTCTGGCTGGTGAACACCCGGGTCATGTGGCTCTGGTCGGCAAAACCGCAGTGGATCGCGACTTCGGCAAGGGGGGTGTCCTGAAGCAGACACTCCTTGACCCGCGCAATCCGGTATTCGGTCAGCCACCTGGACGGCGTGCGCCCGAAGCTCTCCTTGAAAGCCTTGTTGAAATAGCTGCGCGAGAGCTCGCACTGGGCGGCGAGATCGCCGATCGAAAACGCCTTGTTGAAGTGTGCGACCAGAAAATCCGTCGCCAGCCTCTCCTGCCATGGCGCGAGCGTACCCTTCTTGTCGACAGGGAAATGCAAACCGCCATAGGTCTGGCTGAGATGAGCCAGTGCTGCAAGGTTGATCTGTTCGACGAAAAGCAGATTGGCCCGGTCCGGCTCTTCGAGCGAGGGCAGCAGCGCCTGGGCGAGGCCGAACATCACCGGATCCACGCATCCCTGCACGGAAGACAACGACACATACTCGCCGCGTCCCGCCCTTTCGGTGAAGGCCCGCATGCAGGCGAATGGGATGTGGAAGCGGACATTGTCGAAGGGCGACAGATGGTGGCACTGCCATTGGTCCCGAAGATCGGTGATCGCGAGCGATGCCTTGGAGTGCCCTCCCTCATAGACGAGTTCGCCGCGCCGCCACAGGCGATGTGCCTCGAAGTCACGCATCTGGACGATGACGTTGAAGGCGTCGGCGACCGGGATCAGCGGCCCGAGGTCCAGATCGAAGCGATCCGAAAAGGTTCTCGTCACGGTGATATCGCCCGCGCTGATCCTTTTGACAGTGGGGCGCAGTGTGCGCTCACTTGCGCCCAGTCCCGCTTGTAAGGCCATCGGTCAGGGTCTCCCAGTATCGAGCTCAGCCGCCTGCTTCGGCGGCGGGGCAGATGCTACAACGGTTGGCGGCTGCATTACAGAGGCAAATCTCAGGGGACATCGCAGAGCTTCACAGGTCAACGGACGCTCCCCTCACTGCCGCCAGCGCGCGCGCCACACGGCCGGCGCCACTCCCGTCACCTCGCGAAAGGCTTCGATGAACCGCGCTTCGTCGGCATAACCGCAACTGGCGGCGGTTTTGGCCACCGACCACCCCTCCTCGATCAGATAGCGTTTGGCTCGGCCGATCCTGTACCGCATCAGCCACGCCTCCGGCGTTTGCCCGGTCACGGATGCAAAGGCCGCGGCAAAAGCGTCCTCAGACAGGTTTGCGGCCGACGCCGCAGCCGCAAACGAAAAGTCCTCGGCCCAATGGTCGATCATGAAGTCCTTGGCCGCCTTCTCCTGCCACACGGACAGATCGCGGCTGGCGGATGCATTGGCTCGATCCGGATAGGCGTGCAGGAGATGTGCGCAGATGGCGACAGCGATGTGCTGCAGTACGGGGCCCGGTTCCTTCTCGCTCTTGGCGAGAAGCGGCAGCAGCGCCAAGGCAAGATTGTGTATGACGTCGTCGATCTCGCCGCGGCGGCACCTGAGACCGGTGGCGGCCGGAGCGTGCGAGAACTCGGAGACTTCGCGGAACAAGGCCCGCGGCAGGTGGAAGGCGAGTGAATCGAGATCGCTGACAAGCCGGATACTGGCGCCCTGAACGAGATCGACGAGGCAGACCGACCCCTGCCGGTAGCGGCGAATTTCACTCTCGCCTCCGCCCGGCACCACGTCGCGGTGCATGACGTCCTTGAAATAGAACATCAGGAAATAGGCGTCGTCGGCGGGAAGGGACACGACGCGGCTCATTGCTCCATTCAGCCGGCATTGCAGGCGCGTGACCGAAAACCGGGCGTCGCGAACGGGCCGAACCTTGAGAAACGGCGCCTTCGGCTCGCCAAAACACGCTCCAATGCCATTCGGTTGTTTCATAGCCTGCCGTCCACCTTCGCCTCCTGGCGATGGAGTTCATTCTTCGCGTGGAAACCTGCCTGGATGCATGATCGCTCCGATGACGAACGCACAGGGGATCAACTCGCTATTGCCGTTCATGTCAGGGGAAAATGCAGGGTGCTGCCACCAATTTCTTGTATCCTTTGCTCACATTTAGCCGCAAACGACTCTGTTTTGACGGAAGCCCGTTGTGCGTGAACCGATCGCGCAATGCTCGCGGGACTCCTGGTCGATTGTCTTTTGGGGGCAAAGGGCCGATGTCCGAGCCCCTCTACAATCGTGGCGGGCATGAAATCGGACAGGAGGCATTGAAGGTGCTGCGGGAATTCCTTCAGGAGCCCACAGGCAGAAGTGATGCGGGCCGCATCGGCTGACGCGGCCCGCGATCGATTACTGTGAGGCGGCTTCGAGATCGACCTTGTCGAGCAGAAGCGCCGGATTTTCGGCGGCGCCCATCAGCTCGAGTGCGCCAATCCCGGCTTCATCCTTGGCCTTGACCTTCAGGGTGAAGGCGCCGGGCTTGCTGATGAACTGGGTAAACGCACTTGCCACGTCCTGCAGCTTCGGCTGTGTGGCAGCAAAATGCTGCACGCCAGCGCTCGTCATCAGCACGAGGAGACCGCGAACGCTGTCCTCGGTCATGTGGTTATCCTCGGCATAGAGTTTGATGCCCTTGGCCACGATGCCCTTGTCTTCGAGCTTGAGCGTGGCTTCCCGGGCCGTGAGGCCGAAGAGCGCCACCTGCGCAGCGGTCATGTCGCCGGAGAAGAAGTCCTTGCTCGCGCCGCCCATCAAGCCGGAGAAGGAGAAGCTGCCCATGTCCTTGCCACTCAAGGAGATATCCTTGATGACGAGGTTCTCGTTCGGCTCATCCCAGGTCAGCTCGACGTTGGAAGAGAACACCAGCTTGTCGAAGCCCAGCTTGCGCAGCGTCGCGAAGCCTTCCTCCTGCGTGTCGGCAGGAATCGGCACGCTGAGGTCGCGATAGCTGACGCGCACATCCGTCGGGATGCCGTTGTGCAGCTTGGTCAGGGCCAGCTCGTAGTTGTCGAGCGTGAAACGGACGCGCTCCGGAACGGAAGGCACGGCCGCCTGCTCGGCCGGCGCTTCGGCCATCGGATCGTCCTGGGCATCGCCGGGGACCTCTGCCTCGGATGAGGCGTCGCCATCGGTTGCCTCATCCGGCGCCGGCTCGGCGCTGACCGCCGGATCGGCTTCGCTTTCGGTGACGCTCTGGTCGTCTTCAACAGTTTCGTCGTCGGTCACGCTTGTCGGCGGGCTGCCGGGCATGTCTACATCCAGCCCGGCGATACGGATCGTTCCGAATTCCGGCATCAGGGTCGTGAAGGGGAAGGTTTCAAACTCTTCCTCTTTCAGGCCCGCCAGCTTCGTGAGCGCCTCCATGGTCGGAGCCCAGGAGAAGCCCTTGATGCTGGCTTCGGCGAGCTTGACGTAGTCTGCGCCCTCTCCGGCGGAAAGACCGTGCAAGGCACCGTCGAAGCTGCGGCCATTGAGCTGCATCGCCATTTTGCCGACGGCGAGCTTGATCGTCTTGCCTTCCTCTTCGCTGCTCTTGTCCGGCACTTCCATCTTGAGGCCGAGCAATTCGATGTCGCCGCTGCCGATCATGTCGACAACTGAAAGGATGCGCTTGAAGAACGCTTGCCGCTCCGCCGGCGGCAACGCTTCGGGGTCCGTCACCCCTTGCAACTTCTTCAAGGTCTCCAGCAACGGCTCGGCCGGCATGCGCGCGCTGAAGCCCTTGCTGCGCACTTCGTCATAACCGAACTGCGCCTCGCCGTCGGAGAAGGAAAGGTTCTTTGCCGACATCGGACCGTAAAGCGGCTTCGGCTCCTTGTCGTCCGGGCCGGCCTTTTCCGTGTAGATCCGCACCATATAGGCCGCGTCGAAGTTCTCGCCTGCGACAGCCCCGATCGAGCCGTTCATCTGCTCGCGCTTCGTTGCGCCTTCTCCGTCTGGAACATCCATGGCGAAGGCGAAGCTTGCACCGCTCGCCGAATAACGAGAAACGCGGCCGCCGGCGATGTCTTCGAGCGCGAGGTCCTTGTAGACCGTTTTCTGCTCGGTGCCGGCCACATCCTGGCTGATCGTCGCCTCCGGCGCCGATATCCGTTTTGCGGCAAAGCGCTCGATGCGTTTCAGCGTCGTCAACTCACCCTGATCGCCTGCCTTGGAAAGCGCGCCAGCGAAGAAGTCCGGTTCTTCGAGGGTCGCATGCGGCACGGAGAACTTGCCTGCGGCGATATCGAGCTCAAGGCCCTTCACATCAAGCCTGCCGCTCAGGAAGAAGATCTTTGGCCGACCATCGATCGCGGCGACCTGGACACGGGCGCCATTGGCGAAGGGCAGCGTCACGTCACGCAGATGAATGCGCCCGAGGAAATCCGCCTCGACGGAGCCCGCCTTGCCGCCACGCTCGGCGATGAACTTGTCGACCGTCCTTTCGAGCATGAACTTGCCGCCGACCACGCCGGCGGCTGCGATCGCGATCACCGCGACGGCCGCCCAAAGTGCTTTGCGACGGCCCTTGCCGGCCCCAGTTTCTGTCTCAGCCACGATGTCTGTCCTTTCACCACGCGAAAAATGGAAAAGCTCTTTGAGTCTTTGCGGATGTGACTAACCATTGGCGCTTTCTTACGCAAGTTTGGCGGGAGTACAGTGCACCAATATTCTTGTGTGGGCTGCAATCGGCAAAGCGCTCGCGCGTCATCAAAGATGCATGCAGGGCTGCAAGCATGCGCTTGTTGCCCCGCCGTCCATTAGTCATAGGATCGTCTTATCGCCACCATCAGGAAATCCAACTTAAATTAATGAAACCACTTTGATAGAGTTGCCGGTGCAATGAGGGAGACGCAGCCAGTGGCGAGACCGCTTCGCGGAACGACAACCACCGACGGCACAAAGAATGCCGCAAGCCGGGCCCGGCGCATCGCTGGCCCGCACAGCCTGCCTTTCCTCTGATCCGCACAATTCACGTTATCGCAAAGGGAGATAGAAATGGACGCGAAAGCCGACAAAACGGGCAAATGTCCCGTCATGCACGGAGCTCAGACGAGCGCTCAATCCGCCGGCACCTCGAACCGTGACTGGTGGCCGAACCAGCTCAACCTGAAGATCCTGCACCAGAATTCCTCCCTTTCCGACCCGATGGGCGAAGCCTTCAACTATGCCGAGGAATTCAAGAAGCTTGATCTGCCAGCGGTGAAGAATGACCTCTTCGCGCTGATGACCGATTCGCAGGATTGGTGGCCGGCCGACTTCGGCCACTACGGCCCACTCTTCATCCGCATGGCCTGGCACAGCGCCGGCACCTACCGCACCGGCGACGGCCGCGGGGGCGCAGGCGCCGGGCAACAGCGCTTTGCGCCACTCAACAGCTGGCCGGACAACGCCAACCTCGACAAGGCGCGCCGCCTCCTCTGGCCCATCAAGCAGAAGTACGGCAGCAGCATCTCCTGGGCCGACCTGATGATCCTCGCGGGCAACTGTGCGCTCGAGTCGATGGGCTTCAGGACCTTCGGCTTCGCCGGCGGCCGTCCGGACGTGTGGGAACCGGAAGAGGACATCTACTGGGGTACGGAAAAGACCTGGCTTGACGACAAGCGCTATTCCGGCGACCGCGACCTCGAAAATCCGCTCGCAGCGGTGCAGATGGGCCTGATCTATGTCAATCCGGAAGGCCCAAACGGCAACCCGGACCCGGTCGCTGCGGCCCGTGACATCCGCGAGACCTTCGCGCGCATGGCGATGAACGACGAGGAAACTGTCGCGCTCATCGCCGGCGGCCACACCTTCGGCAAGACCCATGGCGCCGGTGATGCCGCCAATGTCGGTCGCGAGCCGGAAGGCGCCGGCATCGAGGAACAGGGCCTCGGCTGGGCAAGCACCTACGGCAGCGGCCGTGGTGGCGACGCCATCACCAGCGGTCTCGAAGTCACCTGGACGACGACGCCGACCAAGTGGAGCAACAACTTCTTCTGGAACCTCTTCGGCTACGAATGGGAACTGACGAAGAGCCCGGCCGGTGCGCACCAGTGGACGCCGAAGCATGGCATGGGCGCCGGCACCGTCCCGGATGCGCATGACAAGTCCAAGCGTCACGCCCCGTCGATGCTGACGACCGACCTCGCGCTACGCGTCGACCCCGCCTACGAAAAGGTCGCACGGCACTTCTACGAGAACCCGGACGCCTTCGCAGACGCCTTCGCTCGCGCCTGGTACAAGCTGACGCACCGCGACATGGGCCCACGCGCCCGCTATCTCGGCCCGGAAGTGCCGGCCGAAGACCTGATCTGGCAGGATCCGATCCCCGCCGTCGATCATCCGCTCGTCGACGCCAAGGATATCGCCGACCTCAAGGCCAAGATCCTTGCTTCGGGCCTTTCGGTCTCCGAACTGGTCTCCACCGCCTGGGCGTCCGCCTCGACCTTCCGCGGTTCGGACAAGCGCGGCGGTGCCAACGGTGCCCGCATCCGTCTTGCCCCGCAGAAGGACTGGCAGGTCAACCAGCCGGTACAGCTGGCCAAGGTGCTCGAAACCCTCGAAGGCATCCAGCGCGCCTTCAACGACGCGCAGTCCGGCGGCAAGAAGGTGTCGGTCGCCGACCTGATCGTGCTTGGCGGTGCGGCCGCAATCGAGAAGGCAGCGAAAGCGGCGGGTCACGACGTTGAGGTTGCCTTCGCACCGGGTCGCGCAGATGCCAGCCAGGAGCAGACCGACGTCGACTCCTTCGAGGTGCTCGAGCCAATCGCCGATGGTTTCCGCAACTACCAGCGGACCCAATACGCGGTATCGCCGGAAGAGCTGCTGATCGACAGGGCACAGTTGCTGACGCTGAGCGCGCCGGAAATGACCGTTCTCGTCGGCGGGCTTCGTGTCCTCGGCGCGAACCACGATGCGACGAAGCACGGCGTCTTCACCGATCGCCCGGAAACGCTCAGCAACGACTTCTTCGTCAACCTGCTCGATATGGCCACCGCGTGGACGGCGACGTCGGATGCCAAGGACGTCTTCGAAGGTCGTGACCGCAAGACCGGCGACGTCAAGTGGACGGCGACCCGCGTCGATCTCGTCTTCGGATCCAACTCGCAGCTTCGGGCAATCGCGGAAGTCTATGGACAGACGGATGCCAAGAAGAAGTTCGTGCGCGACTTCGTGGCCGCCTGGAACAAGGTGATGGACGCCGATCGCTTCGATCTCACCTGACATTCCGGCCTGACGCCACCATCGACCGCAGGTCCCGGCATAAAGCCGGGGCCTGTTTTTAGAGCATCCGCGCGAAATGCGTCACCTAAGGTTGCAAGGCCGGCCCTGCGGCCGCCACGGCGCAACACACGTTAAACGGTCGCCCTCGGGTGACGGGTTCAACCGAACCATCCTGAACCTCGCGCCAGCAAGCACTTCCACCTCGGACCGGACAAGGGGTGCAAACCATTGCTTTTGTGACAAGTTCTCCTTCGTGCCGTCCAGCTCCGGCAAACCCATCCCATTTATGTGGTCGACGCCTTATCAACCATTAGTTGCGTGACTTGAGGCAGAGAACGTGTTCTGCTTTCAACGCAACGAGGGCGCCTGCCCAGGCGCGCTGAAGTCATCTCAAGCTGTTTCGTTCAGGGGGAACGTTGCATGCGTCATACGAGAATCCGTGCAGCTTCAATCACATCAACGCTTCTGGTCGCAATTGGTCTGACGGCGCAGACGGCTCTTGCCCAGCAGGCTCCGGCCGTTGTCGTGGCGCCGGCAGCAATCATGGACCTGCGCGAAAGCGTCGACCTGACCGGCAAGGTCACCGCCATTCAGAAGGTCGATATTCGCGCCCGCGTGCCGGGCTTCCTCGAAGCCGTCAACTTCACCGAGGGACAGAAGGTCACCGCTGGCACGGTGCTCTACCAGGTCGAAGACGGCGCCTATCGCGCCGCCGTCCAGGAAATCCAGGGACAGATCGAAGCGGCGGAAGCCTCCAAGGATCTGGCTGTCCTTGAGCGCGATCGCGCCGACCAGCTCCTCACCACCAAGACCGTCTCCCAGGCCAAGGTGGACGAGGCTAATGCCGCGGTCCGCAAGGCAGACGGCGATCTCGTGCGGCTCAAGGGCAGCAAGGACAATGCCGACCTCAACCTTTCCTACACGAAGATCGTGGCCCCCTTCGACGGCATCGTCGGCCTGACCGCCGCCGATGTCGGCGCACTCGTCGGTCCGGACAGCGGGTCGCTGGTCACGCTGACCCGGCTTGATCCCATCTATGTTCAGTTTCCGGTAGCGACCGCGCTCTACCTCACCTATCGCGAGCGCGTGCTGAAGGGCGAGATCAGCGGCGGCGCCAATGTCGGGCTTGGGCTTCCGAACGGCACGGAATACAAGCAGAAGGGCACGATCAACTTCATCGCCAGCAACGTCTCGCAAGGCACCGACACGGTGACCGTGCGGGCCGAATTCCCCAATCCGGACAGCATACTGCTCGACGGCGCCCTGGTGCGCGTCGTGCTCGAGCAGTCGGACAAACAGGATGTTCTGGCCGTGCCGCAGCAGGCGATCCAGCGCGATCAGCAGGGGGCCTTCGTGCTGGTGGTCGACGCCAGCTCCAAGGTGGAGCTCCGCCGCGTCGATGTAGCGCGCAACACCCGCGGCCAGGCGGTCATCAGCAAGGGCCTGAAAGAAGGCGAGAACGTCATCACCGAGGGGGCGGGCAAGGTCCGGCCGGGCATCACCGTCGATGCCGCCACGGCAGCAGGTGGCTAAGCGATGATTTCAGAGATCTTCATCGATCGCCCGCGCTTCGCCACGGTCATTTCCATCGTGCTGACGCTGGCGGGCCTTCTGGCGCTCACCCGTCTGCCGATCGCGCAGTTCCCCGACATCGTGCCGCCGCAGGTCAGCGTCACGGCAAGCTATCCAGGCGCCGGCGCCGACGTGGTGGAAACCACCGTTGCCCAGCCGATCGAGAGCAAGGTCGTCGGCGTCGACGACATGCTCTACATGAAATCGACGAGCGGCGCCGACGGCTCCTATACATTGACCGTCACCTTCGCCGTCGGGACCGACCCTGACATCGCCACCGTCAACGTGCAGAACCGCGTGTCGCTGGCCGAGGCCGGTCTACCGTCCGAGGTCAAGCAGAGCGGCGTCAGCGTGCGCAAGAAGTCGTCGGCGCTGATGCAGGTGATCACCATCTTTGCTGCAGACGAGAAGCAGAACTTCGATTCCCTGTTCCTGTCCAACTACGCCACGATCAACGTGCTCGACACGGTCAAGCGCGTGCCCGGCGTCGGCGATGCTCAGCTCTTCGGAGCCCAGGACTATTCGATGCGCGTCGTCCTCGACATCGACCGCATGACGAGCCTGGACCTGACGCCAACCGACGTGATCAACGCGTTGAAGGCGCAGAACGTTCAGGCAGCGATTGGCCGCATCGGCGCCCAGCCGATGACCGACGATCCGCTGTTCCAGCTCAATCTTCAAACGCAAGGGCGCCTCACCGATCCCAAGCAGTTCGAAGACGTGGTGCTGCGTGCAAGGCCCGACGGCTCCTATGTGCGCATCCGCGACGTTGCGCGTGTCGAGCTCGGCGCCGCCAGTTCGGATTCCAACGCCCGGATCAATGGTAAGCCTGTCGCCATGATCGGCACCTATCAGGCGCCGGGCGCCAACGCGCTTGCCGCCGCCAAAGGCGTGCAGGAGGCGATGGAACGCTTGTCGAAATCCTTCCCGCCCGGCCTCACCTATTCGGTCTCCTATGATACGGCGCAGTTCGTCGAAGCCAGCGTCGACAATGTCGAGGAAACGTTGTTCGAGGCCTTCGTCCTCGTCATTATCATCGTCTTCCTGTTCCTCGGGAACTGGCGGGCAACGCTGATCCCGCTCGTCGCCGTTCCGGTCGCCCTGATCGGCACTTTCGCGGTGCTGCTCGCCATGGGCTTTTCGCTCAACACCGTGTCGTTGCTGGCATTGGTTCTGGCGATCGGTATCGTCGTCGACGACGCCATCGTGGTCGTCGAAAACGTCGAGCGGGTGATGGAGGAAAATCCCGGTCTCTCGGCCGCGGAAGCCGCGCGGCGCGCCATGGGCGAAATCACCGGCGCCATCGTCGCCATCACCCTCGTGCTGCTGTCGGTTTTCGTCCCCGTCGCCTTCATCCCGGGCTTGAGCGGCCAGCTGTTCCAGCAGTTCGCCGTCGCCGTCTCGGTGTCGATGGTGATCTCGGCGATCAACGCGCTGACGCTCAGCCCGGCGCTCTGCGCCGTGCTTCTGAAGCCGCATCATGGGCCGAAGCGCGGCATTCTCGGCTACATTTCGCGCACCATCGACAAGGGGCGCGACGGTTATGCCTTTGTCGCCGGCCACATCGCCCGCCGCGCGATCATCGGCCTTGCGTTGCTGGCCGTCGCCTTCGTCGCCACCGGCTACCTCTTCCGTGTCGTGCCGACCGGCTTCCTGCCGGCGGAAGACCAGGGCGCCTTCTTTACCGAAATCCGCCTGCCGGAAGGCGCCTCCTACAACCGTACCGACGCGGTAGTGAAACAGGTGGAGACGATGCTTGGCGACATCGAGGGGGTCGCCAATGTGATCACCGTCACCGGCTACTCCTTCCTCGATGGCCTGTCGAAGTCCAACTCGGCCTTCGCGATCGTCACCATGAAGCCCTTCGCAGAGCGCCTAAGTGATGCGGCCGGCGTCGAAGCGGCAATCCGCACGACCATGGCCAAGGGGCAGGCGATCCGCGGCGCACAGATCTTCGCCTTCAACCTGCCGCCGATCATGGGCCTCGGCACCGGTTCGGGCTTCGAATACCAGCTGCTCGATCTGCAGGGTCGTTCGGTCGCCGATCTTTCGGCCACGGCGGGCGGCCTGATCATCGCCGCGAACCAGAATCCGGCGCTCGGGCCAACCTTTACCACCTATTCGGCGAGCTCGCCGCAGCTCTATCTCGATATCGACCGCGACCGTCTGCAATCGCTCGGCGTCTCGGTCAGCGACCTCTTCACCACGCTGCAGGGCACGCTCGGCAGCTACTACGTCAACGACTTCAACCTCTTCGGCCGCACCTGGAAGGTGACGATGCAGGCTTCTCAGGCGGACCGAAACGCCGTCGACGACATTCAGCGTCTGCACGTGCGCAACGCAAACGGCGACATGGTGCCGGTCGCTTCGGTCGCCAAGGTCGACTATATCGTCGGCCCGCAGTCGATCGTACGCTACAACAACTATCGCTCGATCACGCTGAACGGCCAGCCGTCCGCGGGACATTCGTCCGGTGAGGCGCTCGCCGCGATGGAGGCGCTCTCGGCTTCGACATTGCCGCCTGGATACAGCTACGAATGGACTGGAACGGCGCTGCAGGAACTGGAAGCGGCCGGCAAGACTACCGCCATCCTGGCGATGGCCGTGCTCTTCGCCTACCTCTTCCTCGTGGCACTCTATGAAAGCTGGACGATCCCGGTGCCGGTGCTGCTGTCGGTCGTCTTCGGCGTATCAGGTGCGCTGCTGTCGGTGCTCGTCGCCGGGCTTTCCTTCGACATCTACGCCCAGATCGGCCTCGTCGTTTTGATCGCGCTCGCCTCGAAGAACGCGATCCTGATCGTCGAGTTCGCCAAGGCCCACCGTGAAGCCGGCGCTTCGATCGTCGATGCGGCGATCGAAGGGGCGCGCGCCCGCTTCCGCGCCGTGATGATGACGAGCTTCGCCTTCATCGTCGGCCTGGTGCCGCTGGTGGTCGCCAAGGGCGCTGGTGAACTCAGCCGTCGCGCGGTCGGCACCGGCGTTGCCGGCGGCATGCTTGCCGCGGCACTCGTCGGCATCTTCGTCATCCCGGCGCTCTACGTTGCCTTCCAGTGGCTGCGCGAGCGCGGCCACAAGCTTGCCGGCATTTCCATGCACCCGGTCGGAGCGCACGGCGCGTCGGCAGAAAGTGGCGCGACGGAGAGCGGCGCCCAGACACCAACCAGCCATGGATAGGCTTGGCGGCCCGACGGCAACATCGACAACGGGGCCGGTTCGGCCCCGTTTCCATTCGACCCTTTCCGCCAATCGGCGTTGGATCCGCCTGCCCCACAATCCCGACAGGAACTGCCTCCGGGGCTGCCGGGCCCCTGTTGCGACGGCGCGCGTCAGGAGGGGGTGATCCCCATGTCCGCCAGATTGGCGTCGAACACATCGGGCGCCTGCTCCAAAGCGGCAACCGCCACGTAGGTATCGGGGCGCAAGAGATAGGCCGCATCGATGGCCAGGCCCGCGGCCGCGTGCTCCTCGGTCCAGGGAAATACGTGGAGCGGCACGCCGCGCGCCGCGCACCATTGCTTCAGTGCGCCGGACGCCGCACTATAGACATGAACTTGCCAGGTGATGGCGGCAAGGGGCGCGTAGTTGTCGAGACCTTTGACCAAGACCCAGGGAAGCCGGTCTCCGCCGTCCACCCTGCCGGCCTTGCCGTGGCTTAAAGGTCCGCCACGATAGTTCAGCTGGGTTTGCGAGAGGATCCGGAACAGAAATGCCCTGATGCCGCCGATGCGGTAGGCGACACCTGCCAGAACCGGCGCGATCTCGACCCGCCAAAAGTCCGCGAAGCGGCCCTCTGCCGTCACGAAGGTGAACAGGCGATCGGTGGTCTCCACGAGCTGGTGCGCGAAGCCGGCGCGTTCGCGCTCATAGCTCTCGAGAAGACCATCGGGCGCTCGTCCCCTCAGCACCGCCGCGAGCTTCCACGCAAGATTGATCGCATCGCCGATCCCGGTGTTCATGCCCTGGCCGCCGACAGGGCTGTGCACATGCGCCGCGTCCCCCAGCAGGAAGGCACGCCCCTCCCGAAAACGGTCAGCCACACGATGATGGACGCGATAGGTCGAGAACCAGTTGACCTTGTCGATGGTGAGCCGCAGGCCCTCGATCGCCCGGTGGCTGACATCTTCGAAGGTGAGCTTGTGCGCGTCCTCGCGCTCGTCACGGACCAGGCCAATAAGGCGTCCTCGCCCCTTGGCATAGGCGAGAAGCGCAACGAAGTCGCCGCTTTCGAGCGATATGTGCGCCTCGCCGTTGGCGGTGGGGCCGCTCGCCTCGACGTCGGCCACGTAGAAAGTCTGGTTATAGGTGCCGCCCTCAAACCCGATAGCGAGCTTGTGCCGCACCGCTGAACGGGCGCCATCGCAGCCAGCGAGGTATCGCGCAGCGCTGACCTCCTCGCTGCCGTCAGGCAGCCGAAGGCGCGCGCGGACCGCGCCGCCCGCGTCTTCGAAGTCGACCAGCTCGGTCTGCCGCTCGACGGTGACGCCCATGGTTTCCAATCGCTCGGTCAGCAAGCGCTCATGATGATCCTGCGGATAGACCAGGACAAAAGGGTAGGGCGTCAGCTCCCCACCGGTGGGGCCAAAGGGGATATGCGCCCTGATCCTGCCCTTCGCCCAAAGATTGACCGACGGGTTGCTGTGTCCGGCCGCGATCACCGCTGTCGCCAGATCGAGCTGGCGGTAGAGTTCGAGCGTGCGCGCATGCACCACCATCGCCCGCGACGTCGGGCCTGGACCGGTATTCTTGTCGACGATGCGGACCTTCACCCCCTGGGCGGTCAGCCAGAGAGCAAGCACCAGCCCTGTCGGTCCCGCGCCGACGATCAGAACATCCTGTTCCGTCACCCTGCTCTCCGCTCGCCTTCGCCGGCGGCAAAAGTTGCGCCGGCATCTTCGCCGACCCTACGCCCACGCGACGGACAAAGCCAAGCTGCGCTGAAAGTGCTTTGTGGCAACTCGTCTGCGGAGCGTCCGGCGCTCACCTCCGGATCAGCCGCGCGCCCTCAAATTTGCGATCAGCTGTTGCTGCCCAACGCGTATCACATGCTCCATCGCGCTTCGTGCACCTTCCTCGTTGCGCAGGCGGATTTCCTCGACGATGCGGATATGCGCGACGGCGACACGATCGATCTCGGCGCCATCAGCCGCCGAGTTGCTCAACCGGAAAACGCCGATCAGCGCCGCCTCGATCAGGCTGCCAACGGTCTGCATGAACGGATTGAGCGAAGCTTCGAGCAGGCGGAGGTGGAATTCGAGATCGGCACGCGCCAGCGTCTGCGCGCTATGGTCGGCGTCACCCATGGCAACCGCCAGCCGCATCATATGGGAGATATCGGTGTCCGTGGCGCGGCGCGCAGCCAGCCCAGCCGCGTAGGGCTCCAGAGCGAGACGGACCTCGGTGACATGGCGCAGGAACTCCTCATCGACACCGGCCCGGAAATGCCAGGAAAGCACGTCGCCGTCGAAGAGATTCCAGTTCGCCCGCGGCATCACGCGTGTGCCGATGCGGGCGCGCGCGACGACGAGCCCCTTGGCGGCGAGCGTCTTCATTGCTTCCCGCAGAACCGTGCGGGAGACGTTGAATCGTGCCGCAAGCTCCACGTCTCCGGGCAGGATGGCGCCGACGGCGAATTCCCCTGCGACAACCGCCTGGCCGAGCTCTTCGACGACGAGCCGGTGGCTCGTCCTTTTACGCGGCGGCTGGAAGAATGGCCACATCGCCCGGTCCTTGCCAGATCACGCCGGCTGTCGGCGATGACGCGAGACGTAGATGATGCCCTTCTGCAAGAGGATGAAAGCAAACAGCAGAAGGCCGATCAGGATCTTCGTCCACCAGCTCGACAGCGATCCGTCGAAAGTGATGTAGGTCTGGATCAGGCCTTGGATGAGGATGCCGACAAATGTACCCGCAACGAAACCGGAACCGCCGGTCAGAAGCGTCCCGCCGATGACGACCGCAGTAATCGCGTCCAGTTCGACGCCGACGGCCGCAAGGGAGTAGCCGGCGGACGTGTAGAGCGAAAAGACGATGCCGGACAACCCCGCCAGCAACCCCGAAAGCGCGTAGATCCGCACGGTCGTCGCTGCGACCGGCACGCCCATCAGCCGCGCCGTCGCCGCGCCGCCGCCGAGCGCGTAGATATTGGTGCCGAAGCGGGTTCGATGCGCCAAGAGAATGCCAATCGCAAAGACGAGCAGCATCAGCCCGCCGATCAGCGTGATGCGTCCGCCGCCCGGCAGCTTGAAGTACAGGCTCTTCAACGTCGCGTAGAATGGATGCTTGATCGGAATGGAATCGATTGACAACACAAAGGCCAGACCGCGCGCGAGAAACATGCCCGCAAGCGTGACGATGAAGGCTGGCATCTCCAGATAGTGGATGATCGCGCCCATCGCCGCGCCGAAAAGCGTCGCGATCGTTAGAACCATGGCGAAAGCGATGAGCGGGTGGACGCTCGTGTGTTCCAGCACGACGGCCAGGAAAACGCCGGTGAACGCGATGACCGAACCGATGGAGAGATCAATGCCGCCCGAGAGGATGACGAAGGTCATCCCGACGGCCGCGATGCCGAGGAAGGCATTGTCGGTCAAAAGGTTTCCAAGCACCCGCGTGGAGAGGATGTTCGGATACTGCGCGACGCAAAGCGCATAGCCGAGAAGAAAGATCACGAGCGTAGTGATCAGCGGAAGATATTTAGGCTTCATTTTGCAGCTCGCTCGCTCGGTTTGCGCGCGCCACACGCCGGCACCAAGAAGGAAAAGGCGGTGCGGAACCGCGGCGACTGAAGCACCAGGATGAAGACGATGATCGCGGCCTTGATGATCAGGTTGAACTCCGGCGGGAAGCCGGAAAGAAGAATGCCGGTGTTGATCGCCTGGATGATGATCGCACCGAGCACCGATGCGGCAATGCTGAAGCGGCCGCCGAGCAGGGATGTGCCGCCGACCACGACCGCGAGGATGGCATCGAGCTCCAGCCAGAGCCCGGCGTTGTTAGCATCAGCGCCACGAATATCGGCGGCGGCAATGATGCCGGCGATGGCGGCACAAAGGCCGGAAAGAACATAGGCGGCGATCAGCAGCACGGGCGTTAGCACGCCGGACAGCGTACTCGCCTGACGATTGACGCCGATCGCTTCGATCAGCATGCCGAGCGCCGTCCGTCGGACGAGCATGGCGATCAGCACGCCGAAGACCAGCCAGATCACGACCGGCATCGGCAGGCCCGCGAAGGAACCGCTGCCGATGAAGGCGAGGCCGGGATCATTGAAGGTCAGGATCGCGCCCTCGGTGATGAGCTGGGCAATACCGCGCCCGGCGACCATCAGGACCAGTGTCGCGATGATCGGCTGGATGTCGAGCACCGCCACCAGCACCCCGTTCCACAGACCGCAAAGGATACCGACGGCAAGCGTGATCAACAGAGTTGCGGCGAGCGAGTGGCCCGAGGTGATCGCCGCGGCGGCGGTGGCACCGCAGATCGCCATGACTGCGCCGACCGAGAGGTCGATGCCCTTGGTAGCGATGACAACCGTCATACCGATCGCCAAAAGTACGACCGGCGCGCCGCGGTTGAGGATGTCGATGAGGCTGCCATAGAGGCGGCCGTTCTGGATCTGCAGGTTGAGGAAACCGGGAAACACCAGCGATACCGCGACGATGATGATGCCAAGCGCGATCAGTTGCGGCAGCAACCGGTTGAAATAGAGCCTGAGGAACGACGTCACGACGTCCTCCTTTCATTGGTTGCGGCAATCGCCTCGACGATCTGATCGGCAGTGATCCGGTTGCCGTCGAGTTCTGCGACATGGGCGCGGTCCCGAAGCACGATGACCCGGGTGCTGTAGGCGACCAGTTCCTCGATCTCCGAGGAGACGACGATCAAAGACAGGCCTTTCTCGCGCAGCGCCTCGATGAGCTTGACGATCTCCGCATGGGCGCCGACGTCGATACCGCGCGTCGGTTCGTCGAGAATCAGGAATTCGGGCTCGGTCGCGAGCCAGCGCGCCAGGATCGCCTTCTGCTGGTTGCCGCCGGACAAGAGCTTGATTGGCTTTTCGCGATCGGCCGTGCGGATATCGAGCGCGCGGATGTAGTGGTCCGCCAGCCGGTTCTGTTCCGCCCGGGCGATCGGCCGCGTCCAGCCACGGCGCGCCTGCAGCGCGAGCACGATGTTCTCGCGTACCGAGAGATCGCCGATGATACCTGATGTCTTGCGATCTTCCGGGCAGAAGCCGAAGCGATGGCGGATAGCGGCGCGCGGCGACGCAAGGTCGGCCGCGCGGCCATCGATCTCGGCCTCGCCGCTATCGGCGCGATGGGCGCCGAAGAGGAGCTCCGCCGTTTCCGTCCGCCCGGAGCCGAGCAGGCCCGCCATGCCGACGACTTCACCGGCGCGGACATCGAGGTCGAAGGGACGGACGCGGCCCTTGCGACCGTAATTGCGAAATCGGTAGCGCAACGGTCCTTCCTGGGCCTGCGCGCGCGGCGCGTGGATTTCCGCCGCCAGTTCACGGCCGATCATCATCGCGATCAGTTCGCGCCGATCAAGATTGGCAGTTTCACGGGTTCCGACGAGTTGCCCGTTCCTGAGCACCGTTATCCGGTCTGAAACCTCGTAGACCTGTTCAAGGAAGTGGGTGACGAAGATGATGCCGAGCCCACGCGCCTTGAGGCGCCGGACAATGCGAAACAGCATCGCCACCTCGTGCGCGTCGAGGCTTGCCGTCGGCTCGTCGAGAATCAACACCTTGCCTGAGAGATCGACCGCGCGGGCGATGGCGACGACCTGCTGGATCGCGACCGAATAGCTTGCAAGATCGCGGGTGACGTCGATGTCGAGTTCATAGTCGGCGAGCAGCGCCTGCGCACGCCGGTTCATGGCGCTGACGTCGACCATGCCGAAGCGCCGGGGCTGGCGCCCGAGGAAGAGATTTTCGGCAACCGTCAGGTTCGCCAGCAGGTTGACCTCCTGGTAGACCGTGCCGATACCGAGCGTCTGGGCCTCGAAAGTGTCGCGCGGATCGACCTCCGCGTCATTGAGCAGGATGGCGCCGCCGTCGCGGCGGTAGGCGCCGGTCAGGCATTTGATAAGAGTAGACTTGCCGGCGCCGTTTTCGCCAAGCAGCGCATGAACTTCTCCGCGCCGCAGGTGAAAATCGACCTTGTCGAGGGCCTTCGTTCCCGGGAAGGTCTTTTCGATCCGGATCGCCTGGAGAATGTGGTCATTGGTCTGCATCGGTACCGTCTCCGCGATGCTGGTATCTGTCGGACGAGAAGCACGGCGCCTGTCTGCGACAAGCAGCGCTCTTCAGCCGGAAACTTGGAAAAGAGCGTGGCCCGCGCGAGAAGCAGCGCGGGCCACGGCCGACATCAGTAGCCGAGGCTTTTCTTTTCCTCGTAGACCTTCAGCGGCTCGTCGGCCTGAGTGTAGAGTTTCGATTCCGTCTGGATCCACTTCGGCGGTGCCGTGCCATCCTTCTGGTACGCGGCAAGCGCATCGAAGGCGGGGCCGGCCATGTTCGGCGTCAGCTCGACCGTGGCATTGGCTTCGCCGGCCGCCATCGCCTGGAAGATATCCGGAACGGCATCGATCGAGACGACAAGGATATCCTTGCCCGGCTTCAGGCCGGCTTCCTTGATGGCCTGGATGGCGCCGACCGCCATGTCGTCGTTGTGGGCGTAGAGCGCGCAGATGTTCTTGCCGCCATCCTCCGCCTTGAGGAAGCTTTCCATGACTTCCTTGCCCTTGGTGCGGGTGAAGTCGCCGGTCTGGCTGCGGACGATTTTCAGGTTATCGTGGCCGGAAAGCGCCTGCTCAAAGCCCTTCTTGCGGTCGATTGCCGGCGAGGAGCCGGTTGTGCCTTGAAGCTCGACGACGTTGCAGGGCTTGCCTGCCGTGGCGTCGACGAGCCACTTGCCGGCGACGTTGCCCTCATGCACGAGATCGGACGTCACGGCCGTCAGGTAGAGGTCCTTCGAGGCGTCGACGGTGCGGTCGAGCAGGATGACCGGAATTTCCGCGTCTTTGGCTTCCTGCAGCACCTCGTCCCAGCCGGTAGCGACGACCGGGGCGACGAGGATGGCGTTCACGCCCTGCGCGATGAAGGAGCGGATCGCCTTGATCTGGTTTTCCTGTTTCTGCTGCGCATCAGCGAATTTGAGGTCGATGCCGCGCTGTTCGGCCTGCTGTTTGGTCAGCGTCGTCTCGGCGGCGCGCCAGCCGGACTCCGAGCCGATCTGCGAAAAGCCGACGACCAGATCGGCCGCGGAAGCGCTACCGAACGTGCAGGCAGCAAGGATCGTTGCACTCGCAAGTGCCTTGGCGATTTTCATGATTTCCTCCCAAAGAAAGCTGCCTCCAAGCAGCCATCGAGAAAAAATCATATAATATTACTTTTGTAAACGGGCACTTTTCACCTAACGCGCTAGACGTCGATGAAATCCGTCGGAGGTCGCAGACGGCTGAACGCGGGCCGGCCGACCCCGACGCGGGAGCGTCGGAACGTTCAGAGGTTTGGCGGGCGAGAACAGGCGCCTTCCGCTAGGCGCTAGGCGCTAGGCCCTCGCCAGCAATGTGCCGGCGGCGCTGGCGGTCATCACGAGAACCACGCCGAAGATCTGGTTGAGGGAGAGCGCCTGCCCAAGAACGATGAAGCCGGCGCCGGCGCCGATCGCCGGCTCAAGGCTCATCAGGATGCCGAAGGCCGACGGTTGCATGCGACGGAGCGCCATGAACTCGAGCGCGTAGGGGAGCAACGGCACCAGAACGGCGAGCCCGGCCGTCATCAGCAGCATGTCGAAGGAGAAACCGGATTGAACCTGGTGCAGCCCGAACGGCATCGCGAAGACTGCTGCAAACAGCAGCGAAACAGCAAGTCCCTCCAATCCCCTGAAGCGCTGGCCGGCCTGTTTCATCAGCACGATATAACCGCCCCAGCCGATCGCCGCGCCGAAGGCGAAAAGCAGCCCGCGCGTATCCGCCACCCAGGCGGTACCGTCCCAGGAGAGGCAGAGTACGCCGGCAGCGGCAATAATGGGGCAAAGCAGGCGCCAGCCACGGCCGCCGAAAATCGCAGCGACCGTCAACGGACCGAGAAACTCGATCGCCACCGCAAGCCCGAGCGGGATGCGCGCGATGGCCGCAAAGAAACAGAGCGTCATCACGGCCATCGTGGCGCCGAGCGAGAGCGCCGAAAGCCACTGCGCCCGGGTGTAGCTGAGGAAGGGTGGGCGGACGAGGAGCAGCAGGAATGCCGCCGCCCAGGAGAGCCGCAGCCAGGTCGCGCCAAAAGCCCCGACGCTTTCCATCGCCGGCTTGGAAAGTGCAGCGCCGAACTGCACACTCGACATGGAGAGCAGGCAAAAGACGATCGCGACAGAGACACGCCCTGTGGAATCGTCCGTCGTACCCTGCCCGCTCCACCCGCGATCCGCAGTCGTCTCCGTTTCCGTCATGTCCGTTCTCCCGTTGGGCTTGAACAGACATAGCAATCCCGGCACAATAAGGAACGCTAATAGTTGTGATGTCTTCATAAGGGATCGTTATATGCATGACCTCGACACCGTCCTGCTGCGCGCCTTCGTCGTGATCGCCGAATGCGGCAGCGTCAGCGGCGCTGCCCAGCGGCTGGCACGGACTCAAGCCGCCGTCAGCATGCAGTTGCGCCGGCTGGAGGACGATGTCGGCGCCAGGCTTTTGAACCGCAGCACCAGGGGCATGGACCTGACCGAAGCCGGGCATGTGCTGTTTCCCTATGCCCAGAAGATGCTCGGGCTGAGCGAAGGTGCCCGGCGAGCGCTCGCCGGGCAGGCGCTCCAGGGCCCGATCCGCTTCGGCATGATCGAGGACATCGCCGTCGGCTCGCTGCCAAGGGCACTGCAGCGCTTCGCCGAATGTCATCCGAACGTGGGGCTCGAACTGACGGTCACCGAAAGCACCGTGTTGTCGGAGAAGCTGTCGCAGGGTCAGCTCGATGTCGCGATCGGCGATCCGGCCCTGATCCGTGGTGAGCCGATCCTCACCTGGCGGCTGCCGCTGCGCTGGGTCGCGGCGCGCGGTTTCGTGCTCCCGGAGGAAGGGCCTTTGCCGCTCGTCACCTTCGACGGGGTCTGCACCTGGCGCGAGAAGATGATCGAGGCGCTGAAGGGCGGGGATCGGCCTTGGCGCACGGTGCTGACGAGCGCCAGCCTCTCCTCGATCCAGTCGATGATCGAGGCGGGGCTCGGCATCGCCGTTCTGCTGGATCTCAATATTCGCGCCAACACGATGCGGGTCCTCGGGACCGAAGAGGGCTTGCCGCCCGCCCCGGTGATCGAACTCGGGCTTTTCGCGGCCGATGACCAGGGCCTGTCATCCCGCCCGGTCTCAGCACTGTGGGCGTTCCTTTCCGAAGAGCTTCAGGCGCAGGCATTGGCAACCGGCCGCGCTGCGTGATCTCAACCGCGGTTGCGTCACGTTCGACGAACGAAATACGACGCCCAGAGATTGAAAAAACCCAAGCAAAATTTTACTAAATAAAGATTGCGCCGCGCCCGAAGCCTGGGTTGTGGCGGCGGGCAGGACGTTGGACATGGTAACAATCAAGGAAATCGCTTCGGCTGTCGGGGTCTCTTCGGCGACCGTCTCACGGGTGCTGAATTACGATCCAACGCTTTCGATCTCCACCAAGAAGCGGCAGGCGATCATCGAAACGGCCGAGGCCCTGAACTATGCGACGCCCCGCAACCGCGGGCGCGGCGCGGGACCGATGCAGGGCCTGAAATTCGCGCTGGTGCATTTCCTCCAGCCCGCCCAGGAACTGATCGATCCCTATTATGTCGGCGTCCGGCTCGGCATCGAAAACCGCTGCCAGGCGCTGAAGATCGAGGTGGTCAAGGTCTTCCACAACGGCAACCTGCCGGAGGCGGCGATCCTGCAGGGCGCCAACGGCGTCGTTGCCGTCGGCCACCACTACGGCGAAGAGGTCCACTGGCTGCGGCGGCACAGCCGCCACCTGGTCTTTGCCGATTTCGCCCCCGACGACGATGTCGACGACAGCGTGATGAGCGACGTGTCCGTGGCCATGAACCGCCTGCTTCAAGGCATATACGGCATGGGTTACCGCCGAATCGGCTTTCTCGGCTGGATCGACGCCTTCCGCGACAAGGACGACATCCATTCGGAGCGCCGCTGCCGCGCCTTCATCCACTGGATGACGAAAGCCGGCCTCTACGATCCGGAACTCTGCATGGTCGAGAAGCTGACGCCGGACAGCGGCTATACGCTCGCCAAGGCGATGCTGTCGAAACCCAATCCGCCCAAGATCCTGGTCACCTGCAACGACAACATGGCGATCGGCGCCTACCGCGCCATTCACGAGATGGGGCTTCGAATCCCTGACGATGTCGCCGTGGCAAGCTTCAACGACATCCCGGTCGCGCAGTTTCTCGGCCCGCCGCTTTCGACGGTCAAGATCCCGGCCGAAGTGATCGGCGAGACGGCCGTCGACCTATTGGTCGAGCGGCTGACCGGACGCGACGTGGCGAAGAAGGTGATCCTCGGAACAGAGATGGTCTGGCGCGGCAGCACGGCCACGACGGGCTCCGTTGCTGGCCGGTAAAACAACCGGTAAAAAACACGGTGGTAAAAATTTACTGAAATATTGCCTTCTTCAGAATTTTGCGAAATACTCCGCGCCGAGACTCGGAGGAACGTCTCGGGGAACGAAATTCAAGGGAGGAAAACAATGGACATGCGTATCTATCTGCCGCGCTTGAGCGCCATCGCGCTTGCCGGCGCCAGCCTCTTGGCGGTGACTGCGGCGCAAGCCAAGGAAATCACCGTCTGGTGCTGGGATCCCAACTTCAACGTTGCGATCATGAAGGAGGCTGGCGCGCGTTATACCAAGACGCATCCTGACGTCACCTTCAACATCGTCGATTTCGCCAAGGCCGACGTCGAGCAGAAGCTGCAGACCGGCCTTTCGTCCGGCACGGCGGATGCCCTGCCCGATATCGTGCTGATCGAGGATTACGGCGCGCAGAAGTATCTGCAGTCCTTCCCCGGCGCCTTCGCGCCACTCTCCGGCACGGTCGATTATTCCGGCTTCGCTCCCTATAAGGTCGAGCTGATGACGCTGGATGGCCAGGTCTACGGCATGCCCTTCGATTCCGGCGTAACCGGCCTCTATTATCGCAAGGACTATCTGGAGCAGGCCGGCTTCAAGCCCGAGGACATGCAGGGCATCACCTGGGACCGCTTCATCGAGATCGGCCAGCAGGTCGAAGCCAAGACCGGCAAGAAGATGATGGGTCTCGACCCGACCGACGCCGGCCTCGTGCGCATCATCATGCAATCGGCCGGGCAATGGTACTTCGACAAGGAAGGCAAGGCGAACATCACCGGCAACGCCGCGCTGAAGGGAGCGCTGGAGACGGTCGGCAAGATCATGTCTTCCAACATCTACAAACCGGCGGCCGGCTGGGCCGATTGGGTCGGAACCTTTACGTCCGGTGACGTCGCCACCGTCATCACCGGCGTCTGGATCACCGGTACCGTCAAGGCGCAGCCGGACCAAGCGGGCAAGTGGGGCGTAGCACCGATCCCGGCCCTTTCGATCGACGGCGCGACGCACGCCTCGAACCTCGGCGGATCGAGCTGGTACGTGCTCGAAAGTTCGGCGGAGAAAGCCGAGGCGGTCGACTTCCTGAACGCGGTCTACGCCAAGGACGTCGATTTCTACCAGACGATCCTGCAAGACCGCGGCGCCGTCGGTTCGCTTCTCGCCGCCCGCGGCGGAGCCGCCTATGGCGAGGCCGATGCCTTCTTCGGCGGTGAAAAGGTCTGGCAGAACTTTTCCGACTGGCTCGCGAAGGTCCCCTCGGTCAACTACGGCATCTTCACCAACGAGGCGGATACCGCCGTCACCGCGCAATTGCCGGCGCTGCAGCAGGGAACACCCGTCGACGACGTCCTGAAGGCGATCGACTCCGAGGTCAGCGCACAGGTCCAGTAATCGCTACGGCGATTGTCTGCACCACAACTGCATAATTCCTCAAGTCGAAGTCGATTTGAGGGAAAAATTATGCAGCAATTCAAAGTGTTACAGCGTTCTTGGCGCGTCTTGAAGACGCGCGGCGCTGTAGGCCGTGGCGATTGCGCCGCGGCCAACGGCTCCAGCTATCCATGGGGATGATGATGGCTCTCGCGCGCCGCGGCGGCATCGGCCGATACTACAACGCCAATGGCTGGCTCTTCGTTGCGCCGGCGCTCGGGCTGATCGCCCTTTTCATGATCTATCCGATCGTGTGGTCGCTCTGGATGTCGTTCCAGTCCGGCCGCGGCATGATGCTGAAATTCGCCGGCTTCGCCAACATCGTCCGTCTCTGGAACGACCCGGTCTTCATCAAGGCGCTCACCAACACGCTGACCTATTTCGTCGTGCAGGTGCCGATCATGATCTTGCTGGCGCTAATCCTGGCGTCATTGCTCAACAATCCGAGGCTCGTCGGCCGCGGCTTCTTCCGCACCGCCATCTTCCTGCCCTGCGTCACCTCGCTCGTCGCCTATTCGGTGCTGTTCAAAGGCATGTTCGCGCTCGACGGCATCGTCAACTCGACGCTTGAGGCGATCGGCATCATCGCCTCGCCGATCCCGTGGCTGACGCATCCCTTCTGGGCGAAGGTGCTCGTCATCATCGCCATCACCTGGCGCTGGACCGGCTACAACATGATCTTCTACCTGGCGGCGATGCAGAACATCGACAAGTCGATCTATGAGGTGGCCCGTATCGACGGGGTGCCCGCCTGGGCCCGCTTCACCCACATCACCATCCCGTTGCTGAAACCCGTCATCCTGTTCACCACGATCATCTCGACGATCGGCACGATCCAGCTCTTCGACGAGGTCTACAATCTGACCGAGGGCAAGGGTGGCCCTTCCAACGCGACGCTGACCCTGTCGCTCTACATCTACAACCTGACCTTCCGCTTCATGCCGAACTTCGGCTACGCGGCGACGGTCTCCTACGTGATCGTCGTGCTCGTCGCTTTGCTCGCCTGCCTTCAGTTCTTCGCGGCACGGGAGCGCGACCGATGAACAACGGATCCGCACGCATCGCAACCGCCATCGTCACCTACGGCTTCGTCGGGCTGATGGCCTTTCTCTCGATCTTCCCCTTCATCTGGATGCTGCTCGGCGCCACCAATTCGTCGATCGACATCATCAAGGGCAAGATGCTGCCCGGCAGCGCGCTCGCCACCAATATCAGCGCCTTCTTCACCCAGGTGAATGCGCCGCTGGTCTTCTGGAATTCCGCCAAGATCGCCATTCTGGCGACGGCGCTGACGCTCGCCGTCTCGTCGCTGGCCGGCTACGGCTTCGAGATGTTCCGCTCGCGCCACCGCGACCGGATCTACAGCGCCATGCTCCTGACGATGATGATCCCCTTTGCGGCGCTGATGATTCCGCTCTTCATCATGATGGGCAAGGCGGGGCTCATCAACACCCACCTCGCCGTCGTCTTGCCGTCAATCGGCTCGGCCTTCATCGTCTTCTACTTCCGCCAGTGCACCAAGGCGTTCCCTTCGGAGCTGCGCGACGCAGCCAAGGTCGACGGGCTGAAGGAATGGCAGATTTTTCTCTACATCTACGTGCCGGTGATGCGTTCGACCTACGCGGCGGCCTTCATCATCGTCTTCATGACGGCGTGGAACAACTATCTCTGGCCGCTGATCGTGCTGCAGTCGAACGAGACGAAGACAATCACACTCGTCGTCTCCTCGCTCGCCTCCGCCTACTACCCCGATTACGGCGTCGTCATGGTCGGCACCATTCTCGCAACGCTTCCCACCCTCGCGGTCTTTTTCTTCATGCAACGCCAATTCGTCCAGGGAATGCTGGGCTCAGTCAAATAGGAATGATGATGCGTTCTGTTACCTCTTTCAACGATTCCTGGGTCTTCTCCGAAGGCTTCGCCGCCACTGAAGCCGGCCGCCTGCAGGCGGGCAGGCCCGTGAGCCTGCCGCACAATGCGGTGGAACTGCCGTTCAATTACTTCGACGAGGCCTCCTATCAGCGCGCTTTCACCTATCAAAAGCCGCTCGCCTGGCGTCGGGAGTTCCATGGCCGCGAGGTCTCGCTCGTCTTCGACGCTGCGATGGCCGATGCCGTCGTCTATCTCAACGGCGAAGAGATCGTTGCCCACAAGGACGGCTATACGCCCTTCGAAGCGCGCCTGACCGACAGGCTGCGGGAGGGCGATAACCTGATCACTGTCAAGATCGACGGCAGCGAAAACCCGGAGATCCCACCCTTCGGCGGCCGCATCGATTATCTGACCTATGCCGGCATCTATCGCGACGTCTGGCTGAAGGTCACCGACGCGGTTTCGATCGCCAACATCAAGATCGAGACCCGCGATGTCCTCAGCGACGCCAAGTCCGTCACGGTCCGTTGCGATCTCGCCAATCCGCAAAGCTTGACGTTCGCCGGAACTGTCACGGCACTGCTCAAGGACACGAACGGCAAGGTGCTGGCGGAAGCCATCGGCGAGACCCGCGGTGAGAGCGTCACATTGGAGATTACCGGTCTCAAGGGGCTTTCGCTCTGGGATATCGACAGTCCCGTCCTCTACGAGGCGGAGGTGCAACTGCGCAGCGATCGCGGCAGCGACCGGCTCTCGTCGCGCTTTGGCTTCCGTACAGCAGAGTTCACCACGGAAGGTTTCAAGCTCAACGGCCGGCCGCTGAATATCCGTGGTCTCAACCGCCACCAGGCCTTCCCCTATGTCGGCTATGCCATGGGCCGGTCGGCCCAGGAGCGCGATGCCGAGATCCTGAAGAACACGCTACATTGCAACCTTGTCCGCACCTCGCACTATCCGCAATCCAAATGGTTTCTCGACCATTGCGACCGCATCGGCCTGCTCGTCTTCGAGGAAATCCCCGGCTGGCAGCATATCGGCGGTGAGGCCTGGAAGCAGGAGGCGATCCAAAACGTCCGGCGCATGATCGAGCGCGACTGGAACCACCCGTCGATCATCATCTGGGGCGTGCGCATCAACGAGTCGCAGGATTCCCACGACTTCTACGTCGAAACCAACCGCCTGGCGCACGAGCTCGACTCGACCCGCCAGACCGGCGGCGTGCGCTACATCACCGACAGCGAGTTTCTCGAAGACGTCTACACCATGAACGACTTCATCCTCGGCAACGAGGAACTGCCGGGCGCAAACCGCCCGCGCACGGCGCTGCGGCCGCAACAGGAGTGCACCGGGCTCAATCGCAAGGTGCCCTACATGATCACCGAATTCGGCGGTCACATGTATCCGACGAAGATCTACGACCAGGAGCAGCGGCAGGCCGAGCATGTGCGCCGGCATCTGGAAGTGCTGAACGCGGCCTATGGCGACCCGAATATTTCCGGCGCGGTCGGCTGGTGCATGTTCGACTACAACACCCACAAGGATTTCGGCTCCGGCGACCGGATCTGCTATCACGGCGTCATGGACATGTTCCGCCAGCCGAAGTTTGCAGCCTATGTCTACGCCAGCCAATGCGAGCCGTCGGAGGACGTGGTGATGAAGCCGGTCACTTTCTGGGCGCGCGGTGAGCGCAATATCGGCGGCGTGCTGCCTTTGATCGTGCTCACCAATTGCGACGAGGTCGAGCTGAAATACGGCTCGCTGGTGAAGCGCGTCGGTCCGGACCGCGAGAACTTCCCGCATCTGCCGCATCCGCCTGTGGTCATCGACCACCGCCACTTCACCAAGGACGAACTCGGCGTCTGGGGCATGAAATGGGAAGACGCCGCCTTCACTGGCTTCATCGACGGCAAGGCCGTCGCCAGCCTGCGCATGGTCGCCGACCCGGTGCCGACGACGCTCGAGGTCGTGGCAGACAACACCACACTACGGGCCGAAGGGCGTGACAGTGTTCGCGTGATCGTGCGCGCGCTCGACCAGGCCGGCAACGTCCTGCCGTTCCTCAACGATGCGGTCGACGTCACCGTGACCGGCCCTGCCCGACTGCTTGGGCCCGAGCGCCTGGTCTTCCAGGGTGGTTCGACGGGCTTCTGGCTGGAGACGACGGGTGCTGCCGGCGGCATCGCCGTCGCGGTAACCTCGACACGGCTTGGATCCGTAAGACTGGAACTTTCGGCAGTGGCAAGCGAGGCAGCGGCTGCATGAGCGAACTCCAACTCAGCGACGTCAGAAAGTCCTATGGCAACTTCGAGGTCATCAAGGGGGTCGACCTCGACATCAAAACCGGTGAGTTCGTCGTCTTCGTTGGACCATCCGGCTGCGGCAAGTCGACCCTGCTTCGGATGATCGCCGGTCTCGAGGAGATCACATCCGGTGATCTCACGATCGACGGCGAGCGGATGAACGATGTCGATCCGTCGAAACGCGGCATCGCCATGGTGTTCCAGTCCTATGCGCTCTATCCGCATATGACTGTGCGGGAGAACATGGGCTTCGCCCTGCGCTTTGCCGGCGTGCCGAAGGCCGAGATCGAACAACGGGTCGGCGAGGCTGCGAACATTCTCGAGCTCGGCCCGCTGCTCGACCGTAAGCCAAAACAGCTTTCCGGCGGCCAGCGCCAGCGTGTTGCGATCGGCCGGGCGATCGTACGGCATCCGAAAATCTTTCTCTTCGACGAGCCGCTGTCCAACCTCGATGCGGAACTACGCGTGCACATGCGCATCGAGATCGCCCGGCTGCACAAGAAGCTCGCGACCACAATCGTCTATGTCACCCATGACCAGGTCGAGGCGATGACGCTTGCCGACAAGATCGTCGTCATGCGCGGTGGCGTGGTCGAACAGGTCGGCTCGCCGCTCGACCTTTACGACGATCCGGCCAATCTCTTCGTCGCCGGTTTCATCGGCTCACCGAAAATGAACTTCTTGAAGGGGATCGTCGACGCTGGCGGAACGCAGGTACGTCTGCCCGACTTCGGCAACGCGACTATTCCAGTGGCCATCAAGGAGGCTACGCCGGGGAGCTCCGTGACCATCGGCATCCGGCCCGAACATTTCGGCGACAGCGGCTCGGCAAGCCTCGATCTGACGATCGACATGCTGGAACACCTCGGCGGCGAGACCTTCGCCTATGCCCGCCATGGCGACGGCGAATTGATCATCATCGAGACCAAGAACGGCCGCGGCCTCAAATCCGGCGACAGCATTGCGGCGCGCTTCGATCCGGCCGCCGTTTTGGTGTTCGACGCAGACGGAAGGCGTCTGCGTTAGTCTAGGCGGCTCGCGCGTGTTGTCGCGCTGGCGCCATCTCTCTGGAGATGGCGCCAGTCGAATCTTACTGGAACATGCCCTTCGGCGTCTCGCCATTCAGGAAGGGTTCGATGAAGGCGTAGAGCAGGTCCGTCTGGTTGATGACTGCGGTGTGCGACGTCGCCGGCAGGATGGCGAGCCGCGAGACAGCCAGGGGCTTGCCCATGTCGCCCATCGCTCCGCCGCCAAGCAGACGGAAGAGCGCGACATTGTGTTCGAGCGTCGCCACGTCCGCATCGCCGGCAATGATCAGGACCGGTGCCTTCAGCGTCTTGACGTCAGCCTCCCAGGCCATCGGCTCCTTTTCGAGCTGAATGAGCTTCTTCGCCAGCTCCGGAAAGCCGTCAGGGTTCGCGGCAAGCTTGCGATAGTCCTCGGCAAACGGCAGGCCGACAATCATCTCGACGGTCATCTGCGGGATGACCGCCTTGAACTCCGGCTGCCAGCCGTCAGCGTCATAGGCGACGGATGCGGCAGCGAGCTTGTTCACCTTTTCCGGGTGGCGGATCGCCAGTTGCAGACCGGCGGCCGCATGGAGTAACCAAGGACGTCAGCCTTCTTGAGATCAACCGCATCCATGAAGGCAGCGACGTCATCGGCGAGGTTCGGATAAGTGATCGGCCGGTCGATATCATTGGTGCGGCCATGGCCCTGCAGTTCGACGGCGTAGACCTTATGGGTCTCGGCAAGCTTCGGGATGATCGCGCCCATCGACGGAATGTTCATGTAGGCGCCGTGCAGCACGACCAGCGGTTCGCCCTCGCCCAAGACCTCGTAATACATCTTCATGCCGTTGACATCGACGCGATTGCCCACCGGCTCGGCGTCGGCAAATGTGGTGCCGGAGATCAGCAGAGCGCCAGCAATGAAAGCGGTGCGGAACATGCATATTCTCCTTGTTGTCAGCGCGGTCCAAAACCGCCGTCGAGCTTAAGACGCGCGGCGCTTTCCCATCCCGACGTCGACAATCAAGAAAATTTCGGCCTGCATTGCGGCGCGCCGAAAGGGTCTCGCGCAGCAGTCGTCGCGACCGGCGTTCAGCTCGACGGATTGAGTTTCGGCCGCAGGCCCGCGAACTGCGAGACGGCGAAGTCTATGAGTTTTCGCACCCGCGGGAGATTGCGCGTCTCCTGGTGCACGCCGAGCTTCAACGACAGGACTGGTGCGGCAACGCCGAGGTCCACAGATACAAGGCCGTCCCGGCCGGCCGCAAGGAAATGCGGAAGCGTCGCGAGCGCCGCGCCGGTTTCGACAGCACTCAGTTGCGAGCGGATCGAGTTCGCGCGCAACATTACCCTCGCATCCGGCAAGAGGTCCTTCAGCCAAGTCGAGAGTGACACCCGCACCGGTACCTCGGCCAGTTCGACAATGGCGTGACCGTCACCGGTGGCGTTTGGATGGCCGAAGCGATCGAGGTAGGCCTGCATCGCAAACAGGCCATAGCGGATATCGGCAACCTTGCGCTCGACGATGTCGCTCTGATCGAAGCTGCCGAAGCGGAAGGCGATATCGGCGTCCCGCCGGGACAGATTGAAGCGCCGGGCGTCGTTCAACAGGTGAATGGTGACGCCGGGATGGGCAGCGGCAAATCTCGTCAGGATCGGCGCCAGCAGATAATCTCCGAGCCAGTCGAGGCTGGTGACGGTGATGGTACCCGCCAGCGCATCGTCCTGCGCCGCCAGGCGTCGCTCGACCGCAAGCGCATTCGCCTCCATCTGCTCGAGCGCCGACAGAATGGACAGGCACGCCGCAGTCGGCACAAGGCCGCTTGTTTGCCGCTCGAACAGCTTCTGCTGCGTCTTCTGCTCGAACGCCTCGAGGCGACGGCTGAGCGTCGGTTGCGTGGTGCCCATCGCACGGGCCGCTGCACTCAGCGAGCCGTGGCGGACCAAGTGCTGAACAAGATGGAGTTCTTCCCAGTCCACAAGCACCTCAGGGTTCAGCCGGCCGAGGCGGCTCGCCTCGACGGTAATTCATAGGCACTTTCGTGCCCGCCGTCATGCCCCCGTCGATCGGCAGCACTACGCCGGTGATGTAACTCGCCGCATCGGAACAGAGCCAGAGGACACTTGCGGCCACCTCCTCCATCCGGCCAAGCCGGCGCATCGGCGTCGAAAGTGCTGCGTGCCGCTGGATTTCCGCGCCGGCGGCCTCGAGATGGTGGGTGAGGATCGGCCCGGGCGCAACGACATTGATCCGGATGCCCTGGTCGGCATAGTCCAGCGCCGCGGCCTTGGTCAGCCCGATGATCCCGGCCTTCGCACTGACATAGCCGGCAAGCCCGGAGGTGCCGTTGATGCCGGCAACCGACGCCATGTTGACGATCGCACCGCCACCAGCCCTCGCCATCGCCTCGATCTGGTAACGCATGCCGAGAAAGGTGCCGCGAATGTTGGTGCGGATGCCGCGATCGAACCCGTCGATGTCGAGATCGGCAAGCGGGGCCGGCATGGTTCCATCCGTCGCATTGTTGAAGGCGGCGTCGAGCCGGCCATAGTGCTGCATCACGCTTGCAAGCGCCTGCTTCATGGCACTCTTGTCGCCGACATCGGCCGCGATCGCCAGTGCGTCGCCGCCCGCCTGGCGGATGGAAACCGCCAACGCCTCGACCGCCGGCTGCGAGCGGGAAAGAAGGACAACGGATGCGCCGGCCTGCGCAAAGGCGCGGGCGGTGGCCGCGCCGATACCCTTGCTGGCGCCCGCGACTAAGGCGACTTTGCCTGCAAATCCCAGATTGTTTGTGTTCATCAACCCGACTCCATCTGACGTTGTCGCACCGTTTCTAGCGCCGGACGACGACGGCTGCCTCGTGCAGGCGCGTATGCCTCCCATACGGGAACAGACGATCGACTTTCGCTGCGAACGGGCTTTGCCTTTGTCCGGGAGCCCGAATTTCGCCCTGAAGCGTCGACCGGGCCGCAGTTTCGAGAAGCACAGGAGACGATCATGGATGCGACAAGACAAGGAAGATCGCAGCGCAGAGAGCGGCTGAAGGCCGAACTCGACCGAGTGATTGCGGAAGCCCTGGATGAACAGCGCATCGTCGGCACAGTCGTCGAGATCCTTATCGACGGCGAGCCCGGCTACCGACATGCCGCCGGGCTTGGGGACCGCGAGGCCGACCAGCCGATGACCGAGGACAGCATCTTCCTGCTCTCCTCGGTCGCAAAGCCGATCGTCACGGTCGCCGCTCTCAACTTGGTGCAAAGGGGCACCATCGGTCTCGACGATATCGTGTCGGAATGGCTGCCCGCGTTCAGGCCGCAGCTGCCGGACGGCAGCGAGCCTCGGATAACCATCCGCCAACTCCTGACGCACAGTGCCGGTTTGAGCTACGTGTTCATGGAGCGAGGCGACGGCCCTTATCGCCGGCACGCCATCAGCAGCGGCCTCGACGACACCGACGATGATCTCACCGCCCTCATCGGCAAGCTCACCGCCATTCCGTTATCCTATCCGCCCGGACACGGCTGGGGCTATTCGATGAGCCTCGACGTGCTTGGCGCCGTTATCGAAGAGGCGACGGGATCAAAGCTGCCGGAGGCGATTGCTGCGCTCGTCACACGCCCGATGGGGATGAACGACACCGCCTTTTCCGTGACCGATAAACGCAGGCTCGTGGTCCACTATGGCGATGCCTCGCCGCGGCCACGGCGGCTCGTTGGCGACGACGCGGTCCCCTTCTTTGGCAATCCCGTGCGCCTCTCGCCCGGCCGGATCCTGAACCCGCGGGCCTTTCCCTCCGGCGGCGCCGGCATGGCAGGCACGGCCGGCGACGTGATCCGCCTTCTCGAAAGCCTCAGGACCGGACACTCGCCGGTGCTCGACGCCGCCAGCACCCGCTCGATGTTCGACATTCAGGCAAGGACGGGCGGATTGGCCGCCGGCGCCGGGTGGGAGTTCGGTTTCGGCGGCGCCGTGCTTGTCGAACCCGAGATGGCGGGAACACCGCAGTCGCGCGGCACGCTGCAATGGGACGGCGCCTACGGGCACAAGTGGTTCATCGACCCGGCCCGCGGCCTGACCGTCGTTGCGCTCACCAACACCGCCTTTGAAGGCATGAACGGACGCTTCCCGGTCGATCTCCGCGACGCCATCTATCGGAGCCTCTAACCATGCGGAACGCCTCGTTTCCCGTCGACCTCGGCCGTTACTTCGCCCGCATCGGTTACTCCGGGCCGCAATCGCCCGATCTGGCAACGCTCGGCGGCATCATTGCTCGCCATGCGGCGTCGATCCCCTTCGAGGCCATCGATGTGCTGCTTGCCCATCCGGTCGAGTTGTCGCCGGCGGCAATCGACAGCAAGCTCATCGACCGCAAACGCGGCGGCTACTGCTTCGAACAGAACAGCCTTTTGCAGCGTGTACTCAGCGCGCTCGGTTATCGGGTAGAGCCCTTGATGGCCCGCGTCCTGTGGATTCGCGAACCCGATGCGCCGCCGCCCGCATGGTCGCATATGGCGCTTCGCGTCTTCGTGAACGGTGTCGGCTATCTCGTCGATACCGGTTTTGGCAGTTGCGTGCCGACCGCGCCTCTGCGTTTCGACCGGACCACGCCACAGCCGACGCCACATGAGCCATTCCGCCTCAGCCGGACGATCGAGGGCTTCTTGCTCGAAGCCCAACTCGGTCGCGATTGGGTACCGGTCTACGAAGTGTCGCCAACGATTTGCGGGGAGGAAGCGTATCGGATCGCGAATATCGTCACATCGACCCATCCGCAGTCGCTTTTCCGGCGGAACCTGTTGGTGGCGTTGACCACCGAGGAGGCACGCAAGATCCTGTTCGGAAACCGGCTGACGATCCGTGACAGGAACGGCACCGTCACACGCCGTGATCTCGATGCGCCTGCAATAGAAACTGCCCTGACAGGCGTCTTCGGCCTACCCTTCCAGGACGATTGGCGCCGGATCACTGCGCGCATCGGCAGCACGTTCGAAGTATCCACCGCAACGACATGACGTGAGCCCGACGCCCCCGTCTATCGGTGTGTCAGGATGTAGTCCTTGAGGATCTCTGCATGGGTTCGAGCCTCATCCTTCACGCTGTAGAGCAAGGTCACGGGGGCCTCACCAATGTGCTGCCGCAACACGTCAACTGCCGCCGGATTGTTGTCGAGCTCGGCAAGGTAGCGCTTGCTGAACTCGTCCCAGGTGCCTTGAGCCCCGTGAAACCAGCGACGCAGTTCCGTTGTCGGCGCGATCTCCTTGAGCCACAGGTCGACCGCCGCTTCCGCCTTGGTCAGTCCACGCGGCCACAGGCGATCGACCAGGACGCGCATGCCGTCCCCATCCGCCTTCGGCTCATAGACACGTTTCGTCTTCAGATGCATGAACGCCCCTCACACGGTCTCATTGCTTGGACCATAGCCGCCCGCCGCTGTCCGACCAAGCCCGGAGGATTTGCAGGCAGACAACAAGGGCGCGCCCGCTATACCCCGCGTCTGTTGCCCCAGAGCAGAACATGCAGTTGCGGCAGCACCCGAGCCTCGAACCAGCGATCTTCCGTCACCTTGCCGACCAGCCAGAGCATGCGGTCGATGATGCCGTCGATATCGACGGTGGCATCGTCGTCATCAGGGGGCGGCGGCGTGTGGTTGCCGGGCTGCAGGTAGAGCGGCAGATGCGGATAACGGGCCGCCGCATCGCGGGCATAGGCATAATCGCGCTCGTCGAAGACGACGATCTTCAGCGCCACCTCGGGCCGGCCTGCCGCCATGCGAAGACAGTCGTCGAAGGCGTTCCAGTCGGTCTTCATGCCGCTCGACGGCGGCTTCGGGCTCAAGACCAGCACGTCGAGATCGGCAAACCAGTCCTTGGCGATGCTGCCCTGCGTCTCCAGGGCAAACCGGTAGCCTTCCTCTCGCCCACGCGCGATCAGAGGTCCAAGCGGCTGGATCGCCGGATTGCCACCGGATAGCGAGACCGTGAGCGGCTTGCTGCCGGATAGCCGGCTGACTTCGCTCCAGATCTCCTCCACCGTCATCGGCAGCCATTGGTCGCGATATTCGCTGTCGACCGCATGCAGCGTGTCACACCAGCTGCAGCGATAATCGCAGCCGCCCGTGCGCACGAACACGGTCGGCAGGCCGATCAGGATGCCCTCGCCCTGGATCGTCGGCCCGAAGATTTCGCTGATCCGGATGCGCGTTTCGCCAGGCCCGGTCATGGCCGGTATTCCGCCCAGGTCTTCGGTGTTTCGCTGACGCGCACCGCCGAGGTTTCAGGGAGCCTCACCTTGCACCAATCGTAGAAATGCTTTGCCAGACATTCGGCCGTCACCTGGTCATGGCCGAGGACGTCATTGAGGTGACGATGGTCGAAGCTCTCGTCGATGTAGCGCTTCAGTGGCGCCAGCTCGTGATAGTCGCGCACGAAGCCGTGTTCGTTGAGTGCCGCACCGGCAAGCTCGACTTCAACGACGTAGTTATGCCCGTGCAGCCGGGCGCACTGGTGGTCCGCCGGCAGGCTCTTCAGCTGGTGCGAGGCGGAGAAATGGAACTCCTTGGTGATCCGGAACATCACTTCA
Organism: Ensifer sp. GW101-20A05; assembly: GCF_059424735.1. Lineage (NCBI taxonomy): Bacteria > Pseudomonadati > Pseudomonadota > Alphaproteobacteria > Hyphomicrobiales > Rhizobiaceae > Ensifer > Ensifer sp. GW101-20A05. Next base: position 745,848 of record NZ_JBWKZT010000002.1, on the reverse strand, counting down.
CCTCCTCGGCTGAAAAAGCAGACGTCGCCGCCACCCAGAAATCCGGATCCTCATAATCGGTCGGGTCCGCAACACCGGCAAGATGAAAGGCCTCGCGCCGCTCGACGCAGGTGCCGCAGCGGCCGCAATGGCGTGCGCCACCCTTGTAGCAGGACCAGGTCTCTTCGAAGGGTGTCGCATGGCTTGCGCCGTCGGTGACGATATCCGCCTTCGATACGGTCACGTAGGGCGCGTAGAGTGCAACGTTGGCATAGCCGTCGAGCGCCTGGTTCTGCATCGCCTGAAACGCATCGATGAAACCGGGACGGCAATCGGGATAGATGAAATGATCGCCGCCATGCACGGCGACCGCAACCGCGTCCGCCTTCTGCGCCGCCGCAAGCCCGAAGGCAATCGCGAGCATGATGGCGTTGCGGTTCGGAACCACCGTCGCCTTCATGGTTTCCTCGGCATAGTGGCCGTCGGGCACGTCGACATCGTCCGTCAGCGCCGATCCGGTGAGGTGGGCGCCGATGGCGCGAATGTCGATGATCTGATGTGGTACGCCAAGCCGCCTCGCACAGGCGGCGGCAAAGTCCAGTTCCTTGCGGTGTCGTTGTCCATAGTCGAAGGAGAGCAGGCCTATAAGCTCCTGCTCGGCTGCGACCTTGTGGGCAAGCGATACCGAGTCCAATCCGCCGGAGCAGATGACAATCGTCTTCATGATAGGTGTCCTTGTTTTGACCGGGTAGGCTGCGACCGGATTACGGGGTGCCTTCTAGGACAAAGCAGGGGCGATGGGAAGCTTAATGTCGGAGATTGTGGCGAACAAATACTGTTTCGACGACCGAACATCGGCGCTGTGGCACAAGGCCATAGAGAAATTTTCGATCACCAAGGGGAACGGGAAGCGTCTGCAAGCGTTGCGGCGTGAAGGTCGCCGATGCATTGGTCAATAGCTCGCGCGCCCATAATGGCGGAACTGGGCGCGGGGGTTTCGATGATTCTTGAGATGCGTCAGTGGCTACTGCTGAAGCCCCGGATACGCCCATACGCCCGAAACACGCATCAGATCGCGGTAAATTACCAACCTCTCGTCAGACCCGACCTTTGCCGCCTCATCTTGGGATGGTGCGTCCAGCGCATTCAGCGGCACCACTGCCGTCAGCAGGTCGCGCTGTTTCAATGCGTCTTCCATTACTGTGCGAGCTCGGCGCATGTGGCTTGAGCTGGTCACCAGGATCACAGTGTCGGCCTGATGCCGCACCAACAGATTGGCAGCATTGATCACATTGCCGATCGTGTCTTTCGACTTGTCTTCAATGATGATGCGGTCGCGGCTGACACCCTTGTCGACCAGCCACTTGGACATCACGTCGCCTTCAGTAACGCCATGCTTCGGCACGCCGCCACTCACCATCACCAGTGCTGTCGGGTTCGCCTCTGCAGCCTTCAACGTCACGTCGAGGCGGTCGAGCAAAGTCTGCTGCGCCGTGCCGTCATCCGCCAGCGCGTAGCCCAAGGCGACGACCACGACCTTGCCGGGCACCGTTGGGACATCGAAGTTGGGCTTTTCGGCCATGATCTGTTCTGCGCGAACAAAGCGCTTGCGATACGCCTCCGCGCGCTCGCGATCGAGCCCTGCGAGTGCTTGATGGGCGAGTGCCGCGCCGGTCTCATCGCCACGGATGCGGGCAATCGCTTCCAACCAGCTTTGAGCGTCAAATGCGGTCGGCTCCTTGTCAAGGATACCCTGGAACGTCGTCTGCGCCTCGTCGAGCTTCTTCTGGATGATCTGCGTTGAGGCGACGGCATACTGAAAATCCAGCCGCTCTGGTGCTAACGTCGACGCTTCCTTGAAGGCCGCTTCCACGACATCGTACTTGCCGTGCAAGGTAATGCCCTTGAAGACTTCGGCTTCCGCTTTTTTGACGTCGCCTCCCGACCAGTAATATTGCATGCCAGTGTCCACCAGCTGCTTGATACGGCCAGCGTTGGTCTGATCGAAGGCCACGGCTGGAGCGACCGAGATAAGACACGCTGTTGCTGTCAACACTGCCAGGAGTCGGCGTCTCGCGCCGCCCGCCTTCGTCCGATGCGGAACATCCGACGCAAACACGATCGAGCCCGTCAAAAGGGCAAGAATGGAACTCGGCTTCATTTGATATCTCCCAGTTTTCCGGTTGCCCACAGGCTTGCTCGCCCTCGGGCCGATAAGCGTTCCGTAATCACTTCCGATCTGGCCCAATCTATATGCGGCCAGCATTAGCAATACCAAAACATGACCACCTGTCTAGTGCGCGATGTCAAAACGGACCGCGACTGCGACCAGATTCGGAATAATTCATATTACATTTCTTACAGATAGCGCACACAAGTTGCGTCAGCATTCAGAGACAGTTGCTAGTTGGTATGATATTGGTATTATCCAATTGTGCACCGGCACGCGCGCACCGGGCGGTGCGCGGTCGTTCCGTGAACGCCAATGTCATGGGCAATCAGCTTTTGCCTGCGGGGAGTTCTGCGGCTTATGGGAAGGCAAAGCCTATTCGGCGGCCTCGCTACCGAAGTCCATGCGGAAGCATGCGCCGCCGCCTGGCGAATTCAGAACGGTCATTTGCGCACCATGCCTTCGCGTAATCTGCAGCACGAGATTGAGACCGTGGCCCGCGCCTCGATGCCGCGGCTTCAGCCGGTAAAATGGCTCGAATATTCGCTCGCGCTCTGCCTCGGGAACGCCGGGACCATCGTCGCAGATCTCGATCACGCCGTTACGCTCGACCCGAACGACAATCGCTCCCCGGTTTCCGGCATGCTCGATCGCATTTTTTGCCAGGTTGATGATGGTACGCCTGAGAGAAGGCGAGCCCGCCTGAACGAGCGAGCGCTGCACCGCCGGCTCATATGAAAACTCGTAGCCTTCATCGATCGCCAGCGGTGAAATGTCCCGGCTCGCCCGGTTGACGATCCATGGCACGCCGGCGACCGTCACCAGGGCCAGCAAGACCAGCATCGGCGCGAGGGAAAAGCGCGAAAACTGCAGGATGAGAGCCGACTGGCTCATCAACTCGCCTTGCCCGAATACCGTGAAATCGCCTTTCGCATTCGACCGTCGCCGGAGAACGGCAAGATAGGGTGATGGTTCACCTGCGTCGCGAATGTCCGAATAGGTCATCCTGCCGAGATTCTCGCTCATGCCCCGGTAGATCGCGGGGATGTTGCCGACCCGCACGATCTCTCCGTGGTCGTTGCGCGCGATGAACCAAAAGTCTGGATGCCTGGCATGGACGCGCCCCATTTCCTCGGTTTTTGCCAGCACGAGTTTGCCCTCCGGACCTCTCCGGATCGCGTCGAAGGCCTTCTCCACCGGCGCTGGGCTGACCAGCACACCGCCTTCGTCGGCAAGGACCAGGAGGCTTACAAACGAAAGTCCGAAAGCCAGCAGTATCGCCAACTGGAGAACGAGTAGCTGGGCGATCAGCCGCTGTTTGAGAGATCGGGGCCACAGTTTCCTCACCGGCGGCACCATAGGGCAGGATTGAATGCGCGGTGCATCGTCGGGCCTCGCTCGGACGCGTTCGAAGGGAGCTAACTTTTTGAAATCACGCAAATCTGAAAGAAGATCGTTCTACACGGTTTCAGGATTTGCTCTCAATCCGGGTGAAGCTGCAAACTCGAGATTGCATCGACATTACGCCAGCTGTTCGCGGCCCGGAGCTGCGGCGCCGGGCCGCGACCTTCACTGCTCGTCATCATGCATGCGCATGCGGGTGCTGCCGTTCGTCCCAGACCGACCAGATCGCGAGCGCAGTCACCAGTGCCCCGAGGACGACATGCGTCCACATGGGGCTGGCGCTGGTCGAGAAGCCGAGCAGCCAGGGGGAAGCGATCAGCCAGAGCCCGACGACGAGGCTTGCCCATTCCTCCCATTCCGCAAACATGGCAAGTGTTGCGATCGCCAGAACGCCGAGCACGACGGCGGCGGCCCAAGCGTTCCAAGCCGGAACGCTCTCGACAACGAAGCCCATGATCCACGGGGAGATGAACAGGCAGACGGCGAGAACCAGATTGATCCAGTCCTGCGCTTTCTTTCCTTCCATCAGTGCCATGACAACCTCCACGAATGAAGTTTGACCAAAGCGTACGACCGCGTGCGGCGCACGCTCTGGAAATCATAATAAATTCAATCGAAAACGCTTTCAAATCTTTTTCGCGCGAGCACCCGGTGATCGCACATGCGAAAGCGCGCAGCGAACCGGCGATCCGCTGCTTTCAAAGGGTGTCAAAGCACCGACTGGCCGCCTGTTATCTCGGGCTCTAGATCATTCCATTGTTTCATCGAAACACTGAAGTGATCTAAGTCTTTGAAATTACGCAATTCCGGACGGAAAACCGTTTCGCACTTTTCCTGGAATTGCTCTAGTAACCGCGCCCAGCACCTGCGCCGATGCGGCTGTCGACGGCGCCATTGTAGCGGGCGCCGCCGCCGGCCTCGATGTCGGAGAGGCTCTCGCCGCCGACGAGGATGCCGGTCGCCTGCCCCCAGATCGTCCAGCTTTCGTCGATCTGAACGTTATGGCCCATCGCCGACAGCAGCTTGCGGGTGTCGGGCGAGAGCGCATAGGGCTCCATGAACACCTTGTCGGGCAGCCACTGGTGATGGATGCGCGGCGCATCGACGGCTTCCTGGATGTTCATGCCGTGATCGATGACGTTGAGGATCGCCTCGAGCGTAATCGTAATGATGCGTGCGCCACCGGGGCTGCCGATCACCATGAACGGCTTGCCGTCCTTGGAGATGATCGTCGGGCTCATCGACGACAGCGGCGTCTTGCCGGGCGCGATCGCATTGGCCTCGCCCTGGATCAGCCCATAGAGATTGGGAACGCCCGGCTTCGAGGTGAAATCGTCCATCTCGTTGTTGAGCAGGATACCGGTTCCCGGCGCCACCACGCCGGCGCCGAAGGAGCCGTTCAGCGTATAGGTGACGGCGACCGCGTTGCCCTCGTCGTCGATGATCGAATAGTGGGTCGTCTCCTTGCTTTCGCCGAAGCCCTTCGGGATCAGCGTCGCGGAGACACCGGCGCGGAAGGGATCGATCTTGGCACGGATTTCCTTCGCATAGGCCTTGTCGGTGAGCTTGGCGACTGGGTTTTCGACGAAATCGGGATCGCCGAGCGACGTGTTACGGTCGACATAGGCATGGCGCATCGCCTCGATCATCGCGTGAACCGTGTCCGCGGCGCCATAGCCCATGTAGGAAAGCGGATAGCCTTCGAGCACGTTGAGGATTTCACAGATGATCACGCCACCGGAGGACGGCGGCGGCGAGGAGACGATGTCATAGCCGCGATAATTGCACTTGACCGGCTCCAGTTCGCGCACCGCATAGCGCTCGAAGTCCGCCTTGGCGAGCACGCCGCCCTTCTCTGAGCTCGCCTTGACGATCTGATCGGCGATCGCGCCCTTGTAGAAGGCGTCCGGGCCTTTTTCGGCAATGCTCGAAAGCGATGCGGCAAGGTCCGTCTGGACGAGTTTTTCGCCGGCCGCAAAGGCCTTGCCGTCGGGCTTCAGGAAGATCGCGGCCGCGGCCGGATCTTTCGCCAGCCTTTCGGCCCTGCCCTCGAAGGTACTGACATCGCCCTCCTCCAGCACGAAGCCATCCTTGGCTAGCGCGATCGCCGGCGCGATCAGTTCGGCAAGCGGCTTCGTGCCATAGCGGCTCCGCGCAACCTCGAAACCCATGACCGGCCCCGGCACGCCGACGGCGAGATAACCATCGGTGCTCAACCCTTTGATGACATCTCCCTTCCCGTCGAGATACATGGTCTTGGTTGCCGCCTGCGGCGCCCGCTCGCGGAAATCGAGGAAGGTCGTCCTGCCGTCCTTGAAGCGGATGGTCATGAACCCGCCACCGCCGATATTGCCGGCAGTCGGATAGGTGACGGCGAGCGCATAGCCGACTGCAACCGCCGCATCCACCGCGTTGCCGCCGCTCTTCAGGACCGCGACACCTACATCCGAGGCCAGGTGCTGGGCAGTCACCACCATGCCATGCTCGGCCTTAACCGGTTCCGGCGAGGCGGCTCGGCCCTCCGGCGGAGCCAGGCTCAGCGCAAGAAACAAGGTGACGGGCAGGCTCTTCAAGCGAAAACTCAGCATGCGTCTCTCCCTCGCAGGCGTTGCTCGCAGTGCCTTGCCGGCGGCCGCGACGCGGACGCCCGCCACCGCGTTCAACGCGGCGGCAACAATCTTTTGGCCAGGCAAGCACTGATTGTGGGCAGCTATGAAGTCAGCGGAGTATAGCCACGCCCGGTCGGCGATGGCAATTCACACCTGACCGATGGCAGCGTTTGAACGCGAGGGGCTGTCTTGGGGCGGGCTCCCCCCGCAGGCAACGTGGGGAACCATACGGCTCTCTTCAGGCGGCATCCGCCAGGATGAGAGCCGCGCCCTTTTCCGCAACCATCATCGTCGGAGCGTTGATGTTGCCAGCCGTAATGTTCGGGAAGATGGAGGCGTCGACGACGCGCAGACCCGGAACGCCATGAACCCGCAGGCTGCTGTCGACGACGGAGCTCGCCTGGTCCGGCCCCATCGCGCAGGTGCCGCAGAGATGGTAGATCGAGCCTGAGTTTTCGCGAAAATAATCCATCAGCGCGTCGTCGCTCTGAACGCGCGGCGCGGGCGAGATTTCTTCCGCGGTCAGTGAGGAGAGCGCCGTGGCCGACGCGATCCGCCGCACCAGCCGGCTTCCCTGCAGCACTTCGTCGATGTCGCGGTCGGTCGTCAGGTAGTTCGGCCGGATCAGGGGCTTTTGCGCGGGGTCGCCGGATGCGATCTGGATGCTGCCGCGGCTGGTCGGCCGGCAGGAGTTGAAGCAGATCAGGTAGCCCGGATAGGGCTCCGGTTTCAGCCCGGCCTTCGGATCATTCGGGATCCGATAAGACAGGGGATTGAAGTAAAGCTGGATGTTCGGCCGCTCTTCGTCAGGTTTGCCGCGGAAGAAGCCACCGGCCTGATTGACGCTCATCGAGAACGGACCCTTGCCGGTGAGCAGATATTGCAGGCCGAGCCGCATCTGGCCGAACAGGCTGCCGAACTCGTCGTTGAGCGTCGGGATGGTGGCACGATAGTAGAAGCTGGCGCAGAGGTGATCCTGCAGGTTCTGGCCAACCGCCGGCAAATGCCGCTGTGTCTTAACCCCGAGCGAAGACAGCGTCTTGCCGTCGCCGATGCCCGAGACCTGCAGCAGCTGCGGGCTGCCGACGGCCCCGGCGGCAAGGATGACTTCGCGGCCGGCGGTAAAGCGCCGGCGGGCACCGTTCTGGACGACATCGACGCCGGTCACGCGCCCGTCATCCGCAAAGACCAGCCGCTCGGCCTGGGCGTAGCGCTCGATCGTCAGGTTGGGCCGTTTGAGCGCAGGGCGCAAATACTCGGCGCTCGAATGCGAGCGGCGGCCGTTGTTGGTGTTGACGTCGTAGACGCCAGCGCCTTCGAGCGAGGCTCCATTGAAATCCTCGTTCAACGGCAGTTGCAGCGATCCGCAGCTTTCAAGAAAGGCGTCGGTGATCGGATGCGTCATGCCGCGCATCGGGGTGATGTGGATCGGGCCTTCGCCGCCATGCCATTGCGACGATCCGCGCGCATGGGTTTCGAGCCGGCGGAAATAGGGAAGCACGTCGTCATAGCCCCAGCCCGCATTGCCGGCGGCTTTCCAGTCGTCAAAATCGTCGCGCGCGCCGCGCACGTAGATCATCGCGTTGATCGATCCGGAGCCGCCCTGGACCTTGCCGCGCGGCACGTAGATGCTGCGATCCTGAAGCTCGGCTTCCGGCTCGCTCGAATACATCCAGTTCACCTGAGGGTTATAGTAGCTGCGGGCGTAACCGACCGGGATCTTGAACCAGAAGGAATTGTCGTTGCCGCCGGCCTCGATCAAGAGCACCTTGTGGTGACCGTTCTCGCTGAGCCGGCTCGCAAGGATGCAACCCGCCGACCCGGCGCCGACGATGATGTAATCGTAGATCATCTCGTGTCCCTGATATCCGAATTCACCCGCGCGCGGGGGCAAAGGCCTTCACGTCCGCCGGCCGGCTGTCCATCTGGAGGTGCAGACGCTCGCCGGTGTAGGGCGTGTGCTTTTCGACGACGTCCATGTTGAGCTCGATGCCGAGGCCGGGCTCGCGCGAGGGGATGAGGTAGCCGTCCTCGACGGTAAGCTTGGTCTTCAGTACGTCGGCGTGGAACCCGGAGAAATCGAGGATCGCCTCGTGGATGAGGAAGTTCGGCGTGGCAGCCGAAAGCTGGATACTGGCCGCAGCCCCCACCGGACCGTTGTAGAGATGCGGCGCGATCTGGGCGTAATAGGCCTCGGCCATGCCGGCGATCTTCTTCGCCTCGAGCAAGCCGCCGACGCGCGCCACGTTCATTTGCAGGATCGACGCGGCCTTGAGTTCGAGCACGCGCTGGAACTCGTATTTGGTCGTCAGGCGCTCTCCGGTCGAAACCGGAATGGAGGTTGCGCGCGCCACCTCGGCCATCGCCGCTTCCTGTCCCGGCGGCACCGGCTCTTCGAACCAGAGCGGATCGTATTTTTCCAGGCGCTTGGCAAGGCGGATGGCCGAGGACGGAACCATCTGGCCGTGGGTGCCGAAGAGCAGATCCGCACTGCTTCCGACCGCGTCGCGGATCTTGCGGCAGAATTCCTCGCAGCGGTCCATGACGCCGAGCGAAAGCTGGTGGCCGGAATAGTTGGTGTAGGGCCCGGCCGGATCGAACTTGACCGCGGTGAAGCCCATCTCGACCATCTCGACCGCGCATTCGGCGGCGAGATCCGGATCGTTGAAATCGAACTCGCCGGCGGCGTTCTTCGGGTAGAGGTAGGTATAGGCGCGGAGCTTCTCGTGCACCGTTCCGCCGAGGAGATCCGAGACCGGCCGGCCGGCGGCCTTGCCGATGATGTCCCAGCAGGCGATCTCGAGACCCGAGACGATGCCCATCATCGTCGGATCGGGGCGCTGGGTGAAGCCGCTCGAATAGGCCGAGCGCCAGAAGCGCTCGATCTGGTGCGGATCATGGCCGAGCAGGTGCCGCTCGAACACGTCCTCGATCAGCGGCGTCATGGCGCTCGGATGGAACGAGGTCGCATAGATCTCGCCGATGCCTTCGATGCCGCAGGCGGTCGTGAGACGCACGAAGATCCAGTACATGCCGCCAACATGCGGTGGCGGGACGGCGACGGCATAGGTCTTGAGAGACGCGATCTTCATGGGTGTCATCCCTTTTTCTTGAGGCGGGCCATCAGGGCCAGGGTGGCGATGGCGCCGAGGACGCAGACGGCGGCGATATAGCCGAAATAGAGCTGGTAGCCGGTGATGCCCGGATAGCGGTCCGAGAGGTATCCGTTGACCAGCGGCAGGTAGGTGTCGGGCGCGTAGCCGACCAGCGAAATGATGCCGATGGCGAGACCGGTGATGTTCGCCGGCACATGGCAATCGTCGAGGATCGCCCAGTAGAGCCCGCGGATCGTATAGGTGATGAGGCCAACGAGCAGCACCAGCCCGACGAAGAGGACGGTCGAGCCGATGCCAGGCAGGGCGATCATTACCACGAGACTGGCGGCCGCGACTATGAAGCTCAGGAGCAGGATGCCGGTCTTGCCGTAGCGGTCGCCGAGCAAGCCACCGCCGATACCGCCCACCGGGCGCAGCCACAGCTTGACCGTGACGATCAGGCCGGCCATGGCGGCGGAAATGCCGAAGCCGCCCTCCTGCAGATAGGCCGAGAAGCTGTAGGTGGCGAGAAAGACGTGGTAGCCGCAGAAGATGATGGCCGCGACCAGCCAGACCTCGGGAATGCTGAGCAGCGTCCTGATGTCGGCGAGAAGGCTGCCCTCGCGCTTGCGCGCGGTCCTGTCCGCGGCAACCGGTTGCGACACCGCGAAATAGGCGATGCCGACGACGACGCAGAAAATGGCGTAGAGCAGCACGACGTCGCGGAAGCCGGTGGCAAGTCCGGCGCCGCGCGTTTCCGTCGTGAAGACGAAGAGCGCGATGGCGACGCTTGCGAGCAGTGCTTCCACCAGGCCACGTCCGCCGTCGAGGATCCCGAAGAAGCGTCCCTGCTCATTGGCACCGGCGATCAGGTTTACCTGCTTGAGCGTCGCTGCCCAGAAGGTGAGACCCGTGGTGACGCCGAAGCCGCAATAGATGACGAGGAGCGACGAATAACCGGGCAGCGTCGCGTACCAGAGACCAAGGAGGCCAGTGCCCACCATCGACAGCAGGATCAGGATGCGCGGTTGGACGCGGTCGGCAAGCCACCCGCTCGGCAGGTAGCCGACGAGGAAGCTGGTGCCGAGGATGGAATAGAGGACGCCAAGCTCGGTGTTGCTCAGCTTCAGCACCTCCAGCATCGTCGTCTGGTAGGACTGACGAAGATAGAGGATCGGATAGATCGCGCCGGCGGCGATCACGATCAGCGCCAGCTGAAGGTAGCGGCTGCGGGCCGACACGGATGGTGCCGCGACTTCGGTTTCGGCAATTGAGCTCACGGGCAGTCTCCTCCCTGGCCGACAGCGAGAGCATTGCCACCGGCCCGGTATTGATGTTGGTGTCAGAGCAATTCCGGCTTCGGTCCGGAATTGCTGAATCTCAAAGGGTCTAGTGTTTCAGGACGACGAGGCGCGTCTGGGTGAATTCCAGCATGCCGTGCTTGCCGTCGTCGCCGCCGAGACCCGAACGTTTCCAGCCGGCATGGAAGCCTTGATAGGGATCGGCCGGGAAGCGGTTGACGTAGAGTTCGCCGGCCTCGATCGCATCGCTGGCACGCATCACCGTGCGGTAATTCTCGGTGAAGAGCACCGAGCTCAGGCCGAACTGATGGTCGCTCGCCTTTGCCAACGCTTCCTCGAAGGTGGAGTAGCGGAGAACGGCGAGCACCGGGCCGAACACTTCCTCGCGAACGATCTCCATGTCCTGCCGGCAGCCGGAAATCAGCGTCGGCGGGTAGAAATAGCCGTCTCCCTCAGGCAGATAGCCGCCGGTCTCAACGACGGCGCCTTCGGCCTTCGCCCGCTCGACCATCTCGTGCACGCGCTTTTGGGCGGCGACATTGGCGAGCGGCCCCATACGACCAGCATCCTCGGCGCGGTCGCCGAATGCGCGGGCGGTAAAGCCTTCGCGCAGCTTGGCAAGCAGCCGATCATGGACGCTTTCATGAACGTAGAGCCGCTCGGCGCTGGTACAGACCTGGCCGCAATGGGTGGTCTTGGCGGCGATGATCATCTGCGCCACGGCATCGAGATCCGCGTCCGGTTCGACGATGACGGGCGTCTTGCCACCGAGTTCGAGCGACGGCTTGGCGATGTTTTCCTTGCAATATTCGAGCACGACGCGGCCGGCCGAAACGCTGCCTGTCAGCGTGATCATACCGATGCCCGGATGGGTGCAGAGCGTCTTCGCGACATCGTGCGACATGGTGAGGATGTTGACGAGGCCGTCGGGCAGACCCGCTTCGACGATTGCCTCGGCGACGGCAAACGCGGAGGTCGGCGTGTTGTTGCTCGGCCGGACGACGACGGCGTTGCCAGCAATCAACGCCGGGGCGATCTTCCGCACTAGCGTGTAGATCGGATAGTTGAACGGGATCAGGCAGGCGGCGACGCCGATCGGCACGCGCTTCAGGATCAGCGTTTCGCCCGGATTGTCGCTCTCGATCACCTCGCCCTCGATGCGGCGGGCCCATTCAGCGTGGTAGCGCATCAGCTCGGCGCCGTAGATCACTTCGGCGGTCGCATCGGCAAGGCTCTTGCCCGACTCCTTCGCCAGCGCGGCACCGATGCGTTCGGCCCGGCTCTCCAACACCGCCGCCAGCCGGCGCAGCGCGTCACCGCGCTGGATTGCCGGCAAGGCACCCCAGACGCGCTGCGCCTTCACCGCGGCATCGACCGCTGCCTTCGCCTCGTCATCCGTTGCCGCCGGCACGGAGGTGAACACCTGGCCGGTCGCCGGATTGCGCACGTCGATCACAGTCGTAGAGGAGCTTTCGATGAAGCGGCCGCCGGAGAAGTTGCGATAGGGGCTCATGGCATCTCGGAATTGTTCGCCGCGATCCGCACGCCGATGGCGGTGCGGGAGGCGGACTAGCCGGGAGAGAGCTTCACGAGCGATGATCCGGCCTCTCTCCCTGACCGCAACCGTCAGGAAAATTGATGCGACGATGCGGAAAAGGGCACAAGCGAGTAATTTTCGGTGAGAGCATTCCAAAAAGGAATGCTTGCTCACTCGGCCCGGTCGGCGGCGGCCTCCGCCAGCAACCAGGCGCGGAAGGCATCGACCTTGCGGTTGCCTGCCGATTGCGGCCGTGTCACGAACCAGTAGGATTCATGGCCCTCGACTGCAACGTCGAAGAGCTGCACCAACTGACCCGACTGCAATTGGTTGCGGACCATCGAGCGGTCGGCAACGGTGACACCGAGCCCGGCGCAGGCTGCCTCGATCGCCAGATCGAGCAGGTCGAATTCCAGTCCGCCGCGGGTATCGACGTCCTGAAAACCCGCCGCATCCAGCCAGTGCCGCCAGGTCAGATAACGCCGGTCGGGCGAGGCAAGCACATGCAGGAAAGTGAAGCGCTGCAGGTCGGACGGACCTTCGACTTTCGCCCCCTCAAGCAAGGACGGCGCGCAGACGACGACATGTCGCTCCGTCATGAGAATGCTGGCATCGAGCATCGGCCACTCGCCGTCGCCGAAGCGGATCGCGCAGTCCAGAAGCCCGCGCTCGGCAAGCGTATCCGTGGCTTCCGTGCTGAGGCTGATATCGACGTCGGGCAGAGCCTCGCGCAACCGGGCAAGACGCGGCAGTAGCCAGCGCTTGGCAAAGGTCGGCGGCACGTTGATCCTGAGCCGGTTCTGGTTGCTCTTCTCGGTGATGCTGCGCAGCGAAACCTCGATGCTGTGAAACGCCTCCTGGATCGTCGCCAGCAGTTCGGCGCCGGCGGGCGTCAGTTCAAGGTGATGGTGGCGGCGGATGAGAAGGTCTTCGCCGAGCGCGTCCTCGAGGTTGCGGACCTGCCGGCTGACGGCACTCTGCGTCAGGTTGAGCCGCTCGGCCGCCCGCGTGAAACTGCGGGTCTGCCCGACCACCTCGAAGACTTTCATCGCCGACAATCCAGGAAGTCTTCGCATCGATATTTTGGCCTCAGAAAGCTTTGCACACACATCTCCGCGACTGTCGTCGCGGGATCGATGCGCACTTTTGCGTGCCACGCTCCAGCGTACAAGCACGAAAATCCAAATCGCTCCAGGCTGACCGCAAGCACGCGCCCGGCTATCTCCGAACGACAAACGGCGGCTTACGCCGCCGCTTGCCTATCCAATCAATCGCCTGGCCAAGCCCAGACGAAAACTGGAAACTCACTCGCTCCTACTCCGCAGCATAAAAGCCGTAGAGCACCGGCATCAGCCCGACCAGCGCTTCAAAACGCTTGAAGGACTTGCGCTCCGGCCGCGTCCAGCCGGTTTCGGCGAGCGCGGAAAGCCGCGGGAACACCAGCCGATCGAAGACAGCCCGGTCGGTCATCGGCTCCGACCATATGCAGCATTGCACGCCGAGCAGGTGTTTCTTCTGCGCGTCGGTCCAGCCCTCAACCGGATCGAATGTGTAGAGCCTTTCCGGATCCGACCAACCGGCCCAGCTGGCGCCAGGCTCCGACCAGGCCGGGCTGTTGGCCATGTCGAGATAGTAGACCTGACCGGGGCAGACGACGATGTCGTAGCCCTCCTCGGCAAGGGCTGCCGACGCCTCGACCGTGCGCCAGCCAAAAAGTAGCGACTTCGCCTTGTCGATGACGTTGCCATGCGCGGCCTCCTGCCAGCCGCCGGTCACGCAGTTGCGGCTGGCGAGGAACGCCTGCACGCGCGCCAGGAATTCACCCTGCAGTACCGCAGCACCCGATCCATCGATTTCGTCGGCGCCGTGGGTGTTGGTGACGACGTTCAGGCGCTTGGCATGGGTTCCGGCAACCTCGTCTCCGGCAAGCGCCCGAAGCCGTGCGAGCGCCTCAGGCGAGCCCGACCAGGCGCCGAGTGGCACTTCATCGGCGCCGACGTGGATGGCCCGCATCGGGAAGAGTTCGATCAGTTCGTCGAAGATGATCTCCAAGACGCGGTAGGTCTCTTCGCGCGCCGGGTTGAGGCAATTGTTGGGGAAGCCCTGAACCGAAAAGTAGCTGCCTTGTTCCTCGGGATCGCGCAGTTCGGGGATTGCCTGCAGCATCGCGAAGGAATGCCCGGGAATGTCGATTTCCGGCATCACCTCGACACCAAGGCTTGCGGCAAGTGTCACGATCTGCCGGATCGCGGCCTTCGTGTAGTAGCCGCCGGTCGGCTGCGGACCGGAGCCGAGCAGCGGCGGGATCTTGCGGCCATGGCCACGCCAGGCGCCGATTTCCGTCAAGGCCGGATAGGCATCGATCTCGACGCGCCAGGCCTCGTCGTCGGTCAGGTGCCAGTGGAAGCGATTGAGCTTGTTCCAGGCCATCAGCCGCAGGAAACGCTCGACTTCGGCGGTGCTGTAGAACTGTCGCGCGACGTCGAGATGGGTGCCGCGCCATCCGAGCGCCGGCTCGTCCCCGATCTCGCCGCCGGTCGGAAACACGAAGGTGCCCGGATGCAGCCGCGCGCCGCGCAGGATCTGCCCGAGCGTGATCAGGCCATAGAGGAGGCCGGTCTGCGTGCTGCCGGAAACGGCGACGCCGGCGGGAGAGAAGCGGATGACATAGGCTTCCGGGCCGAGGTCGCCGGCCTGCGACAGCGAAACCGGAAAGCCGCCTTCCGATGCCGGGCGGACGATACCCTCGACCGGGAACAGACTTGCGGTGAGATCGGCAAACGCCTTTGCAGCGCTCTGAGCTTCCTCGCCCTCGGGTTTGAGGTCGAGCCCCGGAGGCGCCACCAGTTGCCCGGAAACGGAAACGGCCTGCGGCCACGGCACAATCGAGACCGGGACCGGCGCCACCTTCGGCACCGGATAGACGGCAGCACCACGCTTCAGTTCGGAATTGTCACCGTGCGCCCGCGAAGCAAGCACCGCGACCGGCGCCATTGCGCCATCGGAAAGCACCAGGAAGGCAGCGTTGGCGCCATCGGTCCAATGGCGCGGCTCATAGCTCATCCCGTGTGCCTTCAGCGTCCAGGTGGCGCCCGGCGGCACTTCGAGGCCTTCCGGCGGTGCGAACTCCGCATAGTTGGAGAGGCGGATCAGGAGCCGGCCACCTTCAATCTCGGCAGCTGGGTCGATACGAGCCGGGCCGGAAACGCCGAGGCGAAAACCCTTGAGCACTCGATCCGAGTTGTTGGTCAAGGTCAGTGCATAGACCGACCTGTCAGCTGTGCCGATCGGCACCCAGAGGGTTTCCAGCAGGAATTCAGATTTAGCGGCAAACGTCATCAAACGGCTCCATGAATGTTAGTTTCTGCAGCCGGCCGAAGGCCGGCGGAGTACTCGGGGGCTTGACCTGGGTTCACATAGCTCACGTCGGGGCTTGGCCAAGGGCGCGGACGAAATGGTTTTCGGCGACCTCCTCCATCACGTCCGATGCCGGCCGGCTGAGGCGCCGCACCTCTTCGGCATGGGCAAGGAAGCGGGCACTCTGCCCCGGCACGAACGGGCGATCCGGATCGGGCACGGCCGAAAGAAGAAGCTGGGTATAGGGATGGCGAGGGTTGCCGATGACGTCGGCCGTCTCTCCCCATTCGACCATCTGGCCGGCAAACATCACCACAACCTCCTCGGCGATGTGGGCGGCCGTGGCGATATCATGGGTGATGTAGAGCATTGCGAGATTCCGTTCGCGTTTGATGCGCGCGAGAAGCTCCAGGATATCGAGCCTGATCGAAACGTCGAGCATCGACGTCGGCTCGTCGGCGACGAGCACGTCCGGCGCAACAGCAAGCGCCCGGGCGATGTTGACGCGCTGGCGCTGGCCACCGGAGAGCTCATGCGGAAACTTCCGCGCCGTGATGTTTGGATCAAGGCCGACATCGGCTAGCAGCCGCGCGACCGCGGCCTTCGCTTCGCCGACGTTCTTTGCATGGCCATGCAAAAGCAGCGGCCGCGCGAGGTGATGGTAGACGGAGAACACCGGGTTGAGTGACGCGAAGGGGTCCTGAAAAACCATCTGGATCGCGCGGCGACGCAGCTTCTCGGCGGCGCGGTCACCCGCCTCGGTAACATCGGCGCCGCGAAACTGCATCGTTCCGGCACTCGGCGTATCGAGCCGCGCGACGATGCGTGCGCAGGTCGTCTTGCCGCAACCGGATTCGCCGACGAGGGCCAGAGCCCGGCCAGGCTTCAAAGACAGGGATATTCCTCGCAGCGCCTCGACGGCGCCGAAGCTGCGTCTGATGTCCTTCAGCCGGACGATCGCGTCCTGCTGCTGCGGTATTGTCGTCGCTACCGGCATCACATTCATTCGACGACCCCCAGGCTGCGGACGGTGGGTGGCAGTTGCGGGATCGCGCCCCAGAGTTTGCGCGTGTAATCGTGTTGCGGTGCACTGCTGATCTGTTGGGTGTCGCCGACCTCGACCAATTGCCCCTTCAGCATAACACCGATGCGATGGCAGAGCTGCGCCATCAGGTGCAGATCATGGGTGATAAACAGCACCGAGAAGCCGAGGCTGCGCTGCAGATCGACAAGCTGCTCCAGGATTTCCCGCTGCACCACGACATCGAGCGCCGTCGTCGGCTCGTCCATGATGATCAGTTCCGGCTTCAGCGCCAGGCAGATCGCAATGACGATGCGCTGCCGCATGCCGCCACTGAACTGGTGCGGATAGTCGTCGAGGCGATTGATCGGGATGCCGACGAGCCGGAACATTTCTTCGGCCCGCGCCCGGGCCTGGGGCCGCGTCGCGCCGGTGTGTTTGCGCAGCACGTCGAAGAACTGCGCCTCGACCCGCATCAGCGGGTTGAGCGAGTTCATGGCGCTCTGGAACACCATGCCGATCCGCCGCCAACGGACATTCTGCAAGGCGGATTCAGGCATCTTGAGAAGGTCTTGCCCATCGAGCAGGATCTCGCCGCCAGCCACCCAGGCCGGCGCCTTGGAAAGCCGGGTGATCGCATAGGCAATCGTGCTCTTGCCGCAGCCGGATTCACCGGCAAGGCCGAATAGCTCACCGCGCCGAACCTCGAAAGAGACGTCGTTGACCGCGCGAAAGGCGCCGTCGTCGAGCAAGTAGTCGACATTGAGATTGCGGATCTGAAGCAGCGCATCGCTCATCGGGCTGCCTCCAGTTGGCGGCGGCGCAGCCGCGTGAGACGGAGCCAGCGGCTCAACGCCGGACCGGAGCGAAGCTGCGGATTGGCGATCTCGTCGAAGGTGAAATTGATGAGCGCCAGGCCAAGACCGACGAGGGCAATGCCTGCGGCCGGTACGGCGATGTCCCACCAGGCGCCGACGATGATCGCCGAGGAGTTCTGCGCATTGTAGAGCATGGTGCCCCAGGTCACCCGCAGCGGATCGCCGAAGCCGAGATATTCGAGCGTCGTCTGCGCGACGATCGCGTAGATGATGCTGCCGACGACGTTGATGCCGATCAGCGGCACCAGATTGGGCAGGATTTCCACGAAGATCACCCGCCAATGCGGCTCGCCGACCATACGCGCCGCCACCACGAATTCGCGTTGCCTGAGCGCCATGGTCTGCGACCGGGTCATGCGCGCGCCCCAGGGCCAGGAGGTGAGAGCGATGATCGCCATGATCGCCAGCGGCCCAACGGTGCCGGCAAAGGAGGCGAGCAGGATCAATAGCGGAATGTTGGGGATCACCAGCACGGCATTAGTCGCGAGGTCGAGTGTCGCGTCAGTGCGCCCGCCGAAATAGCCGGCGACGAGGCCGACGATGGTGCCGAGCGCGGTAATGGCAAGGCCGGTGGCAAAGCCGACGGAAAGCGATGGCCGCGCGCCCCAGACGAATTGCGAAAAGACGTCGCGGCCCATCTTCGTCGTGCCGAAATAATGCTCGACCGTCGGTGGCTGGTGCGAGCGGCCGACGCGCTCGCTCGGATCGCCGGGCGCCAGAACCGGTGCGAACAGCGCCATCAGACAGAGCGTGAGAATGATGATAAGGCCGGCGACGGCTTTTTTCTGCCGCCAGAACAAGGAGACGCCCGCATTCATGCCCTGCCCTCCCTTATGCGCGGATCGACCACGCCATAGATGATATCGACCAGGAGATTGGCCCCGAGCGTCGCGATCGTCATCAAGAGCAGCTGTCCCTGGATGACCGGATAATCGCGGGCGACACTCGCGGTATAAAGCGTCAGGCCGAGGCCGGGATAGTTGAAGACGATCTCGGTGACGATCGAACCGCCGAAGACCGCCCCCAGCATCAGCGCCAGGTTGGTCAAAACCGGCAGCATGGCATTGCGCGCCGCATAGCCGAACATCACGGCCGCTTCGGACAGGCCCTTGGCGCGTCCCATGGTGACATAATCTTCGCCAAGCACCGAAATCATGCTGGAGCGCATCGTTGTCTGGAACTCGCCGATGAGATAGGGCGAAAGCGTCAGCACCGGCATGATCGCATGCAGGAAGACGCTGCCGAAGAAGGTAAAGTTCAGCCCGGGATCAAGGCTCGGATCATAGGCGTAGCCGACCGGCAGCAGCCGCAGCGTAACGCCAAAGGTGAACAACGTCGCGAGCGCGATGATGACCGGCGGCACGGCGATCAGCACGACCGAGAAGGGCGAGACGAAGCTGTCGAAACGGCCACCACGACGCCAGGCGGCAATGGCGCCTAAGAGCACGCCGATTGAGAGCGAAAAGGCAATCGCCGTGACGACCAGGAACGCGGTCCAGCCGGCCGAGCGGCCGAGAACCTCGACGACGGTCTGCGGGTAATACTTGACCGAAACACCGAGATCGAAATGGGCCAACCCGACGACGTAGTCGACGAACTGCCGCCAGATCGGCTGCTCGATCGCGCCGAAGCGCGCCTTGATCGCCTCGATGGCCGCGGGCGTCGCCCGCGGTCCGAGCTGGGCGATCATGCTGTCGACGGGGCTCCCCGGCATCAGCCGGGGAACCGCGAAATTCATGACGATCGCGAATAGGAACGCCACGCAATAGACGGCAAGCCGTCGACGGGAAAGTCGCATCGTTGGGGCCTGTTGTCGCTTATTGCACGGGCTTGAGGCGGAGCAGGTGCACCAGCCGCATCCGGTTGTTGTCGTGGTCCTCCGGGTTCATGACAGGTTCGTCCTTGGTGACCCAGCCGGTAAAGCGTTTGGTCGAGAATTGGTACCAGGTCGGGCCGTTGAAGACGGGAACGACAGGCAGGTTGTCGGCAACGATCACCTGCACCTGGTCGAACAGCGTCTTGCGCTCCTCGTCCGTCGCGGCGCGGCGGTATTCATCGAAGACCTTGTCGAGCTCGGGGTTGGAATAGCGCGACGGCGCGCTGGTGATGCGCCCGCCGAAGCCGGTCGACAGCGACTGGAAGTAGCCGCGGAAAGGCGTCGGGCCATCGGCGCGGGAATTCATCACCGCCTCGAAGCTGCCGTCGAGGATCTGCTTCTGCCACTGCTCGTATTCGGGCGTGGCAACCGACGCATTGACGCCGATCTTGCGCAGGCCTTCAGTTGCGATCTGCACCGCGTCGATCCAGTCGGTCCAGCCGTTCGGAACGATGATTGGGAAAGCGATCGGCTTGCCGCTCGGCGTGGTGCGGAAGCCGTCGCCGTCCTTCTTGTAACCGGCGTCGTCGAGCAGCTTGTTGGCCTTGTCGATGTCATAGGCCAGCCACTCGTCCTGCGCACCCTCGGCTGCCTTGTTGCGCCAACTGTCGAAGCGCGGCGGCAGGCCGCTCGCAAGGGTGTTGACGACGGGATAGCCAAAGCCGGCAATATCGACCATCGCGGTGCGATCCATCGCGAGGCTGAAGGCGCGCCGGAAGGTCATGTCGTTGAAGGCCTCGGCATTGCCGGGATTCGACGACTTGAAGTTCATCTGGAAGGCAACGGTTTCCGCCGGTGGCTGCCAGTAACCATTGTGCTCGGCGTCAAGGCCGACATAGGTCTTGTCGATCTGCGGCAGGAACGACCCAAACCAGTCGATCGCGCCTTCCGGCAAAAGCGCCAGCATCTGGTCGTTGCCGGAGATCTGCGGCAACTTCAGGCAATCGACCTTGAGCGAGGCGGCGTCCCAATAGTTGGGGTTGCGGCATTGTTCGTAGACCTGCGGCGTGAAGCGGCGGATCTCGGTCATCGGGCCGGAGCCGACAGGCGTTTCGTTCTTGAAGGCCAGCGGATCCTTCACGTCCTTCCAGATGTGCTCGGGCACCACGGGAAAGTCGGCGAGCGATTCCGGGAAATGCGTGTCGACGCCCTTGAGATTAATCTTCACTTCGGTCGGTGATGGCGCCTCCACCGAGGCGACCGTTTCGCCGACGCCGACGGTATCGACGGCCGGGTTCTTCAACATCATCTCGAGGGTAAACTTCATGTCGGCCGAGGTCAGCGGCTTGCCGTCCGACCATTTCACACCGTCACGCAGGGTATAGGTGATCGACTTCAGATCGTCGGCGAACTTGTAACCTGTCGCCAGCCGCCAGACCGGCTTGCCGCTGTCATAGTCGTTGAATATCACCAGCGGTTCGTAGACGAAATCCATGGTGCTCTGCCGCCGGCCGCCGAGGTCGAACGGGTTGAAGTTCTGCACCCAGCTCGTTTGTTCCTCGATGTGCATGGTGAGCACCGCTTCGGCCCGGGCCTCGGCGGCCCCGACCATCATCAGCGCTGCGGCGACCGGTCCAAGACGCCATCGCGCCGCCGTCACCCTCTTCCTCCCGGCCTCCGGAGCGTTACCCAAAAGCCGCATTTCCTCGACTGCCGTCATGACGAATTCCCCCTCAGGTTTCGTTGATCGATCTATTAAGTCAAGTAATTTGACTTAACGATAAGTCTGCCAAAGAGGCGCTGTCAATCGGGCTAATTCGCCCCGCCTAAAGTTTCGGGAAAAGAGGGTGAGTGGTATTTCTCATTGCAATACCAATTGCGGAAATCGAGCCTCGGGGATCGGTTCAGCCGCCCAATTTTGATCGCAGAACAACCTGTCTCAGCATCGCAAAGAGAATCACGGCGCAGCCCAGGATCTGCGAAAGGCTCAATGGCGTCCCGAGAAATGCCAGCGTGAAAGGCAGCACCCAGACCGGTTCGCAGCACATGATGACCGACGCCCTCGCCGCCGAGATCATCTGCTGCCCGCGAAACTGGAGAACTTCCGGAGTTGCCCCGTTAAAACTCAGGATATCTAACGTGCAAGATCATGATAAACTCTACCATTGCGTGTATCAATTCGAAACATAGCGAACTGCGATCCTTGGCCGGAGCGTGGTTTAGCCTGAGCACGCCTCGAAATACCGGCGGACTGCCGGAACCTGCCCAGTGACATCATTCCTTCAACCTACGCAGCTGGAGCTGCTGACAGGAGGCCTACATGTCCGTGCATGAAGCAATTCTCGATCTCGGCTATGATCCCACCATCAGAGAGGATGGCCCGCTCGTCCGGCCGCCGGTGCCTGCGGCGCTGCCGACCTCGGCCACTGTCGACCCACAATATCTCCCGCCTCCGAAGGCGCAGGGGACGCCACGCCATGTCGGCAGTCCCGGGAGTTGCGCCGCCTGGGCTTCGACCTATGGGCTCGCCACCTACACGGCGGCCGCAGCGGCGAGCCAGTCCCCATCGAGCACCGCGCTGCAGGCAAGCCCAGCCCATATCTATATCGAGGTCATGAAGAGCTATGGGCAAAAGGGCTGTGCAGGATCGCGGCTTGCATCCTACCTCAACCTGCTCAAGCAGAGCGGAACGCCGAATTGGCAGACCGCCCCCTATTATCCGAACTGCCCCGAGCTCTGGTCGAGCTACGACCCCAACGCCGCCGCCGATGGCAGCTTCCAGATTCCCGGCTGGGCCATCGTCGAAACCAGCGATCTCGACGCGATCAAGGCGGTCATCGCCGCCGGCGGTGCGCTTTGTTATGGCACGTCGCTCAACGAAGGCTTCATGAAATACGAAGGCCCCGGCCCGATGACGGGCCCCCTCAACAAGGTCCCGAATGTCGGCCATTGCATGCTAATTATCGGCTACGACGACGATCAGCAGGCGATCCTCATCCAAAACAGCTTCGGACAGGACTGGGGCTGCGAGTGGAACGGACGTCGCGGCTACATCTGGATGAGCTATGAGCTGTTCCAATATCTGGCTCAGGGCCAGGCCATGTATGTCACGGCCTGACCCCAGACAGTTCTAGCCCGAATTGGCTTTGAAAGGGCCGTGGCGTTATTCCGCCGCCACGGCCGGCGGATAAGCAAGCGGCTCATTAAGTTCGGCATCCGCATGGACCTCTTCCGCCTTATCCGGCTCGACCGTGTCCTTCTTGGGCTCGCGCCCGAAGAAGAGCGCGTAGCCGGCGGGCAATACCAGAATGGTCAACACCGTCGCGACCAGGATGCCGCCCATCATGGCGTAGGCGAGCGGTCCCCAGAAGACCCCGCGGGAGATCGGGATCAGGGCCAGCACCGCAGTTAGCGCCGTCAGCGTGATCGGGCGGAAGCGTCGCACGGCCGATCCGATGATCGCCTCGGCGCGGTCCATGCCGGCGGCAATGTCCTGGTCGATCTGGTCGACCAGGATGATCGAGTTGCGCATGATGATGCCGAGCAGCGCGATGACGCCGAGGATCGCGACGAAGCCGAAAGGGGCACCGCTGATGAGCAGGGCCGCCGCCGCACCGATGATGCCGAGCGGTCCGGTGGCGAGAACCAGCATCGCCTTGCCGAAATGCTGGAGCTGGATCATCAACAGCACGACGATGACGCCGAGCATGATTGGCGCCTTGGCGGCGATCGAGGCCTGGCTTTCGGCTGAATCTTCGGCCCCACCCTGAATGGCGATCGAATAGCCGGCAGGCAGGCTGTCGCGCAGCGGTTGCATCTCACCGAACATCTTCATCGCCACGTCGTTCGGCTGCACGCCGTCCGGCAAGGTTCCTCGCACGGTGATCGTCGGCAGGCGGTCACGGCGCCATTCGATGCCCTGCTCGAGTACCGGTACGACCTTGGCGACCTGCGAGAGCGGCACGAAGCCGCCGAAATCGGTCGGGATGTAGATGGAATCGACCGAGCTCAGCAATTTGCGGCTTTCGGCCGGCTCGCGGGCGACGATCGCCACCGTCTCCTCGCCGTCGCGGAAGTTGTCGAGCGGCGCGCCGGTGACGCTCGCCTGCAGCATCTGGCGGATGCGCTGGGATGTGACGCCAAGCGCGCGGGCGCGATCCTGGTCGATGACCAGCTTCATGCCCGCTACCGGCTCCAGCCAATCGTCGTGAACGGCGCCCAGAAGTGGGTTCTCGTGGAACTTCGCCGTTACCCGGTCGGCAATGCGCCTGACCTCTTCGCGGTCCGGACCCATGACGCGCATCTGTACCGGCCAGCCGGTCGGCGGCCCCAGGAACAGGCGGTCGACCTTGGAACGGATCGACGGGAAGTCGGCGGCAAGGATCGCACGCATCTTGGCAATCAGCCGCTCGCGCGCCGGTTCGTCCTTGGCCATGACAAGAAGCTGGGCGAAGTTCGGATTACGCAGTTGCTGGTCGAGCGGCAGGAAGAAGCGCGGGGCTCCCTCGCCGATATAGGTGGCGATGAAGCGCTTGTCCTCATCATCCATCATCCGGGCTTCAAGCGCCTTGGCCTGCTTTTCGACCTCCTTAATGCTCGTGCCCTCGGGCAGCCACAGATCGACCAGGATTTCCGGCCGCGACGACTGCGGGAAGAAGTTCTTCGGAATGAACTGGAAGGCCCAGAGGCTGACGAAGAAGATGGCGAGCGTGGTCGAAAGCACGATGATGCGATGGCGCACCGCCCAGGCAACCGTCGAACGCAGATGACGATAGAAGCGCGTGTCGAAGACGTCGTGATGGTTTCCGGCGTGGCTGCGCTGCTTCAAGAGCATGTTGCCGAGCCAGGGCGTGAAATAGACCGCAACGAACCAGGAGACGACCAGCGCGATGCCGACCACATAAAACAGCGAACGTACATATTCGCCGGCGGTCGAGGCGGCAAAGCCAACAGGAATGAAGCCGGCGGTGGTGATCAGCGTGCCGGTCAGCATCGGGAAGGCGGTGGAGGTATAGGCGAAGCTCGCGGCTTCGACCTTGACCAGTCCCTCCTCCAGTTTTCTTTCCATCATCTCGACGACGATCATGGCGTCGTCGACCAGGAGGCCGAGCGCAATGATGAGGGCGCCGAGCGAGATGCGCTGCAGATCGATGCCAAGCTCGTACATGATGGCGAAGGTCGCGGCGAGCACCAGCGGGATGGTGATCGCGATCACCAGGCCCGAGCGCCAGCCGATCGACAGGAACGATACGATGAGCACGATCGCCAGCGCTTCGCCGAGCGCCTTCATGAACTCGCCGACTGCTTCCTTGACGACCTCAGGCTGGTTGGAGACCTGGTCGACACTGACCCCATAGGGCAGCGACGTCTCGAAGCGCTGATAGGTCTCTTCGACCGCCTTGCCGACATCCGTCACCTTGAAGCCCTTGGCCATGACGACGCCGATCTGGACGCTGTCCTGGCCGTTGAAGCGGAATTTGCGCGAATAGGGATCCTCGAGCCCGGAGCTTACCGTGGCGATATCGCCAAGGCGCGTGACCTGGCCGCCGGCGCGAAGCCTAAGGTTCTTCAGGTCCTCGACCTTGTCGAGGCTGCCTTCGACCGAGATGCGCACCGAGAGGGAACCGGTATCGACGGAGCCGGCCGGGTCGATATTGTTCTGACCGGCAATCGTGCTGCGTAGGTCGTTGAGCGTCAGGCCGCGTTCGGCGAGCACCTTGGAGGAAACGTCGATATAGATCTTCTCCGGCTGGTCGCCGATGATCACAGCCTTCTCGACGCCCGGCGTCGTCAGCAGCATATCGCGCGCCTGGATCGCGAATTTCTTCAGCTCCGGATAGCTGTAGCCCTCGCCGCTTAGTGAATTGAGCGTGATGAAGGTGTCGCCGAACTCATCGTTGAAATAGGGGCCGAGCAAGCTTTCGGGCAGTTCGTTGGAGATGTCGCCGACCTTCTTGCGCACCTGGTAGAATGCGTCCGCCACTTGCTCGGCATTGGTATCGCCTTCAACCTGCAGCGTGATGATCGCACTGCCGGCGCGGGTATAGGAGCGCACGAAATCGAGGTGCGGCGTTTCCTGCAACTTCCGCTCGATCTTGTTGACGACCTGGTCCTGCATTTCCTCGATCGAGGCGCCTGGCCAGAAGGCTTGCACCACCATGACGCGGAAGGTGAAGTCCGGATCCTCCTTCTGCCCCATGCGCATCAGGCCGAAGGCACCGGCGAGAATGATGAGGCCGAACAGGAACCGCGCCATGCTGGG
Organism: Ensifer sp. GW101-20A05; assembly: GCF_059424735.1. NCBI lineage: Bacteria > Pseudomonadati > Pseudomonadota > Alphaproteobacteria > Hyphomicrobiales > Rhizobiaceae > Ensifer > Ensifer sp. GW101-20A05. The sequence continues at coordinate 720,419 of NZ_JBWKZT010000002.1, read as the reverse complement.
ATGCGCGATCGCCCAGCGCGAAAGGTTGAAAGGCCGCTTTTCTTCGGAAGAGGAGGTCATCATCGGCTCGGTTCCGCTATCCTGGTGACGTCAGCGCACAACGGTTTCGGCTGCGGCAGCAGCCTGGTGCGTCGTATCGTTGGAGATCGTCACCTTGAGATCGTCCGTCATGAACTGCGTTCCGGCGGCAACAACGAGATCGCCGACTTTGAGGCCTTCGGTGACCCGCACACCATTGGTGGTGAAGTCTGCAAGCGTGACCGGGCGGCTGCGGACGGTTTCCGTACCGCGGTCGACGACCCAGACGATCGGATAGCCATCCTTCTCAGCCAGCGCGCTCAAGGGTACCGAGACGAACGACACGCCATTGCCGGCAGAAGCTTCGATGGTCGCGGTCATGCCGAGAAGGACGCGTTGGTCGTTCGGCAGGCTGACACGCACCGAGAAGGTGCGCGATTGCTGGTCGGCGCTGCCGGCAACCTCGCGCACGGTGCCATCGAGCGACAGGCCCGCATCGGACCAGATCCCGACCTTGACCGGCAAGCCAACCTTGAAATTGCTGATTTCCGTTTCGGGTACTGCGACCTGGACTTCCTTTTCGCCTTCGACTGCAACGGTGGCGACCGGCGTGCCAGAACCGACGACCTGGCCGACATCGGCGTTGATCGAGGTCACGATGCCCGGCCGGTCGGCGACGAGGCTGGTATAGACCACCTGGTTCTTCGCCTGTGACAGTGCCGACTTTGCTGCATCGCGCGTGGCGACGGCCTGGTTGTAACTCAGCACCGCCTGGTCGAACTGGGCCTGCGAGGCGAATTTCCTGGCAAGCAGCTGCTTGGCGCGGTCGCGCACCAGCTCGACCGTTTCGACCTGACGCTCGGCCGCATCCAGATTGGCGGACGCGCTGCGCACCGCGAGCTCGTAGTCGGTCGGGTCGATGCGGGCGAGAAGATCGCCAACCTTGACGCGGTCACCAACATTGACGACGCGCTCGACGATCTTGCCACTGACGCGGAAGCCGAGATTCATCTCGGTCCGTGCCCGCACGGCGCCGGAATAGCTGAGCTGGCGTACATTGTCGGCCTGGGCGATCTCGACGACCTTGACCGGGCGCACGACTTCAGCGGTTTCGGACTTTTCTTCCGAGCAGCCGGCAAGCGCCGCCGAGAGGGTCGAAATCAGCGCAACGGTGGCAATGAATGAAATACGGCGGCGAAATTCAATCGGCATAAACATAGTCGCACTCCTGAAAAATAGGCCGACGCCGCATTGGCGCCGGAAGCAGTCCGGCTAAACCTTCAGTCCCTTGATTACGAATTCGACCAGCTCTTCCGGTGCCGCGCGGTTTGTCTTGCTGAGACACTGCGCAACCATTTGCGGATGACAGAGCGTGACGGTCGCCGCACCGAAACAGCGCGACGCCGCATCGGCGTCCTGTTCCGGGAACTCGCCGGCGGCGATGCCTTCGCGAATTACGTCGGCGAGAAGCGCGTCGAGCCTGTCGATATGCTTGTCGATGACGTGCCACTCGCGTTCGATGGCAACGACCACCATTTCATGCACCTTCGTATCGTCGAGCATGAGCTCAACGGTCATCTGATGCTGCGCGTGGACGTAACGCCGCAGCCGCTCGCTCGCACTCAATGGCAAGGCGCAGATCTCCTGGGCCATCTGGTAGCTGGCCGCCAGCATGCGGCCGCAGATCGCCTGATGGATCTCCGTCTTCGAGGCGAAGAAGCGGTAGATGTTCGCCGGCGACATGCCGAGTTCCTTGGCAATGTCGGCGACATTGGTCTTGCTGTAGCCGAAATGCCGGAACAACCGCTCCGCTGCGTCGAGGATCCGCGTGATGTTGTCCTGACGCGTCTGATCCACGACGTTATCGCTGCTCACCTGCATCGCTTGCCTTTCGATTTACGACTGACGAATTTTGTATTTCGTCAGTCGTAAATCGAAATGAGACACTCGTCAATGAAAGAATACGCTCGCACGTTCACGATTTGATAACCAACATTGAGCTCGCCGCGCGCGGCCGAACGCCTCCCAATGTCACCCGGCTGTCGTTGACTCGACACGCTATGGTGGTTACTGGCGCTTCTGGAGCCGCGTTTCTCGGATTCTTCTCAAGGGGTTAGCAACTTATGGCCACAGGTCTCATCGCCCTCCTCGACGACATCGCGGCCATTGCCAAGATGGCGGCCGCTTCGCTGGACGACGTCGCGGCCCAGACCGCGAAGGCCAGCGCCAAGGCAGCCGGCGTCGTGATCGACGACGCTGCGGTGACGCCGCGCTACGTGGTGGGGCTGACGCCTGAACGGGAACTGCCGATCATTGCGCGGATCGCCCTTGGTTCACTGAAGAACAAGTTGCTCTTCCTTTTGCCCGGCGCACTGCTGCTCGGCTATTTCGCGCCCTGGGCGATCACGCCGCTGCTGATGCTCGGCGGCATCTATCTCTGCTACGAGGGGGCCGAGAAGCTTTACGGCGCAATCTTTCCGCATGCGGCCCACGCGCACGAGGAAGCGGTTCTCGGGGAAAAGAGCGATCCGCTGGCGCTTGAAAACGAGAGGGTTGCCGGCGCCATCCGTACCGACTTCATTCTCTCGGCCGAGATCATGGCGCTGACCCTGTCGACCGTCGCCGATGCCGACATCTACATGCAGGGCGCTGTACTCGCCGGCGTCGGCATCCTGATTACGCTCGCCGTCTATGGGGTCGTCGCGCTCATCGTCAAAGCCGACGATGCCGGCGTCGCGCTGGCGAAGAACCCGCTGTCCGCCGTACGCGTTTTCGGCCGCGGCCTCGTTCTCGGCATGCCCGCATTCCTGAAAGTTCTTGCTGCGATCGGCACTGCGGCCATGCTCTGGGTCGGCGGCAGCATCCTCGTGCATGGCATGGCGCAACTGGGCCAGGCCGGGCCGGAACACTTCATCCACGATGTCTCCGAAAGCGTTGCCCACACGCTGACGGTCGCCCCGGCGGTCGTCGGCTGGTTCACGACCTCGGCGCTCCAGGCCCTGCTTGCCATCGCCGTCGGCGCCGCAACCATCGTCGTCATGGGCAACGTCGTCGCGCCGATCTGGAGCCGCCTGCGGCCGGCAAAGAGCTAGATACTTTCGCAAACATGGATCGGGAAGGAGGCCGCCCGCGGCCTCCTGATAATTGATTTCCGATCTCTTCGGCGGCCTACCGCTTGTACTTCACGCCCGGCAGCACGCAGAGCATTTCGTAAAGCAGATTCGCCGCGGTGATCGCCGTGGTGCCGGTCGTATCGAAAGGCGGGCTGACCTCGACGAGATCGGCGCCGACGAGATTGAGACCGCGACAGCCGCGGATGATTTCGATCGCCTGAATGACCGTCAGGCCGCCGATCTCGGGCGTGCCGGTGCCCGGCGCATAGGCCGGGTCGAGGCTGTCGATATCGAAGGTCAGGTAGGTCTTGTGGTTGCCGATCTTGGCGCGAATGCCTTCGATCAGCGGCACGAGCGACTTGTGCCAGCATTCCTCGGCCGGCACGACGGTGAAGCCCTTGTCGCGCGACCAGTCGAAGTCATCGGACGCATAGCCGGTGCCGCGCAGACCGATCTGGAACACGAGATTGGGATTGAGGCAGCCATCCTCGAAAGCGCGCCGGAACGGCGTGCCATGCGCGATCTTTTCGCCGAACATCGTGTCGTTGATATCCGCGTGCGCGTCGACATGGATGAGAGCGACCGGACCGTGCTTCTCGGCAATCGCCTTCAGGATCGGATAGCTGATCGTGTGATCGCCGCCGAGCGTCAGCGGAATGCAGTCGTGCTTGAGGATCTCGCCGATGTTGCGGGTGATGATCTCCATGTTGGCCGGCAGGTTGAAGGTGTTGATGGCGATGTCGCCGATGTCCGCCACCTGCAGGCTTTCAAACGGCGCTGCACCGGTCGCCATGTTGTAGGGGCGGATCATCACGGATTCAGCGCGGATCTGCCGCGGCCCGTAGCGCGTTCCGGAACGGTTGGATGCGCCGATATCCATGGGAATGCCGACGAAACAGGCGTCGAGGCCCGCGGCCGACGCTGCCGCCGGCAGGCGCATCATCGTACCCGGACCGCCGAAGCGGGGCATGTCGTTGCCGCCGAGCGGCTGGTTGAATTTCTCTTCCATGGAAGCTCTCCCTTTTGATGTCGCCGGAACCTATCAGGCGCTGCTGGCCGAGAAATGCGGGATTGATCGAATGTTACTTCGATCGCGATCAAACCAACATGTCTGACAGAGCAAATCCAAGCGTCGACTGCCATGTACGACGGTGCCCCGCCTCCCGCACCTAGCCAAAGGGAGTGTTGCCCTCTTAGGACCCGCCAATCACTTTGGTGAAAACAAAAATACGATGTCCTTGGGAGGAACCATGCAAAACTTGACCCGCACCGCACTGCGCTCCATGTTTGCGGCATCGCTCGCCGCTATCGCGGTCTCAACGACCGCCCAGGCGCAGGACAAGCTGTTCATCTACAACTTCTCCGACTACTTCGCCGAAGACACGGTCTCGAACTTCCAGGCCCGCACCGGTGTCGAAACGCGGGTCGACTTCTACGATTCGCTCGAAGTGCTCGAAACCCGGCTGCTCGCCGGCGGCAGCGGCTTCGACGTCGCCTTTCCAAGCGCCACGGTCGGTGAACGCCTCATTCAATCCGGCGCGCTGAAGCCGATCGACGTCACGGCGCTCAAGAACTACGGCAATCTCGACAAGGACCTGCTGAAGCTCGTCGCCGAGCATGACCCGGAGAACAAGTATCTGGTTCCTTACATGTGGCTGACGACGGGCGTCGCCTACAACGCCAAGCTCGTCGGCGAGCGCCTTCCCGATGCGCCGACGAACAGCCTCGACATGTTCTTCAAACCCGAGGTCGCCCAGAAATTCCAGGATTGCGGCATCGGCATCGTCGATGCGCCGAACGAAGTGATCCCGATCGCGCTCAACTATCTCGGCCTCGACCCATACTCCACCAAACAGGACGACCTCGACAAGGCGAAGGAGCTGCTGCTGAAGCTGCGTCCATTCATTCGCCATATGCAGAGCGGCCAGCTTGTGGCCGACATGGCGTCGGGCCAGCTCTGCCTGGCGCTGATGTGGAGCGGCGACGCCGGCATTGCCGCGGCCCGCGCCGAAGAAGCCGAGACCGGCGTCAAGGTCGACTATTCGATCCCGAAGGAAGGAACGATCATCTCCTTCGACACGATGGCGATCCCTACCGATGCGCCGGATCCGGAGCAGGCGCTCTCCTTCATCGACTATATCCTCGAGCCGAAGACGGTTGCTGCGATCAGCAACCACGTCTTCTACGCTAACGCCAATGCCGCGGCGACCGCCGAGGTCGATGCCGGGATCCGCGACAACCCGAACATCTATCCTCCTGCCGAAGTCCGCTCCAAGCTCTTCGTCGACAAGTCGCTGCCACCGCGCCAGACGCGCGAGCGCACCCGCGTCTGGTCGGCTTTCAGGGCCGGCCAATAGCGCGCACCGTCAACAGCAGGACCAGACCCCGTGCAATCCTATATTTCGATCGAGAACCTGGCGAAGTCCTATGGCGTCGTCACGGCCGTCAACAACATCAGCCTGGGCATCGAGAAGGGCGAGTTCTTCTCGCTTCTTGGCCCCTCGGGCTGCGGAAAGTCGACGCTGCTCCGGATGATCGCCGGCTTCGAGACGCCGACATCCGGCGCCATCAAACTGGAAGGGGCCGATGTCACCGACGTGCCGGCGCATAAACGCCCGACCAACATGATGTTCCAGTCCTATGCGCTGTTCCCGCATCTGACGGTCGGCAAAAACATCGCCTTCGGATTGCAGCAGGATGGTCTTGCCAAGAGCGAGATCAGGAAGCGTATCGACGAGGTGGCGGAGAAGCTGCAGCTGACGGCGCTGCTCGACCGCAAGCCGGCGCAGCTTTCCGGCGGCCAGCGTCAGCGCGTGGCGCTCGCCCGTGCGCTGGTCAAACGGCCGAAGGTTCTGCTGCTCGACGAGCCGCTCGGGGCGCTCGACAAAAACCTGCGCACCGAAACGCAACTCGAACTCGTTCGCCTGCAACGGGAGCTCGGCCTCACCTTCATCATCGTCACCCACGATCAGCACGAGGCGATGACGGTCTCCACCCGCATCGCCATCATGAAGCAGGGGCAGGTGCTGCAGGTCGGCTCGCCTTCGGAAGTCTACGAAACGCCGCAGTCCCGCTATGTCGCCAAGTTCCTTGGCGAAACGAACGTGTTTGCCGGTAGCCGAGCGGATCGCAGTGGCAGCGAGCTGCAGATCGACAGCGACGAAGCCGGCGGCCGACTGCATGCGGCCTTTACCGACCGCGTCGCGCTCGATGCGCCGTTCTGGGTCTCGGTCCGCCCCGAGCGGGTGGAACTCGCGACTTCGGGCAGTGGTCTCGAAGGCACGGTTGAACAGCTCACCTATACCGGTGTCGAGCGGCACTACCGCGTCCGGCTGAAGTCTGGTGCGACGCTCGACGCACGCCGGGTCAATCTCGGAGCCGAGAGCGATCTCGGCGTCGGCGATCGGGTGTTTGCGAGCTGGTCGCCGCAGGCAAGCCGGCTCTTGGCCGAATAGGAGGTTCCCATGCTCACGGCAGCGACACCTTCCACAAAGACGAACTGGGGCAAGCGTCTTCTGATCGCCATCCCCTATGCCTGGCTTCTGGTGCTCTTCCTGGCACCCTTCGCGCTGGTTGCGGGCATCAGCCTCTCGACCGTGCGGCTCGGCATGCCGCCCTTCGAGCCGCTGACGGCACGGGACGGCTCGATCCTGAACCTCCGCCTCAACTTCGAGAACTTCCTCTATGTTCTCACCGACGACACCTATCTTCTGGCCTATCTGACGAGCCTCAAGGTTGCGGCGATTTCGACCGCCGCCATGCTCTTCATCGCCTATCCGCTCGCCTATGGCATTGCGTCCTGTTCGCCATCCTCCCGCTCTCTCCTGGTCTTCCTGGTGATCGTTCCGTTCTGGAGCTCGATGCTGATCCGAGTCTATTCCTGGATGAGCATCCTCAGGAACGACGGTCTCCTGAACGCGTTGCTTTTGAAGGTCGGCCTGATCAGCGAACCGCTGCGCATCCTCAACACCGAGACGGCGATCTATATCGGCATCATCTACACCTACCTGCCCTTCATGGTGCTTCCGATCTACTCAACTTTGAGCAGCGCGGACCGCACCCTGATCGAGGCGGCGCGCGATCTCGGCTGCTCCCGCATCTCGGCCTTCTGGCGGGTCACCTTCCCCTTGAGCCTGCCCGGTGTCTTGGCCGGCTGCGCGCTGGTCTTCATCCCCGTCGTCGGCGAGTTCGTCATCCCGGATCTCTTAGGTGGCGCCGATACCCAGATGATCGGCCGCGCCATCTGGCTCGAATTCTTCAACAATCGCGACTGGCCGATGGCCGCCGCCGTGACGATCGTGCTGCTCGCGCTGCTGGTCGTGCCGATCGTCTATTTCCAATCGCGCCAGTCGCGCGAACGAACCTGAGGAGCTGGCCATGACAAAACCAAGCTGGTTCAATCGGCTGTCGATCCTGTTCGGCCTCGCCTTCCTCTATCTGCCGATCGTCGTTCTCGTCATCTACAGCTTCAACGGCTCGAAGCTCGTGACGGTCTGGGGCGGCTTCTCGACTCAATGGTATGCAACCGTTCTCAACAACCCCTCGATCATTGAAGGTGCGAAAGTCAGCTTCCTGGTCGCTGCGGTCTCGGCAACGGCAGCAACCATTCTCGGGACGCTCGCGGCCGTTGTGATGGTGCGGCTGCGTCGTTTCCGCGGCCGGGCACTGTTCAACGGCATGCTGCTTGCGCCCATGGTCATGCCGGAAGTGGTGATGGCCGTCTCGATGCTCTTGATGTTCGTAACGCTCGGGATTGATCGCGGGCCGCTCACCATCACGCTGGCGCACACGACCTTCACGCTCTGCTTTGCGACCGTCGTGCTGCAATCGCGGCTGGTCGAGCTCGACCCGTCGCTGGAAGAAGCGGCCCGCGATCTCGGCTGCCCGCCGGCCAAAGCATTCGTCAGCGTTGCCTTACCGAACATGGTCCCGGCAATCGTCTCCGCCTGGCTACTGTCCTTCACCCTGTCGCTGGATGATCTGGTCATCTCAAGCTTCACGACCGGCCCGGGCGCATCGACCCTGCCGATGAAGATCTATTCGCAAATCAAGTTCGGCGTGACGCCGGAAATCAATGCGATCTCGACGATCATTCTCGGCATCGTGGTTTTGGGACTGGTGGCCGCACAACTGGTCTCGCGACGCTCGGAACAGCGAGCCACCACAGCCTGACCAGAAAGGGCAATTCCAGGAAACGTCTCTCCTGGAATTGCGCCGTTTCAACGCCTTGGATCAGTGTGGCAGAAGCGCGCCACCCGGCGCGAGATAGGTCGCCAGCGGATCTTCGAAGGCATTGCTCGCCGACGATACCGCATCGATGAATAGCGAGAACAGCGCGGTTTGCGAGCTGATGTCGAGCTTGGCATAGAGGTTGCGGCGGTGCAGCTTGACGGTCGCCGGTGAGATGCCGAGCTTTTCAGCGGCCCCCTTGACCGAATATCCGCGCAGGATCATCTGCGCGACCTGGCATTCGCGATCGGTGAGCAGGCTGCGGCCAAAGTTCCGGATTGCCTGCGCCAATGCGCTCTGGAGCGGCGAGCCGTCATCGCCGAGGCTCTCGGGCCTGAGGTCGCGATAATGCCGGAGCACGGCCATGCTGAGCAGCGGCGCCGCGCTCTGCAGGAAATCCTGGTCTTCTCCGCTGAAGGCCGCGTGGGAGTGGCGTCGCGCCAGCGAGATCGCGATCTTCGTGTCGGCATCGATTCCGATGAAGACGTTGAATTCGTCGTGCAGGCCCGAGTGGCGGTAGTAGTCGCGGTAATATTGCGACCGGTCGAAGGACGGATCGATCTGCCTCAGGCGATAAAGACCATCGTCGCCGTTGTCGAACGCCAGCCGGTAGAACGGGTCGAGCCGATACGGGCCCTGCAGGTAGGCTCGAATATCGGACAGGCCCCTGTCCGTACGCCAGTCGTTGAACAGGATCTTCGGCGCTGCGTTTCGCCGATACAGGAGCATCAGACCGGCATCGATTGCGATGTGTCGCTTGAGCGACTGCGCCAGACGATCCTGGAAATCCGAACGGCCGACCCCCTCCATCAGAGATAGCGCCAGATCACCCACACCGGGCACCCGCTGCGTCGCCGCGCAGACTTTGACGATCGTATCGTTGTTCATGTTGTTCTCCTCCAGGCGCAGATTAGGCGAAGGTTTAGTGCGTCGCAAGTAACGGATTTTCACTACGGGAAATCCAAAACTATCATTTGAGCAACCAAAACAACGACATCGGCAGCGAAAGCCAGGCTCCGCAAGGGCTGACGCCGCCCCTGAGCCGGGCTCTCGTCCTCCAAACCTAGCCCTAAGGCGTATTCCGGACATTGACCCGGGCGCCTAGAAAAATGGGGCAAGCCCCATAGTAGATCGGCGGCACGCAAGACGGCATGTGACTGTCGAGACGACACGTTGGTCTCAGGAACCAGGCTGCTTTGCGCGAAAATAAAGCAACGAAACCTTGAAGGGCGGCCGATGTACTTGCCGCTCGTCTTTCTGAACTGGAGTGAACATGTCGAAGGTCATCAAACTCGGGCGCAACGGTGTCGGCCTGCGCGAGCTTGAAAAATGCAGCGTCGTCCCGCCGGAGGCGATCCTGTCCGGTTTTGCAGACGAACTCGGCGATGTTCATTTCGAAAGCCCCGACAAAGCCGTCGTGATCGGCACCTGGCAGTCGACGCCCTACGCGGAAATGCTCTCCTACCCCGATGGCAGCGAATACAGTGTGATCCTCTCGGGCAAGGTCGCAATCACCAACCCGGACGGTTCCATCGAGACCTTCGAGGCCGGCGAAAGCTATGTCCTGCCTGCCGGCGTCGAGGTGCGTTTCGAAGTGCTCGAGACGATGCGCAAGGTCTACGTCCTCTACACCGCACCAGCCGCGAAGTGATGTGAGGCGTCTCCATGACCAAGGTAAGAAGCAAAGCCCTTGCAGATGTGACGATGACGCCCTTCTGGCTCGACCGGCCGGACGCGCCCGAGCCGCGAGAGCGACTGACGCGCCATCTGAAGGCTGACCTGCTCGTCGTCGGCGGCGGCTTTACCGGGTTGTGGGGAGCCATCCAGGCGAAACAGCGCCAGCCCGAAATCGACGTCGTGCTGATCGAAAAGGGTTCGGTCGCCAACGGCGCTTCGGGCCGGCCGGGCGGCGTCGTCTCGACGTCGGTCATGCACGGACTTTCGAATGCCGTGCGCATCTTCCCCAAGGACATCGCCGCGCTCGAGCGGCTTGGCCAGGAAAACATGCACGGCTTCCTGCAGACCCTCGAGGAACACGCCGTCGACTGTCACGCCGAATGGGGTGGAGAGCTGACAGTAGCCGTCGACGATGCCCATATCGAAGCGCTGCACGAAGAGCACGAACTCCATCTCAAATATGGCCACCAGGCCGTCTTCCTCGACCAGGGCGCCGTCCGCAGCGAAATCAATTCGCCACGCTACAAGGCCGGTGTCTGGTCGAAGCACATCTGCGGCACGGTGCATCCGGCGCTGCTTGCCTTCGGGCTGAAGCGGGTTGCGCTCACCCTCGGCGTTGAGATCTTCGAGAACACCGAACTGACCGGCCTTGAAGATCTTGGCGACCGGATGAAGGCTACGACGCCTTCGGGCAGCGTCACCGCGCCCAAGGTTCTTCTCGCCACCAATGCCTTTGCCTCGGGCCACAAAAAGATCAAGCACCGGGTCGTCGCCGTTCGCGACCGGGTGCTGGCAACGGAGCCCCTGTCAGCAGAGCGTATGGCGTCGATCGGCTGGAGCCACCGTCAGGGCGTCTACGACACCCGCACGCAGATGAACTACATGCGGCTCACCAAGGACAACCGGATCATCTTCGGCGGTCGTCTGGCTTACGCCTTTGCCGGCAACCCCTTCCCTTCGGTCGACAAGGAACTCGAAACCTACAAGCCCTTGGCATCCGCCTTCTTCGACACGTTCCCGCAGCTCGAAGGCCTGCGCTTCACCCATGCCTGGAGCGGGCCGATCGATCTCAGTACCCGCATGGCGGTGCACTTCCAGCGCTACTACGGCGAGAAGGTCGTCTATGCAGGCGGCTATTCCGGTTTCGGCGTTTCGGCCTCCCGCTTCGGCGCGCGTATCGCGCTCGACATTCTCGACGGTTCGAAGACGCCGGAGAGCCGGCTGGATTTCGCCACCAGCCTGCCGAACGCTATTCCGCCGGAACCGTTCCGCTGGCTCGGTGCGCAGGTCACCATGTATGCGCTCGATACGGCGGACAAGTCCGGCGGCTGGCGCAAGCCCTGGCTGAAAATGGTTTCGGCGATGGGTTTCCCTCTAAGCTGACGCCTCTCGCCAAAAGGCACCTATCGTTTGACAAAGGCAGAGCCGAGATACCGGCCCTGCCTTTGTTTTCGCGAGCTGGCACTGGGCCGGTCAGGATTGAAGGGCTTATCGACCTGCACGCAAACGAGACGCGCCTCGTCCGGTCTGCGAAACGCCGAATTCACTAACGAGCAGCTTCACGAAAAACGGGATCAGACCCGACTTTGCACGCGTCTTGTCGAAGGCCGCCTGGAACGGCGCCTTGTAGCTGAAGAGATCCGGGCGGATCGGCCGCAGCAAACCCTCGTTCACATAACGGCTGGCGAAATGGTCGGGCAGATAGCCGAGGTAGCGACCGGAGAGGATCAGCCGCGCCTCTGCTTCCATGTCGCTGACCGTCGCGCGCGGATTGGCGATCGAGAAAATCTTGAGGTCACGGGCGTTCCAGTAGGAGCGGCCGATCAGATTGTAGGACCGGATATCGTCGATCTCGATCTCGCTGTCGTCACGGGAAAACAACGGGTGCTCCGCGCCGCAATAGAAGCGTTGCGTCTCCTCGTAGAGATCGACATATTCCAGCCCCAGCGTCGTGCGCGGAAAACTGGCGATCGCGATGTGGAGCTCTCCTGTTATCACATCGCGCAGCAGTTCATGCGGCGGCCGCGTGACGATCGAAAGCGCCACTTCCGGTGCCTCGTCCGTCATCCGGGCAAAGACGCGGTTGAGACGGGAAGACGGGTCAGACAGCGTGTTGTCGATGAGGCCGACGGAGAGCGTACCGTTCAACTGATGCTGCAACCCCTTCATGCGGATGTCGAACTGGTCGATCGAGCCGAAGAGGCGCTTGGCCTCCTCGTAGACGGCGCGCCCTTCTTCCGTGAGGCGAAAGCCGGACCGGCCGCGCTGGCAGAGCGTTAGGCCGAGCCGGCTCTCCAGCGCGGAGATATGGTTGGAAATCGTCGAGAGCGAGAGATTGAGCTCTCCCTGCGCAGCCGCAAAACCGCCCGCCTCCACGATCGTGACGTAGATGCGCAGCAGCCTCACATCCAACGAGTCCAAAGCCATGCAAGGTCCGCCCTTACCTTGATAAAGATCCAAGTGAAGCGCGATTATTATGCATTTTCATGCACTAAGCTAGGGCAGGCGTGAACGAAATCCAGTCCGTTTATGTGGCCGGCCGTACGTCCTCGTCCGAGAGGAACCTCGCGTATTTGAGCATGTAGTCTGCGGCATCGCGGATATCGTGGGCAACGGCCTCGCGTGCCCGCTGCGGGTCTTTCGCCTCGAGAGCCGCTACGATCTTGTCGTGAAAATCGACGTCCAGCACTTCGGTCGCGGTAAACGGCGTTCCCTCGACGAGCTTGCGCAAAAACGGTCCCGCCTGGAGCCAGAGCATTTCGATGATGTAGATCAGGTGCTCGTTGCCGCAGTGGCGGTAGATCGAGAACTTGAAGTCGAAGTTCGCCTGCAGATAGCGGTCGATGTCACCCGCCTTCGCCGCTGCAGTACGCTGATTGCAGTGGTGGCGCACGGTGCGCAGGTTGTTGCCGTTGAGGCGGCTCGCCGCGAGTTCCGTTGCCGTGCCTTCGATGGCGATGCGCGCCTCCGTCAGGCTGACGAAGGATTTGACGGTCAAGAGCGGCACCTCGACGCTGCCGTTCGGCAGAAGTTCGAGGCCCTTCAATGCCTGCAGCCGCTGAAAGGCGGTGCGCACCGGCATCGGGCTCGTCCCGAACTGCTCGGCAACCTTGCGATAGGTGAGCTTCTGGCCCGGTTCGAAATGCCCGGCCATCAACGCCTGCACGATCTGCTGATAGACCTGCTCATACATCGGAACCGGTGTTTCGATGCTGGTGATTTTTGGTGTCTTCTTCGTCGCCATGCTCGAAACCTGGGGCTGCATTGGGAGCGCAGCGCTAAAAGAGAGAGTTTATCTTGGTAGGAGATTCCGCGACATCAGCGCAAGACCTTCCGGATGCTCGAGGCGCGTCAGAGCAGCTTTCCCAAAGCCTTCATGAACGCGATGTTGTCGTAGTCAAATGCCTCCATCACCGGATCCGGCTGGCACGACATTCTGACAACGACCAGTTCGTTTTTGGGATCAACGAAGAGCCATTGGCCATGGATGCCGATGCCGCAGAAGCTGCCCTCGCCGGTCTGATACCATTTGTTGCGGTAGCGCCCCTTCGGGAACAGCGGCGCAAAATCGCTGCGTTGCCACGCCTCATGGCTGCCCTTGGTGAGCGTGTCTTCGACCCAGCTTTCCGAAACGACGCGCCGACCGCGCGCCATGCCGCCGTTGCGCATCATCTCGCCGACGCGCGCAAGATCCCGTGGCGTCAGGGATATTCCAGCCGAAGCGCGACTGGTTCCCTCGCGATCGACCGTGATCGCGATTTCGCCGGTGGTGCCAAGCGGCGTCCAAAGCTTTTCCCGCATCAGATCGGCGATGCGCCTGCCGGACACGCGCTCGAGCAGGATGCCGAGCAGGTCGGTGTTGGGCGAGCGATAGCGGAAAACCTCGCCGTGCGGCGTCGGCAGCCGCTTCAGCGTGCAGAGGAATTCGAACAGCCCCTCGTCGCCGCCACCAGGGTTCCAGAGCATCGCGCGCCTGTAGCGGCCGAAAGCGCTTTCCGGATCGAGATAGGCTTCCTCGATGTCAAGACTGACCGTCATGTCGAGCACATGCCGGACGGTGGCATCCGCATAGGCCGAGCCCGCGGTTTCCGGAAGGTAGTCGATAATGGGTGCGTTCGGGTCCAGCAGGCCCTCGTCCTCAAGGATGCCGGCGACGATCGCGACCATCGACTTGCTGATGGAAAAGGCGATGTGCTTCTCGCCGAAGTTCATGGTCGGCGCCACCCAGTCGCCGATGAATTTGCCGCGCTTCATGATCGTCAGCGCGTCCGCATAGGAGCCGTCAAGAAAGTCGCCGATCCGCTTCTCGCCACTTGGCAGCGACACCGTCTCCGAAAGCAGCCACGACAAATCACGCAGCTCTTCCGTGGGAGCGGTAGAGGCGGCCACGACCGGGGCGCTCGGCACCAGCTCGCCGACGTTCTGGAACGCCCAACGGCTGAAGGGCGCCGTGCGCCAATTGGCGAGCGTTACCTGGTCGCGGCGGAAGCCGTATCTTTCGCTGAACGCGGTCTTGCCGGTCATGGATATGTCCTTTCTTGAATGGATCGACGCAGCGCACGGCACCTGCACCGGACGAACCGTCAGGCGGGAGCGATGGCGGCGCTGGCGAGCAGCGCCGGCGACAGGGCCGCCGGCACTGAAATCAGAGGCTGAAGCGCGCCTACTTGCGAAGATCGGTCCAGATCCGCTTGTAGAGGTCTTGCGCCTCCGGCGAGCAGAGGCGCTGCAATTGCCCACCTTCCCGGCGCTCCGCCGGGATCACGATTTCCGGCGCGTTCTTCATGGTGTCGGGCATGAACTTTTCGGAGCCTGCGATGCCGTTGGCATAGCCATGGAAGGCCGAGTTCATCGCGGCGTTCTCGGGATCCATGACGAAGTTGATGAACAGCTTGGCGTTGTCGACGTTTTTGGCGTCCTTCAGCACCGCCGCGTTGTCACTCCAGACACCGTAGCCTTCCCTGGGGTAGTGGAAGCTGATCGCCGGGTTTTTCATCCGCGCGCGGAAGCCGGCGCCGTTCCAGGCAAGGGTGGCCTTGAAGTCGCCGGCCGCCATTTTCTCGATGGTGTTGTATTCCATGGCGATCCAGTCCGCCTTGGCATTGACAAGCACATCGCGGACCTTCTTCAGCACCGCCTTGTCGGCCGTGCACTGTTCGCCGCCGACATACTGGATGGCGGCAGCCATCACGTCGTTCAGCTCCGGCACGACATTGACCTTGCCCTTCAGTTCTTCCGGCGGATTGAAGACGATGCTCCAGCTGTCGGCATCGCCCTTGTAGGCGTCACCATTGACCACGACGCCGGTGGTGCCGACGGCCCACGGAACCGTATATTTACGGCCGGGGTCGAAGTCGGCATTCACCCATTCGGGCGCAACGTTCTTGAAGTTCTCCATCTGGCCTGGGTCGAGCTCCATCAAGAGCCCTTCCTTCACCCAGATCGGCACATAGACCTGGTTGACGACGACGACGTCATAGCCGGAGCCGCCCTGCCTTGCCTTGGCAAGCGCGGTGTCACTCGAGT
The DNA here is from genome assembly GCF_059424735.1 of Ensifer sp. GW101-20A05. Classification (NCBI taxonomy): domain Bacteria; kingdom Pseudomonadati; phylum Pseudomonadota; class Alphaproteobacteria; order Hyphomicrobiales; family Rhizobiaceae; genus Ensifer; species Ensifer sp. GW101-20A05. The sequence continues at coordinate 704,856 of NZ_JBWKZT010000002.1, read as the reverse complement.
CATAGTCGGTGACGGTGACCTTGACGTCGAACGCCTGCTCGAACTTCTTGACCATCTCCGGGCTGGTGTAGTTGCCCCAGTTGTAGATGTTCAGTTCGCCTTCGGCATGCGCAATGCCCGTCGAGGCGATGAGTGCGGCAAGCAGAAGGGTCATGCGGTTTGCACGTATCATTTGGTTCCTCCCATTTTGATCAGGTGCGTTTTCGGCTGACGACGAAAAACAGCGTGACGATGACGACCGACAGCAGCAGGAAGGCCGTCGAAATCGCATTCATTTCAGGCGTGATGCCGCGGCGGATCTGGCCGAGCATGTAGGTGGGCAGCGTGTCCTGGCCGCCGGACTTCACGAATTCGGTGATGACGACGTCGTCGAGCGAGAGCACGAAGGCGAGCATGAAGGCGCCGAGGATGCCCGGCCAGAGCAGGGGCAGCGTCACCCGGCGGAACGTGTAGAGCGGCTTGGCGTAGAGATCGGCCGCCGCCCGCTCGAGGCTCAGATCCATGTTCTCGAGCCGGGCACGGATCGGCAGATAGGCAAAGGGGATGCAGAACGCCGTATGTGCGGCGATCAGGTAGCCGAGCCCGGAATAGCCGGTGACGGCCTTCAGTTGCGCGACGATGATGAGCAACGCAACCGCCGTGACGATTTCCGGAACCATCAGAGGCTGGTTGATGAAGGCATAGATGAAGGTCTGACCCCGGTAGCGCCGCGTCCGCGTCGTCGCCAGCGCCGCCATGGTGGCGAAGACGGTGGCCAAAGTCGCCGCGACAGTCGCGATCTGGAAGGAGCGGACCGACGCGTCGATGACGTCGCTGTTCGTCAGGGCGACCTCAAACCAGTGCAGCGAGAAGCCACCCCAGGCCGCCACCGAAGGCGCGCTGTTGAAGGCGTAGACCACCAAGGTGACGACCGGCAGGTAGAGCAGCGCAAAGCAGGCGATTGCAATGGCCGTGAAGCCGGGCTGATGGCGGACGGAAAAGCCCTTACGCATGGCGTTCATCCTTCGCCGAGTTATTGCGCGCGTAGACGAGCAGCGCCGCCATCACGATGATCATCACGGTAATCGAAAGCGCCGAGCCGAGCGGCCAGTTCCGCCCCTGGCCGAACTGCAGTTCGATCAGGTTGGAGAACATCATGTTCTTGCCGCCGCCGAGAACGCTCGGCGAAACGAAGGCGCCGATCGCCGGGATGAAGACGAGGATCGAGCCGGCGATGATGCCCGGCTTGGCGAGCGGCAGGATGATCTTGCGCAACACGCGCCAGCGTGTGGCGTAGAGATCGTAGCCCGCTTCGACCAGGCGGAAATCGAGCCGCTCGAGGCTGGCATAGATCGGCAGCACCATCAGCGGCAGGTAGACATAGACCATGCCGATCAGGATGGCCGTGTCGGTGAAGAGGATCTGGATGGGTTCCTGGATCATGCCGAGCTTGATCAGAGCCGTATTCAGGATGCCTTCGTTGCGGATGATCTGCAGGATCGCGAGCGTCCGGATCAGAAGGTTGGTCCAGAACGGAATGGTGATCAGGAACTGCCAGAGATCGCGGCTTCGCTCGTTGCGCGTCGCCATGAAATAGGCGGTCGGAAAGCCGAAGAAGAGCGTTGCCACCGTCGTGATCAAGGCGAGCTTCACCGAGCGCCAGAAGATATCGACATGGGCGGTCGCGAGCGACAACGTGTCATCGAAGATGTCGCGCTCGAAGAACACGCCGATCCAGGCGTCGGGTGAGAACTGCCATTTGACGTCGCCGTAATCGCCCGGCGTCAGGAACGAATAGGCGAGCACGATGAACAGCGGGCCGATGGCCGCGAGAAAGATCGTCAGCAATGCGGGCGAGGCAAGAAGCCAGCGTCTGCGCGCGTCGACGGCTTCCAGTTTCGTCGTGAGATCGTTGGCGCTGGTCATGGGTCTCAAGCCCTCACGACCTGTGCTGCTCCCTCGGCAATCGCCACGGCCACCGCTTGGCCCGCCTCGACAGCGCTGCCTGAAACGGAACCGTTCTGTTGCCGCACCGTAAAGGCTTCTCCACCACTCAGGCGCAGATGGAGATGCGTATCGGTGCCGAAATAAACGACCTTCTCGACTATGCCCCTAAGATCACCTGAGCCTTCGACGACGCTGGCGTGCTCGGGCCGGACGATGAAGGTCACGTCGCCGGATGCCGGCGCGTCCGACGCAGCGTTGACGACGACCGATTGGCCGGATTTCAACGTAACCTTTGCCTTACCGTTGGCGACACCGTGAAGCGCTCCGGTGAGGAAGTTCGTCTCGCCGATGAAGCTTGCGACGAAGCGATCCGCCGGCCTGTTGTAGATCTCGCGCGGGGTGCCGATCTGCAGGATGCGACCGGCCGACATCACCGCGATGCGATCGGACATGGTCAGCGCCTCCTCCTGGTCGTGGGTGACAAAGATGAAGGTGATGCCGGTCTCGTACTGCAACCGCTTCAACTCGGACTGCATCTCCTTGCGCAGCTTGTAGTCCAGCGCCGATAGCGGCTCGTCGAGCAGCAGCACCTTCGGCTGCGGCGCCAGCGCCCTTGCCAGCGCGACACGCTGCTGCTGGCCGCCCGACATCTGGTTTGTGCGGCGCCCGGCCAGATGCTCCAGTTGCACGAGCCGCAGCATTTCCGCCACCCGCGCCTTGACCTCGGTGCGGGGCTTGCCGAGCGCTTCCAGGCCGAAAGCCACGTTCTCGGCCACCGTCATATGCGGAAACAGCGCATAGTTCTGGAAGACGGTGTTTACCGGCCGCTGGAATGGCGGCAGGCTGGTGATATCCGAACCATTGAGCAGGATTTCGCCGCTCGTCGGATAGTCGAAACCGGCGATCATGCGCAGCAGCGTCGTCTTGCCGCAGCCGGATGGACCGAGAAGCGTGAAGAACTCGTTTTCCCGAACCGAGACGGTTGCGTTGTCGAGCGCGACGAAGGCGCTCTCCCCCGCCCCGTAGGCTTTGCGTAGGGCGCGGATATCGACCGCACAGTCATCGGATATCGTGGTGTTTTTCATGTTTCCTCCCGACGAAGTCGAGCGCTCGCCGCAGCATGGCGATGCCGCAACCACGTCCGTCCTCCGACATTTTTTTGGAACGTATAGTGTGATCTCAGATCACGCAATAGGAATTATATTTGCGAGTGCTGAATTTTGGTTGCGAAGCGAAACAAGAGACGATTTATGATTTAAAATCAATATTATGGAGCAACACGCCATAAGCACGCGACTGCGTGAAAAGATCCGTAATCGACACCGAAAGGCCCCGAAAACTCGTTTTCGTGGGAGCCGGTAATCGGATCAGAAAAGGGAGGCGGCGTGGCCGGAAGGAAGGGCAGGCTCCCTCAAAACACGGCATGGACCGGCACCGTTCATGCCAAATCGGCCGGCGCCACAGGCACCGGCCGATAGTGATCTAGATTACCGGAAGACAGGCAGTTGTCGCTTCCCGTAGGCGATCGACAATGGCAATGGGTTCCTCCGCTCGAGACTTACGGCTGGCGATAGACCTCGCTTCCGGCGAGATAGGTCGCCTCAACCTTGCGCTCCCGGATGGAACGATCGAGCGGATCCGGTAGCGTGCCGTCGATCACCACGAAATCCGCCCATTTGCCGACACTGATCGAGCCGATCTGAGCGCCCCAGGGCGTCATGTCGGCACCGGCTTGCGTGAGGCCGTGCAGCGCCTGGTCGAAGCTGACAGCCTGTTCCGGGTGCCACGGACCATCACCGAGCCCGAACGGGCTCTCGCGGAAGACGGCGTCGTTGATCTGGGTCAGAGGGCTCAAGGGCGAGGTCGGCCAGTCCGAGCCGAACACCAGCGGCACACCGGCGTCGAGCATCGAATGCCAGACATAGGCCCGCGGCTCGCGTTCGGTACCGATGCGCTCGGTGATGTATTTGCCGATCGTGCCGGTCGCATGGTTCGGCTGCATCGAGGCAACGACGCCCAGCTCCTTGAAGCGCTGGATGTCCTTGGTCTCGACGACCTCGATATGTTCGATGCGGTTCGGCTGCGGTCGCGGCACGGAGGCTTCGGCAAAGGCATCGAGCACGAGGCTGACGCCACCGTCGCCGATCGCATGCACCGCCGTCGGGAAGCCGTTTTCGTTGGAGGCCTTGATCGCGGCTGCAAGCTGCTCCTTGGTTTCGAACGGCTTGCCCTTCCAGCCGTGCTGGTCGGAATAGTCCTCATGCATGTAGGCGGTACGCGTCGAGAGCACGCCGTCGATCACCGACTTGGTGTAACCGAGCTTGAGCATCGGCCCCTTCTTCTCCTGCTCGCCGGAATCCGCGGCGACCTTGTCGACCTCGTCGCGATCCTTCACGGCGGCGGCGATCTTCTTCGGGTCACCCTCGAAGAAGCCGTACCAGACGCGAAGCGGCATCTTCTTTTCGGCGAGGATCGCGGCATAGTCGTGCACGGCGGCGAGATCGGACATGTCGTTGACGCCGGTGATGCCGAGGCTGTTGGCAAATTTCATCGTCTGCAGCAGGGCCCCGCGCCGTTCCGCATCGGCGACCGCCGGCCGATGTTTCTCGACGAGGTCGCCAGCGCTCTCGAGCAGAATGCCGCTCGGCTCGCCCTTGTCGTTGAGCACGACTTCGCCGCCCTCCTCGACCTTGGACGTCGCGGTCACGCCGCCCACTTCGAGCGCCTTGGAATTGACCCAGTAGGAATGGAAATCGATGTCGCGCAGGATGACGACGCGATCCGGCACCACGGCATCGAGATCCTCCTTGGTCGGTAGCTTGCCTTCGCCGAGCGTGTAATCCCAACCGCCGCCCATCAGCCAGACGCCCTTGGGCAGGCGCGCATCGGCTTCCTTGATCTTTTCGAGCCAGGTCTTCTTGTCCGGAATGTAGGAGAGATCGACACCGGTCACCATGTCCATGCCGGACGTGAGATGCGTATGGCCGTCGATGAAGCCCGGGGTGACGGTCTTGCCGCCGGCGTCAATCACCTTTGTTTCGGCGTCGGCCAGCCCCTTGATCTCGTCATTGCTGCCGATCGCAGTGAACTTGCCGTTCTCGACCGCGAAGGCCTGAGCCTTGGGCGTACTCTGATCGACCGTGCGCACGTCGCCGTTCAGCACGATCAGATCCGGCGCCGCCCAAACCGGCTGCGCTGCGCAAACCATGATCGCCAGGACCGAGGTCGCGCTCAGCGCCCGGGTTACTGCTGCCAATGTCATGAAATTCTCCTCCCGCGACTGCATCCCTCCACCCCCGGCGAGCCGCGCGACACCGGCGTTGAATGGATGATGCTGCAAGTCGGGAAGGCAGCGATATACTCCCTCGGGCTAGGTTTGCCGTTCGTCCATCTCCGCCCGATAGGTTTCGGCATCGAATTGTTCGTTGACGTCGGGCCGACCGCCTGGTGTCAGGTCGAGCAGGGTCCACATCGGTTCGACAGTGCCGAGATGCCGCGGATCCTGCCCGGGATCGGCTGGCTCGAACAACAGTTCGGAAGCCCAACTCAGACTGATCAGCCCGTCGTCATCCTTGTGGAATATGGTCAGGATCGGCACCTGCTGCCCATCCTCGCTCTCACCGTGATAGTCGCGCTTGAAGCTGTTGTTGGCGGCCGAAAGCAGCTTCAAATCCCGCCAGCCGCGGTCGGCAGCGAAGGCGGAAACCCTTTCGATCGGCGCCTTCGCGACGGCGGCGATGTTGACGCCGAAGCCTTCGACATGCCGCACAGCGCCCTCCCAATTGTCGAGCAGGGCGGTACAGGAGGGGCACGGCCCATCCTCCAGAGCACAACCTGCGATCGGGCCGCTCCGCGGTCCGGCGCGCCTATCGGAGCGATGGCGCGGAAACATGTAGTGATAGAGGATCAGGGTGTTGGTGCCCGGTCGAAACAGCTCGGAGAGCCGAACCTTGGCCGCAGAGCCCGTCTCATCAATATGGTCGAATTCATAATCCTCAAGGACATGCCCGCCCGGCGGGAGTGCACGGATTTCCGCGGCGACGCTTTCCATTTCGCGCCTGAGTGCTGCCTCCCGTTGCAACAACCTGTTGCGCGCATCGCGGTAGCTGGGGCTTTCGTTCGGAAAGGTCACGCTCATGGATACCTCCATCAAAGCGGATGCGCAGGCATCATAACATAGTCCGTTGCGCGCCGGGTCGCACCTGACGTGAGTCACCCACTCCGAGCGCACCTTGCGAAGAGGCACACGATCGCTCCTACGGCGCTGCAGGCGCCGATCGTTTGACCACGCTCTTTTCGAAAACGACATCGCCCGTGGGCGATACGTTGAAGCGATAGGCCTCGTTCATGAACCTCTTGCCGGAATGGGTAAAGGCGAGAACCCGCTCGCCGTCGGTCCGCACATGCGAAATCCCGAAATTCGTGCGCTCGAACGCGAAGACTTTCTTGCTGGCGTCAGTCGGATCCTGCACGTAACCCAGCGTTTTGAAGAATGCGGCCAGCTCCGTGCAGAAAATGATCGCCGGCGTGGTGCGCGCAGCTTTCCCAAGCGCCGCCATCAGCGTTGCGCGAGGGTGGATGTATTCCTTGGCTTCACTCTCATCTCCCGATGAAATCAGCGAAACGACGGCGCCGATTTCCTTGAGAAATTCCATGTCGAAATCGGCAGAGCCATGATGAGGCGCCTTGAGGATTTCCGATCGCAGGGCGGCCGACGGCAAGGCCTCGCGCAAGCGCTGGCTTGCTTCCTGGTTCATGTCCCCGGTGAACATGAACCGCACATTGCCGAACCGCAGCCGAAAATTGATGGAGTGGCCGTTGATCGTGTGCGACGCAGAATAGGCGCCCTGGCCGCTCGCCGCCACAGTGCCGAGCATCAAGTTGGCGTCGTCGGGCGGCGACCGCAGAAAGCGCAACGCAGGCTGGCCGCCGACAGTCTCGACGATTGGCCCGAGAATATCGACGGCGATCGACTCATCCTGAAGAAAGTCGAAGGCGCCGGCGGAAAGGTGGTCGATCCGTCGACGCTCGATGCCGTTGCCGGTAACCGTCTGAACCCGCCCCTCCCAGGCGGCAAGCGTGTCGACCCATTTGTTGAAGGGACGATTCCTCTCTTCGCGCGGCACGGCCGCCTGGTCGTCGACGAGGCCGACGATGAATACACGCTCGTCCACCGCTACGGTCTGCCCGAGCAGCTCAGTATCCTTGCGCCGTTTCTGATTGCCGTCTTCGCTCGGCCGTTTGACGATACCGTTGTGATAAACCCGCCTCGGCGCGATGAAGATCCGCTTGCTCGGGCGGCTGTCGGCCTCCGACTTACGCAGTTCCACCAACCCCTCGAAATGGTCGGCATCCCCATGGGTGATCAGGATCAGATCGACCACCAGTGGATCGGTGTCGCTCGTATTCGGGAAGCGGGCGTTGGCGTGACGGGCAAAGAGCTGGTTGTCACCGCCATCGATGAAAATCACCTTGCCTTCAGGGGTCTCCAGAATGAGACCATCGCCCTGTTGCACGTCCACCATCGACAGCCGCAGCAAGCCCGTGTCGCGCAGCCTGGTCTCGGCCCGGATGAAGCCTTCGTCGATTTTTCCGCGTGCGCCGAGGATTTCGACACGCATACGACTGCCTTCGGTCGAGAGCACGTTGCAGCGGTCGCCCCAGTAATACTGCCCTTGACTGCCATCGGCACGGCGGAGATTTACGACGTCATCATCAAGATATCGCATGAGCGCCCCCGTCATTGGACAGGGACAGCTTATGGTAGCATTTTGTCATATTCAATCGACAACTCGATCGGTTTCGCGCCAAATCCGGTGGTCGAAGGTCGCCATAACTGGCTGCCCGATTTCACCTCAACCGACCCCCTCCGACGATCATGTCCTGTCGCCGGCATTAAAGACGGGAGGTGAGGGAAGCTTCCGGCTGGCGCCCTGGCTTCCCTGGGGTGAGGCCGATCTAGCTCAGCTAAAGAGCGCCTTCAGTCGCGGCCAGAGGCCGATGGCCGAGCGAACCCGCCGGGCGGCATAGGCAGCACGTACCGAGCTGCCGAAATTGCAATCGCAGACGATGTCGTGCAGTTGGTGGTCCGATATTTCAAAGAACCGTTTTGCTTCGCCGTAGCTGTCATCGGCAAGGCCCACGAGCCGCAATTGCGGATCCTCGAATGCGACGGTCATGGGGGAACCGTTGACCTGCATGGCTTGCCGAACGGCAGCGGTCGCACGTTCGGTACCGGAAAGCGTGCCCAGCCGGCGATCGGGATTGCTTTCCAAGAGTTCGGCCCAACGTTGGAGCCGTTCCGTTCTCGTCATGACGGGAGCGGGACGGATTTCGGCGAGCGCTTGCAATTGTTCAATCGATTGATGCTTCATAGTCGTCTCTCCTGGTCCGAAGATGCGACCTCGGTGTGCGCCCCTCCACACGCAGGTCGCCGCTTCACCAACTCGCCAGCGGGAACCACAGTTCCCTTGCCAATAAAAAAAATATCGTCGACGCGTACCTCCGCGCGAAGCGCGGCTTTGCCCTCAACTTTCGCTGGCAAAAGTGCCCGAATTCTTCGCCCTCACCCGGCGAAACTACGCGCGGCAGGTGCCGAAAACAGCGGGCGCTCATTTTCAATATCCGTCCCCCTCAGCAGCGGGTATTCTTTCCTTCAACCGATCGGGAACGATTTTGCCGGATCCGCATCAAACGGTGGTTTGGAGGTGGATGATGAAGGATGTTCTCTTGCAAACAACACCGCTCGCGCTCGACCCCGATCATTTGACGGACCACGATCTCGCCCAGGGTGCGCTCGCCAATGATCCCGAAGCGTTCCGCACCATCATGCGCCGGTATAATCAGCGGCTCTTCCGCATCGCACGCGCCGTGGTGCGCAACGACAGCGTCGCCGAGGATGTGGTGCAGGAGGCCTATCTTCGCGCCTTCGAACACTTGGAAACGTTTCGCGGCGACGCCAGCCTCGCCACCTGGCTTCATCGCGTGGTGCTCAATGAGGCGCTCGGACGTCTGCGAAAGTCGTCCACCCGACGAGAAGTTCCGCTGGCAACCGAGCAGGCGAGCGCCGACATCGTGCCTTTTCCCAATGCGGCAAGCTCGGAGGATCCGGAGCGAGCCCTTGCCCAACGGCAGATTCTGCGCCTGGTGGAAGAGGCGACGGACGCTTTGCCGGAAGCGTTTCGCCTGGTCTTCACCGCGCGCGTCATTGAAGCCATGAGCGTCGAGGAAACCGCCGCCCTGCTTGGCATCAAGCCGGAGACGGTCAGAAGCCGCCTGCACCGCGCCCGCCAGCTCCTGCGCCAGCATATCGACCGCAAGATCGGACCCGTTCTGATGAATGCGTTCCCCTTTGCCGGTCGCCGCTGCGAACGGCTGACGGCGGCCGTCATGAGCCGGCTCGGGTTCGTCGGGTGAAATTTTCGGGAACCTTCGTCCGTGGCGCGCATCCAATGGGTGTCATCCACAGAGACCGGCGGCAACGCTCCGCCGGAGAGGAGTTCCCGATGTATGCCCGCCTGACCTCCGCCCTCGCCCTCGCCTGCCTCATCAGTGGCGCCAGCCTTGCGGCGGGCAGCGGGATCACCGATCCCCAGATCGCCCATATTGCCTACACCGCCGGCGTCATCGACATCGAGGCGGCCAAGCAGGCTCTCAAGATTTCCAAGGACAAGGACGTCATCGCCTTCGCCAACGACATGCTGCGTGACCACGAGGCTGTGAACAAACAGGCCCTCGATCTCGTCAAGAAGCTCAACGTGAAGCCCGAGGACAACGACATCAGCCGCGCGCTGACGAAGGCCGCCACGCAAGAGCGCGAAAAGCTGGCGAAACTGAGCGGCACCGACTTCGACAAGGCCTATGTTGCCAACGAGGTTGCCTACCACAAGCAGGTCAACGGCGCGCTCGAAACCCTGCTGATCCCGTCAGCGAAGAACGCCGAACTCAAGGATCTGCTGGAGACCGGCCTCAAGCTGTTTCAGGGCCACCAGCAACATGCCGAGCATGTCGCTGCCATGATGAAGTAGGTTGCGCCGTGATCTCGAAACTGAGCCTTGGTGCTCTTTGCGGTCTGGTCCTGATTCTGGCCGGACCGCCGGTGCGGGCCGAAACCATCCGGGTCACGGTCGAAAAGCTCGTCTTTTCGCCCGCCGAGATCAGCGCTGTCGTCGGCGACGTGATCGAATGGCAGAACAAGGACGTCATGGCGCACACGGCAACGGCCAAGGACGGTTTCGACGTGGTGATCCCACCCGGAAAAACGGCGACGCTCACCGTCACCAGGGCCGGCACTTTCGACTATTACTGCCGCTTTCACCCGAACATGAAGGCGCGCCTGCAAGTGCGGTGAAAGCGGAAGACCGCTCTTTTACGGTTGGGATGAGGGGCCCCCACTCCCGACCACGACGGCGGCGCAACATCATCAGAGCGCGTCGCCGTTCACGGTGAAGTCACCGAACGCCGTCTGTATCCAAAGCCGGAATCATGCGATGAAGCCGTCGGTTTCATTCGACAGGCGGCACGAGCATGAAGAAGATCGGTTTTCTTTCCTTCGGACACTGGACACCTTCGCCCCAGTCGCAGACGCGATCCGCGGCCGACGCATTGCTGCAGTCGATCGATCTCGCCGTCGCGGCCGAGGAACTGGGCGCTGACGGCGCCTATTTCCGCGTCCATCACTTCGCCCGCCAACTCGCCTCGCCGTTCCCGCTGCTGGCGGCGGTCGGCGCCAAGACCAGCCGGATCGAGATCGGCACCGCCGTCATCGACATGCGCTACGAAAACCCGCTCTACATGGCCGAGGATGCGGGTGCCGCCGACCTCATCGCCGGCGGACGCCTGCAGCTTGGCATCAGCCGCGGCTCGCCGGAACAGGTAATCGACGGCTGGCGCCACTTCGGCTACCAGCCGGCCGAAGGCGAAACAGAAAGCGACATGGCAAGACGGCATGCAGAGGTTCTGCTCGACGTCCTGCGCGGCGAAGGTTTCGCTGCGCCCAACCCGCGGCCGATGTTCCCCAATCCTCCCGGCCTGCTGCGCGTCGAACCACACTCCGCAGGGCTTAGGGAGCGCATCTGGTGGGGCGCCAGCTCAAACGCCACCGCTGTCTGGGCTGCGAAACTCGGCATGAACCTGCAGAGCTCGACGCTGAAGGACGATGAGACCGGCCTGCCGTTCCATGTCCAGCAGGCGGACCAGATTCGCGCCTACCGGGAAGCGTGGAAGGCGGCTGGTCACACGCGCGAGCCGCGCGTTTCGGTCAGCCGCAGCATCTTCGCGCTAGTGGATGATCGCGACCGCGTCTACTTCGGCGGCGGAAACCAGCACGAGGACAAGATCGGTTTCATCGACGACAAGACGCGGGCGATCTTCGGGCGCAGCTACGCCGCCGAACCGCATGTTCTCATAGAGCAATTGGCCAAGGACGAAGCGATAGCGGAAGCCGACACGCTGCTGTTGACCGTTCCGAACCAGCTCGGCGTCGACTACAACGCCCATGTGATCGAGGCGATCCTGAAGCACGTCGCACCCGCTCTCGGCTGGCGCTAGGGCCGGCAGCCCGCCTCGGCGGAAGCAGGCAGGATTGTCGCGATTGGAGCTCCGATTGCCGACGATCGAGCCCATAAGCATTCCCTCATAGACATTTCCGGCGGACGTCCTACAATTCCGTGCACCCCATTCTGCGGAAGGGCGCGATATGGCTGAAGAACGCGCTCAACGGCGTCTCGCCGCTATCGTGGCTGCCGATGTCGTCGGTTACAGCCGCCTCGTCGAACTGGACGAAGGCGGTACACTTGCGGCGTTGAAAGAACGCCGTAAGCAGATTCTCGATCCCCTTGTCCGCGAGCACAACGGCCGCATCGTCAAGACGATGGGCGATGGTGTGCTGGTGGAGTTTGCCAGTGCCGTGAATGCAGTCAGCTGTGCGATCGACATTCAGAAGGGCATGGCAACAGCCAATCAGGGCCTTGCCGACGACCGCCGAATTCTTCTGCGCGTCGGCATCAATCTCGGCGATGTCGTCGTCGAAAGCGGCGATCTCTACGGCGACGGCGTCATTGTCGCCGCGCGGCTTCAGACCATGGCTGGTCCCGGCGAAATCTACGTCTCCGGCAACATTTACGACCAGGTGCGGCGGCGCCTCTTTTGCGATTTCGACGCGCTTGGCCCCCACGCGATCAAGAACATAGTCGAGCCGGTTTCTCTTTATCGCATCAGCACGGCGACCTTGAGCCAAGGCAGCGGCGCCAGGGCCTCCTTGCCGTTGCCCATCAAGCCCTCCATCGCCGTCCTTCCCTTCACCAATATGAGCAACGAGCCGGAGCAGGAGGTCTTCGTCGACGGCTTGACCGAAGACCTGATCACCGACCTCTCCAGGGCCGGCGGGCTGTTCGTCATCGCCAGCAATTCGGTTTTCGCCTACAAGGGCCGGCATGAGGATGTGCGCCGCATCGCGCGCGAACTCGGCGTTCGCTACGTGCTGGAAGGCAGTGCCCGACGGGCGGCCGGGCGTGTTCGCATCAACGCCCAACTGATCGACGCCTTGCAGGGCGATCACCTGTGGGCGGAGAGGTTTGATCGCAGCCTGGAGGATATGTTCGCCGTTCAGGACGAAGTGACGAGCAGGATCGTCGAGGCCCTGGTCGGGCGCCTAACTGACGCACCGGCCCGGAACCGCCCATCGAACCTGAAAGCCTATGACTATTGCGTCCGGGCGCGCACGCTCGGTCTGCAGACCGCAGGGGCAGCCAGAGAGGCGATCTTTCTTCTCGAGCGGGCGCTCGCATTCGATCAGGACTATGCTGAGGCGCACCGGCTCCTGGCACTGAACCTCTGGCTGAGCTGGGAATTCTGGGACCAGCCGATCGTTCCCTATCGGCAACGCGCCGTCAGCGAGGCGCAGAATGCGGTAGCGCTCGACCCCAACGACGCCGGGAACCGCTGGGTCCTGGGCATCATTCTCGGTCACGAGTGCCGCTGGGAGGAATCCGACGCCGAATTCGACCTGGCGCTGACGCTTGATCCGAACCATGCCGACGCCTGGGCGATGCGCTCCGACCTTATCGTCCTTTGTGGTCGACCGGCACAAGCGATCGAACACGTTCACAAAGCGCTCCGACTCAACCCGCATCCGCCGGGCTGGTACTACTGGATGCTTGGGCAAGCGCAATACGCCATTCGCGACTACGAGGCCGCGGTCCAGACCTTGCGCCACCCGGAAACCTACCGGGCGACATCGCGCCGCCTGCTTGCTGCCAGTCTGGCGCGGCTCGGTCGCCTGGACGAGGCACGGACCGAAGCGCAATTGTTTTTGATGAACAATCCGAACTTCACGATCGGCCAATGGGCCGCATCGCAACCGTTCCGGGACGAGACGATGCGGCAGCACTTCGTGGAAGGCTACCGCCTGCTGGACCTGCCCGAATAGGCGGCCCCATTCGGGAGACGCGCCAACCGACAGACGCGTGAGATCGCTATACCACGCGTCGCCTCTAAGCATTGTCGGTTGGATCCGCGGCAGCGGGCTTAAGGAACCTGTGGCGGATGCGCGACACCGAGATAGTAGTCGCCCTCGCCGCCGCTCTGATACTCACCCGTGTAGCGCTGGCGGGCGTCGCCCAATGTGCGTGCCGGCGGGCGATAGACGTAGCCTGGCGCTGGATCCATATAGATACTGCCTGTTGGCATCGGATCGACATAGACCGCCCCTGGCGCCGGCTCCACATAGACAGGCCCAGGTGCGGGCTCGAGATAATACGGACCCGTCGACATCAACCTATTCTGGGTGCCTGGCGGATTGTGCGGATCGATACCAGTATAAAAGCCGTTGGCCAGCACCGGACCAGCTGCCCCACTCAAGGCAAAGACGATTGCGGCGAATGACATCCTCTTGGAAACTCTCATAGCGTTGCTCCTGTCTCGGCTTCGCATCCGGCCCCGCGCAGGAGGCCCAGCAGGCTGCGCCTCCTGTCGGATGCTGCCCGAGAGATAAACGCCTGATCGCTGCAACCGTTCCGCCGCAGCCTCAATGCAGACCGAAGAGATTGAGCAGTTCTTCGCGGTGGCGGACAAATTCGGGCGCGCTGCGATCGCGGGGTCGCGGCAGATCGATCTCGATCAGCCTTGGTTCGCCACCCTTCTCGCGTGGCAGGATCAGGATACGGTCGGCGAGGTAGATCGCCTCCTCGAGATCATGGGTGACGAGAACGGTCGTCACATCCTCATCCCGCCAGATCCGTGCCAGTTCCTGCTGCATGCTGATCTTTGTCATGGCGTCGAGCGCGCCGAGCGGCTCGTCGAGCAGCAGGATTTCGGGCTGGACCGCCAGCGCACGAGCAATGCCGACGCGCTGCGCCATGCCGCCGGAGAGTTGCCGGGGATAGGCGCTTTCAAACTGCTGCAGGCCGACGAGCTGGACATAGCGTCGTGCCCGGTGCCTCGCCTCGCCGCGCGAGAGCCCCTGCGTCTCCAGCCCGAAGCCGACATTGTCGAGCACCGTCAGCCAAGGCAGCAACCTCGGCTCCTGGAAGATCACCGCGCGGTCGGTGCCGACGCCTTTCGTCAGCTTGCCGTCGATCAGCACCTCTCCGGCATCCGGATCCTCGAGCCCTGCCAGAACCCGCAGCAAGGTCGTCTTGCCGGAACCGCTGGCGCCGACGATCGCGAGCGTCTCACCTGAGCGGATGTTGAGGTTGATATCCCTGAGGACGGGCAATGGCGCGCCGTTCAGGCGGTAGGACTTGGAGAGATGGCGGATCGCCACCTCTCCACGACGAAGGTTCTGGGCAACGCTCATGGCCGGTCCTCAGTTGCTGGCCGATGCGCCGTCGACGGCGAAGAGCACGTCCTTTGGCGTCAGCTGGCCTTCCTTGAGCTTGCCTTCACGCACCAGAACGTCGATCCAGAACTGAAGGTCACGCTCGACGGGCAGGCCGCCCGCACGCACGCCGTAGCCACGGAAATACTGGGCGATGTCAGGATTTTCGCCACGCGCCTGCAATGCCTTTGCGAGGATTTCCTTGGTTTCCTCGGGATGCTCACGCGCGTAGTCCAGCGCACGGGCCGACTGCAGGACGAAGGTCTTGGCGGCTTCCGGATGTTCCTTGATGAAATCCCGGCGCAGCACGACGAAGCCTCCGGCAATCTCGCCGAGCACATCGGTGTCGTCGAAGATCGCACGCAGGCCACCCTTCTTGCGGGCTGCCCCTTCGAAGGTCGTCTGCCAGTAGCCGAAAGCGGAAATATCCACCTGGCCGGAGCGCAGAACCTGCTCCAGCTGCGGACCGGGGACGACAACCTGGTTGGCGGCGTCTGTCGGCAACCCGACCGAATGCAGGGCTTCGCGGATCGTATAGTCGAGATGGGCGCCCAGCGTGTTGACGGCAATGCTCTTGCCGGCGATGTCCTTGATGCTCTTGATGGGGCTGTCTTCGAGCACGTAGAAGATCGACTGCACCTCGTCATTGATGCCGTTCGAGGGATAGGCGGCGACGAAGTCGTTGCCGCTGATGATCGAATTCAGGACGGCGGACGTCGCGGCACCGCCGATCTCGACGTCGCCCGAGGCCAGCGCGATCAGCGAGGCCGGGCCGCCCGTGGCGTAGCCGACGCTCTCGATCGTGATGCCGGTGCCCTCGAAGTATCCGAGTTCCTGGGCAAGCTCGTGCGCCGACAGGCCACCCTGGCTCGCGAGATAGCGCAGCTTCACGTCATCGGCCGCGGCCGCCGGTGCGACAAGGCCGAGGGTGATTGCAGCAGACAGAAGAAGGTTGCGGGCATGGAAGGTCATATCGATATCCTTTCGAAGGAGAAATCTGGCAAAGAAACGATCAGGCGTTGGGTTGCGACCAGCGGCAGAGGTTGCGCTGGAGCAGAACGAGCAGCGCGTTGGCGGCGAGCCCGAGCAGGGCGAGCAACAGGATCGCCGCGAACATCAGCGGGATCTGGAAGTTGTATTGGGCGTTCATGACCTGGAAGCCGATGCCCTTGTTGGCGCCGATCATCTCGGCGGCGATCAACAGCAGAAGCGCCGTGGTGGCCGAGAGGCGCAGGCCTACGAAAATCGCCGGCACCGAGGCAGGCAGCACCACGCGGCGGAACACGGTGAGCGGTCCGGCACCGTAGGTTCGGGCCATCTCGATCAGCTTCTTGTCGACCTCTTTGACGCCGCCGATCGTCGAAAGCAGGACCGGAAACAGCGTCGCCCAGAAGATCACGAAAACCTTTGAGGTCTCGCCGAGGCCGAGCAGCAGGATGAAGACCGGATAGAGCGCCAGGGCCGAGGTCTGGCGAAAGAGCTGCAGGATCGGGTCGAGCGCCTGTTCGACAAGCCGTACCTGGCCCATGAACAGGCCGAGCGGGATGCCGACTACGACAGCGGCCGCAAAGGCGATGCCCGATCGCTGCAGGCTGATGGCGATATCGTCCAGTAGCGCGCCGCTGGCAAGACCGCCCCACAGCGTGGACAGGATCACATCGAGAGGCGGAAAGACCGCTGGATTGACCCAGCCAAGCGTGCTGGAAAGTTGCCAGAAGGCGAGAAACCCGAGTACGACACCATAGCGTGCGACGATCGAGCCAAGCAGGGCGCGCCAGCGGGAAACGATGGCCGGGACGGCTGTAGAGACCTGACCGTCAGCGCGGCCGAGACCAAAGCTCGCTGCAAGCGACGTGTTGACGTGTTCGTAGGACATGATCGCACCTCACTCTGCTGCCTGAACGGCCGATCGCACGTCGGCCCAGCGGTTGACGGGAATGGGCAGACCGAGATTTTCCCGGAGCGTCCGACCCTCATAGGCCGTGCGGAAAAGGCCGCGACGCTGCAGTTCCGGGACCACCAGCTCGACAAAGTCGTCAAGCGCCGTCGGAAACCAGGGCGGCAGGATGTTGAAGCCA
The DNA here is from genome assembly GCF_059424735.1 of Ensifer sp. GW101-20A05. Taxonomy (NCBI): domain Bacteria; kingdom Pseudomonadati; phylum Pseudomonadota; class Alphaproteobacteria; order Hyphomicrobiales; family Rhizobiaceae; genus Ensifer; species Ensifer sp. GW101-20A05. The sequence continues at coordinate 688,035 of NZ_JBWKZT010000002.1, read as the reverse complement.
TCGGCCGCTTCGTTTTCGAACCACTCCTGCAGGGTGTCGGCGATCTGTTCTGCCGTTCCGACGATCGTGTAGTGGCCGCGCGCTGACGCAATCCATTGATAGAGCTGGCGAATGCTGAAGTTGTTTTCGTCGGCGATCTGGCGGATCAGCGCCTGCCGGCTCTTCATGCCCTCGGTTGGCGGTGCCGGCGGCAGCGGCCCATCGACATCGTAGCCATGGAGATCGAGCGTGCCGCCGGTCAGGCCATTGAGCAGGCCGATGCCATCCTCCTCGACGATGAGCGAGGTCAGGCGATCGTACTTTTCGCGCGCTTCGGCCTCCGTTCTGCCGACGAAGGGGGAGACCCCGGGCATGACCAGAATGTGGTCCGGGTTGCGGCCGAGACCGCGCGCACGTGCCTTGATGTCGCGATAAAATTCCTGCGCCGTCTCAATGTGCTGGTGCGCAGTGAAGATCACCTCAGCCGTCGCGGCCGCCAGCCCGCGACCGTCGTCGGACTGGCCCGCCTGGACGATGACAGGATGCCCTTGCGGAGAGCGCGAGATGTTGAGCGGGCCGCGCACCTTGAAATGTTCGCCGCGATGGTCGGTATCGTGCAGCTTCGCCGGGTCGTAGAAGATGCCCGTTTGCTTGTCGCGAATGAACGCATCGTCCTCGAAGCTGTCCCAGAGCTTCGTGACCACGTCGACATGCTCGGCCGCGCGCCGATAGCGTTCGGCATGCGGAAGCTGCGTCTCGCGGTTGAAGTTCTGCGCCGTCGCATCGCCCGTTGTCGTCACCACATTCCATCCGGCGCGGCCGCCGGAAATGAGATCGAGCGAAGCGAATTTGCGTGCCGTGGTGTAGGGCTCTTCATAGGTCGTCGACGAGGTCGCGATGAAGCCGAGATGGGTGGTGAGCGGCGCCAGCGCCGAAAACAGGGTCACCGGCTCGAAGCCCGCCACCCGGGCGTTTCCGCCCTCGCGCGCCCCGCCGAAGCCGATCGCCAGCCCATCTGCCAGGAAATAGGCGTCGAACAGACCGCGTTCCGCCGTCAGCGCCAGTTGCTTGTGAAATTCGAAACTGGTCGCCCCGTCGGCCGGCTGGTCGGGGTGGCGCCAGGCGGCGATATGCTGTCCGCCACCGGGAAGAAATGCTCCAAGCCTGATCCTGCGTGTCATCTCAATCCTCTCCTCTTCTCGCTGCAAATTCTTGGGCGTCAAGTCACGGATGAAGGGCTGTCTGCGACCAGACCCACGACCTTGGCTGCCAGAAAGACAGGCTACATTATCCATAATGTTTATAGAGAAAGAGTATTTCCCGTGCGCCCGAGGCAAGTGAAAAGATTTTCGACGCAGGCGCAGAAAGCGAGATCAATCGCCGTGTACCGGGGGACTGAGAGCTTGGGAGAGAAAGGCTGGTTGCGCCGTGACTTGTTGCGAGGCGAGCGCGGTGAGCCGAGCAATCCTGAGGACTCTCCACGGCTGTGGCCACAGCCTGGAACGCGCGATATCGCCGCAGCGCATACCGCTTCGGCCGAAATACCGTCGCTCCGCGAGACCCGGGCGGTGCCTGGACAATCAGCCAATCGCACCGGGGAAATTATTCTACTCTGAGTGGTTTTCGAGCCAAAGGGTTTCTTATCCTGAATCGGGCACTCGACTATTTTTTGGGCACTTGCGGCGGCCTTTGCCAAAAATGCGGCCACCGCCATCCAATGAGAGTAGAAGACGTGTCCCAAGCAACCATCAAATCTCCCCCGAAACCGATTTACGCCTCCTTCGGCTTTCAAGTCCTCGCGGCCATGGTGATCGGCCTGCTGCTCGGCCTCGTCGCCCGCAACATGGGCGTCGATGCCAGCGGCAACGCCAACTGGCTGACGGTAACCCTGCAGACGATCGGTTCGATCTTCGTCCAGCTTTTGCGCGCCCTCGTGCCGCCGCTCGTCTTCACCGCCATCGTCGCCTCGATCGCCAATCTGGCGACGCTGCAGAATGCCGCGAAACTCGTCTGGCAGACGCTGCTCTGGTTCGCGATCACATCGCTGATTGCCGTCGTCATCGGCATCGCCCTCGGACTGATCCTTCAGCCGGGCGTCGGCTCTGCCGTTTCGCAGGAAGCCGCCAAGGCGCCCTCCTACTCCGGCTCGTGGCTTGATTTCCTGAAGGGCCTGGTGCCCGCCAACGTGCTCGGCCTCGAAGCCAGCACCAAGGTCACCGACACGGGTGCTACCACCTCGCTCAATTTCAACGTCTTGCAGATCCTCGTCGTTTCGATCGCCGTCGGTGCCGCTGCGCTGAAGGTCGGTGATGCCGCCAAGCCGTTCCTCGCCTTCAACCAGTCGCTGCTCGCCATCGTCCGCAAGATCCTCTGGTGGGTCATCCGCCTGACTCCGATCGGCACGATCGGCCTGCTCGGCCGCGCCGTCGCCCAATATGGCTGGGAAACGCTGGCGCAACTCGGCTGGTATGCCGCGGCTGTCTATATCGGCCTTGCGATCGTGCTCTTCGTCGTCTACCCGGCGCTGCTCATCGGCCACGGCCTGAAGCCGTCGCGCTTCTTTGCCGGCGCCTGGCCGGCGATCCAGCTCGCCTTCGTCTCCCGTTCTTCCGTAGGCACCCTGCCCGTCACCGAAACGGTGACCGAAAAGAGCCTCGGCGTTCCCCGCGAATACGCCGCCTTCGCCGTACCGCTCGGCGCGACCACCAAAATGGACGGCTGCGCCGCGATCTACCCGGCCATCTCGGCGATCTTCATCGCGCAGTTCTTCGGGCTGCCACTCGGCATCCAGGAATATGTGCTGATCGTCTTCGTCTCTGTACTCGGCTCCGCCGCCACCGCCGGCCTCACCGGCGCGACCGTCATGCTGACGCTGACGCTCTCGACGCTCGGTCTGCCGCTCGAAGGCGTCGGCCTGCTGCTCGCCATCGACCCGATCCTCGACATGGGCCGCACGGCGGTCAACGTCGCCGGCCAGGCACTGGTGCCGACGATCGTCTCCAAGCGCGAGGGCATTCTCGACGAGACCGTCTACAACGGCGACAAGGTCGTCGATGACCTTGAGCCGCTCGTGGCTGCGGCACGCGCGGCCTAGCGCTCCAAAAATTGACCATGCGGGCTACGACGGCCCGCATGTGCCCGCTCGGCAAGGTGCGCAACTACCATCAACTCAAACGTACCCGACCTGCGAGACACCTATTTGCAGCGGGCCGCAAAATCCCCCTTTCGCCGATCAAGCAGAGCTTGCACAAGCGAGCCGAGCAGTGTCTCTTCTATCGAGACTTATTGAGTGCTTGGCCGGATCGCGTACGCTGGCGGGCCCTGCGCTTTGCTCAGGCATCGCCGCCGGCGTGCTGCGTCCTCTGGCTATGAAGAGGACCGGCGATGTCTCTCACCGAGTTTCATCTCATCACCCAATGGACCATCGATGCTCCGGTCGAAGACGTGTGGCGGGAGCTGAGCACCCCGGAGGCCTGGCCGGAATGGTGGCCATCGGTCAAGCGGGTTTCCCTGCTGCGCGAGGGAGACGAACACGGCGTGGGCGCGGTTCGCCGGCTGGAATGGGTGACGGCCCTGCCCTATGAACTGATCTTCAACGTGGAGACGGTGCGGGTCGAGCCGCTGTCGCTCATCGAAGGCAGGGCCTCAGGGGAGCTTGACGGCATCGGCCGATGGACGCTTGAGCGCGAAGGCCCCCGCTGCCGGGTGCGCTACGACTGGATCGTCCAGGTCACCAAGCCCTGGATGATCACGCTCTCATTCATCCTGAAGCCCATCTTCCGTTGGAACCATGGGGTGGTCATGGAGCGTGGCCGGCGCGGTCTCGTGCGTCGCCTCGCCCGCGTCTAAACGCTATTTTGAGCACACCTTTTCCCAAAGACAGGAAGAGCACAGCCCGCCCGGGCGACGCCAAGGTCGGGGCGGAGGCACCTGGCTAAACGGCAATGGTCTGGCTTGAAGTCGCCCGGGGGGATCGCCCGCTCTTCCGAAGCGATCGTTCGCATCGAAACCACCGAAGTGCTGTCCGCCCAAAAAGATTTGAGGCACAATTGCGCGCCCGCCGGAGCGGGAGAACCTCACTGCTGGGGTCGCTGAAATGTCAGCGACGGCGATCAATATGAATCGCTGGATGTGTCCGAAACTGGAGCAGGACGCGAGTCCGTTTGCCGAATGAGTGAATTTCTCCTTAACATATCAGGCACGGGCCCTGTCGCCACTAGCTTGGAGATCTGGGTAAGTATGGCCTTGATCGGGGCGCTCGGATTTGTTCTCGGCTTCGCCATGAATCGTGGATCGATCTGCACCGTCATCGCCACGAAGGAGTTGGTATCGGACAAGAGGCCGGCACGTTTCATCGCTCTGGTCGAATGCGCCGTCTGGGCGGCCCTCGTCTACGCAATCCTCGAAACGGCACCGATGATGCAGGAGGGCTGGTCGCCACTCGGCTACCTCGTTCCCGCAGCCATTTTGCTTGGGATCGGCAGCTATGTGAACGGCGCTTGTGTGTTCGGGTCCGTTGGGCATATCGGAAATGGCGAAATCGGATTCGCATTCACGTTTCTCGGGATCTATGCGGTCCTCTACATTGAATCCTTGTTTGATCTGCTTTCGGATCAGCCGCCGATAAGTGCTCCCCCGCCGCTGGAGGCGGCGCTTCTCGCGCTTGCATTGTTGGCGATCATGGCTCTGAGGCTCGGCGTTTCACGCAGATCCGAGTCAAACTTCCGGCGGCTGACGATAGCGATGGGAGCGATCGGCATCACCTCTACGGTCCTGACGCTTCTTGCGCCCGGGTTCTCAATCACCGCATCGGTCGGAGCGATCGCTTCGATACCTGTCGCGGGAGCCGTGATTTCGGTCTGCATGTTCGGCGGCAGCCTCGTTTCCGCAAGACTTCGGAAGCATGGATTCATGCTGAAGCGGCCGACAGTGAAGACCATAGTCAAGAGAACGCTTGCGGGCATCCTTATGGGACTGGGTGCACTACTCATTCCCGGTGGGAACGACACGCTGCTGCTGATTGGTCTGCCCGCAGGGGCCTGGCAGGCGGCGCTCGCCTACGTGCTGTTCGTTGCGACGCTTGCCGCGCTCATTGTCAAAATCGGTTCGGTGGCAAAACCTTGGTCATGACGCTGCTACACCGACAAGATGCTTGTCCGCCTCTAGAGCATCCCGCCTTCAAGTGGAAGCACAGAACGCGGATAAGATCCTCTAGAATCAAAGTGCTAGTGCGTCCATGTTGATCGCGTCCGCGACACCGCGGTGCGGTCCACACGTCTATCCGAACAAAAAAAGGCCCCGCTCGATGGCGGGGCAGGCGCGCATCCCCAGCTTAAAGGATGCGAGGGAACTTGGGATTCGAAGCAGGCAACGTCCGGACCGGTGGCTCTGAGGCGAGCCGCTCCCGGCTCTATGGCGCCGACATCTCCTGTTGAACGAGAGCCGTTCGATTGCCGCGGTGGAGATCCGCGGCGAAAGTGCAGGCCGCCGTATGCCCCGGCGAAAGCACCCGGGATGGCGGCAGCGCCTTAGCGCAATCGTCGACGGCAAGAGGGCAACGGGTTCGGAACCGGCAGCCCGACGGCGGGTTTGTCGGACTGGGAACTTCGCCGATCATCAACGGTCCCCTGCGGTGCTTCTCGATCCGCGGATCCACCTCGGGCGCCGATGCCAGCAGCATCTGCGAATAGGGGTGGCTCGGACGGTCATAAAGCTCCTTTGACGAGCCATGCTCGACGATCCTGCCGAGATACATGACGTAGACACGCGACGCCGCCTGCCGCACCAGCGCAAGATCATGGGCAATGAACAGGCATGCCACGCCCAGATCCTTCTGCAGCCGCAGGAAGAGGTTCATCACCTGTGCACGGATCGAGAGATCGAGCGCGCTCACCGGTTCATCGCAGATCAACACGCGCGGGTTCACGGCAAGCGATCTGGCAATCGCCACGCGCTGGCGCTGACCGCCCGAGAGCTCGCGCGTGTGACGGTCCCTGACCGCGGATGCGAGGCCCACCTGATCCAGGAGCTCCTTGGTGCGGCGATCCCGCTCCTCCGGCGATCGGGTGCCGGCGATCACCAGCGCTTCGTCGATCGCCTCGCCCACGGTCTGTCGATCGTTCAGAGACGAATAGGGATCCTGGAAGACGTATTGCAGCGCCCGGCGGCTGTCGCGCAGGGCGGCCCCGGAGAGAGCGCTGAGATCGACGCCGTCGAGAAGCACGCGGCCGCTGCTTGCCTTCTCGAGCCCGACGATGGTGCGCCCGAGGGTCGACTTGCCGCAGCCGGATTCGCCGACCAACCCGACGATCTCGCCCGGATAGAGTTCGATCGAGACATCGTCGACGGCATGGACAAATTTGCCCCGCTGAACGCTCTTGAAGCGCGTCTGCAGGTTTTCAACTTTAAGAACAGGTGCTTGTGTCATGCGGCAGCCTTTCCTTGATTGACGACAGGGCAAGCCACGAGAACCGCGCTGTCGTCCGACCGGACCAACGGAGGGCGGCTGTTGCTGCATGCAGGGACGGCGAGTTCGCAGCGCGGCGCAAGAGCGCAGCCTTTGATCGGTGCACCGAGCGTCGGCGGAATGCCGGGAAGCCCCCGGAACTCCGAACCGATTGGGTCCTCTCGCCGCGGTATCGCGTTGATCAGGCCCTGCGTGTAGGGGTGACGCGGACTCACCAGCACCTTGTCCACCGGACCGCATTCGGCAGCGCGCGCCGCATACATGACGACGATGTTGTCGGCTGCACCCGCGACCACGCCCATGTCGTGGGTAATCAGCACCATCGCCATGTTCAGCCGACGCTGCACGTCCTTGAGCAGCCGCAGGATCTGCGCCTGAACCGTCACGTCGAGTGCGGTCGTCGGCTCGTCGGCAATCAGGAGCTTCGGCTCGCCGGCAAGCGCAATGGCAATGACGATGCGTTGCCGCAAGCCGCCGGAGAGCTCGTGCGGATACTGCCGAAGCCGTGCCACCGGGTCGGAGATGCCGACGAGTTTTACAAGTTCCAACGCACGCGCTTCCGCGGCCCTCGGCGTCACGTCGAGATGCAGTTCGGCCATCTCGGCGATCTGCCGCCCGATCCGGCGTACCGGATTGAGCGCGCTCATCGGGTCCTGAAAGATGAAACCGACGGACTTGCCGCGCAGTTTCTGGATCTCAGCCTCGGGCAGGCCGATCAGCTCGCGACCCTCGAGCTTGACGGAGCCGGAGAGCATCGTCGTCACGCCTGTTGGCATCAGCCCGAGCGGCGCGAAATTCATCACCGTCTTGCCGCTACCGCTTTCGCCGACGATGGCAAGACATTCGCCTTGCCGGACCGAATAGCTGACGCCGTCGACCGGGCGTACTGCCGATTTCGCGGTCAGCAGGTTGACCGTCAGGTTCCTGACCTCAAGGAGCGGTTCGTCATGCATCGGAATTCTCCTTGCCCCAGCTTGCGACCTCGGCCCGACGGATTGCGAGCATGCGCCGTGTCAGCGGTTTCGGAATGCGGTTGAGCGCGATGGATTCCCCGAGCGTGTTGAAGCCGATGACGGCGGCTGTGAGGGCGAGGCCCGGCAGCAGCACCTGGCGCGGGTCGGATTCGAGATAGGGCAGCGCATCCACGAGCATCTGCCCCCATTCCGGCGTCGGCGGCTGGATGCCGAGGCCGAGGAAGCTCAGCGTCGCGACCGCGAGCGCAGCCGTGCCGGCGTCTGCCGTCGCATAGACCATCACCGCACCGATCGTCCCTGGCAGAAGGTGACCGAAGTAGATGCGCCAGGGGCTGGCGCCCAGCACCCGCAAGGCCTCGATATGCGGCTTGCTCATGATGCTGACGGCGACGGCCCGGCTGATGCGGCCGCTCATGGGCCACCAGGCAAGCGCCAGTGCCAGCACCATGGTCCAGTATCCGGGGCCGACGATGCCGATGACGGCGAGCGAGATGATCAGGCTCGGAATGGAGAGACCGACATCGACGACGCGCATCAAGAGGTCATCGACCCAGCCGCGATGATAGCCGGCGATCGTTCCGAGCAGGATGCCGATGGTCATGGCGACGCCGAGAACCGAGCCCACGCTGACGAGCGAAGTGTTTGCGGCGATGATCAACCGGCTGAAGGTATCGCGTCCGAGGTGGTCGGTTCCGAGCCAGTGAGCGGCGGACGGACCAAGTCCGGCATCGAGCAGGCTCTGGGTGCTCGGATCCTGGGGTGCAAGCCAGGGCGCGAAGGTGCCGAGAGCAACGAATAGGCCGATGGTGATCAGTGCCGCGCGCGGCATCTTGTTCAATCGGGCAAAAATGGGATTGAGCATGTTCATGGTCAGCTCCATTGGCGACGAATGCGCGGATCGGTCAGCAGGACGGCCAGATCGACGATCAGGTTCACCACGATGAAGAAAGTGAGGAAGATGAGCAGGCACGCCTGCACCACCATGAAATCGCGGAAGCGCACGCCGGCGAGGAAATAATCTCCCAGGCCCTGCCAGGCGAACAGCGGTTCGACGATGATGGCGGTCGCGGTCATCAAACCGACCTGGGTGCCGAGCGCGTTGATGAAGAGGGGTGTGATGTTGGGCAACGCCTCACGGAACAAGATGGCGGTGCGGCCGAGGCCCTTGCTTTTCGCGGTCAGAACGAAGGGACTCGTCATCGCCTCTTCCAGACCCACCCGCACGACACGACTGAGAACGGCAGCCGGCAGAACGGCGACGGTGAGCCATGGCAGGATCCAGCTTTTCGGACCATTGAAACCGAACGATGGCAGGAGCTGGAAGGTGACGGAGAAGGCGTAGATCATCAGCGCGCCGACGAAGAACGTCGGGGTCGATGCGCCGAGGAGCGCCAGACCGCGCGAAACGCGATCCGGCAATTTGTAGGGCCAGAAGGCACCGAGGAACCCCAAGGCCAGGCTGATGAGGGTGGCGATCACGGCCGAGCCCGCAATCAGCGTTCCCGTCACGAACATACGGTTCGCGAGGTCCGCGCTGACGTTCGTTCCCGTTCTGTAGGAGATGCCGAAATCTCCGCGAACCGCATCGCCCAGCCAATCCACGTAGCGCATCAGCAATGGCTTATGCAGTCCTATCTCTTCGGCAACCTGTTCGACGTAACCCGGTGTTGCGACCGCCCCGCGAAGCTCGGCAATCAAGACTGCAACATTACCGGGTGCCGAAACCACGAGGGTGAAGCAAACAAGGGACGCCATGAACAAAAGGACCAGGGAATGCTTCAGCCGCTTGCTGATGAAGTGGATCAAGGTACCCTCCTCTTACTCGGCCAGCAGAACGTTTTCGTAGGGCATGTCGTATTCGGTGACCGGGCTCGAAAAGCCGTGGACCCGCTTGGAATGCGCCCAGATGCTCGGCACGTAGACCAGCGGCGCAATCGCGTCGTTGTCCCTGAGCCAGTCGTAGACCTTCTGGATAGTCGGCTGAATCTGGTCCCCCGTTGCCGCCATCGCCGCGTTGATCAATGGATCCAGATTAACCGGATCGGTGACCAGCTTGCCCTCGACGTCATTGTGGAAGGTCGACAGGCACAGCCCCACGATCGAGCCGAATGGATCGTATGGCGCGCCGTAGGTCAGGAAGAAGCCGAGGTCATACTTCTGCTCCAGCATGTCGGTGTGCTTGGAGGCATGGTCGACCGAACGGATCACCAGGTCGATGCCGATCTCCTTCATCTCGGACTGGATGACTTCGGCAATGACGCGCGATCCCGGCACGGCGTCCGGGCTGACGACCAGTTCGAGCGTCAGCGGCTTGCCGTCCTTGGACCTTATGGGGCTTCCCGTCCAGCCGGCCTTTTCGAGCAGGGCCGAGGCGGCCGCCGCATCGCGAACCGGTGCATCACTCTGCGTTCCAGCATAGGGCAAAGCGCTGGAGAACATGTTGCCGGCGGGCTTGGCGTAGCCGTGGTAGAGCACCTTGGAGATCGCCGCGCGATCGATGCCGATGCTGACGGCCCTTCGCACCGCCGGATCCTTGAGCGCCTCGGCGCGGTCCGGATTATAGGCCATCACCAGCGTGACATTGCCCGGATCGACGACGACATTGAAGCCGGCCGCCTCGAGCTGCTTGCCTTCTTCCGGGGTGAGCGGCGCGATCCAGAAGCCGCCGATCAGGTCAAGCTCGCCGGCACGCAGCGCTGCAACCCGCGACCGTGCATCGGGGACGACCTTGGCTTCAAGGCGTTCATAGGATGGCAACTCGCCCCAGTAACCTTCGTGATGCTCGAAGACGCTCTGCGTATCGTCGGCGCTGATCTGACGCCACGGCCCGGTGCCCACAGGCTCCTTGAACTTGCCATCAGCGCCAACCGATTTGGGCGAAAGAAAGCGCGTCGGCCGGGTGTAGGAAAGCTCCTGCATCAGCGCGAGAACCGGCTCCTTGAAATGCAGGGTGACGTGGTAGTCGTCGACCACCTCAAGCGACTGGAAGTGTTTTGAGCAATTCATCCAGCTGAACTGGTCGAGCCCCATCCAGCGCTCGAGATTCCATTTGCACGAGGCAGCATCGAACTTGGTGCCGTCCTGAAACGTGACGCCCTGGCGCAACGTCAGATACAGCGTTTTTCCACCGTCCTCGATCTTCCAGTCGGTCGCCAGGCACGGTTCGATCTGGCCGCCCTTGCCGTATTTCACGAGCGGTTCGAACATCAGATCCTGGATCGCCCAGATCGCATAGTGGCTCTGCGGATCGAGATTGCCGGCAGGCTTGGCGATGGCGACCCGGAGCGTGCCGGCTGCACCCTGCGCATAGGCGATCTTCGACAAGGCACCCTGTGCGATGGCCAAGCCGATAGCGCCGGCCGCCCCTTGCAGGAACGTACGTCTCTTCACTGACATGAATTTTCTCCTCCGTTTTGGCGCTCCCTGCGCCCGCCTAGACATCCGGCCTCCACGCCGTTTTGTATAGACAAAATAACTGTCTCATGTATGCAATCTTGCGTCAATATCGTATTTTAGATTGTAGGCATTTTGAACTTTGAGTGAAAAGACACCGGGTCTGGCGCATCAAAATCGGCGAGAAACCTCCCGCATCCCGGCTCATTTGATGAAAAAGTGGATGCAGTGGCGGGACTTTATCAGCCAGATCGGCGTTCTTCGGCTTCAATCTCCGAGGATTGCCGAATTCAAATTGTATGCAATATGAAGAAAGTCACGTCACTTGTCGTTACGTTCGCGCGAGTTGAATAGCGCCAAGGCGATACCCGCGCTTCCAAGGCGTTACGCGCGCCTGAGGGCAGCGCTATCTCCGCAAGCATCCCTTGATATATCCCCTCCAGGGGGATAGGTTACGAGCATGAGCGAACACAGACACGATACCCATCCCGAGATCGTCAAGCGGCTAAAGCGCGCCGAAGGGCACCTGAAGAGCGTCATTGCCATGATCGAGGGCGGCCGCCCCTGCCTCGACATCGCCCAGCAACTCCACGCGGTGGAGAAGGCGATCAGCCAGGCGAAGCGAACCCTGATCCAGGACCATCTGGATCATTGCCTCGAAGACACGATCGGTGCGCTTCCGCGTGACCAGCGCCACTCCATCGACGAGTTCAAGGCGATCACAAAATATCTCTGAGCGGCCGAACCCGCCGTCACATCAACCGCCACCGAGCGAGCCCAAACCTCATGCTGCAGATCCTCGCAAACCGGACGTACCGCCATCTGTTTCTGGCGCAGATGATCGCGCTGGTCGGAACCGGTCTTGCGACCGTTGCGCTCGGGCTTCTCGCCTATGACCTGGCCGGCGCCGAAGCGGGCGCCGTCCTGGGCACGGCACTCGCGATCAAGATGATTGCCTATGTCGGCGTGGCGCCGATCGCCGCCGCCTTTGCGGAGCGGCTTCCGCGTCGCGCGATGCTCGTCTGCCTCGATCTGGTGCGCGCCGCCGTTGCGCTCTTCCTGCCGTTCGTGACAGAAATCTGGCAGGTTTATGTGCTGATCTTCGTGCTGCAGTCGGCGTCGGCCGCCTTTACCCCCACGTTCCAGGCAACCATTCCGGATGTGCTGCCGGATGAAAGGGAATACACACGCGCCCTGTCGCTCTCGCGGCTTGCCTATGACCTCGAGAGCGTCGCAAGCCCGATGCTGGCCGCAGCGCTGCTCACCGTCGTCAATTTCCACAACCTGTTTGCCGGCACGGTTGTTGGCTTCCTCGCCTCCGCCGCACTCGTCGTCTCAGTCGCGCTTCCAAGCCCGAAGGCGACGGAACGGCGCGGCATCTACGACCGGACGACGCGGGGCTTGCGCATCTACCTGGCAACGCCGCGGCTCAGGGGACTGCTCGCGCTCAACCTCGCGGTTTCGGCTGCCGGATCGATGGTCATCGTCAACACCGTGGTGTTGGTCCAGGCCAAATTCGGGCTCACCCAGACCGACACAGCCATCGCACTCGCCGCCTTTGGCGGCGGCTCGATGATCGCCGCGCTGCTGTTGCCCCGCCTGCTCGACAGGACACCCGATCGCGTCGCCATGTTTTCGGGTGCAGCGGTCCTCACCACCGGCCTGTTCATCGGCGCTCTTGTCCCAAGTTTCGTTTCGCTGCTGCCGCTGTGGCTCGCCATCGGTCTCGGCTATTCGCTGGCACAGACACCATCCGGCCGGCTGCTGCGCCGCTCGGCGCAGCCGGAAGACAGGCCCGCGCTCTTTGCCGCGCAGTTCGCCCTTTCGCATGCCTGCTGGCTGATCACCTATCCGCTTGCCGGCTGGCTCGGCGCGACGGCCGGGCTGACGCCGACCTTCGCAGCGCTTGGCCTCATCGCTGTAGGCGCCATCGTCGCGGCGGCCCGGCTCTGGCCGGCGCAAGATCCGGACGAAATCGAGCACGTCCATCACGAGCTTGCCGACGGTCACCCTCATCTCGCAGGTGCCACGCGCGTCGGCGGCGGTCACCGACACACCCATGTGTTTGTGATCGACAGCCATCACCCAGACTGGCCGGCCGAGCGATAGGCAAACGGTCGCTACTTGAAAGCGTCACCGCTGCCGGCAAAGGACAGGATCGCCGCGTCGGCGATCTCCGCAAAACGGGCGCTCGGCCCTTCGGCACCGCTGCTTTGCTGAGCGGCGCGCGCGCCCTCGATCAACAGCAGCAGCGTGTCGCAAAGCAGTTCCGCATCCGCGACGCCGGCCCTGCGGCAGAGTTCCACGACGCGGTCGCGTTGCGCATCCTTGAACATGCGGATCACCGAGCGCCCGGGATGATCCTCGTCGGTCAGTTGCACGGCGGCGCTCATCATTTCGCATTGGCACTTGTCGTCACCGAGATGGTCGGCGATCCGCCGAACCCAGGCCCTGAGCTGCCCTAGCCCGTCGCCCGGATACGCGTCTTCCAGCTCTCGCCAGAAGTCGTCCATCTCCATTCCCGCATGGCGCAGGCATTCGACGATCAGCTCATCCTTCGAATTGAAATGGCGATAGAGCGTCATCTTGTTGCTGTCGGCGGCATCGGCGATCGCATCGACGCCGGTTCCGCGAATGCCGTGCCGGCGAAAGAGGTCTCGCGCGGCCTCGACGATGCGATCGCGCGGCGAACGACGGGATGGCTTGCAGAAATCCGTTGTCATCGCATTGGCCCGGCGTGGTCGGCGTGAAAAATCTTGCCCTTGACGCCCTGTCATTGGTCGATAACATGCAACGCTGTTACCGACCAGTAACATTTTCGCCAACGCGGCACAGAGGAGTCGCCGCTTGCCGCGAAGGCCTTCCGGAGACGGCGGTAACCGCAGAAAACTTTCTAGCGCAGTGTCGGTGAGCGCGGTCGTCAGGCGTCTTTTAGCCAGAGCGCACACCGCAGAGACTTTTAAAATTCGATAACGCTCATGATTTGGGTCGATCCGGCCCATCATGATCTCGTGCCGGAGCCTTACGATGCGCATGCTGGATGGGCCGAAAGCTGAGGAGAACGTCGCGGACCGGAAGGTCCGCGCGGCGGGCGTGCGCATGCACAGGTTCGAAATGCTCCGCTATGCCGCCCGCCCCGAAAGCGGCGCCTGCAATGGATCGTTCCCGCCATGATCGACTTCTTCATTCACCGGCCGATCTTCGCATCGGCGATCGCGATCATCATGACGCTTGCCGGCGGCATCTGCTATTTCCTGCTGCCGATCTCGCAGTTTCCCGATGTAACGCCGCCGCAGATCGTGGTTGCCGCCAATTATCCGGGTGCCAGCGCGCAGGTGGTCGCCGACACGGTGACGACGCCGCTCGAACAGCAGATCAACGGCGTGCCGGGCATGCTCTACATGACCTCGACGAGTTCGAACGACGGCTCGTCGCGCATCATCATTTCCTTCGAAGTGGGTTATCCGATCGACGTCGCGGCACTCGACGTCCAGAACCGCGTCTCCCAGGCGGCCTCGTCGCTTCCCGCGCTCGTCAACCAGACCGGCGTCACCATCGCCAAGCAGATCCCCAATTTCACCGTGCTCGTCAGCCTGGATTCGCCGGACAATTCGGTCGATTTCGCCTCGGTCAGCAATTACGCCTACCTGCAGATTCTCGATCCGCTGAAGCGCCTGCCGGGCGTCGGGGACGTGCAGCTTTTCGGTGAGCGCCGCTATTCGATGCGCGTCTGGCTCGATCCGGATCGCATGGCCAATCTCGGCATCACCGCCGTCGACGTCCAGAACGTCATCGCCGAGCAGAATATCCAGGTCGCAGGCGGCAAGATCGGGCAGTCGCCGGCGCCAGCAGGCACGCCCTTCGAGATGCAGATCAACGCGCTCGGGCGCTTGAGCGATCCCTCGCAGTTCGGTGACATCGTGCTTCGGGCCGACCAGACGACCGGCGCGACAACCAGATTGCGCGACATCGCACGCATCGAACTCGGCGCCCTTCTCTACTCGTCATCGGTCACCTTCAACGGCAAGGAGAGCGTCGTGCTTGCCGTCTTCCAGGCGCCGGGCTCCAACGCGCTCGACCTGCAGAGCCGCGTGCAGGCGAAAATGGACGAGCTGTCGCAGCGCTTCCCCGCCGGCATCGCCTATCACATGTTCTACGACACCACGCGCTTCGTCTCGGCGGCGATGAAGGATGTGGTCTTCACCCTGCTCGAGGCGCTTGCCCTCGTCGTTTTCGTCGTCTTCATCTTCCTGCAGAACCTGCGTACGACCATCATTCCGACGATCGCCATTCCGGTCTCGCTGATCGCGACGCTCGTCGTCATGTATCTCTTCGGCTTCTCGCTCAACATGCTGAGCCTGCTTGGCATGGTGCTTGCCATCGGGCTGGTGGTCGACGACGCGATCGTTGTCGTCGAGAACGTCGAACGCCAGCTGGAGGCCGGCTTGCCGCCGCTTGCCGCCACCAAAAAGGCCATGCAGGAGGTGACCGGCCCGATCATTGCCACGACAGCCGTGCTGCTCGCCGTGTTCATCCCGGTCGCCTTCATTCCGGGCGTCGCCGGCAGCCTTTATAACCAGTTCGCTCTGACGGTTGCGATCTCCGTCGCGTTCTCCGCCTTCAATTCGCTGACGCTCAGCCCGGCCTTGAGCGCCGCGTTCCTTCGCTATCGCGGCGAGCCGCGCTTCGCCCTCTTCCGCTGGTTCAATTCGGGCTTCCATGCGTTGTCGCACGGTTATGCGCGCAGCGTCGCGGGGCTCGTGCGCTGGCGCTGGGCGCTGTTTGCCCTTTTCCTCGTCGCGATCGGGTCCACCTATGCCTTGTGGCAGCGCATTCCGTCGACCTTCCTGCCGGTCGAGGACCAGGGCTATTTCTTCGTCGTCATCCAGCTGCCGGACGGCGCCTCGCTTGAAAGAACCGAGGCCGTTGCGCGGCGATCGGAGGAGATCCTGCGCGGCACCGCCGGCGTCGATTTCGTCGGCTCCGTCGTCGGCTTCAATTTCCTGTCCTTTGCCGCCCAGTCGAATTCCGCGGTGCAGTTCGCCGTCTTGAAGCCATGGGACGAACGTCCCCCCGAACAGGGCGCCTCGGCGCTACGCGAGGCCGTAATGCCGCAACTGCTGCAGATCCCGGATGCGCTGGTGCTTGCCTTCGATCCGCCGTCGATCCAGGGGCTCGGCGCGACAGGCGGCTTCGAATTCCAGGTCGAGGATCTCGGCGGGCGCAGTGCGCAGGCGCTGAGCGACGCGACCCAGGCACTGATTGCCGAGGCGCGCAAGCAGCCGGAGATCAATCCCTACCAGCTCTTCACCACCTTCAGCACCTCGAGCCCGCAATTCGACTATGACCTCGACCGCGACAAGGCGAAGCTGCTGGGCCTGAGCCTGCCGGACATCTTCAGCACGCTGCAGATCTATTTCGGCTCGCTCTATGTCAACGACTTCAACATCTTCGGCCGCACCTTCCGCGTGACGCTGCAGGCCGACCAGGGTGCGCGGGCCTCGGCGACGGATCTTTCCCGCCTCTATGTGCGCAACACCGAAGGCGAAATGGTGCCGCTCAACACGCTCGGAACCTTCAAGCCGACGGTCGGCCCCGAGACCATCACGCACTACAACAATTACCCCTCGGCGCTGATCAACGGCGCGGCAGCGCCCGGCTTCAGCTCGAGCCAGGCGGTGGCGGCGATGGAGCGCGTCGCCCGCACGACGCTGCCGCGGGACTACACATTCGAGTGGACCGGCATTACCTATCAGGAGATCCGCGCAGGCTCGATCGCCGCGCTCGTCTTTGCGCTCGCGCTCGTTTTCTGCTTCCTGATCCTGGCCGCCCAGTACGAAAGCTGGTCGATGCCGTTTATGGTGCTGCTTTCGGTGCCGCTCGCGCTTTTGGGGGCGCTTTCGGCGCTATGGCTGCGCGGACTGCAGATCGACGTCTATTCGCAGATCGGTTTCGTGATGCTGGTAGGACTTGCCGCCAAGAACGCCATCCTGATCGTCGAGTTCGCAAGACGACGACGCGAGGAGGGTCTCGACGTGGTCGCGGCCGCAGCGGAAGCGGCGCGCCTGCGCCTGCGGCCGATCCTGATGACGGCCTTTGCCTTCATCCTCGGTGTGCTGCCGCTGATGTATGCCAGAGGCGCGGGTGCGGCGAGCCGCCAGTCGATCGGCACCACCGTCTTCGGCGGCATGTTGGCAGCGACCATTCTCACACTCATCTTCGTCCCGGTGTTCTACGCGGTCATCGAGCAATGGCGCGAGCGTACGTCCTCGAAGCCGTTCGGCCAGAGCCGCGAGCCGGAGGCGGCGGAATAGGAATTGGAGCCTGACATGCGTGGTTCGAGACTGGTCCTTGCCGCAGCGGTCGCGATCGCCGCCCTCGCTGCAGCCTATCACTACAAGAACGGCGGCTTTGAGCTGAAAGGCGGAGACGCCGGCGCGGCGGTGGGTCCGCCGCAGCAGGCGATGCCCGTTCCGGTCGCGGCGGTGGTCAAGAAGACGATCCCGATCTATCTCGACTATTCGGCGCGCACCGAGGCGATCCGCAACGTCACGCTTCGCGCCAAGATCACCGGCTACATCGAATCGCAGGCGGCTCCCGACGGTTCGGATGTGAAGGAAGGCGACCTTCTCTACCGGATCGACGCCCGCGACTATCGCGCAGAACTCGATCAGGCGAAGGCCCAGGTCGAGCGCGACCAGGCATCGCTTGCCTATCTTCAGTCCAACCTCACGCGCGGCAACGAGCTCGCGACCACGGGCTATCTGGACAAGGACAGTTTCGACCAGCGCCAGAGCGCCGTGCATCAGGCGGAAGCGGCGCTGGCGATGTCGCGAGCGGCGGTGCGCACGGCCGAGATCAACTTCGACTACACCGAAATACGAGCGCCCTTCGCCGGCCGGCTTGGCCGCAACCAGGCTTCTGAGGGAACGCTCGTCAGCAATACCACCGGAACGCCCCTCAATAACCTCGTGCAGCTTTCGCCGATCTATGTCTCGTTCAACCCGAGCGAAACGGAACTCGCCGACATCCAAAAGGCTCGGGCAAAGGGCAAGGTGGAGGCCGAAGTGCTTCTTCCCGGCGACGAGGAGCCGCGCTATCGGGGCGACCTCAGCTTCATCAACAATACGGTCGAGGGCAATACCGGAACGGTCATCGCGCGCGTGACGATCGACAATACCGATCTGACCCTGCTACCTGGCCAATATGTCCGCGTGCGGCTGAAAGTCCGCGACGAACCAAATGTGCTGATGGTGCCGGAAACGGCACTCGGCTCGAGCCAGCTCGGCAAATACATCTATGTCGTCGGCAAGGGCGACACGGTCGAGCAGCGGCTGGTCACCCTCGGCCCGACAAGCGGCGACCTCATCGGCCTGACGTCAGGCGTTGCGGAGGGCGATCAGGTGATCGCGGGAAACCTGCAGAAGATTTTCCCCGGCGCGCCGGTCAAGCCGATGCCCGCCGAGCAGGCACAGAAGTAGGCGTTCTCTGGCAACCCCGGAGCATCCTTCCAAAAAGATCGCTACGCTCGCATCAGGATCGGGAAGATCATTCCAAACGCGATGACCGCGATTGCCGCAAATTGCAGAGGCGCCGGTATTTCGCCGAGCGCCACCATGCCGACCAAGGCGGTGGTCACCGGAATGAACGGCATGAACAGCGAAGCCGGCTGCGGCCCAAGCTGGCGCACCACGAAGGTGTAGAGGACGACGGCAGCGGCACCGGCAAGGAACCCCTGGATCACCAGCTGCGTTGCGATTTCCGCCAGCGACGTGGCCCCGAGCCCGCTCGGCGCCAGGATGTGCAGCAGCGGCAGAGGCAGACAGGAAAAGAAGACCACGGCGATGGTCGCCGTGACCGCATCGACCGACCAGAGCCTCACTAGCACCGCATAAACCGCGAACATGATGCCCGAACCTGCAAAAAGAAGATCGCCGCGCAAGGTGTCGCCGGAACCGATGCCTGCGTGAAAGACGAACAGCGCGAGCCCCGCCATGATCACGGCAATGCCGATCACCCGTTGGCCGGAAACCCTGTCCCTGAACGCGATGCGCGAGAACAGGAACGAAAAGAAGACGATAAAGGCGGGAGAGAGGGCCGCGGCATGGGCGGCCGGCGCCTGGGTGAGCCCCTGATTGATGATCAGTGGATAGGGTAGCCCCGTCAGCAGGGCCAGCAAACCAGCCTTCCGCCAGCCGAGTGCCCTCAGCCTCGCAGCCCCGGTCTTCCAAACCACCGGCAGGAAGGCGAAAGCAGCGCCCGCAAACCGCAAACTGACGATATCGGCGGCGGTCAGATGTTCGCGCAGGCTGAAGCGGGCGGCAACGAACTGGATAGTGGTGATCGCAACGAAGACCACGCCCGCCAGGATCGCCAACCTCTTGCTTCCGGCCTCTTGCTCGACCAACAGAACACGCACGCTTGCCTCCATGACGACGAGATCGGTCCGGCCAGAAACGGTTATCGGACTGCGGAAGCGGCATGCTATTGCTCGAATGAGCGTGTCTAAATATATTAATTTCGCAGAATCTGAGTGAAATGCACTCTATCGAGGATCAGTTTGCGTGAATCAGGAAATTGCAGGTCTCGACACCATCGATCGCAACCTGCTGAGGCTGCTCCAGGAAGACGGCCGGCGCACGACGCTTGAACTGGCGAACCGGGTGGGGCTCTCGCCGACCGGCACCAGCCAGCGCGTCAAGCGCCTCTTCCGCGAGGGTTATGTGAAAGCGGTGCGAGCAATCCTCGATCCGAAGAAGATCGGCCGGGGAACCGTCGTCTTCATTCAGGTGCGCCTCGACCACACGGCGCCGCATATCTTCGAGCGGTTCTCCGAGGCCATCGCAAAGGCACCGGAGGTTCTCGAATGCCACATGGTGATCGGCGGCTTCGACTATCTCGTAAAGGCGCGGATTGGCGACATGTCGCTATTCCAGGACTTTCTCGAACGGGTGATATTGCCGCTTCCCGGCGTCAGAGAGACGCACACCTACGCGTCGGTCGGGGACGTGAAGCCGGATGCGCTCCTGCCGATCTAAGCAATCAGGAGAGGTCGTCAGCTGCTGCTGCCGTCACGGCCGAGCCAGGGATCGGGCCCGGGATCGCGCCCGGACGCGACTTGCCCCAACCGTTCCAGATAATGCGCCCAGCCTTCCGCATGGCCGGCGCATTGCTCGGAATTGGGCAATCCCGTGTGGGTGAGACGCAGCAAGGTTCCATCCGGCTGTTCGATCAGGTCGATCTCGATCAGGCTGGAGCCGGGCGGGACGATGTCACTGCCCTCCCAGCCGAAGCTGTAGGCGAGCCGATGCACCGGCACCACCTCACGAAAAGACCCACGGGCGAAACGCGCTCCGGTTACGTTGACGAGATAGAGACCGCCGGGCTCCGCCTTGGTGTCGGCCTCCGTTCCCATCCAGCGGAGGATCTTTTCCGGATCGGTCAGGAGAGCGAACACCGCGGCGGGCGGCGCCTGAATACGCGTTTCGCGGCGGACGACGAGGGCTTCTTGCATCGGTCTTCCCTTTGCTGTTTGGCCTGCCCGCCGGTTCAGGAGAGGTGAAGCACGGAACCCGGGCTGCCGCGATCATAGACCCGCGTGCCGTTTGGCGCCACCTTGCAGGCCAGCCCCTTGCCGGAACGAGCCCCGGCTCTATCCTCTTCGCCATGGATTTGTCCGCACCCCTCGCCTGGCTCGTGGATGAAGCGAGCGCCTCGCCCGATCCGGACCGGTTCCTGTCCGGGCTTGGACGCCTGCTTGTCGCCGACGACCTGCCGCTTGCCGGCGGTGCGCTCACTCTGGCCGTGCCGCATCCGATCATCGCCCGCCGCACCTGGCTATGGCGGGCCGAGACTGGCGTCGTGATCGAGAGCCTGGGCTTCGCGGGCGCGGTATCCGATCGGGCAGGACATGACTGGCTGGCCGGTCTCGGGCCGGTGCTTGAACAATCGACCAGTTCGGGGACGGACCGGGCGAGGCTCGGCTGGGCCGGAACCCGGCCTTTCGACCCGGCAGAAACCGCTAGGCTTCGTCAGGTCGCACGCTTCGCCGTCGCTCCCTTGGTGGCACTCGCCGAGCGGGCAGCGCTCGCCGCCCTGCTCGAAGCCTATCTCGGCCGTCGCAGTGCCGCCCGCGTCCGAGCCGGGGAGCTGACCCGCGGCACCGGCGAGACCATTCGCGCCGCATTGTTCTACGCCGATCTTCGCAATTTCACGGGTTTGTCCGAAACAACGGAGCCCGCTTTGGTGATTGCGGCCCTCGACGCCTGGTTCGATCGGGTGGCCGGCGCGATCCACGCCTTCGGCGGCGAGGTGCTGAAATTCATCGGCGACGGCGTCCTGGCGATCTTTCCGGTCAGTGGTTCGCCGACCGAGGCGTGTGACGCGGCCTTGCGCGCGGTGACCGCCGCCCGCGCCGGCATGGCGCATCTCGATGCTGCAAGGCAGGCCGAGGGTCTGCCGCCGCTCTCCTTCGGCGTGGCGCTGCATCTCGGCGACATTCTCTGGGGCAATATCGGCGCAGCCGACCGGCTCGATTTCACCGCCATCGGCGCGGCGGTGAACCTCGTCAGCCGCCTGGAAGGCCTGTGTCGGCCGCTTGGCCGGTCCGTATTGATCTCAGGCGCCGTCGCCAACGTCACGACGACGCCGCTCCTACCCCTCGGCGATCATAAATTGCGTGGGATCGCAGCGCCCTGCACCGTCTTCACCCTGCCGGATGCCTGAGGGCACTCCGGCCAAAGGTCAGAGCGTGACCGGCAACAGCTGACCCGGCGAGACCTGACGTCCAGTCTTGGCGCGCTGCCGTGGCGAGCGGCCCATGATGCGCTTGAACGCGGTGCTGAAGGCGGCTTCGGAGGCGTAGCCGACGGATTGCGCGACCGTCGCCACAGACTGGCCACCATCCTGTAGCTTTCGCTCCGCCAGCCGCATGCGCCATTCGGCGAGATAGCTGAGCGGAGCAATGCCCGCGACGGCCTTGAAATAGGTGGCAAAGGCAGTGCGCGACATGGCCGCAGCGCGGGCCAGTTCCGGCAGATGCCAGTTGCGTGTCGGGTCGCCATGCATCAGTGAGAGCGCCGGCGCCAGCTTCGGATCGCATGCGGCGCGCAGCCAGCCGACATCGACGCCACGCTCCCGTGACAGATAGCCCCTGAGGATCTGCAGGAACATCAGATGGGCAAGGCCCGAGCACGCGGCATCTGCACCGGGCGCTGCGGCCATGGTTTCCTGCACCAGCTCGCGGATGAGCCATTGCAACTGATCCACCCCGGCATCATCGCGGCGCAGGTGAATGACCGGCGGCAGATTGTCGATGAGCAGGCGGCTGCTTGCGGTGCCGAGGTCGATATGGCCACCCATGAACAGGAAGTCGTCCCCCTGCCCGAGGGACGCCATGCGCTTGCCTTCGGTATAGAGCTCATAGGCATCAACGGGAGAAATTCCATCTGCGCTGGCGATCGTGAACGGAGCCGGCGCCGACAGCAGCACGACATCGCCACAATCAAGCTGAAGCGGATCGCCGAGGCCATCGACAGCAAGCAGGCAGGCGCCGCGGGCAATGGCGAAGAACTTGATCTTCTCCGGCGGCGGAAAGCGGATTGCCCAATCGCCGCCGGCACTGAAGCCGCCGGCATAAACCGCGCGGGCTTCGATCAGCGACAGGATGGAGGAAAGCGGATCTTGGTCCATTTCTGAACTATGGCGAAAGGACTACGGATTATCAAGCATTCATAATTCAGTTGATGATGGATATCTCCAGGGGGCATCAACTGGAGACCCCACCATGTCCACTTTGCAACAGCCCATCAACTCCGGCTTCACCGCTGCCTCGACCACAGCGGATGTCGTCCGCGGCATCGACCTCAAGGACAAGATCGCCATCGTCACCGGCGGCTATTCCGGCCTCGGCCTTGAAACGGTACGCACATTTGCGCAGGCAGGCGCCAAGGTGATCGTGCCGGCCCGCGACGTCGACCGCGCCCGCAAGGCCATCGGCGCGGTGGCCGCGGGCGTCGAAGTCCGGCCAATGAACCTTGTCGACCCCGCCTCGATCGACGCCTTCGCCGATGATTTCCTGGCCTCCGGGCTGCCGCTCCATATCCTCGTCAACAGCGCCGGCATCATGGCCGTCGAAGAATTGAAACGCGACGCTCGCGGCAACGAGCTGCAGTTCTCCACCAACCATCTCGGCCATTTCCGGCTGGTTGCGCGGCTCTGGCCGGCGCTGAAGCGCGCGCAGGGCGCCCGCGTCGTTTCCGTCTCGTCGGCCGGGCACCGCTTCTCGCCCGTGGTGTTCGACGACATCAATTTCGAGCGCCGCGCCTACGATCCGTGGCTGGCCTATGGCCAGTCGAAGACGGCGAATATGCTCTTTGCCACCGCGCTCGACGCGCGCGGCAAGGAGGATGGCATCCGTGCCCTCTCCGTGCACCCGGGCGGCATCGTCGGAACCGGGCTCACCCGCCACATGTCGGTCGAGACGCTGCAGGCGCACGGCGCGCTGGACGATAAGGGCGAACCGATCCTCGACCCGTCGCGTGACCTGAAAACCCCGGAGCAAGGGGCGCACCCAGGTCTGGTGCGCCACCAGCCCACAGCTCGACGGCAAGGGCGGCGTGTTCTGCATGGACTGCGAAATTGCCCCACTGCTTCCCAGCGACACGCCCTGGTCGATCGCACGCAATACGTCGTCCGCCCGCATTGCCGGCGTCGAGGCCTATGCCGTCGACCGGGAGGCCGCCGAGCGGCTTTGGGCCGTCGGTGAGGAGATGACCGGCGTTCGGCTAGGCGCCTGAGCCTCCTCGTCGCAGCCGCTCAAGCCTCCATTAAGATTTCGGTCACCATCTATACTTGACGGATAGATGGTGATCGACATATATTCTCTTTGTCGCATTTGCCTGATGGGAGCAGACAATGAGAGTAAGCCGGGCACAGGCGGAGGAAAACCGCCGAACGGTCATCGAGGTCGCAAGTCGCCTCTTTCGCGAGAGAGGCTTCGACGGCATCGGTCTGAACGACCTGATGAAGGGCGCCGGCCTGACCCAAGGCGGTTTCTACAAGCAATTCGAATCCAAGGACGACCTCATCGCTCAGGCTTCTTCCAAGGCGCTGGAGAGCGGCGTGGCGAACTGGGCTAGGGTCGTCTCCAAGGCGGCCGGTAAGCCGCTTCGCGCCCTGCTCCGCTTTTACCTGTCGGATGCGCATCGCCACGAAAAGGCCGACGGATGCGCGCTGGCCGCGCTCGCACCGGAAGCCGCCCGCCGCAGCCCAGCTTTGCGCCAGGCTTTCGAGGCCGGCATCAACAGTCATCTCGACATTCTCGATGGGGTGGTTCCACCCGAACCAGGCAAGGAAGTGCGTGACCAATCGATCGTCGCGCTCTCGACCATGGTCGGTGCGCTGGTGCTTTCGCGCGCAGTCGATGACGAGCAACTCTCGAACCGGTTCCTGAAGGCGGCGGCCGAGAGCTTGCTTGCCGACGAAGGGGCGTCGCAGGCGTCGCCACTGCAATAGCAGGCAAAGATCCCCCACGAAACGTTCAGGGTTTCCCTCCAGCCGGAAAGGACCGGACCATGTCCAGCACATCCGACCCCATCGTCATCGTATCGGCGGTGCGCACGCCGCTTGGCCGCTTCCTCGGCGATCTTGCGCCGGCCCAGGCGAGCGCGCTCGGCGCCCACGTCATCCGTGCCGCACTTGAACGGGCACACCTCTCACCCGATCGCCCGGACGAGGTGCTGATGGGCTGCGTGCTTCCCGCTGGCCAGGGACAGGCCCCGGCCCGGCAGGCAGCCCGCGGCGCGGGTCTGCCCGATGCCGTCGGCGCCACCACGATCAACAAGGTCTGCGGTTCCGGCATGAAGGCGACCATGCTGGCGCATGATCTCATTCTTGCCGGATCGATCGATGTCGCGGTCGCCGGCGGCATGGAGTCGATGTCGAACGCGCCCTATCTGCTCCCCAAGGCACGAGCCGGCTATCGCGTCGGGCATGACCGGATCTTCGACCACATGATGCTCGACGGGTTGGAAGATGCCTATGAGCCCGGCCGACCGATGGGCGATTTCGGCGAGGCAGCGGCCGAAGCCTATGGGTTTACCCGTGCCGATCAGGACTCCTATGCGGTCGAAACGCTGACACGCGCCCGCACCGCGATCGAAACTGGGGCCTTTGCCGACGAGATCGCGCCGATCACCGTCGCGGCCAAGGGCGGAGACACGGTCATCGATACCGACGAGCACCCGCGGAAGGTGTCGCCCGAAAAGATCCCGAACCTGAAGCCCGCCTTTCGCGCCAATGGCACGATCACGGCCGCTAGCGCGTCGGCCAATGCGGATGGTGCGGTGGCGCTCGTCCTGACCCGCCGCTCGATTGCCGAGCGCGAAGGCATGCCGATCCTCGCCGAAATCAAGGCGCATGCGACGCACAGTCAGGAACCCGCCTGGTACACGACGGCACCTATTCCTGCGATCCGCAAGCTGCTGGAAAAGACCGGCTGGAGTGTCGATGACGTTGATCTCTTCGAAATCAACGAAGCCTTCGCCGTGGTGGCTATGGCCGCCGCCAAGGATCTCAGCATCGCCCGCGACCGGCTGAACGTCAACGGCGGCGCCTGCGCGCTCGGCCATCCGATCGGTGCGACCGGCGCGCGGCTGATCGTGACCCTGCTTCACGCCTTGGCGCGGCGGGGTCTTTCGCGCGGCGTCGCTGCCCTGTGCATCGGCGGCGGCGAAGCCACCGCGATCGCCATCGAGCGTCCTCGCTGAGGACCATGCACAGGAGAGAGGTCATCCGTGCTGCGGCCGTTCGCGCCTTGCGGCTCGGATCCGCGAGCAATGGCAGGAACAACACGAGCGGCTTTCCGTTCGGATTGCGTAACCCAGGTCAGGAGAACCGATGCGTCGCATCGTCGTAACGGGAATGGGGGCGATCAGCCCTTTGGCAGCGGGCGTAGAGGCAAGCTGGTCGCGGCTTCTTGCCGGAAACTCGGGGCTTCGCCGTCTGCCGGAAGAGGTCGTCGCCGAACTCGGCAGCAAGATCGGCGGGACGGTGCCTACCCCTGCGGACGACGCAACGGCTGGCTTCGATCCCGACCGGATCATCCCGCCGAAGGACCAGCGCAAGATGGATCGCTTCATCCTGTTGGCGTTGGCCGCGGCGGAAGAGGCAATTGAGCAAGCGGGTTGGAATCCCGCGACCGCGATCGAACAGCAGCGCACGGCCACGGTGATCGCGTCCGGCATTGGCGGCTTCCCGGCAATCTCGGAGGCGGTCCGCACGGTCGATCAGCGCGGCGTACGGCGGCTCTCGCCCTTCACGGTGCCATCCTTTCTCGTGAACCTCGCCGCCGGCCAGGTTTCGATCCGTCACGGTTTCAAGGGGCCGATCGGCGCGCCGGTGACCGCTTGCGCCGCAGGCGTCCAGGCGATCGGCGACGCGGCCCGGCTGATCCGCGCGCAAGAGGCGGATATTGCGATCTGCGGCGGGGCGGAAGCCTGCATCAACACCATCAGCCTCGGCGGTTTTGCCGCTGCCCGTTCCCTGTCGACGGGTTTCAACGAGACGCCCGATCGCGCTTCACGGCCCTTCGATGTCGATCGTGACGGCTTCGTCATGGGGGAGGGCGCAGGCATCGTCGTGATCGAGGCGCTCGAGCATGCATTGGCGCGCGGCGCCACACCGATCGCCGAACTCGTCGGATATGGCACCACGGCCGATGCCCACCACATCACCTCAGGCCCGGAGGATGGTGCAGGCGCCCGGCGGGCGATGGAAATCGCCATCGCCCAGGCCGACATTCGGCCAAGCGATATTCGCCATCTCAATGCTCATGCGACCTCAACGCCGGTCGGCGACAAGGGCGAAATCGAGGCGATCAAGTCGGTCTTTGGCCGCAACGGCGAAATCGCCGTCAGCGCGACGAAATCCGCAACCGGGCATTTGCTGGGTGCAGCGGGCGGTCTGGAGGCGATCTTTACCGTGCTCGCCCTGCGCGACCAGATCGCGCCGCCGACGCTCAATCTCGAAACGCCGGATCCGGCTGCGGACGGTATCGACTTTGTCTCGGGCGCGGCACGGAAGCTGTCGCTCGACTATGCCATCTCCAACGGCTTCGGGTTCGGTGGCGTCAATGCCAGCGTTGTCTTCCGGCGTTGGGCGGAGTGACGAGGCGCGGCATTCGCTGGCCGCTCACAGACGCGGAAAGACGGTTGCGCGCTTGACCGTGCCATAGGCAAAGCTGGTATCGATCGCGGCAATGCCCTCGATATTGTGCAGTTGGGTGCGGACGAACTGCTCGTAATCCTTGAGGCTCGTCACCAGGACCCGCAGCAGGTAGTCGGCTTCGCCGGTCATGACGTAACAATCCTGGATGTTGTCGATCGTTCTCACCTTGCGCTCGAAGGCGGCGACGGAAGCCTCGGAATGGCGCTCGAGCCGGATGCGGACGAAAGCCGTGATCGGCAGACCATAGGCCTCCTCGTCGACGATCGCCGTATAGCCCTTGATGATCTTCGCCTCCTCAAGCAGGCGCAGCCGTCTGAGGCACGGAGAAGGAGACAGCGCGACCTTCTCGGAGAGATCCTGATTGGAAAGGCGGCCGTCCTTCTGCAGCGCCCAGATGATCTGCATGTCCTTTTCGTCCATTCGCCCCTCCCCGATGGCAGATTCTGCCAAACTCTATGCAAACGGCGAGTGAAATAGCAAGATATCGACTGCGCGAGAAGCATATCATGTGAGCCATCCTAGCGATGAGGCCCCGCATGACCGACGTGACGTCAGATTTTCAGCAATCGAGAAGCGGATGGCTGACACCGACGACAGTCGGCTACATCGTGCTGTCCATCGTCGTGCTGGTCTGGGCGGGCTTCGCGCTGACCATGCGGGCGATCGGGGCCTCGCCGCTTGCCACCGTCGACGTCGCCCTCATTCGCTTCGCGATCCCGATCCTCGCCCTGCTGCCGGCCATCCCCCAGCGCCTTTCCGCACTTCGCAAGGTCAGGCCAATGGATGCGGCCCTCGTCTTGCTCGGCGGCGTACCGTTCTTCTTCATCGTCTCGGAAGGTGCCAAAGCAACCTCCGCGGCCTATGTTGGCGCACTCGTTGCCGGAACGACGCCGCTATCCGTTGCCTTGCTCGTCCTTCTGCTTGAGCGAAAGGGCGTGCCGAGGAAGCGCTGGCTGCCGCTCGCCCTGATCCTTGCCGGCGTCATCGGCATCGTTGCCGGACAGCAGTATGCGGTGACGACCGAAACCCTCCGCGGCGTCGGCCTGCTGCTTGTCGCGAGCCTCATCTGGGGCGCCTATACGATCGGGCTGCGCCGCACCGGAGTGGATGCGATCAGCAACGGACTGCTGCTCTCCATCGGCTCGCTCGTCATCCTCCTCCCCCTGCTCCTGACCGGCGCCGTCGCCTCGCATATCGGGCAATTTTCCTGGCATCAGGCCCTGCCCTTCATTCTGGTGCAGGGGCTCGGTGTCGGCCTCGTTTCGACCGTCGGCTACGCCTTCGCGATCTCGCGGCTCGGCACTGCCAGAAGCGCGACGATCGGCTCGCTCGCGCCGGCGCTCGCAAGCCTGATGGCCATTCCGATCCTTGGCGAGGCGCTCGCGTTAGCGACCGCCATCGGTATCCTCGTCATCACGACGGGCGTGATCTTGGCAAACCGCCACTAGTTTCAAGAACGATAGGGAACCCAGTATGCTCGCCGCTCTACCAATCGCCGAACCCGATCCGTTGTGGGCTCTCATCAGCTCGTTCCGGCAGGATCGTCGCACCGACAAGATCGATCTCGTCGTCGGCGTCTATCGCGATGCTTCGGGTCAAACACCTGTCATGCGGGCGGTCCAGGACGCAGAGGCGCGTCTCGCCTCCGCAGCCGCGTCCAAGTCCTACAGGGCACTCTCCGGGAACCCGGCATTCAACGACGGGATGTCCAGGCTCCTTCTCGGTGAAGGCGCCGAGGCGCTCAACCGCCAGTGTACGATCCAGACGGTTGGCGGCACTGGCGCGCTCCGGATCCTCGCGGATTTCATCGCGCTCGTCTCGCCGCACGCGACGATCTGGAACACCAATCCCGGCTATGTGAACCACCGCCCGATCATGACGGCCGCGGGCCTCGCCGTACGGGCTTTCCGCTGGCAGGAGAACGAGGCTGGCCTCGATCTCGACGCCGTCGTCGCGGATTTTGGGGAGGCCCGCCAGGGAGACGTCGTTCTCCTCCACGGCTGCTGCCACAATCCGACCGGCATCGATCCGACGCCGGAGCGGTGGCGGCTGCTTGCCAAACTCTGCAAAGACAAGGGGCTGATACCGCTGATCGACATGGCCTACCAGGGCTTCGGCGACGGGATCGAAGAGGACGCCGTGGGCCTGCGGCATTTCGCTCAAGAACTCGACACGGTGCTCGTCGCGGCAAGCTGCTCCAAGAACATGGGTCTCTATTGCGAACGTACCGGCGCGGCGATGGTGATCGCGCCTGACCGGGACCTGCTCGCCAACATTCGCGCCACGCTGGAGCGGATCACCCGGGCCAACTACTCCATGCCGCCGGAGCACGGCGCCGCGATTGCCGCGCGCCTCTTCGAAAACCCCGGGATGTGGCTTGCCGAACTGGAGGCGAGCCGCCGCCGCGTAGCCGAGATCCGCAGCGGCCTCGCCGATGCGCTCGCAGGATGCGGCGCCCCGGAGAAATTCCAGGTGTTGCGCCGGCAAAAAGGCATGTTCTCGCTGCTACCGCTCGACCAGCGCCAGATGAACCGGCTCCGCGAGGACTTCGGCGTCTACGGAACGGCGAACGGACGCATCAACATCGCCGGTCTACTGCCGCGCGACGTCGAGCGCCTGGCCGATGCGCTCCGGGCAGTTTCAAGCTCTCCGTCCTTCGTCCGCGCCGCTAAAGCCAGCGCCTGACGCGCGTCTTGTAGGCCCGATAGACGTCACCGAACTTGCGCTCGAGATAGGCCTCCTCACGCGCCACCACGCCATAGCGGATGACGAGGTAGAAGGGGACCAGCAGGATCAGCAGCCACAGGCTGTCGAAGGCGATGGAAAAGCCGATCAGGCCGAGGAACATCCCGGTATAGATGGGATTGCGGGTGAAGCGGTAGGGACCCGCTTCGACGATCGTTGACGTCGGGCGGTTGACCGGTATGTCGGTTCCTGCACGGCCGAAGGTCATCGCTGCCCAGACGAGCAGCGCGAGGCCGGCCAGAAACACGAGGCCGCCAACCAACGCGTCAGGCACCATCTCCGGCACGAACGGCAACGGGTAAAGCCGGTCGAGCACGAGGCCGCCACCGACGGCCAGCACCCACGCGATCGGCGGGTGCACCACCGCGCCGGAGCTGTCAGGCGCATTTCCGGTCGTCTCGTTCATCCGATCAATCCTTGCCTGTTTCGCGCGCACATGGCGCGGGCTTGGCATTTTACCGGAAGCGAGGCATTTGCGAAAATCGTTCGAAACGGTATGTGAACTGGAGGTCATCGGCCGCGCGGGTCTATGATCCGGACATTGCTGTAACAGGACGAAACACATGAAAGCACGCGTCAAATGGGTGGAAGACCGGACCTTCGTCGGAGAGTCCGGAAGCGGCCACAAGGTCGTTTTGGGAACCGCCTTCGGTGAGGAAGGCCGCACGCCGGGTCCGAGCCCGATGGAATTGGTGCTGATCGGCACCGGCGGCTGCTCGGCCTTTGATGTCGTGCACATCCTGGAAAAGGGTCGCGAGCCGGTCGAGGATTGCGTCGTCGAACTCGATGCGGACCGCGCCGAGACGGAACCGCGCGTCTTTACCCGCATCCACATGCATTTCATCGTCAAGGGACGCGGACTGGCGGTCAACAAAGTCGAACGCGCCATCTCGCTCTCGATCGAAAAATACTGCTCGGCCTCGGCCATGCTCGCCAAGACCGCGACGATCACGCATGATTTCGAAGTGGTCGACACCAGCGCCGGCTGAGACCAGATCCGCCTCTCGCATCTCCAACGGTGCGCGCGGCGTCAACGAACGTGCTCAGGGCGCGATCGTTATCGGCGCGCCGGCTGAAACAGTTCGACGACATTTCCGGAGGGGTCGATCAAAAGGATCTGCGCCCCTCCGGGACCGGTGACGATGTCGTTGCGAAACCTGACGCCGGCGCCGCGCAGCCGCTCTACCTCGGCGTTGAGGTCATCGACGATGAGATGGATGCGGTTCCAGCCGCCAGGCCCCGGCGTCTCGCCATCCGGCATCGGCCTGCCCGCCGAGCTCGTCGGCCCGCTGAGCAGGAGCCGCAACGCTCCGCGCTGGACATCCGCGAAGGCCGGCGCATAGTTCGACAGAACCGAAAAGCCCAGATGGGTGGTGTACCAGGCGATCGCCGCCTCGACGTCGTCGACCATGTAGCGGACGTTGACTGTTTCCGACATTGCGTATCCTCCAACTGAACACGGCCGAGGCGGCGCCCTCGCGACAACCAGACCTCATTCCGGCAGTTCCGCCAGCCGCAGCCCTTCAACGTATCGCGCGAGCAGCGCCTTGTCCCGATAGGGAGTGCGAGAACTGTATCGCTCGATCGAGAATTCCGGATTGAGTTTTAAGAGTTCGGCCGCGGCGCGGCGCGCTTCCTCCAAACGGCCGAGTTGCGCGTAGGTCGCCGCGAGCAATCGGTAGGCCGATCCAAGCTCGGCCATCTTTTCCAGCAGCGCCAGCGCTTCGCTATATTGCCCGGAGAGGTATTTGCTGGCCGCGATATTCCAGAAATACCAGTCCGGGCGACTGGGGTTCAGCCGCAATGCCAGTTCGCCGATCCTGATCGCGTCTTCAAGAAGACCGAGATAGCCGAGGGCATCGCAATATTCTGCGAGGAGATCGCAGTTGTTGGGTGCCAATTCGCGGCCGCGTTCATAACAACCGATTGCCCGATCGGCCTCTCCCCTCCACAGATGGACGACGCCAAGCGCCCAGTGAATGTCGGCGTCATAGGGGCTGAGCTCCAGAGCCTTGCTTGCCGAGGCGAAAGCGCTGGCGAGCGTCGCCTCCATATCAACGCGCTCGTTCCACTTCAGCTTGCGTATCTCCAGCCAGGCGAGCCCGAGATATCCGCGCGCATAAGCCGGATCGGCGTCAATCGCTGCCAGGAACATCTCCTTCGCCAACCTGATCTCATCCGGTTTCAGGCTCTTTTCAATGTGCCGGCCGCGCAAATAGAAATCGTAAGCGCTCGAACCTTTGAGCGGTTCGGCGAGAACCCTGTATCGTTCGGCTTCTTCGATCTTGACGTTCAGGGCCGCCGGAATGGAACGGGACAGTTCGTCCTGGACGTCGAACATGTCGATCAGGTCGAAATCGTATTTCTCCGCCCAGATGTGTTCGCCAGTGGCGTTCGTCAGGTTGGCATTGACCCTGACGCGGTCGCCAACGCGCCTGACGCTGCCTTCAAGCGAGTAGCAGGCGGCTGCATGGTGTTGCGGTTCGACACGTGGCGCCCGAACAATCACGTTCAAGCCGGAGAAGCGCGACAATGCCGCGACGACATCCTGCGTTATGCCGGCAGCGAAATACTCCCGGTCGGGATTGCCGCTCAGATTCGCAAAGCGCGACACATGGAGAAGAGTCCGGCCCGATTTGACCGGGGGATTTTCTCGAACCTCTTGTGATGGCGGCGCCATCAGCACGGCGGGCCCGGACCCGGCGTCGTCGATGAAGACATTGTAGATGTGGACGGGGCGGCCGATGTTCTTCAATGCCTGCGCGCCCGTATCTTCGAAGCGGATGCCCAGGCGACCGCCCAAGGTGTCGTAGACCGAGGAGGAGACGGATACCCCACCCGGTTTGGCGAGGCCCTCGATGCGCGCCGCCACATTGACGCCGTCGCCATAGACGTCGCCATCTTCAAACAGCATGTCACCGATATTGATCCCGATGCGAAATTCCATCCGGCGATCCGGGCGTATGCCGGCGTTTCTGCTCCGCATTCCCCGCTGGATCTCGACCGCGCAGAGAACTGCGTCTTCCACAGCACGGAACTCCACCAGCATACCGTCGCCGATGAGCTTGACGATGCGCCCATGATGCGCGGCGACCTCGACGTCCCAAAGCTCCCGTCGATGAGCCATCAGGGCCGCAAGCGTACCCTTCTCGTCGAGCTCCATCAGCCGGCTATAGCCGGCCACGTCCGCGGCCATGATGACGGATAGCTTTTGTTCCATCGGCGCCCCCGGGCTCCTGCAACCATATGGATAGCACATCCGGGCGCCCGGGGCACCGATAGAGCAGTCGCCCGACGGCAATGATCCCTTGGGGGAGTGTCTTAACCGCCAGGCCGCCGGGCCGCTCAATCCCGGTAGAAGTTGCGCCGCCAGTGGTGGGCGCTCAGCTTTGCACGTTGAGCGTCCGGCAAGCCGAGGCCGTCGCCGATAGCGCAGTTGCGCTCGACGTTGCGGACCGAGCGCATGCCGGGAATGACGGTCGATACGGCTGGGTGGCTAAGAACGAAGCGCAGTGCCGTTTCGGCAAGCGCGTCGGGCGCGATCTCCAGGTCTTCGACGATCTTCTGCGTGCGTTCCTCGACCTCGCGCTTGCGCTCGCCGCGGAAATAGGTCTCGCGAAAATCGCCCTCGGGGAAGACGGTGTCAGCGCGAATCTGGCCGGTCAGGCCGCCTTCGTCCAGGGCCACGCGGACGATGACGCCGACATTGTGCTCGAGGCAGGCAGGCAGCAGCTTTTCCTCTGGCGCCTGTTCGAAGATATTGTAGATCACCTGCACGCTGTCGACCACGCCGCTTTCGATCAGCCTCAGTGCGTTGTCCGGTTCGTAGTCGTTGATCGAGACGCCGAAGAAACGGATCTTGCCGTCGCGCTTCAGTCGCTCGACCGCCTCCAGCCAGTCGCCGCGACCGACCCACTCATCCGACCAGACATGGAACTGCTGCACGTCGATCGTCTCGACGCCGAGATTGCGCAGGCTCGTCTCGGTACAGGCGATCACATGATCGGCCGGAAAGGTCTGCTCGGCCGGCGTGCCGGCGTGGGCAGGCCATTGCATGTTCTTCGGCGGGATCTTGGTGGCGACATGGATCGTCTCCGACCGCTCGCGCAGCAAAGCCCCGATCAGCTTCTCGCTGTGGCCCTGGCCGTAGCCAAGCGCGGTATCGATGAAGTTGAGGCCGAGATCGACGGCGCGATTGAGGGCGCGGGCGGACTCGTCATCGGTCGCTCCCCGCCAATGGCTCTTGCCGATGCCCCAGGCACCATAACCGATTTCGGATACGCGAAGGCCGCTACGGCCGAAGGTTCTGTAGTGCATGATGATCTCGCTGGCGTTGGAATGAGGCGGGATGTCGCCGGTAATCTAGGGTTCGGCCTTTGGTCGTCAACCGTGGCGGCGTTGCAGAGATAGGGTGACTTCCAGTCACACAACACTCGTTGCCGCGCTACGTAAGAAACCAGAAGAAGACTGCCGACAGGAAGATAAAGGCAAACACCAGCCCCATGAACTGTCGCATGGCTTCGCTGGTATTATCGCCGAGCACGGCCAACCAGACCGGCCCGCCGGCGCCATCTTCGTCGCGCATGGCCTGGGCGGAAAGCAGCTTGCCGATCTTCGTCGCGGGACGGCTGTAGTCGTGTGGAGGCGGTTGGCGGCTGCGATCGGGTACAGGGGTGGCTGCAAGGTCCGGCGCTACCAGGCCGCCGTCGCCCGCGTCGACGATCTGCTCACGCTGCACTTCAGCGACCAGTCGGCTGCCTGTATCGTCACTTTCCGCCCGGCGGAGACGTCCCGCGCCATGGTGGAACGCCCACCGCGGCGATTTCTGCTCCACATTGGATTTCAAGTGCCGGATCGACATTGGAACCTCCCGGAGGTTCAACTATCTAGCCGGCACTTTGTTCCGCAGAGTTGGGGCGTGTCATCATCCGCCGTCGCGTCAGGTCCATGCTGCGCAAGCTGGCGTCCCATCCGGTGAAAACAAAAGAGCCCGCCGCGGGAGGAGCGGCAGGCTCTTAGAAAACCGATCAGCAACCTTGGGAGGAGGAGTGGCGCTGATCTCGCAAACGACCTTTGGGAGGAGGAGAAGTCGTTTACCTGTCGAAGCTTTGCGGGAGGAGGTGCATCGCTTCGATGATCTGAATATACAGCGATCGCGCCGAAATCGTAGATGGGATTTCGCAAGCCAGCCATGCGTCCGGCGCGCAACACGATGCCTGGCCCCCGCGCCTCAGAGGGACACTTCCCCTCGTTCATCACGCCATTTCGATTTTACTCCGCCAAGCGCGACCATTAGGCTTCCCCGAAACCTGATGGGAGAGAGACCAATGAAAAGCGGACTTGCAGCTCTCGCATTCGTCCTGGCCTGCTCCGGAGCGGCCCATGCCCAGGACACCAGCATGAGTTTCTTCGTCACCAGCGTGAACCCAGGAAAGGGCGGCGATCTTGGCGGGCTTACGGGCGCAGACGCCTATTGCGACACCCTGGCAAAGGCGGCCGGCTCGACCGGCAAGACGTGGAAAGCCTATCTGTCCACCGACGCCGAAAATGCCAAGGACCGGATCGGCAAGGGGCCATGGTACAACGCCAAGGGCGAGAAGATCGCCGACGACGTGGCCTCGCTCCATAGCGACAAGAACAACCTCACCAAACAGACCGCGCTCAATGAAAAAGGCGAGGTCATCAACGGGCGTGGCGACACACCCAACCGTCATGACATCCTGACCGGCTCGAAGGCGGATGGCACTGCGGCACCCGATACCTGCGGCAACTGGACGATGGGCGGCGCCGACGGCGCGGCGATCGTCGGCCACAGCGACCGCACGGGCCCGAACGATTCCGCCGAAGCCAAATCCTGGAACTCGTCGCACACGACGCGGGGAGGCTGCACCATCGAAGCTTTCAAGGGTACGGGCGGCGAAGGCCTCTTCTATTGCTTCGCCGCGAACTGAAGCCTTGCGGGAGAACCAATGTAACCTTCCCTCCCAGATCATTTCAGATCTCGGGCAGTCGGCAAGGCAGAACGCGAAGGCCTCGGTCAGTTTTCCATGAAGGCGCGGGCCATGCTGTCGCGGATCGGCTTGGTAAGATAGTCGAAGAAGGTCCGTTCAGCGGTCTGGATCAGGATTTCCGCCGGCATGCCCGGCGTCACGGCAAAGTTATGCACCCTTGCAAGCTCGCTCGTCGGCAGGCTGATGCGGGCGACGTAGACCTCGCGCGTCCCCTCCTGAGTCTGCACCGGCAGGGCATCGGCCGATACATAGAAGACCTGGCCGTTCAGCACGGGCGTCGTGCGCTGGTTGAGAGCCGTCAACCGTACGGTTGCCTTCTCGCCGACCTTGATGTTGTCGATCTCGGTGCGCAGCACCTGGGCCTCGATGATCAGCGGCACGTCAGCCGGCAGGATCTCCATGATCGGCTTGCCGCTTTCGATAACGCCGCCGGACGTGTGGTAGTGCATCCTGATCACCGTACCGGTCACCGGCGCGTTGATCGTGGCGCGGCGAAGAACGTTGGTGGCCCCGCGCAGCTGTTCGCGCACCGTGTCCAGTTCAGCCTCTGCCTTCTGCAAGTCGTCCTGCGCCGCCTCGCGGTAACTCTGTTCGGTCTGGTTGACCTGCTGTTCCTGCTTGAGCATCTGGGAGCCCGTTTCGGAGACTTCGGACATCAGCCTGCCGATCTGACCTTCTGCGTCGGCGATTGCCCGCTGGATGGTCTTGATCTCCGTCTTGCGGATCAGGTCTTTCGCAAGCAGCGTCTTCTTGCCTTCATATTCCTCCTGCAGCAGCCGGCGCTGCTCCCGAACCGACTTCAGCTGCTCCGAGAAGCCTTGCGACCGGAATTCCAGGCTCTCGATGTTGCGTTTCAGCAAGCCGAGATCGCTTTCCAGCTTGCTTCTCCAGGTCTGGAAGCTGAGTTGCTGGCTTTGCACGATCGGGCCGATCTCCGGGTCATTTTTCAGGTGCGGGGTCAGGATATCGGGCAAGACGATCTCTTTCAGACCGTGCGTCTGCGCATTGAGGCGGGCGACGATCGCCTCCAGCCGTGCCCGCCGCAGAAAGAACTGGCGCTCATTGGCGAGCGCCGCCGTTTCGTCCAGCAGCACCAACGGCTGGTCGACAGTCACGTGATCGCCCTCGCTGACCAGGATGTCCTTGATGATCCCCCCTTCGAAATGCTGGATCACCTTGTTTTGGCCGGTTGCGACAAAGCTCCCTTGAGCGATGATGGCCGCGGCCAGCGGCGCAGTAACGGCCCAAAAGCCGAACCCGCCGAATGTGATCGCTATCAGCACGACGCCGATCAGTGTGTGTTGCCAGATCGAGCGCGGAACCTCCGCGTACCACGTCAGGTCCTGTACTTTGGCTATGTCCGTCATAGAGCTATGTCCGTCCTGGTCGCTTACGGAAGCTGCGTTTGGTCGAGCGGGTTGCCTTCGGTGTTCACCCCACGGGCAGCGAGCGCCTTGAGGACGTCCTGCCGGTGGCCGAAGAGCGCGACCGTGCCGTTCACCAGGAGCAGCACCTTGTCCACGCTGTTGAGAAGGGCGGGCCGCTGGGTGATGGTGACGACGGTGATCTTCTCGCGCTTTGCATGCGTGAGTGCTCGGGTCAGCGCCGCCTCGCCCGACGTGTCCAGATTGGAATTCGGCTCATCCAGCACCACTATGCGCGGATTGCCGAAGAAGGCACGGGCAAGCGCCACGCGCTGCTTCTGGCCACCCGACAAGGGCGAACCGTCAGCGGCAACGACCGTCTCATATCCATGCGGCAGCATGGCGATCATGTCGTGCACGTCAGCGAGCTTGGCGGCGGCATAGATGTCCGCGTCCGTGGCATCCTCGCGCATGCGGGCAATGTTGGCCTTGATCGTGCCCGGGAAGAGCTGCACATCCTGCGGCAGATAGCCGATGCTCTCACCAAACTGACGCTGATCCCAGTTCCTCAGATCCATCAGGTCGAGCCGGACGTTGCCGGAGGTCGGCAGGATCGAACCGACGAGCATCTTACCGAGCGTCGTCTTGCCGGCGCCGGAACTGCCAATCACCGCGAGGGAATCGCCCGGTTCGAGCGCGAAGGTGATGCCGTTCAGCACGACACGCTTGGTGCCCTGCGGGACGAAGAGCAGGCGTTCGACATCGAGCCGCCCCTCTGGCCGCGGCAGCTTCAGCCGTTCGAAGTTCAACGGCGACGTCTGCAGCAGCGAGGAGATGCGTCCATAGGCGGCGCGGGCCTGGATGACCTGGTGCCAACCTTCGATCGCCGCCTCGATCGGACCGAGCGCGCGGCCGGCGATGATCGAGGCGCAGATGACCATACCGCCGGTCAGATGACCGTGGAGCGCGAGATTGGCGCCCCAGCCGAGCATCGTCACCTGGGTGAGAAGGCGCACAGCCTTGGAAAGCGACGCAAAGGCGATGTTGCGGTCCTGCGCCAGCACCTGGGCCTTGAGCGAACCGGCCATGTCCTTGCCCCAGATTTGCACGGCCTCCGGGATCATCGCCAGCGCATTGATGATCTGCGAATTACGCGACATCGAATCGAGATGCAGGTTGGCTTTCGTCTGGTAGTTGGTGGCTTCACCGAAGCCTCGCGCGGTCGCCTTCTGGTTTATCAGCGTGATGATCAGAAGCAGAAAGGCCGATGTGAGCACGATCGCGCCGAGATGGGGGTGGATGAGGAACACCGCCAGCACGAAGAAAGGGGCGATCGGCGCATCGAGAAAGGAAAGCAGCGTGCCCGAAACCAGGAAGGAGCGCAGCTGCTGCAAATCCCCGAGCGTCTGATACTCGCGCCCATTGCTATGAAGGGATGCCCTCGCGGCCGCGCTCAGGATCGGTGCGCCGAGCTGAGCGGCGACTTCGACCGCCGTCCGCATGAGGATCATGCGGCGAATACCGTCGAAGATCGTCTGCAGCACCACGGCGCCGACGATCAGGGCCGTCAGCATCACCAGCGTGTCGAGCGACCGGCTGGTCAGCACCCGGTCCGAGATCTGGAACAGATAGACCGGTATCGCCAGAACGAGCACGTTGGTCGCGATTGTGAACACCATCACGATCATCAGATTCTGACGGATCGCCTTGAGGCCAGCCTTGAGGCTCGCGGAAAAATCGACGGGTCCGAGGCGTTTATGAAAGACGCCACCACCGCCGCCGCCACCATTGCCGCTGGACGAGCCACCGCCCTTGCCGGGCGATCGCGCCTCGGCCTTGATGGGTCCGCGATCGCCATCGATCACGACCATGCCGGGCGGCGAGCTCCTCTCCTTCATCTCGGCCGTCGGCCAGATAACCGGCCGCTCGGCACGCGGTTCCGGCTTTTGCTCGTCCTGAGACGGCTGCCGTTCCACCGACATCCGATCGCGCAAGGCGGACAGGGTCTCCGTCTTCGCCGGTGTCTCGTTTTTCGGATGCGTCTCGACCTTGGAAGGGGTCTCGGCTCTGGGGGGCCAGGGCCGCGGCGTAAAGCTGGCAGCCTCTGCGGTGCCCGTTGGCGCGGGCGGGGACTTTGCTGTCGCGGATGCGGTATTTGTCGGCGGGGGGGTAATGTCGATGGGCGCGGGCGTGACGCTCGCGACCCTGGCGCCCGGTCCCGGAAGCGGGACTGCTGCCTTATTGGCCCAGTTCTCGTTTTCGTTGGAGCCGTTTGCTGCCGCTCTTCGAAGTTGGTCCGCCACCCCGTCGATCTCCTTTACAGCGCGATCCAGACTGTATTCCTGTTGGTCAAGCTGGCGGATCAATTGCCGCCGGACGGCCTCTGCATCGGGCTTTTCCGGTTGCCGTCCCCCTTCTGCGGCGCCGGGCGAAGCCACGCCACCGCCCTCTGTAGACGCTTGCCAGTGGTTGCCACGGTCGGTCATGTCTTCCTCCCGCGTCCCGATCAGGCCAATACGCTTTGCATCGGATCGGCGTCTGCCGAATCGATCGAGTGCGACCCGTTATGCGCCGACCCATGGTCGGAATGTCCGTTATCCTTTGCTTCGTGGTTCTTGTGCCCGTTTTTCTGGTGGCCAGGCGGTTCGTGATCGGGCGACTGGGGCCCGGGATCCGGCGCCAACATGTCATCGCCGAGAAATACCACCGCTTCACTGACGAGCGCGTCGGGATCCTCGCTTCCAAGATAGGGTTCATCCTTGATCAGTTCGGCCTGGAAAAGGACTTCGTCCGAATAGACGTCACCGCCGGCATAGATCGTCCCGCCAGTATCGACATCGACGATCCCGGCATAGTTGAGCAGGGCGTTCGAGCCCGTCGAGATGGTCCAATCCGCATCCGGAAGCGCCGTCAGCGCGTTCATTGCCAGCGTCACCTGGTCGCTGTCGCCGAGGATGTTGGTCTGCGAAATGTAGTTGAGACTGAGCAGATCGCCGGAAATATAGAGCACACGCAGGCCCAGCAGTCCGGCAAATGCGGCGTCGTGCATGAAGTCCTTCGACGAAGGGTCCTTGCCTTCCGCAAGGTCTTGCAAGGCCGAGAGATATCCTTCCGACATCGGGTTCACGGCGCTGGCGCCACCGGCCTCGACGATATTGGCATAGTTCCACAACAGGTTTCCGCCGGTCGAAACGGATCCGTTTCCACTCATCTGGAATCCGCCGACGGCGCCGATAAAATCGTTGTCGAGCAGGATGTTCGTCTGGTGGATGATGTTGGCGTCGAAGACGTTTCCGCCGACGAATATCAGGTCGTAGCGGAACCCCAGTTCAAGCAGCGACACCTGATTGGCGGAGGTGTTGTCGCCGGCGATGATCGAAAGCTTGGAGCCGGAGGCCGCCAGGATAGCGGTGTCGTTGTCGGACATGAACGTGAACTGCTGGAGCCAGTTCACCATCATCAGGTCGCCCTTGACCTCGGTGATCGCCCATGCCTTTGGGAAAACACCCGACTCGTTATGTGTCGTTTCCGTGGAAGCGACGTGCTTGAATGACGCGATGTTGAGCGCTTCGGTCGCCTTGTCCGCCGCCAGACTGCCGCCGCAAAGCGCGGAGCTTACCAGATCGCTGTCGTAGTAGGCATTGGTCTGGACGATGGCGTTGAGCTGAACATGGTCGCCGGCAACGGCGAGGACGTTCGACTGCAGCCAATTGTTTGTGATGACAACCTCGTTCACCAGCGTATTGCTGCCGGCCTCCAGCTCTACCGAGGCCGAGATCGCAACCTCCCCTTCGCCATGCGCAACGGCACCACTCGCCTCCTTCGGGCCCTCCGTCAGTTCAGGTTCCGGCGTTTCCTCGGTTTCGTCCTGGTTCGGCAGATGGTCCTTGAGAACGGGCGCGGTCTCCACCAGATCGCCGTTGACATAAACGCCTTCAAGCGTTGCTGCCTTCGCGACGAATGTGCTGGCGGCCAGCCCGCCCACCTGGCTTTCATCGCCGGCAGAGTAGGCATCGAGCGTCGCGGCGGTGGTCGTCACCAGGCTGGCGACGGTTTCGGCAGAGCCTGCGGGATCCTCGAGGCCTAGCGGCGAAATCTGCAGCGAGCCTTCGATGAGTTCCGCCATGACCGCACTGCTATCGATGTGCAGGACGGATTTCAGGCCGTGTCCGCCCATGTTGACATAGTCGTTGTCCGAGAGCTCGGCGGTCTGCTGACTGTAGACCACGACCGAACCCGGGGGATTGATGTGCGGGGTGCTGAAATAGGTCGACTTGAACGACGAGTTCTGCACGGCGCCATCGGCTTCCGGACGACCGTACGTCCCTTCAGAGTGTGGGTACTGCGGGAAAGGCAAGCCGGCATAGCCGTATGGAACGGGCGTATAGATGTCCGTATCGAGCGGCCGGTAGGGAACGTCGGGATTGAAGTCGTCGAGATCGTACGGCGCCTGCACTTTGACCGGGGCGGTTTCAAGGTCCTTCGGGTCCTTGTGAATCTCTCGGTTGGGGTCGAACTTCTCGTGCGCTTCGCGTAGGCGGGCGTCCTCGATCGAGAGTTGGAAGAGACCTATGAAATGGGCGATGGTTTCGGTGATTTTTGCGGAATACAAGGTCAGGGCCTCCTTTTGGTAGCGGGTAGTGCCCCTAAGCGCATCGGGTCATGACGGGCTGCGCGGGAGACCCGCGCAGCCCGGTTCGAAGCCGATTGCGAATGATCGCAACCGGCCGCGTCGCTTACAATCAAGCGTTGTCGTCGTGACCGATTACGTCGGCATGGTAGTCGCCACCGACGACTGTCATGTCGATCGTGTTGCCCTGCAGGTTCGCGCCGAGCACGATCTGCTGGTTGAAGGCGTTGGTGTCGATCACGGCATCTGCCGTCGCCTGGGAGAGCCCCTCGACCACAGAGTCGCCGCCATTGAAGGAGCCCCAAGTGCCGGCATTGCCACCTGCACCACCGTCGCCATTCGTGGCAAAGCCGCCGTTGCCGCCGGCACCACCGTCTCCGCCCCAGGCGTCGCCGCCATAGGCAGCACCGCCTTCACCGCCACTGGCCCACGAGCCCGTGAGAGCAAGACCACCGAGGCCATGGCCACCGGCCGCCGCGCCACCGGTTCCGTCACCGCCATAGGCATCACCCGTGGCTCCACCGTTGGCGCTGG
Organism: Ensifer sp. GW101-20A05; assembly: GCF_059424735.1. Lineage (NCBI taxonomy): Bacteria > Pseudomonadati > Pseudomonadota > Alphaproteobacteria > Hyphomicrobiales > Rhizobiaceae > Ensifer > Ensifer sp. GW101-20A05. The sequence goes on along the minus strand of NZ_JBWKZT010000002.1, from coordinate 645,712 downwards.
CACCGCCGCCGGCACCGCCGTCACCGCCGTAGCCAACGCCTGCGCCGTAGCCGCCACCAGCCCCGAGGCCTGCGCCGAAAGCATTGCCGCCGTCGCCGGCATCGCCCGATTCGCCACCGTCAGCGCTGCCGGTCCTGCCGAGTGCAACACTGTTGCCATCGCCGCCGTCGCCGCCGTCGCCGCCGTCTCCAGCGAAGTTCAGAATCGGCAGGATGAAGCCGCCAGCGTCGCCGCCGTCACCAGCATCACCGCCGTCACCGCCGTCACCATCCCCACTTTGGACGTTGCCAGACTGACCGCCGGCGCCGGCTGTGTTGTCGCCACCATCACCGCCGCCTGCTGCGCCGACACCGAGGCCAAGACCGAGGCCAAGACCTACGCCGAGACCAGCAGCACCCTGACCACCGGCACCACCTGTGGCGGCACCACCGTTCGCGTCACCGCTTGTGCCATCGGCGCCGACGCCAACGCTGGCTGCAATACCACCAAGGCCGTGCCCGCCAGTTGCGTCGCCGTCGTTGTCGGAATCACCGCCCTCACCCTTACCGCCGGCGGCAAAGCCGCCGACCGTGTGACCGCCGTCACCACCGGCGCCACCATCGGCATAAGCTTTGCTTCCGCCCTCGCCACCGTCTGCTCCGGACTGGATGCCGTCACCCGACTTGGCGATACCACCCCAGGCGCTGCCGTTCTGGTTCAGCGTTCCGCTGTTGTGGATGTTTTCAGCCTTGTCGTCGTCCGACATGATGGCGTTTTGGCTGAAGACATTGGCAACGTTGTTGTTGCCGTTGAGCGAGTCATTCAAGATGTCCTTGAAGCTCGTGCTGGCCATACCGTCGATCTTGGAATGGTCGATGTCGTTGAAGTCGTCGTCCGACGGCTTGTAGCCGTCGAGGTCGATGTCCACATCCACGTCGACTTTGGTCTTACTGTCGACGTCGACGTCAACGTCGGTCTTGTTTTCGTTGAAGTTGGCGTTCAGGTTGCCGTTGGCGTTCAGGTTGCCGTTACCGTTCAGGTTGGCGTTGCCGTTACCGTTCAGGTTGCCGTTGCCGTTCAGGTTGCCGTTGCCGTTGCCGTTCAGGTTGCCGTTACCGTTCAGGTTGCCATTGTAGGATTCGCTGTATTGCGACTGATCCTGACCCTGGCCTTGGCCCTGGTCTTGACCCTGATCCTGGCCTTGTCCCTGGCCCTGACCTTGTCCCTGGCCTTGGAGCTGGGCCTGGAGCTCAGCTTGCAGTTGCCCTTGACCCTGGCCTTGACCCTGGTCCTGGTCCTGGTCCTGGCTTTGATCCTGGCTCGGGTCCCATGGGAACAGAATATTCTTGTCCTTGCTCATGACGATCACCTCAAGTTGAGGCCGCCATAGCCGAACCGCATTCTTCTCTTACGCGGATTTGGGCCATTGGCGGGCTGCGGTTGGATTTGATGAAAGTTTGGATCCTCCGAGGCGCTTGCGCGCCTATATGCTCTAATATGCAATCAATTTAATATTGGGCTGCCTCTCCCTCTACTTGGTGGAGAGCAGCGGTTTCAGGTATGAAAAGGGCATTCTCCAATTCGCTGCAGTACTAGCCCTCAAAGGCCTGAACACGTCCTGCTCGCCGATTACGGAGGCAAGTCTGTCGCAAACAGACATGCGTTGTAAGCTGCCACTTCGGGCTAGCCTTGCCGGGGTAGCATTGACTTAGCCGCCGGTCCGCCCAATGTAGTACCTATTAGAAATTGCTTTTAAACGGATTCCTTGCACAAAGCTCAACGGCACCGAATGCGTGCGCCGCATAGCCGTATTGGGAGAATGTACTGACGACGGGAATGCGCTATTCTGAAACACTATTGTTCTTGAACAGAAGCTCGGCAGGTGCCCATGGCGAGATTTCACGACATCCTTCTCCTGATCGGACAGCTAAACTACACTTGGACCAACACGGAAAGCCTGCTCATCTATCTGATCGCCGGTCTTGCGCGCGTGGACAAGGAAACCGCGATCATCATCTTCCTGACGCTGAACACGACGCGGGCTCGGATCGAGCTGGTCGAGCGATTGGCCAAAACAAACAAGACACCTCTGAACCAACGGCAGGAAATCCTCGCGCTGACCCAGCAGCTGGGCCGGCAAGCGAAGCTTCGCAACAAATACAGCCACTGCATCTATTCCTTCGACGAGACCGGAGACCAGGCAAGCACCCAGCTGATGGCGATCTTCGACAGCAAGGACACGATCAAATACGGCAAGATCGAGCAGATCAACGATGCGGAGATTTCGCGGATCAACGAAGTCATCGAGCAGTTGCAGGTGGTCAACAGGGAAATCTGGTCGATCGTCGAGCGCTATTCCTTCCCCCGGTGAGGCGGGCAACCCGCAGGGGCGGCTGCCTGTCCGCCCACCCGGCAGTTGTTGTCCACCCTTAATTCAACCGCATTGTCCCGGCATCGCGTCCCCAACGGCGAAGCGGAGGCGGTACTGATGGCTCGAATGGCGGACGATAGGCGTTTCACGAGCCGGGAAGCGCGTATCGACGCTGCGGCGCACCGCCTGCTCGATCGGCTGCCGGCGGCCGGCCTCCTCGGCGGCCTGACGGAGTTCCTGGTATTCGGCATCAAGCAGGCCTTCGCCTGCCTTTTCGGCGGCGCCATGCTCGCCCTGATGCTCGCGACAAAATTGTTCTGGCCGGAGGACATGGGCTTTGCCCGCTATGATTTCCTTTTCGTCGCGGCCCTTGTCATCCAGATTTCGTTGCTCGTCTTCAAGCTTGAGACCGTCGCCGAAGCCAAGGTCATTCTGATCTTCCACATCGTCGGCACGGTGATGGAGATCTTCAAGACGTCGGTCGGGTCCTGGATCTACCCGGAGCCAAGCATCTTCCGCATCGGCGGCGTTCCGCTATTCTCGGGCTTCATGTATGCCGCCGTCGGCTCCTATCTCGCCCGCGTGACCCGTATCCTCGACATGCGCTACAGCAACTATCCGCCGCTTTGGGCGACGATGCTGCTCGCCTTGGCGATCTATGCCAATTTCTTTACGCACCACTTCGTCATCGACCTGCGCTACGCGCTGTTTGCGATCACGGCGGTCCTGTTTCTGCGCACGACAGTGCACTATCGCGTCTTCCGGTTTCGGCACCGCATGCCGTTGCTTCTCGGCTTTCTACTCGTCGCCCTGTTCATTTGGTTTGCCGAGAACATCGGCACCTGGTCACGCGCCTGGATCTATCCCTCGCAGCACAACGGCTGGACCCCGGTCTCGCTCCAGAAGCTCGGCGCCTGGTACCTGCTGATGATCCTGTCTTTCGTGCTGGTCACGCTCGTCCATCGCCCGCGAAACTACGCGCCGGCAGCCGGAAACGTATCGACTACGAACATCGAAGCACAGACGACGACGGACATCACTGCAGATGCGGGAAGTCCCGCGGCGTCCAGGTGAACACACCGCAAGAGTTGCAAAACACGCCTCCGTGGAAAACGATACCGAATCAATTGCTATCGCAACGGAGAGACACATGCGGCGTTTCTTTCTCGGCCTGCTGGCGCTCGGGGTTCTCGCAGTCGTCTCTCTCATTGTCCTGCCGAGCTTTGTTTCCAGCGACTGGATGCGCGCCGAGCTCAGCCGTCAGCTCTCGAGCGCGACGGGCAGTTCGATCGCGCTGAAGGGTCCCGTCCGGCTCTCCGTCATCCCCCATCTGGCTGTTGTGGCCGAGGATGTTTCGCTCGATGCGCAAAGCGATGGCGTGACGGCAGAGATTGGCGAAGTCGCAGGCTCCGTGACGCTCTCCTCGCTGTGGTCGAACCGCCTGCACGTCAAGGAGGTCAGGCTCACCCGGCCGGTCGTGGTGATACGGCAGAAACCGGAGAACGCATCGACGGTGGAAGACGGCGGGGGCGGCAATGGCGAGGCCAAGCAGAACGACCCGCTCGCAGCCCTGGTCGCCTTCCTCGAACGAAGCGCCATCGATACGATTTCGATCACCGGGGGCACGCTGAGACAAGAGAACGCCGCCGGGACAGCTGACGTTGTCAGCGATCTCGACCTTACACTCCAGGCCCCTGACATCGACGGCGAGCTTTCGCTTTCGGCCGGTGCTCGGCTTGAAGACCGGCGCTACCAGGTCGCTCTCTCCGTCTCCCCGCTTCGCCCTCTCCTTGAGCGCAAGCCCGCTGACCTCAGCCTCTCGGTGGAAGCCGACCCCCTGCTTGCGCCGGGCCTGACCGAGCTCAAGGCCAGCGGGCAGGTGGCGCTCAACAGCAACGGCAGCTACCAGATCCGCGGCGGCAAGCTGCTAGCGGGGGACGAAGAGCTCAGCCTCGATGCGCTGTTCATTCCCGGTGACCGGCCGCGGTTCCTGGCCGACCTCAGTGCCGATCAGCTGGATTTCAGCGCGTTTGTCGGAACCAGCGCCTCGGGGTCGTCACAACCGGCAGGGCAATCGGAAAGGCAGTCGGCCTCGGCCGGCTTGCAGGCACTCGCCGGCTTCGATGCCGATGTCAGCGTCACTGTGGGCGCCATTACCGTCAACGATATTTCCGCCTCCGATGCGGCATTGACGGCAACGCTGAAGGATGGGCTGCTCAGGACCCGGCTTGAACATCTCGGCATAGACGCCGGCGGCATTTCGGCCGAAATCACCGCCGACGTCCGCAAGAGCGAGCCGACGTTCAAGGGACGCGTCGCAAGCAAAGGGCTCGACATCTCCAAGCTCGCGAGCCTCGCCGGCCAATCGGTTTCACTGTCGGGAACGCTTGCGATGGATACCGGGTTTGCGTTCCGCGGGCTCGGCGGAGATGCGTTCCGAAAGACCGTCAACCTGAGCGGCACTGCGAGCCTGCGCGACGCCACCTTCGTAGCACCCGGTGTCACCGACCCATCGATGGGCGAAGTGACGATCAAGAAGCTGGCGGTCCAGATCGACGATCTTACCAAGCCCGTGCTCCTATCCGGCAACCTGGTCTGGCGCGGGAAAGCAGCCGATATCGATTTGCGACTGCCGGTCCGCGAACTGCTCTCGGGTTCGAGTGAGCTGCCCCTGACACTCGATCTGCGCATGCCAGAAGCGACACTCTCCCTTGACGGCAAGGCGGCGCTCGCGGGCAGCTATGCCGGCAAGGTGAACTTCGCGGCCACGGATCTGCGCGCGCTTCTTGCCTGGTTCGGCCAGGGCGGCGGCGACAGCGTCGAGCAATTCGCCTTCAAGGGCGATGTCAACGCAAGCCCCACCGGCGTTGCGTTTCAAAAAGCCACCTTGTCCGTCAACGGGGTCGAAGGAACCGGCAACGGTTCCGTAGAGCTGGGCACGCCCCTCAAGATATCCAGCGCGCTCCATTTCGCCGAACTCGACCTCGCGCGGCTTGCCGGTGCACGCCCCGCACCGTCGCAAGCGAAGGGCAAAGCAGGCAGCCCCACCCCCGACGCGCCGCTGGACCTGTCGTCGCTTCGAACGATCGATGCATCCATCAAGGTCGACGCGGAGAGGCTCGGCTATGGCCGCGTCTTTGCCGGACCGGTAGCAACCACCCTGGTGATCTCCCAGGGTGTGGCCAGCCTCGACCTTCCCGAAAGCCCGTTCTATGGCGGGCGGATGGCCGCAAACCTTAGAGCTGACGGCACGGGAGAGGACGCTTCGATCGCCCTGAAGGCCTCGATCGCCGGCGCTTCGGCCGCCCCGCTGCTGATCGACCTTGCAAATTTCAAGTATCTCGAAGGCGCATTGCAAGCCCAGTTCGACATCACCGGCGCAGGCGCTACGGCCGGCGCGCTCAAGCGCGCGCTTCAGGGGTCGGCGAATGTCCGCTTTTTCGACGGCGCCATCCGCGGCATCGACGTCGCCGATGTCTACAACAACCTTGTCGGCCTGATGTCGTCGGGCTTCAAGCAGAACGAAAACAAGGCGACCGGCTTCACCGAGCTTGGGGCATCCTTTGCCATCGAAAACGGCGTCGCGCGCACCGAAGATATCAAACTCATCGGCCCGCTGGTGCGTATGAGCGGCAGCGGTGAGGCAAACCTTCCAAACGACCAGCTGAACTTCCGCCTGGATCCACGCGTCGTCGCCTCACTCGAAGGCCAGGGCGCCGCTATCGCGACCGAAGGCATCGGCGTGCCTGTGATGATCGAGGGTTCCTTTGCTGCCCCGCGCATCTATCCCGATCTCTCAGGCCTGCTGAAGAACCCGGACGCCGCACTCTCGGCGCTGCAGAAGCTGGGCTTGCCGACCGGGAAGCTGAAGCTCGACGAGCTGCTCTCCGGCGAAGGAAAGGCCGGATCGATCCGCGACATCATTGGTGGCGCTATCGGCAAGCCAGCGAAAGACGGAGGCGATCAACTCTCCATCGAAGAGATCATCGGTGGCAAGGCGACAGAAGGCAGCGAGACGCCACCCGCTCCACCGGCTGAAGAACAAGCCGTGACGCCGGACGTTGCCACCGAGCAACCGGCACCGGAGGGGCAGCAGCCCGACCAGCAACCGGCTGCTGAAACGGAGCAGCCTGCGGAGGAAAGCGGCACCCTGGGAAAACTGTTCAACCAGCTTCTGCAGAAGCCGGCGCGTGAATAGCCTTCCATCGCCGATCCGGCTGCCGTGTGGTCGCCGGCACTCGCGGCATCACCCCAGAAGTTCGTATCTGCGGAGGATTTCCGCGATCTGGTCGTCCTGCTCTGCGTTCGGAAGCAGGGCCGGCTGGCGGCTGGCGCCGACGGAGGCGTCCTGCAGGAAGAGCGCGCGCTTGACCATGGCCGGGGCGAAACCCAGCGCGTAGAGGTCGGTGCGAAAAGCGGTAAAGATCGCCTGCTGCTTTTCGGCTTCGCCGATCTCGCCTGCATTGAACGCCTTCAGGATGCCGGCAAGCACATGCGGCATGGCGTTGCCGAGGCCCGAAATGCAGCCGGCCGCACCGTTCAGCAGTGCCCAAAGCACGAGGTGGTCTGGGCCGGAATAGACCTCGAAACTTTCGACCTCCCTAGCAACCTGCAGATAGGCCTCCAGCGTCTCCTTTGCGCCGCCGGAATCCTTGATGCCGGCAATGTTGCCGTGGCCGGCAAGCGTGCGCGCGGTGTCGGGTTCGATGTGGTTCTGCGTGCGGGCCGGGATGTCGTAGAGGTAGACGGGTGTCTTCACGGCGTCGGCAACGGTCGAGAAGTGGCGGACAAGGCCATCCTGCGTACAGGCGATGAAGAACGGTGTGATGACAGCGATCCCATCGACGCCGATACGGTCGAATTCGCGGGCAAGCTTCACCGTCTCGAAGGTCGCCGGCATGCCGGCATTGACAATCACCTTGACCCGGCCGCCGACCTCATCGACCACCTCTTCCGTCAGGCGCACCTTCTCCTCGAAGGTCAGCGCGGTGAAGTCCCCATTGGTACCGGCGCACATGATGTTGTTGCCCGCCGCCACCTGGCGGCGGACCTGGGCGCGCGTGGCCTGGTAGTTGATGGTCTCGTCCTCGTTGAAGCAGGTCACGAGGGCGACGAAGGCTTGCTTGGTCATGCGGGCATTCCTTTGAATGGGCGCGTCTCAAGACGCGCGCTGAAGACGGGCGGCGCGATGAGCGGCCTGGACGTCGGGATCGGGGTCGAGGCCTGCGGCGAGTAGCGCGCGCGTATAGTCTTGCCGCGGCGTATCAAACACCTCGCGCACCGTGCCGAGCTCGACGATGTTGCCTTTCTGCATGACCATGACGTGGTCGGCAAAGTCGCGCACGACTGGCAGGTCATGGGCGATGAAGATGAAGGCGATGCCCATTTCCTTGCGCAGCCTGTCGAGCAACGCGATCACCTGGGCCTGAACCGAGACGTCGAGTGCCGAGACCGCCTCGTCGCAGATGATGAGCTGCGGCTCGAGCGCAAGTGCGCGGGCGATTGCGATGCGTTGGCGCTGGCCGCCGGAGAACTGATGCGGGTAGCGACCCATGTGTTCCGGACCGAGACCGACCTGCACCAGAAGTTCAGCCACGCGCTCGCGCCATTTCGCCTTGGGCAGGATATCCGGATGGATGACCCAGGCCTCGGAGATGAGCTGATAGACCGTCATGCGCGGATTGAGCGATTGCGTAGGGTCCTGGAACACCATCTGCAGGTCGCGGCGCAGCTTATAGAGTTCGGCGGGCGACATGGTGAATAGGTCGCGGCCCTTCCACAAGGCACTACCGCTATCCGGTTCGTCGAGGCGCAGCAGGATACGCGCCAGCGTCGACTTGCCCGAGCCGCTCTCGCCGACGACGGCCATGGTCTCGCCGGGCATGAGATCGAAGGACAAGCCCTTCAACGCCTCGAAGGAGCCGTAGCGCTTGCGCACGTCACGGACCGAGAGAACAGGCTCGGCGCGAGCCGCAGGTGCGTGCATCTCGCCCTTGCCGGGGGCGGCGGCAATGAGCTTTTTCGTATAGGGATGCTGCGGGTTCTTGTAAACCTCGCTCACCGTGCCGGCCTCGACCAGGACGCCTTTCTCCATCACGACGACGCGGTCGGCGATCTCGGCGACGACACCGAGATCATGGGTGATGATGAGAACCGCCATTCCGGTCTCCTGCTGCAATTCCTCGAGCAAAGCGAGCACCTCGGCCTGCACCGTGACGTCGAGCGCCGTCGTGGGCTCATCGGCAATCAGGAGGTCCGGGCGGAGCGCTAGCGCCATGGCGATCATGACGCGCTGACGCTGGCCGCCCGAGAATTCGTGCGGATACTTGTCCAGTGAGCGCTCGGGGTCGGGGATGCCGACTCGCGTCAGAAGTCGCAACGCCTCAGACGCAGCCTTGGCAGCATCGGTTCCGTGGGTGGTGAGCGCCTCGCGGATCTGCCAGCCGACCGTATAGACCGGATTGAGGTGGCTCAGCGGATCTTGGAAGATCATGGCGATTCGACGCCCGTTGACCTTGCGCCTTTCATGCGCCGGCATCGTCAGCAGGTCGGCACCGTCGAGCAGGATTTCTCCGGAGCTGATGCGTCCCGGCGGCATGTCGATCAGGTTCATGATCGCCGAGGAGGAGACCGACTTTCCGGACCCGCTCTCACCGAGGATCGCTAGGGTCTCGCCACGGTCGAGGTGGTAGGAAATGTTGCGGACCGCCTTCACCACGCCGACTGCGGTGTGGAACTCGACCGAAAGGTCGCGGACTTCCAGGAGATGGTCAGCCATTCTTGCGACCTTTCATTTCGAGGCGCCAGCGCTGCACCGGATCGAGCGCGATGCGCAGCCAGTTCGACAGGAGGTTCAGCGACATGGTGGTGAGGATGATCGCAAGCCCGGGCCAGAAGGAAAGCCACCAAGCGTTGGTGAGGTATTGGCGGCCCTGAGAGATCATCAGCCCCCAGGTGATTTCCGGCGGCTGGATGCCGATACCGAGGAATGAGAGCGCACTTTCCGCCAGCATCACATAGGCGAAATCCAGCGTGGCAAGCGTCGTCAGTGTCGGCAGCACCACCGGCAGGATGTGGCGGAAGAGGATGCGCTTGCTGGATGCGCCCATCACGCGCGCCGCCTGCACGAACATGCGCTCGCGGATTTCCAGCACTTCGGCGCGCGTCGTCCTCAAGTAGACCGGGATGCGCGTGATCGCCAGCACCAGCATCAGGTTGAGGATCGACGAGCCGAGAATATAGAGCACGATGACGGCGATCAGCAGCGACGGGAAGGACATGATGACGTCCGCGAGCCGCATGATGACCTGATTGACGCGCGGCGAGGCAAAGCCGGCGACAAGGCCGAGGAAGGTGCCGACGGTTGCCGAAAGCGCGACGGCACCTGCGGCCACCATCAGCGTGTTCTGGGTGGCAACGATCATGCGGGCAAGCAACGGTCGCCCGAGAGCATCGGCCCCCATCCACCAGACCCATCCGCGCTCCCAGTCGAAAGGCACGGCGTTGCGCCCTCTGAGGTTCTGCTTGGTCGCGAGATCGCCGAGCCAGCTCGGCCCCACGATCGCCAGGATCAGCACGAAAATCAGGAAGATCGCAGCGCATAGCGCGAACTTGTCGGCAAGCAGCATGCGGAACATGCGCATCGCGAAGCGCGGTTCTTCGGCAATGACGGTATCGGCAGTCTGGAGGGTCATGGTCGCCTCCTCAGTGTCGAATTCGCGGATCGAGCAGCGCATAGGCGAGGTCGATGAGCAGGTTCATGAGGAAGATCGCCAGAGCCGTGACGAGGATGGCGGCAAGCACGACGTTGAAATCGCGCTGCAAAATGGAATCGATCATCAACTTGCCGACCCCCGGAAATCCGAAGATGGTCTCGACGATCACTGCGCCATTCAGAAGGCTCGCCGCCTGGTCGCCGATGACGGTGATGACCGGCAGCATGGCATTGCGCAGTGCATGCACAAAGATGATCGGCCCGGATTTGACGCCCTTGGCGCGCGCCGTCTTCACATAGGCCGAGGACAGTGCCCCGATCATAGAGCCGCGCACTACCTGCACGATGATGCCGAAAGGCCGGATGAACAGAACCGAGATCGGCAGGATCCAATGAAGCAGAGACCCCGTGCCCGAAGTCGGCAGCCAGGCGAGGTTTACCGAAAACACGACGATCGCGACGATGGCGATCCAGAAATCGGGAACGGAAGCGCCGACCAGCGAGATCAGCGAAGATAGCCGGTCGAAAAAACCGCCGGCGCGGAAGGCGGCAAGCGAGCCGACGACGATCGCAGCACCGGCGACGAGCGTCATGGTGATGACGGCAAGCCAGAGCGTCCATGTGAAGGCCTCGAGCACGACCTCCAGAGCGGGGCGGGCCTTGCGCAGGGATTCGCCAAAATCGCCGGTCACGACGTCGCCGACGTAACGCGCGAATTGCATCAGCATGGGATCGTTCAGGCCATGCAGTTCGCGGAACTGCGCCTTCATCTCCGCGGAGGCTTCGACCGGCAGGAACAAGGCGGCCGGATCACCCGTCAACCGCGACAGGAAGAAGACCATGACGAGCAGCCCGACGAGCGAGATCAGACTGGCCACGGCGCGTTTTCGAACGAATTTCAGCATGGCGCCCTCGAAGGAATCCGGCGGCGGGATCATCCCACCGCCTTGATTTCTGTTGTGACTGGCGAACCGATCGTCCGCCAGGGCAGATTACTTGATCTTGATCTCCGAGAGTTGCAGCGTCCCGTTGGTCGCCATCGTCGGCTTGAAATCAAGCCGCTCGGAAACGCGCGAGAAACCGACCATGTGGAAGAGCAGGACGTCGGCGACGACATCGTCATGCACATAGGCGATCAGTTCGGACCAGAGCTTGGCACGTTCCTCGCCGACGGCAGCCGATGCACGCTTTATCAAGTCGTCAACCTTCGGATCGGAAAAGCCGGACTGCGTACCGTCGGTCGCATACTTGAAGAACATCGAGAATGACGGATCGCCCTTGGAATTGTCGTGCATGGCAGCGACGATCTGCGGACCGCGGCCTTCCTTGAAGGGCTTCGAATAGTACTGTTCGTGCTCGGCAACCTCGACGAATTTCAGCTCGACCTTGAAGCCCGCTTCCTGAAGCTGTGCCTGAATGGCTTCCATGATCTCGGTCACGTTCGGGAAGTTTGCTGAACGGGCGATGATGGTGATAGGCGTACCGACCTTCACGCCATCGGCCTTGGCTTCCTCGAGCAGCTTCTTCGCGCCTTCCGGGTCATAGGGGAAGACCTTTACGTCAGGGTTCCAGCCAAGCGTCGGCGGCGGCACGATTGCGGTCGCGAGCAGTGCGCTTTCGGGAACCAGGGTGCCGAGGAAGGCCTGGCGGTCGATGGCGATGTTGAGCGCGCGGCGAACGCGAACGTCGTTCAATGGCTCGATGTTGTGATCGATGCGCAGGTAGACGGTTTCACTGTCGAGGTAGGAGAAGTCCGTGGCCGGATTGGTGGCGTCGAGTTGCGAGATCGACGGCGAGAGATCGGCCTCGCCGGTCTGCACCATGGCGGCGCGCACCGATGGGTCGGCGCGGAACAGATATGTGGCTTCCGTGACCTCGGGTTTCGTGCCCCAATAGTCGTCGCGGCTCGTCAGCACGATCTGCTGCCCCGGCGTCCAGTTGGTGAGCTTGTAGGGACCGGTACCGACCGGCTCGCGGATGAACTCAAGCGGCGTTTCTTCGGGCACGATCGTGACGAGAGACATCAAGAGCGGCAGGATCGGCTGGACCGGATCGGCGCTGAAGTCGATCGTGTAATCGTCGACCACAGTGGGGGTCACCGTAATGCCGCCGAAATAGCGACGCGACTCGCAGGTGTTCTTGTCGCTCATGATACGGTCAAAGCTGTGCTTGACATCCTTGGCGTCGAAGGTCGTGCCATCCGAGAACTTGACGCCCTGACGCAGGTGAAAGCGCCAGCTGCCGTCTTCATTCTGTTCCCATTTTTCGGCAAGCCGCGGCATGACGCCCTTGTCGCCGCGAACATCGAGTTCGGTCAGTGTTTCGCTGACGTTCTGCATGATGACGCGACCGATGTTCGAACGCGTCGCCATGCAGGGCTCGAGCAGGTCCGCTTCCTCGGCCAGCACGATCTTGATCGGGCCGGACCCGGCAAAGGCGGGCGAAAGAGCGGAGCTCAGCATGAGCGCACTCAAGACAAACAGTTTCTTCACGGCATTTCCTCCCTGGTGAAATTCGTTCAGCCGGATGTTGCTTTTCCGGATCGCGCAGCGATCAGCGCCGCACAACCGATGAGCCCGCCACCGCAAAGGGTGGTGAGGGCAATGTGTTCCCCAAACAGCGCGAAGCCGCCGAGCGCCACGAGCGGCAGGCGCAGGAAATCGACCGGCGCGACGATCGTGGCGGGTGCGAGCGAAAAGGCGTGAGTCATCATCCCCATGCAGGCAGTTCCGACGACGCCTTGCAGCGCCAGAAGCGTCATCTCCCTCGCCCCCGGCATAACCCAGAACGGTAGAGCGAAAAAAAGCGCGATCGGAACGGTCAAGAGGAGGTTCCAGACGACAAGCGTCGATGTCGAGTCGCCCTTCGACATCGACTTCAGGATCAACTGAATGGTCGACTGGAGCACCGCGCCCGTAAGCCCAAGAAGGATGGCAAAGCTGAAGCCGGCGCCCGAGGGGCCAATGATCAGCATCGCACCCACGAAACCAAGCGCCACCGCACCGATCATCGCCGCGCCGGGCTTTTCGCCCAGCGCCAGCGCGGCGCCGAGCAACAGGAAGATCGGCGAGGTGAAGGCGATGGCCGTCACGTCGGCAAGCGGACCCCAGCTGAAGGCGGCGAAGAAGGCGACCATGGCGAGCAGCTTGAAGCCGGCACGCACCGCATGCTGACGCAAGGGGTGGCTCGACTTGAGCACGGATGGGCGCAGGACAACAAAGGGCAAAAGGATGACCGCACCGAAAAAGGCACGGAAGAAGCCAATGACGAAGGGATGCACGGCACCGTTCAGCGCCCGCACGATCACCGCGTCGACTGCCGCCAGAATCGCGGCACCGACCGCGAAGGTGACAGCAATCTTGGCCCCCTGGGGGCTGGCTTCCGGCATGAGATCCTCCTCCCCGGCATCCTCTCGCCGGCTTGTCCAGACAATCCACTTTTCGCTCAAGTTTGTCAAATTAATTTGCGATGTAAAATTCATTCTAGAATTCTCACAATAAATAATTACGTAAATTCAATATATTAATGACATAAACGAGCAAACACAGGTCAATTTGTAACTTTATCAAACTTGACAACTTTGAAAATTCAGCGATTTTCGAAGCACACAGGAGGAGCCCATGAACCCTGAAGAAATCGCCCGCGGCATGAATGGCCTGCTTCAATCCGCCTCCCCCGGGCGCATGGAAGCGCTCTTGCCTTCGCCGATGATCCAGAACCATGCTGCCTTTCTGCATCTGCTTTCAGATGGCGCGCTCGCCTGCGCCTGGTTCGGCGGTACGCTCGAGGGCAAGTCGGATATCTCGATCTTTGCTTCCGTCCTGCCAAAGGACGCTACGCAATGGGGTCCGCCACAGCGCCTGAGCTTTGACCCTGCGCATTCGGAGCAGAACCCGGTGCTCTTCACCGCACCCGACGGCAGGCTGTGGCTCTTCCACACGTCCCAACCCTCCGGCAATCAGGATGAGTGCCGGATCCGGATGGCAGAGATCCGCCGCGATGCATCCGACCCGCTGGCACTGACGACGACCGAGGGCCGCTATCTCGACCTCCCGCGTGGATGCTTCATCCGCGCGCCCCTCGTGGTCCGCGGCGACGGCGCATGGATGCTGCCGATCTTCCGCTGCGTTCAGCGCCCCGGTCAGAAGTGGAACGGAAGCCACGATACCGCGGCCATCGGCATCTCGCTCGACCAAGGGGAAACATGGCAGCTCGAAGAACTGGAGCGTTCCATTGGCTGCGTGCACATGTCGCCGGTATCACTCGGCGATGGCCGCCTTACCGCCCTCTTCCGCCGGCGGCAGGCCGACTGGGTCTATAGGACCGAGAGCCTCGACGAGGGCCGAACCTGGTCCGCGCCCGAGGCAAGCGACGTCCCGAACAACAATTCCTCGATCGCCGCCCTGCGCCTTGCCGATGGTCGGATCGCGATGATCTGCAATCCCGTCAGCGCGGCCGACACCGCCGAGCGGCGCACCTCGCTTTACGACGAAATCGGCGAGAACGACAGCCGCCCCGACGCAGACCCCACGGGCGGCTGCGTTCCAATCTGGGGTGTCCGGCGCGCGCCGGTCGCCCTCTGCCTCTCCGAGGATGGCGGCAAGACCTTTCCCGTCCGGCTGCTGATCGAAGACGGCCCCGGCACGTGCCTTTCCAACGACTCGACCGACGGCCGCAACAAGGAGATGTCCTATCCCTGGCTGCTTGAGGGACCGGACGGGGCCGTGCATCTCGCCTACACCTACCACCGGCGCGCCATCAAATATGTTCGCCTGGCCCCTGGCTGGGACCACGCCGACCAACGGAGACCTTCATGAGCAACATCATCGGCATAACCATGGGCGACCCGTGCGGCGTCGGCCCCGAGATTTCGGTGCGTGCCCTCGCCGACATGTCGCAGCAAGAGCGCGACACGATCCGGATCTACGGCAATCTCGCCACGCTCGAGGCGGCCCGTGCGGCCCTTGGCCTCGAGATTGATCTCACCGCACATGTCGTGGATCTGCCGATCGAGGGCGCGCCGCTTCCCTGGGGACAGTTGAGCCCGGTCGCCGGCGACGCCGCCTTCCGCTTCATCGAAATGGCGGTGCGCGACGCCGAAGCCGGCGTCATCGGCTGCATCGTGACGGCGCCGATCAACAAGGAAGCCCTCAACCTTGCCGGTCATCACTATGACGGCCACACCGGCATGTTGCGCAGCCTCACGGGATCGAAGGCTGCCTACATGCTGCTTGCCTCCGAGCGCCTCAAGGTCATCCACGTTTCGACCCATGTGGCGCTGCAGGAAGCAATCCGGCGCTCGACGACCGAACGGGTTCTCGCCACCATCCGCGCCGGCGACGCCCATCTGAAACGCATCGGCTACGCGGCACCCAAAATCGCAGTCGCCGGCATCAATCCCCATTGCGGCGAGAACGGCCTTTTCGGCACCGAGGATGACGACCAGATCGCGCCGGCCGTCACGGCGGCGCGGGCAGAAGGGATCGATGCCTATGGCCCGATCTCCGCCGACACGGTGTTCCACCGCGCCTATTCCGGCGCCTTCGACCTCGTGGTCGCGCAGTATCACGACCAGGGGCACATCCCGGTGAAACTCGTCGCCTTCGATACCGCCGTGAACGTGTCGGTTGACCTGCCGATCGACCGAACCTCGGTCGATCACGGCACCGCTTTCGACATCGCCGGCCAGGGCATCGCCAACCACGGCAACATGAATTCCGCCATCGCCTATGCCCGCAAGCTCGTCGCGGGTGACGCCAAGCGAGGATGACACGATGACCATCGCTCCCCTTACCCTTCACCAGCCGCGTCGCCTCGCCGTCGGCGCCGGCACGATCGCAGACGTCGGCACCTGGGCGGCCGACGCCGGTTCGGTGCTCGTCATCGCAACGCCGATCACCGCCGGCTTCGTCGATCGCCTGACGCTTTCGGGCCGCGTCACGGTGTTTGACGCCATCCCGGGCGAACCCGATGTCGATACGCTCAACGCCGCGCTCGACGCTGCGCGTCAAAGCAAGCCGGACCTCATCGTCGGCCTTGGCGGCGGATCGGTACTCGACGTCGCCAAGCTGGTTGCCGTGCTTTGGGACTCGGAGCAGACGCTTGCCGATGTCGCCGGGCCAAACCGGGTTCTTGGCCGCAAAACGCGCCTTGCCCAGGTCGCCACGACCGCCGGCACCGGCTCGGAGGCCGGTATCCGCTCGCTGATCACTGATCCCGCCAAGGGGAACAAGATCGCGGTCGAAAGCCCACACATGATCGCTGACTTCGCCGTTCTCGATCCGGAACTCACCTATTCGGTGCCGTCGGCGGTAACCGCGGCCACCGGCGTCGACGCCATGGCCCATTGCGTGGAAGCCTTCACCAATCGGCGCGCCCATCCGATGATCGACGGCTTTGCCCGTATGGGCTTCAAGCTCGTCGGCAAGTATCTCGCGCGCGCAGTCAGGGATGGTGCCGATACCGAGGCACGTGAAGGGATGATGCTTGCCTCCTACTACGGCGGCATCTGCCTTGGCCCGGTCAACACCGCTGCCGGACATGCCATCGCCTATCCGCTCGGCACGAGGCTTCGCCTGCCCCATGGCCTGGCAAATGCCATCATCTTTCCGCACGTGCTCGCCTTCAACCAGCCGGTAGCCGTGAGCAAGACGGCGGAAGTCGCCCAGGCCTTAGGTCTTGGCGAAAATCTGTCCCCCCGGGAACTCCTGGATGCAGCATGCGGCTTCTGCCGCGATCTCGGCATCGAAATGTCGCTTGCCGCCCACGGCGCAAATGCCGACGACTTGCCGCTTTATGCCAGCGAGGCCCATGCCAACCGCCGGCTGATGGACAACAATCCCGTCGATATGAGCGTCGAAGACGCGCTCGCCGTCTACAGGGCAGCCTTCTGACCCACCGGCCACTGCAAAAATCAAACCCCGGCAGCAGCCGGGGTTTTCGCATTCGAGATCACTATTTGGTCGCCTGGAACAGGCGCTCGCGGGACCCGGCAAGGTGGTCTTGCATGAGTTGTCTCGCCTTTGCGGCTTCGCGCGCGGCAATGGCTTCGGCAATCGCCTCGTGCTCCGCGAAGACGCGCGTCAGCCCGGTGGTCTCCCGCTTGACCGAAGCACCGTGAAACCGCATGCCGACGGCGATATGGTCCTTCAGCGCTTCCATCGCCGTGAAGAAATAACTGTTCTGGGCGGCGCGCGCGATCGCGAGATGAAACTGGAAGTCCGCATCCTCCCGGTGCGATTGCCGGTTGGTGGCGTCCCGCATCAGTTCCAGTGCCTGACGGATGGCGGCCAAGGTGGCAGCGTCGTGCCGCTCGGCCGCAGCTGCAGCTGCAGCCGGCTCGACCGTCAGGCGGAACTCGTAGCAGTTCAGAAGATCGGCGACGTTCTCCAACTGCCCGAAGCCAAGCGGCTCACGCATGCCGACAGCGCGAACGAAGCTGCCAGCGCCGCGCCGCGAATAGATGAAACCCTGCTCGCGCAGCCGGCGCAGCGCTTCGCGAATGATCGGGCGGGAAACCTCGAACTCGCTTGCCAGATCGTGCTCAGTCGGCAAGCGCTCGTCCGGCTTGTAGGCGCCGGATTTGATCGCTCGGTGCATGCGCTCAAAGACGAGATCGCCGAGGCTCTTGCGTGCTGTTCCGTTCTCCAGTCCCATCCGTCATCCCATCTTGCGGAGGACAGCCTCCGCGATTTCCTTCAGCGTGTCCGGCACGCCGAATCCGCCGGACTTGGCGATGATGCAACGTCCATCGACCTCAGCCAAGCCCAGGCCCGGCAGGCACTCACCAAGCAGGCGAAAGCGCTGAACGCCCATTTTCTTCAGAACCGCCTCTGCGGTGGCGCCACCGGACAGAAGCAGCGTTCCTGCCGCTTCGACAAGGCCCTGACAAACGCTTTCAGCAAGCGCCTCGGAAACCGCCTCCGGCGTCACCTCCCCTTCGCCCGGCACCGCCTGAACGAGGGTGATCGCGCCGCCAGCGTCGCTTGACCCGACAAGCCGCCCATTCGGCGCCGGCAGGTAGGAAAGAGCAAGGACACTGCGAAGCGCGTCGATCTGGGCAAGGGTAATCGGGTCGCGGGACCCGATAACGAACAAGGCCGGGCCACCCGACATTTCGGCAGCGCTTGCTTCCTCTCCGTCACTCATCCGCTCGGCAAGCGCTTCGGCCAGGCCACGCGCTCCGATCAGCAGATCGGTGCCGCTTCGCTCCGCCTCTTCGAGCAGAGCGCGCATTTCGGCCTCGGTGGATGCATCCGGGATCAAGGCTCTTGCCGCATGCCGGCCGAGCCTCTCGGCAACGGAAATGGGCGCATCCACCCCAAAGCCTTGAACGCGGCCGGATGTCACCACCCGGCCAAAGGCAGGAATGGCCGGCGCCACTAAGGCAGAATGGAAGAACATCGCATCGAGTTCGGCGGCAATGTTGCCTTTCAGACGAGAGTCGATCTTCTTGAAGATCCGCCAACTGGAAGGGAGCGCGCCGAGAGCGGCTGCGGCACGTTGCCTGGCACTTTCGGCGCTCAGTTCGCGCGAGCCGAGATTGATCGAGAGCACGTCCGGACCTGCCCCCAGAGCATCGCCGATCGCTTCGATCGCCAATGCGACTTCGACATGGAAGCCCCTCGCAGCAAACGGCGCCGCGGCATCCAGTGCGCCGGTCAGGTCATCAGCGACAATGGCGAGCATCTGATAGATCCAAACGATTTGTTGTTATCTTTATAACTATTCTTTCGATTGAAATGTCAAACTTTTTTTGTTCTAATATTACAACTCTAGACCATTCTGATCGCAGGCTGTCGTCATGCGACATGGTGCCCGTTGCAGGTCTGCTTCATCCCGCGATGAGCAACGGCCAGCAGGGAACTGAAAGAGTAGAGCGCATCGGGCGCCGGCTGATCTTCGTGGATGATTGTGATCCCCTAGCACGCAGATTTCAGATAGGATAACGGATCGGGACCAGGGTCGGCGGAACCGGAAGCTTGCGGTTCCTGTTATCGGCGCTTGCAAAGTCGCGCGACGACCGTCGGGCCGCGACAAGTGACCTGCGCGCCAACCAATGGGCATGACGAGTTTAAAGTGGGTTCGCAATGACGATGAACACGAAATCCAACGATGCTGCAGCCAATCGCCTCAAGATAGGTTTCGTGCTCGCCCGGTCGTTCACACTCTCGGCCTTCGCTCTCTTCATCGACACGCTTCGGCTGGCGAGCGACGAGCTCGATAAATCGGGCCGCGTGCGTGCCGATTGGCAGGTGCTTGGCAACACCCGCCATCTGATCGCATCCAGTTGCGGGGTACAGGTGGCGCCCACGTCTGACCTCGTCGATCCCGGCCAGTTCGACTACATCGTGATGGTCGGCGGCCTGCTCAAGAACGAGCACCCGATCGACAACGAGACGATCGCTTTCCTGAAGAAGGCAGCCGCGAAGAAAGTGCCGTTGATCGGCCTGTGCACCGGCACCTTCATCCTGGCGGAAGCCGGGCTCATGGCGGGGCACGTCGTTTGCGTCAGCTGGCTCCACTATCAGGCGTTCCGCGAACGCTTCCCGGACTTGAAGGTGCGCTCGGACCGCCTCTTCAATCTCGACCGCACCCGCGGCTCTTGCGCCGGCGGCAGCAGCGCGGCCGACATGGCCGCCCACATCGTGCGCCTCCACATCAGCAGGGAGGCGGAGCGCAATGCGCTGGAAGTCCTGCAGATCGACAAGGCCCGCTCGCATCTTCATGTCCAGCCGAGGAAGCCGCTCGCGATCGAGAGCAACGACCCCCGCCTCAACGCTGCGCTTATCATCATGGAGCAGAATACCGAGAACACGCTCTCGATCCCTGAGCTGGCGGCCTCCGTCGGTCTGTCACGCAGGCAACTCGAGCGCCTGTTCATGGAAAAAGCCAAGATGTCGCCCGCGCACGTCTACAGGAAATTCCGGCTGGAACGCGCCAAGCACCTTCTCGCCCAGACCGATGCCTCGCTCATCGAGATCGCCCTCGAAGTCGGCTTCGAAAGCGCGGGGCATTTCTCCAGGACATTTGCCAAGACCTTCGGCCAGTCGCCGCGCCAAATGCGCGCGACACTGCCGAAGTGAGCCTTGCATTACCACTCGGGGTGCCTGGCCACGATAGCCGATTGGCTAATGACCTCCCCGAACGGACGTAGCCGAATTGCAGGCTCACCTTTTGCCGCAACCGCCTTCAAAATAGCTCGCGATGCGCGCTCGTACACGTCGCATGATCGTGCTGCGAGGGATGAAGTCTATGGGAGTGATGGCGATGGCGGAAACTCGTCTTTTGTCGGAAGAGGCACCGAACGCGAACTCCAATCAGAGCACAGTTGCCGGCGGACATCTCGCACTGGTCCCGACGTGGCTTCCACTCGACATAGCGCCGGCGCAGAACTCCGCCGGAAGCGGCGGCGACGGCACAAGCCTGGGTACGATCGGCAGCAACACGCTGGCAATGTTCACACCGTCGAACGCGGCAATCGCCGGCTCGCACACGGACGCCGATGCGCACCAAGGCAATACCGCACTGATGAATCAGCACGTCACCGAGATGGCGGGCATCGGCGGTGAAGGCGGGAATGGTAATGTTGCCGGCGGCCACGGCGGCGGCAGCGTGGCCGGCGGTGGCGGCGACGGCAGCTTTTTTGGCGGCCTCGTCAGCACCGACACCGCGGTGTTTGCGCCTTTGAACCTGGCTGTCGCGGCCGGTCAGGGTTCGACCTCCACGGCCGGACAAACAAACAATGCCGCCTTCCTTCAAGGCGCCACCCAGATCGGCGGTGTTGGCGGCTCCGGCGGGGATCATAACGTTGCCGGCAATACCGCGCCGGCCCAGCCGCAGGGCGCGACGTTCATTTTCAATGGCGACGCCTACGCGGGCCATGGTGGTGACGGCACTTTCATCGGCAGCATGGTCGACGTGAACGTCGCTGTGTTCTCGCCCATCAACATTGCTGTCGGCGCGGCCGGCGGCGAT
The DNA here is from genome assembly GCF_059424735.1 of Ensifer sp. GW101-20A05. Classification (NCBI taxonomy): domain Bacteria; kingdom Pseudomonadati; phylum Pseudomonadota; class Alphaproteobacteria; order Hyphomicrobiales; family Rhizobiaceae; genus Ensifer; species Ensifer sp. GW101-20A05. The sequence continues at coordinate 624,671 of NZ_JBWKZT010000002.1, read as the reverse complement.
GCCCACGCCACGCAGTCGAACAACGTGATCTTCGACCAGGGCGGCGTGCAGATCGCCGGCATCGGCGGCAAGGGCGGTGGTTTTAACCTCTCATCGGACACGATCTTCACCGGAAGCGGGGTCGCCGGCGGCGGCGGTGACGGCTATTCGAACGGCAGCGCAGTCGACGTCAACATCGGCTACTTCCACCCGCTCAACATCGCCGTGCCCGCCGGCGGCACCGCCGAGGCGGACCAGCTCAACCACCTGCTCGTCGACCAGCATACACTGCAGATCGGCGGCATCGGGGGAGCGGGCGGCGAAGGCAACATCGCCGAGACCAATGCCGCGCTGATCGACGACGTCCTGCACGGCTGACCCGCCGCATTCCAGATCAAGCCCAACAAGCGGCTCTGGCGCCACGGAGACATGGCGTTCTGCCACCATCACCCACGGCCAATATACTTGAAACCGCGCGCCGCCGGAGCGCTTGACGCCGGCCGAAGCCGGAAGCGCGGGCGGACCCTACCCAAAGGAACGTCCCCGAATGTCCGGCTGGTTCCCCCCGATGATCACGCGCACCATATCTTCGCGCTGTCCCCCGCTGCGGCGGTGTGCTGTGGCATCGAACCGTCCAAGACTACGGGGCAACAAGTAGAGGAGCGACGCTATGCCTATCTCGCAACTAACCACCGACACGATCAACTTCACCAATCCCGTCGCGGGCGACGCGAGCGCCGGCAACGGCGGCGACGGCACCAACAACGGCGATATCAACTACACCCCAGTTGTCACGGTTGCCCCGACGCAGACCGTCGTCGGCTCAGTCCCCACCGTCGACAACGGCGATGACGTCGGCCAGGCTGCGGCCTGGGGCACCGGCAGCGCTGATGGCGGTGGCTTCATCCAGGTACCGATCGCCGTCCTTGCTTCGCTTACCAACAGCGGTGCAGGCGGCGCAGGCGGCAATCCGACCTCGAGTGGCGACCAGAGCAACACCAGCGGCGGCAACACGGCAACGGTAGGTGCTAACACCACCGCTACGCAAACCACGACCCTGCTCGCCGACCAAGGTGCGACGATCATCTCGGGCATGGGCGGGGCTGGCGGCAGCGGCGCAACGGCGCTCGGTGGCGATATTTCCGCCGCTCTGGTTCATTCGAACCCGATCTCGGAAACCACCACGACGACTACCACCACGGCGGTCTCGAACGTTCTCGACAATTTCGACAACACATTAGGCAACATCAGCGACATCGGTATCTGAGTCGCTCGACAAGGATCGCCGGCCATGGCCGGCGATCCTCCTTTCACCTGTGTCGCGGCGTGCAAGAACGCTACGGGACCTTTGAGTTGCATTTGGCCACGGATCGAGCCCGAGCAAAAGAAGCCTGAAGCAGCCAAGCCGACCGCATCAGCATCGATCATGCCGATCCGATCGAGATCCGATAATGACGACGAATCCGACAGGGGCGCAGCACTCTCCAACCCATCTGGTCCTGGCTCTCAAGGCCTGCACGGGAGCGTTCCTGCTGGTCTTCCTCTATAGCTGCGCCTACAACCTGTTCCTGCTGGCGCCTTCCATCTACCTGTTGCAGATCTACGATCGCGTCCTGTCGAGCCGCAGCGCCGACACGCTGTTGATGCTGACGCTCATCATCGCGGCAGCGGTGTTGGTCGGCTCGATCCTGGATATCGTTCGCCGCGCCGCGCTGTCGCGGATCGGCAGCTGGCTCGATCACCGCTTGCGGCCCGTCGTGCTGACGGCCTGCTTCGAATATGGCGCCCGCACCGAAACGAACCTCGCCAACGATTGCTACCGCGACCTATCGATCCTGCGCCAGTTCCTCGACGCCCCGGCCAGCTCGCTGCTTTTCGACGTTCCCTGGGCGCCGATCTTCCTGCTGCTTCTGTTCCTAGTCCATCCGTTGCTCGGAACCATCGGGCTATTCACCGCGCTCACCTTGCTGCTGCTCGCCATCGCGACGGAATTCGCGACCCGGCAGCCGTTAATGAAAGCGAACCTGGCGCTCTCCCGCAGCCACATGCGTTTCGCGACGGCGTTGCGGTATATCCAGGTCATCCGCGCGATGAACATGCAGAATGGCGCCGCCCAACTCGTCTATCGCGACGCCGAGACCGCACGACAGGCGCAAGACGATGCGATGAAGCGCACCGAAACCATTCTCGGGCTCTCGAAATCGGTGCGCATGCTGGCGCAGATCCTGATGATGGGATCCGCAGCCTGGCTCGTCCTGGAGGAAAGCGGAAACCCCGGCATCATCTTCGTCTCCAGCCTGCTTCTCGGTCGCGGGCTTGCCCCGATCGAGGGCGCGATCGGCGGGTGGCGCGCCGTGGCCTTCGCCCATGCCGCATTCAATCGCATCAACGCGATGTTGATATCGATCGCGTCGCAGGAGAGCGCACGCACGATACCGATGCCCGAAGCGGGCGGGCTCGTGCTCGACCGCGTCGGTTACATGCTTCCTTCGGGCAACCGTCAGATACTGAATGCCGTTACTTTGCGGCTGGCGCCGGGCGATTGTCTTGCGCTGATCGGTCCATCCGGTTCCGGAAAGTCGACGCTTGGCCGCATCATAGCGGGCGTTCAGCCGACGACCTGCGGCAGCGCCCTGCTCGGCGGCGTCGATATTGCCACCCTCCGGCTCGGCGGCGGCATGCGTCATGTCGGCTACCTGCCGCAGGACATCGAACTCTTCGGCGGCGCGGTGAAGGACGTCGTCGGCCGGCTCGACGGAACCGACGTCGGCAAGGTCATCGAAGCGGCAAAGCTTGTCGGGCTGCACGATGCGATCATGCAACTGCCTCAGGGCTACGAGACGGATGTCGGCGATGGCGGCGCGACCCTGCTTCGGGCCCAACGCCAGCAGCTGGGACTGGCGCGCGCGGTTTACGGCAATCCCGCCCTCGTCGTCCTCGACGATCCCAATTCCAGTCTGGATTACGACGGCGAACGCCGATTGTTTGCAGCAATCGCCCGCATGCGCGCCATGGGGATGATGATCATCATCATCACGCACCGCATGGGCATTCTCCCGGTGACCAACAAGATCGCGATCATGCGCAATGGCACGATCGAAGCCTTCGGCGACAGCGACTGGGTCTTCGATACCTATCTGCAGCCACCGGCCCGAGCGGGCACGTGAGAAGGGAGGCGCGAGAACGATGGAGCTCATCAAATCCGACCTGACCCGACGCGGCCCTGAAATTGTAGGCTATGCCTGCGACGCCAATGGGATAGCCGGGCCCCAGCCCTCCACAGCGGTCTCCACCCGCCTTCCGGTGACGCTTGCCGAAGCCTCACCGATGTCGCGGCTGCGGCATGTCGCCTGGACGGGAAACCTGCTGATCGGCGTCTTTGTTTTCGGCCTGGGCATCTGGTCGGTTCTCGCACCGCTCAGCAGCGCCGCGATCGCGTCCGGCGTCGTTGAAACCGAGGCGAACCGCAAGACCATCCAGCATCTCGAAGGCGGAATCGTCAGGCGGATCCTTGTGCGCAACGGCGATGCCGTGTCCGCCGGCCAGGTGCTGATCAAGCTCGACGATACGAAGCCGCGTTCGGAACGGGACAGCCTTCGCGGCCAACTTTGGGATGCGGAGGCGCGACAGGCGCGGCTCACCGCTGAGCAGAACGGCTGGGATCAGGTCGCCTTTCCCCCCGATCTCGTGGAGCAAGCCGGCAACTACCGGGTGATCCACGACATTCTCGACGGTCAGCAGAATATATTCGATGCCCGTCGCCAGGTGATGCAGTCCGACATCGTGATCACGCAGCAGAAGATCAAGGAAGTGCTGGAGGAAGTCGCCGGACTGAGCGCCCAGAAGGCGTCCCTGATGGAGAGGAGTGCCATTTCGCGCCAGGAGCTTGAGACGGTTTCGGCGCTCACCGCGAAGGGTCTCGAACGAAAGAGCCGGGTTCTCATCCTGGCGCGGGAAAGGGCCGACATCGGCGGTCAGATCGGCGAAGTCTCCGCGCGCATATCCCGCGCCCACCAGGTTATCAGCGAGTCACAGTCCTATATCGTCAAGCTGCGCAGCGACCGGCTGAATGAAGTCGCGCTCACACTGCGCGATACGGAAAACCAGCTGGCGCAGCTGCGTGAGCGTTTGAACGCCATCGATGATCAATTGGCGAGAACCGAGATCAGAGCGCCCGACGACGGAGTGATCATGGATCTACGTGTCCACACGACAGGCGGCGTCATCGGCGCTGGAGAGCCGTTGGCCGACCTCGTGCCGGACGCCGGCGCACTGGTCGTCGCGGCGCGGGTGAAGCCGGAAGATATCGCCCAGGTCCATGCCGGGCTCGAGGCACAGGTTCATCTCATTCCTTACAACCAGCGGCGGGTACCGCTGCTGAAGGGCACGGTCGCCTATGTGTCCGCCGACCATCTGGTCGACCGGCAAACCGGCCACACCTACTACGCGGCAACAATCCGCGTTACCGATGAGCGGCTAGGCCATATGCCGGGCGTGGAGATGGTACCGGGCATGCCGGTGCGGGCCATGATAGAGACCGGTACGAGCAGCGTGGCGCTTTACGCGCTGCGTCCGTTGCTTGACAGTTTCAACACCGCATTTCGCGAGAACTGAGGCGTGCCGCGCGGAACGCCGTGGGCGTACCACATGGGCTCTGTTATCCGGCCCCGCGATCATATGTGCCAGTCGGTTCCCGGAAGGACAGCTGCGATGGGCAAACGTAAGTTCAATGACGACGAAGTCCTGGAGATCCTCAAGGAGCATCAGTACGGTGCGACCGTAGCCGATGTCTGCCACCGGCATGGCATCAGCCAGCCGACTTTCTATCGCTGGCAATCGCTGCAAAGCAGGGGCCCCAATTTCGATGCGGAGCGCGTAAAGGCGCTCGAACTGGAAAATCAGAAGCTCAAGAGGCTATTGGCCGAAGCCATGCTGACGGCCGCAACGCTCAGCGAGATGCTCGAAAAGACATCACGTTGACGATGCTGCTGCCGTTGGTGGCGACGCCATGACCGTTGCCGGCGGTTCCCCGGTCTGCAAGCAAGGCGACGACCTCGGTGCGGTTCTGCACCTGCAATTTGCGCATGATGTGCTGCAGATGCATTTTCACCGTATGGTCGGAAAGATTGAGCTTTCCAGCGATCACTTTGTTCGAAGAGCCGCATCGCAATTCCGCGAGCACGTCCGCCTCGCGCGGCGTGAAGTCGGCGAGCGCAAACTCGCTTCGATAAGCGCTGATCGGCACCCTTTCGATATGACGAGCGGCAGCCGCGCATTCGGTGAGCGCGGCAAGCGGGTCTGGACAGAAGATGCCGCCGGCAAGGACCAGCCGCAAGCCGGCAAGCGCAAGCTCGATCCGCAAGGACGTCGTGAAGAAGCCGCGAACTCCAAGCTTGAGGACATCGGCAGCGGTCGTCCTGTCGTCCGTGTCCGAGAGCACCGCAACCGGCACGTCCGGAAAGCGCTTGCGGATTTCCGCAAGCTCATCATGCAAGTTGCACCCGCCGTCGTTTCGAGCGCTCAGGTCCAGCACGATTAAACGCACATCGTACCCGAGCGCCTGGTCCAGGCTGTCGGTCGAGACCATATCGATAAAATTCCAACCGGAGAGTTCGTATTCGAGAACGGCAACGATGACGCTGCGCACGAGCGTCTGGTGTTCTATCACAATCCCGGTCGGCGTACGGTCCTTGCGGCACGGCGTTCCTGAACTGATGGACATGCGTCACCCCCAGGATTCGTTCGCGACAAGTTGCGGTGCCTAAAATATTTCCGTTCTGATAGTCTGTCATGAGAAAATCAGAATTAATCCGATCGGGCTGCATCAGCAACAGATTGAAAATACTATATATTTCTCGAAGCGCCGATAAAGCTTGTAACATATATTGAGCAGCGAGCCTGAGAACCTCTCGGAAAGAAGGTAGCAACGCGCAACCCTCAGTCAATATTCACGCGCTTGCGCACGCGGGCCGCGCACAATTGTTTGAGCAAAAGCGCTTTGAGTGTCCGGTCGGCCTGACGATTGTCGATATCTTTAAAAACCGAAGGACTGTTGCGTCGGTTCGGGCGCTTGCCCCAGATGTATGCCTTCCAGCTCCAGCATGCGGGTCTTGGTGGTGGAACCGCCAGGCGCCGAGAACCCACCGATCTTGCCGCCGGCGGCAAGTACCCGGTGACAGGGGATGATCAGGGACACCGGGTTCTTGGCCATCGCCTGACCAACGTCGCGCGCGGCTTCCGGGCCTGCGCCCAGTTCCTTTGCCAGCGCGCCATACGTGGTCGTCTGCCCCCAGCGCAGCTGGCGGGTCGCAGCATAGATGCGCTGGAAAAGCTCATCCTGCCCTTCCAGATCGACCGCAAAGCCGGAGAAATCGACCTCCTTGCCATCAAAGTAGCGTTGGACGGCCTCCACTGCCTCCCGGATTTCGGGTGTCGGCTGGGAAGCCTCGGCGGCCGACAGACGCCGCAACAGCAGCCGCTGGGTTGCCTCTGCCGCCCGGGTCGGCAGTTGGAATCGCGTGATGCCCACATCGTTCCAGGCGATGCCGCAGAAGCCGGCCGCAGTCTCGAAGATGAAATAGCGATGTCCTGCCTGCCCCATCCGTATAGCCTCCCTGTGTCTCTACTATCAAAATCGTGCCGGAGGGCGACGAATTCAACCCGTTTCCTGCCTCGGTGGCCGCCGCTTACGGGCTGCTCGACATCAAGCGCAGGTCGAAAGCGCAGCCATTTGCGAAAGCTTTACGGTTGTCGGGCAAGGTTCCGCACCAACATCAGGAGACGACGGTGGACATCCTGCATACCCCGACGATCATGCTCAGTTCGTTCGCGACGCTGGTGGTCTTCGCCGTTTTCTTCGGCCTTGCCTGGCGACAGGAGCGCAAGAGCCTCGAACTGCTTCTGTGGTCCTCGGCCTTCTCCATCGGCGCGGTCGGCTTCGTCCTGCTGACGCTGCGCGGTGATGGCTACAACTTTGTCACCATTTCGCTCGGTAATGCGCTTGCGGTACTGGCGCTCGCGATGATCTGGCTCGGCCTGCGCGCTTTCGTCCGCCGGGCCTGCCACCGGCGGCACTCCAGCGGCGGCGCTGTTTTCGCTGAAATCCTCAAGGGGCGGCTCAGCGCCGAGATCGCCGAACCTCTCCTGATTTTCCGCGTCGTGCGTGCCGCACCATGAAGACGGGACCGGCCGCATCGGTTTGACACTGTTTACACAGCAGAAAAATAGGGATATTTGTTATCCTTAATATGCACCTTGGCATCCGCCGGACGAAGACATGATCCTCAAAAGCCAAGTCGAATGGGCGTTGCACTGTTGTGCCATTCTCGCCGGCCTGCCTGAAGGCCGCTACCTCTCAACCAAGGCGCTGGCGGAATTTCACGGGCTGCCCAAGGAGTATCTGTCGAAGGCGCTGCAGAGCCTTTCGCAGGCCGGTCTCGTCCACACGACCCTCGGTCCATCGGGCGGATACCGGCTGGCAAAAGCGCCGGCCGAGCTGACCTTTCTCGAAATCGTCGAGGCGGTCGAAGGCAGATCGAGAACCTTCGTCTGCACCAATATCAGGGCCAACAATCCCTGTCGCGCACCCGGCTACTGCGAAGAGACGCCGTGCGCGGTGGCGCGCATCATGTGGGAGGCCGACGAAGCCTGGCGCGACAAGCTGCGCAGCGTGCGCCTATCCGACCTGATCGAGATCCTCTCGCAGGAAATTCCCTCGGATCTCTTGAAACGGAGTTTCGCGTGGGTTCTAGAGCGCGCCGGCTGAGCGAAAACCGGCGTCTGTGCCGGCAGGCGGCACGTAGAAATAGGCCTGAGGCGGCGGCGCAAGCGAGAGACCCTCTAGACGGCATTGTTCATGAACGCGGTCGATCACCTCGTTGCGTGCCGGCGTCCGCTCAGCCGGGTTCTTGACGCGAAACTGCAGTTCGACCTCGACGGCCACGGCGTCGATCGCCTTGAGGGCGACGACCGGCGGCGGCTCGCGCACGATCAGGCCGCACCCTTGCAGAGCTCTCTGCATCGTTTCTTCGATCCGGCGTGGCGGATGATCCGCGGCAAGACGGATCGACAAAGCGATCTGATGGGTCTCGTCCGGACGGCTGAGATTGGTGAGCCCGACCTTGGCGAGCGCGCTGTTCGGCAGCACGACGACATTGTGCGCTCCGGTGAGCAGAAACGTGGAACGCCAGTTGTTCTCGATGACACGGCCTTCGGTGCCGTCGCCAAGCACTATCCAGTCGCCGATGGCAAAGGGCCGCCCCAGCGTCAGCGCGATACCCGAGAACACGTCGCCGAGCGTATTTTGAAGCGCGAGACCGAAGATGATGGCAACCACCCCGGAGGTCGCAACCAGCGTGCCGATCGGCGCCCGGAAGACGAAGCCCAGTATCGACAGTGCCACGCCGAGATAGACAATGGCGACGATGAGGTCCTGCAGCAGGCGGGCCTCCTGCGGCCGCCTTTCAAGGACGATGTAGAGACGCACGAAGCCGATAAGCGACCAGGCGAGGTGCGTCCACCACAGCACCCGTGCCGACGTCGCCAGAAAGGCGAGCGCTCCCTGAAGATGCTGATCGTCGCTCCGATGCGGCATGATGCCGGAAAGGAGGAGAACCGCCGTCATCACGCAGAAGAAGAGGATCTGGACAATCAGCCTGGCGAGCGGGCGACGGCGCCCCTGCACATGCCAGACAACGATGCCGGTGATGCCAAGAAGATTGATCAGCACGAGCGGCAACGGTAATTGGTCGGCGAACATCTTGGGCTCCAACGATTGCAGACAAATTGCAGGACCGGGCGCTTGTGCGGCCGGTCCTGCAGGGATCACTTCATCGGATAGGTCAGTTCCTTTTCGGCGGTATCGACGACGAAGACCGCGAGCAGCTTGGCGGGCTCTGTCTCGCTGCCGTTGGCGCTGACGCCGTGACGGTCGCCGGGCATTTCCGAAAAGTTCTCGCCGGCCTTGTAGACCTTGACCGGTCCATCGTTGACCTGGCTTCGGATCGAGCCTTCCAGCACCGTCGCATAGATGAAGGCGGTGCTCGGATGGGTGTGCGCCTCCGAAGAGCCGCCGGGCCCATATTCCACCAGAACGCCCTTGATGCTCTTGCCCGGCGCGTTCGGCAACTCGTGCTCATAGACCAGGGTGACTTTGGCAGCATCGCCCGCAGCGGCCGTGCCGAACAATGCGGTGGCGACCGCAGTGGCGGCGATGAGAGACTTGATCATGTCGGAAGTCCTTTCAGGGGGCTGGAGGTGCGCCGCCGGCGCACCCGTATGTGGTCACTTGCGAGGAGCCGTGGCGAACCATTCTTCGAAGGTGATCCGGCCGAGGCGGGGATTGTTGTCGGAGACCAGCGAGCCGTCTTGCAGCAGCGCGCCGAAGTAGCGAGCCTCCCGATCGGCCTCGACCTTGCGGTTGTCGCCGCTTGCCTTGAGGTAGCGGGCGACGAGATCGCTGAGGCGTGAGCGCTCCGGTCCGGCAATCTCGATCGTGCCGTTGACCGGGGCGGCAAGCGCGACCGCGGCCATGGCATCGGCGACGTCATCGGACGCGATCGGCTGCACATAGGCCGGCGAGAGGTGCACGGTGTCGCCGACAGTCCCGGATTGGGCGATGCCGCCCAAAAACTCCATGAACTGGGTCGAATGCACGATCGTATAGGGGATACCGCCGGCCTTGATCAGTTTTTCCTGGGCGAGCTTGCCGCGGAAATAGCCGCTTTCCTGCAGACGCTCGGTCCCGACGACCGAAAGCGCGATATGGTGTTTGACGCCGGCAGCCTTTTCCGCCGCAAGCAGGTTGCGGCCGGAGGTCTCGAAGAACTCGAGCACCGCCTTGTCCTCGAAGGAGGGCGAGTTGGCGAGGTCGATGACCACCTCGCAACCGGAAAGCGCCTCGGCGAGACCTTCGCCGGTGATGGTGTTGACGCCCGTATTCGGAGAGGCGGCAACCACCTCATGGCCTTGCTTGCGCAGGCGTTCGACCGTCTTGGAGCCGATCAGGCCCGTTCCGCCGATAATGACGATTTTCATGGGATCCTCCAATCGTTGCGGCGGCTGGCCGCGTTGTTCGATCACTCAGGAACAGGGTTTAGTTCAGTCCGGCCTTGTCGAGGCCATAGAGCTTGTCGGCCGAACCGGGCACGGCCTTGAAGGCGACACTGACGCGGTTCCAGGCATTGATGACCATGATGGAGAAGGTGAGATCGGAGATCTCCTTCTCCGAAAGCTGGCCGCGTACACGCTCGTAAAGTTCGTCCGGAATGCCGCCTTCGGGCAGTTTCGTAACCGCCTCGGCCCAGGCAAGCGCTGCGCGTTCGCGCGGGATGAAGAGGTTCGATTCACGCCAGATCGCGACGTGGTAGAGACGCAGTTCGCTCTCGCCGTGAATCTTTGCCTCCTTCACATGCATGTCAACGCAGAAGGCGCAGCCATTGATCTGCGAGGCCCTTATGTTCACGAGGTCGTGGATCTTCTGTTCGATGACGCTGTCCCTCAGGCTGAGGCTGAGGTCGGAGATCTTCTTGAAGAACTCGGGGGAATGCTGTGCGTAGTTCAGGCGCTGTGTCATGGGTTCGCTCCGTAATTAAGGATATTATCTATCCTTATGGATACAAGATATCCGTAATTACTGGACAGTAAAGCGCGATGGTCATACACTCGGCGCATAAGGCTTATGCCGAAACGTTTGAGGGACCGGATGGATATTGTCTCAGCGCTGAGAGCCTTCCTGCGCGTGGCGGAGACGGGCTCGTTTTCCGCCGCCGCACTCGATCTCAACCTGACGCAGCCGGCGGTCTCGCGGCAGGTATCGGCTCTCGAGGAGCACCTGAACACGCGCCTTCTTCACCGGACGACGAGCGCATTGGCGCTTACCGCCGAGGGCGAGCACATGATCCCGATGGCGCTCCGGGTGGTGGAAGCGGTCGACGCCCTGAACGAAGCCTCGTGTGCCGAGACTGCCTCGGTCTCCGGTCGAGTCCGGCTCACCCTGCCCGCACCCCTCGGCCTTTATGTCAGCGATCGGCTCGCCGGCTTTCTCGAGCGGCATCCCGGCCTGTCGGTCGAGTTGATCTTCCGTGAAGAGTCGTCGGATCTGGTCGGCGAAGGCATTGATCTCGAAGTGCGCCTCGGGCCTGTGACGGACAATAGCCTGATGTGCCGGCGCATCGGCTGGACGACCGCCTTCCTCGTTGCAGCACCCGGCTATTTGGACGGAAGGAGCACACCGAAAACGCCTGACGAGATCGGGGGCCACGAGTGCATCTGCTACAGTCGTGCCGGTGACGGACGCTCCTGGACCTTTTCCGATGGTTCCGACGACATCTTCGTGCGCATTGCACCGCGTCTCGTCGCCAACAATGCGGTGGCCGTGCACCGTGCGGTGCTTGCGGGAAGCGGCCTGGCGATCCTGTCGCACATCCTCGCCTGCCCCGACATCGAAGCTGGCAGGCTGGTGAACCTGATGCCGGACTTTCCGCCAGCGCGTCTGCCGATCAGCGTCGTCTATCCGTCGCGCCGGAACATGCCGCTGCGTGTGCGAACCGTTCTCGATTTTCTTGTCGAGGCAGTGAAGGAAGATCCGTTGATGGCGTCCGCCTCCTGACAGCGGAACGCCGCTCAGCGTTGACCGATCGTTGCGCGCAGCGGGAGTCCGTTGAACGCCTTGATCTCCTTCAGCACGAAGGTCGTCTGCATTTCCTTGATGCAGGGCAGCCGTCGCACCACTTTCATGGCGAAATCCGAATAGGAATCGAGGTCGGATGAAACGACCTGCAGAAGGAAGTCCGCATCACCGGCTATGCTGTAGCAGGCGACAACGCTGTCGAGCTTCATCACTTCATCGGCGAAAGCATCGGCTTCCGCCTCGGTATGGCTGTCGATCTTCACCCGGATGAAGGCGAGCACTCCCAAGCCGATTTCCTTCCGGTTCAGGACAGCCATATAGCCCTGAATGACGCCATCATCCTCAAGCTGGCGCACGCGCCGCCAGCAGGGCGATGTCGACATGCCCACTTCCTCCGAAAGCGCCTGGTTGCTCAGGCGCCCGTCATTCTGCAGCGCGGTCAAAATCTTCACATCGGCGGGCGTCAAGATTGTAGGCACATCCTACCTCATGCTTTGTCAATGCAGGTAGAAACTACCCCATATTCGTAAATCTCCGCAACATCCGAAAGAACTTACCTCAAGGCCCGGTCTATTCTCCCCGTCGAGAAACAGAGAAGGAATAAACCACCGTGCTTCAGGACATCCGCCTCGCCATTATCGTCAATCCGGAGCTGCCGCCGGGTCATCTCGCCAACACCATCGCGGCGATTTCCATCGGCATCGGCGCGGCCATGCCCGTTCTCGGCAATCAGCACCTTACCGACAGCAATCAAAATACGATCGACATCAGTTCCAACCGACCCATCCCGATCCTGCAGGCCGACAGCAGGACGATCGGCGCGTTGCTCCTGAAGGCGCTGCCGAAAGAGGAAGACCGCATCATCGTGCCGTTTCCGGCTTTTGCGCGCTCTCTGCACAGCTATGCGGACTATGAAACGCAATTCCCCGAGCGTGATCTCTCGGAGGAAACGATCGACGGCATTGGACTGGCCAGTGCCACCAAGTGGGTCAAATCGCTGACGGGATCCCTGAAATTGCTGCGATGAAGCGAAAGTCCCGCAACGGCGCGGGAGGCGTTAGACCCCGCCTCCTTGCCCGGCGTGTACATTTTTTTCATCGCGACCAGACCAATGGCGGAATTGGTGGCGACACATCCGCAACACTTCCCGCCCATTCGACCGAAAAGACATAGCTTTCCGGCTTGGCAACTTTTTCTAGCCTTGACGGCCCCTGTCGTGCGCGACAAGCTCTGAAAACGATTTTCAGAATATCAGAATTGCTTCATAGACCACATCACCCCGGCCGCCGCTGCCGTGGTTGATCGTGCGATGCGATACCTGTTGGGGACCAATGCGCATGACCAATCAACGGCTCATCATGCCGATCTTCTTCCTTCAGCCGATCGCCTTCGGCGCTTGGCTGCCGCGCATCCCCGATGTGCAGCAGAAGCTCGGCCTTGGACCGGCCGAACTGGCGATCGCGCTTCTCGGCATGCCCGTCGGCATTTTGCTGACGCTGCCTTTCGCCGGACGTTTCGTCGCCTGGATCGGCGGCCGCGCCACGATCCTCTATGGCTTCGTCGTTTTCCTGGCGCTGGTCTGGCTGCCGACATGGGCCTCGAGCATCGAAGTGCTCTTCGTCGCTCTTGCCATCGTCGGTGTGGCGCTGGCAACCCTCGAGCTCGGCCTCAACGTCGAGGCAGATGCGATCGAGAAGCACTCCGGACAGTTGATCATGAGCACCTGTCACGGCTTCTGGAGTCTCGGCATCATGACCGGCAGCCTGATCGGCGTCGGCTTCGCCGCGCTCCACGTCGCGCCGGAATGGGCAGTGCCGCTGGCGGCCGCGGTCATGCTGCCGATCAGCGTCTTTTTCGCCAGAAAGCTGCCGCTCCTCCAAACCGGCGAGGCCGCGGCTGCAGAGGCGGCGCCGTCCAGGGGGCGGCTACCGAGCTTTGCGCTTCTCGGCGTCTGCTTCTTCGTCTTCGGCATCACCATGACCGAGGGCGCTGTGGCAGACTGGTCGGCCGTTTTCCTGCGCGATGTCTTCGGGCTCTCCAGCGCCAGCGCCGGCTTCGGCTATTCGATCTTCGCCTTCATGGTGGCAGCCGGCCGTTTTGCCGGTGACCGGCTGAAGGCGAGTTACGGTCCGGTGGCGGTTGCGCGCGCCTGTGGCATCGCCAGCATTGCCGGGTTGTTTCTGGTCGTTGCAAGCCCCGCCGCCTGGGCAGCGCTGTTCGGCTTTGCCGCCATGGGCTTCGGGGTCTCCGTCGGCTTCCCGCTCGCCGTCACGGCGGCCGCCGACCAGAAGGACCGACCGGCCGCAGCCAGCGTCGCCATCCTGTCCTTCATCGCTCTGCTCGGCTTCCTGCTCGGACCACCACTTATCGGCCTGATCGCCGAGCACAGCGACATGCGCTTCGGTCTCGGCGTGCTCGTACCCTTCCTCGCCGTCAGCCTGCTTTTGACCGGCCGTTTGAAGCCGGCCGCTCGCGTGAGCGCGCAGGACGCCCAGCAAGCCGTGGGCCGCGCGTAACAGCCAAGGCAATCCCTCAAGGCGCGGGCTTCTGCCGTCGGTTCGCACCTTGATCGACTTTCTCGCCCGGGAATGCGCTGCCGATCGCCTGACGGTCGACGAGAGTCTGGCATAACCGACGAACACCACCCATATGAGCGTCTCGAAGGCACCTCTTCACTTTCGATCCGCCGACCCATGCGCAGGGCGCATAGTAGCCATTCCTTGCATCCCGCGCCGCTATTCACGATCTTAATGATGAAGCCGCGTTCGACGCCGGCTCCCTTCAGCACTCCATCCCAGTCGTAGACTTTTCCCCCGGCCCCCGGCCGGCGCGGCCAATTCCGGCTTGAACAATAGGGAAGGTAATCATGCAGACTTCTGCCAAGACGCTTGACGCCAAGACACTGGACAAGATGACGCTCCACGAGCGCTCGGACATGATGGCGCTCGTCGCAGACGCACTCGAAGCAACGGCCGAGAAGGCCTACGAGATCGGCGATGACCGGTTTGCAGAGAATTCGATCAGCCTCGCCAACATCATCATCAGCTGTGCTGACGACCTGGTCGTTGGCGATCTGCCGGCGGCCGAACTTCTGTTGCAGCAAGGTATCGCGTTGATCAGCCTGTTTCAGGGCGAGCCCCGAGAGTTCACCTTGCACTAAAGCTCACGACCACGGCCGGCGACCAGCCGGCCGTTGCCACTTTGCACCGGTCGATGATGACTATCCTCGACCGGCCGCGGCGGCTGCTCAGCGGGCCATTAGGCGTCTCACGCGCCTTCGAGCGCGAGGTCGACCGCAGCCAGCGCATGAATTTCAGTCGTATCGAACACCGGAACCGGGCTGTCGGCCTGCGAAATCAACAGCATGATCTCGGTGCAGCCCATGATGATCGCCTCGGCCCCCGCATCGACCAGGCGCGCGATGACGGCGCGATAGGCGTCGCGCGAGCTGTCCTTGACGATGCCGGCGACGAGTTCTCGATAGATGATCTCGTGCACCTTGGCGCGGTCGTCCGCCTCCGGCACCAGAACATCGAGACCGAAGGTGTCCTTCAGCCTGCCCTTGTAGAAATCCTGCTCCATCGTGAAGGCGGTTCCAAGCAGACCGACCTTGCTCAGGCCCGCGGCCTTGATCTTCTGCGCCGTCGGGTCAGCGATATGGAGCAGCGGAATGGAAACGGCCGCCGAAACGTCGGCTGCCATCTTGTGCATCGTGTTGGTGCAGATCATCAGGAAATCGGCGCCGCCAGCTTCCAGGCGCCGCGCCGCCGCAATCATCTCCTCCGTCAGCGCCGGCCAGTCGCCATGATGCTGAAGCCGTTCGATTTCGCCGAAATCCATCGACCACATCAGCGATTTTGCCGAATGCACGCCACCCAGGCGGCCGCGAACCGTCTCGTTGATGATGCGGTAGTACTCGGCCGAGCTCTCCCAGCTCATGCCGCCAATCAGGCCGATGACCTTCACTTTGCGCGCTCCATTTTCGAACCGGACTCTGAGCTAACAAATCGCGAGCCATCGCGATAGCTCCAGCGACCGGCGCAGAACGCAATTGCGGGGCTCAACGCCGGTCTCCGCCGAGCGCCTTTCCCGCCCCCATCAACGGACTTTTCCGCAAAGCTGCGTGACGTGACGACGACGATCGGTTGACATTTCCGGTTTCGTGGATTTTTATATTCCAAAATAAAGAACGACATAGCATAACTATGGAATATGAGGAGGAACGAATATGAAATCGACCAAACTTGCATTGCTTATCGGAACCGCGCTCGTGGCATCGGCAACCCTTGCCTTTGCACAGGAAAAGGGCGGCGTCATCAACGTCGCGACGGTCGGGGAGCCCCCGACGCTCGACCCGATGGCATCGACCGCCGACCTCGTCGGCATCATCTCGCAGCACATCTTCGAGACGCTCTACACCTTCGACAAGGACTGGAAGCCAACGCCGTTGCTTGCTGCCAGCCTGCCCGAGATCAGCGCCGACGGCAAAACCTACACGATCAAGCTGCGCGCGAACGTCAAGTTCCATGATGGCAGCGATCTCGACAGCAAGGACGTCGTCGCCTCGCTCGAGCGCTGGACGAAGGTCGCCTCGCGCGGCAAGCAGACGGCAACCACGATTGCCGGCATCGAGGCGGTCGACCCGCTGACGGTCAAGATCTCGCTCAACACCCCTTACGCACCGCTCGTCTCGCTGCTCGCCTTCAACAACTCCGCGGCGATCGTGCTTCCCTCGGAAAAGCAGGCCGAGCCGATGACCGATTTCGTCGGCACCGGCCCCTACCAGTTGAAGGAGCGCAAGGCGGACCAGTATATCCAGCTGACCCGCTACGATGCCTACACGTCGCCGGAAGGCGAGGCCAATGGCTATGGCGGCGCCCGCCACCAGTATGCCGACGAAATCCGTTTCGTGCCGGTTCCGGACCCGAACACCCGCGTCGAGGCGGCCGTCTCCGGCCAGTATGATTATGTCGACTCCCTGCCGGTCGAATCCTTCGATCGCGTGAAGGGTTCGAGCGCCTCCGATCCCGTCATGCTCCAGCCGTTCGGCTGGCCGGTCTTCGTCTTGAACTCCGGCAACGGCATGACCAAGAACCTCGATCTGCGCAAGGCGATCCGCGCCTCGCTCAGCATGGAAGATATGATGGCCGCCGCCTTCGGCAGCACCGACTTCTATGCGCTCCATGCAGCACTTTATCCGTCGCAATTCACCTGGCGGACGGATGCCGGCACCGAAGGCGCCTACAACATCGCCGACCCGGAAAAGGCTGGCGAACTCTTGAAGGCCGCCGGCTACAAGGGTGAACCGCTGCGCATCCTGACGAGCCGCCAGTACGAGTTCCACTACAAGATGGCGCAGGTCGCCGCCGAGTATCTGAAGCTCGCCGGCTTCACGGTCGATCTGCAGGTGGTCGATTGGGCGACACTGACGCAGCGCCGCGCCGACCCAACGCTCTGGGACATCTACATCACCCACAGCCCCTTCCTGCCGGAACCGGCGCTGATCGGCATGATGTCAACCAAGGCGCCCGGCAACTGGGATACCCCGGCGCGCGCCAAGGCGGTCGATGCCTTCAACGCCGAATCCGATCCGGCCAAGCGCGTAGCACTCTGGGCCGACGTGCAGAAGGTGATCTTCGAAGAAGTGCCTTTCATCAAGATCGGCGACTTCAACGCGCTCTCGGCAAAGTCGAAGACGCTTGAAGGCGTGTCCCCGGCGCCATGGCCGTATTTCTGGAACGCTTCGATCAAGAAGTAAGCTCCCACCCTCCCAGGGACTTCGGCGGGCGCCCGGCTACAAGCCTGGCGCCCGCCGGAAGGGCGCGCCGTTGCCCGCTCCGGCGGTTGCGGCGCACAGGAAAGGTTCGAGGCCACCATGTTACGCTACATCTTCCAGCGGCTGATGGGCATGATCGTCGTCATGGCGATCGTCGTCACAATCGTTTTCGTCATCGTCCGCGTGACACCGGGCGATCCGGCCGCCGTGATGCTCGGTCCGGAAGCGACCCAGGAGGACATTGCGGCGCTGCGCACCCGGCTCGGCCTCGACCAGTCGCTCGGCCTGCAATATGTCTATTATATCGGCCAGTTGCTGCGGGGCGACCTCGGGCAGTCGATCTTCCTCAATCAGCCGGTGACCTCAGCGCTGGCCGAACGCGCCGAGCCGACCTTCTTCCTGACGCTGTTCTCGATCGTGATCGCCTGCGCCATCGCGCTGCCGATCGGCATCTACGCCGCCTATAAGCGCGGCTCCTTCGTCGACCAGGCGGCAACCACGCTTGCGATGCTCGCCGCCAGCATACCGAGCTTCTGGCTCGGCCTGATTCTCATCCAGGTGTTTGCGGTGCGCTTTGGCTGGTTCCCGGTTTCCGGCTATGGCGGGCCTGGCTCCTCCTTTACCGAGCGCATGTATCACCTGACCTTGCCGGCGATCGCGCTCGGCGTCGTTTCCTCCGCGCTGATCCTGCGCTTCACCCGCGCTTCGATGCTCGATGTGCTCGGCGACGATTTCATCCGCACCGCCCGAGCCAAAGGGCTTGGCGAGCGCAAGGTGGTGATGAAACATGCTCTCAAGAACGCGTTGATCCCGATCCTCACCATTATCGGCCTGACCGCCGCCGTGCTGATTTCCGGCGCCGTCGTCACCGAGACGGTCTTCGGCCTGCCGGGTGTCGGCAACCTCGTCGTCTCCGCCGTGCTTCGCCGCGACTATCCGGTGATCCAGGGGGCCTTGCTGGTGATCGCCGCCCTCTACGTGCTGATCAATTTCGCGATCGACATGCTCTATCTCCTCGTTGATCCAAGGGTACGCTACTGATGACCGTCACCGTATCAGTCCCCGCCGAGAGCGAGGGCCGCAAGTTCGTCCGCCGCCTGCTGAAGCGCAAGACGGTGGCCTTCGGCCTGATCGTGCTGACCGTCTTCGTGCTGCTCGCCGTCTTCGCGCCGCTCATCGCGCCCTATGCGCCCGGCAAGCTGTCGATCGTCAACCGGCTGCAGCCGCCGAGCCTGCAATGGTTCTTCGGCACCGACGAATTCGGCCGCGACGTCTTCTCCCGCACTATCTATGCCGGCCGGCTGTCGCTCCTCGTCGGTGCTGCCGTCGTCACGCTCGCGACCGTGATCGGCGTCGTGCTCGGGTTGCTCGCCGGTTTCTTCCCGAAGCTCGACACGCCGATCGCCCGCGTCATCGACGCGATGATGGCCTTCCCGGACATCCTCCTTGCGATTGCGCTTGTCGCCGCGCTTGGGCCATCGCTGACCACCGTCATCATTGCGCTCAGCATCGTCTATGCACCGAGGCTCGCCCGCGTGGTGCGCGCCTCGACGCTGGTGATCCGCGAGCTTCCTTACGTCGAGGCGGCGCGCGCGCTCGGCATCTCGACGCCGCACATCATGACGCGGCATGTGCTGCGCAATCTTCTGTCTCCGGTGCTGGTGCAGGGCACCTTCCTCTTTGCCCATGCCATGCTGGCCGAGGCCGGCCTCTCCTTCCTCGGCGTCGGCGTCAGCCCGGAAATTCCCACCTGGGGCACGATGATCGCCTCGGGTCGCCAATATATCGGTCAGGCCGACTGGGTGACGCTCTTCCCCGGCATCGCCATCGTGCTTTCGGTGCTGTCGCTGCAGATGGTCGGAGACGGCCTGCGCGACATGCTTGACCCCCGCCTCAGAAAGGATCTGTAAGTCATGACGAACGCAACCAAGGACGCCGGTCCGGTCCTGATCCGGCAGGTGAAACCCGTCGCCTTCGGCGTGGACGCGCCGGCCGAAACGATCGATATACTCGTCGATGGCAGAGGCCGCATCTCGGCCCTCGGCCCGAACCTGGACGCATCCGGCAGCGTGCGTCGCGTCGAGGGTCACGGCGCCTGGATCTCGCCCGGCTGGATCGACCTGCACGCCCATGTCTGGCATGGCGGCACCGACATCTCCGTGCGCCCGCAGCTTTGCGGCATGGAGCGCGGCGTCACCACCATCGTCGATGCGGGTTCCGCCGGCGAAGCCAATTTCCACGGCTTTCGCGAATACATCATCGAGCCGTCGCGCGAGCGCATCAAGGCGTTTCTCAATCTCGGCTCGATCGGCCTTGTCGCCTGCAACCGCGTCAGTGAACTCTCCGACATCCGCTCGATCGACATCGACCGCATCATCGCCTGCTACCAGGAAAACCGCGAGCACATCGTCGGGCTGAAGGTTCGTGCCAGCCATATGATCACCGGGTCCTGGGGCGTGACGCCGGTCAAGCTCGGTAAGAAGATCGCCAAGATCCTGAAGGTCCCCATGATGGTGCATGTCGGCGAACCCCCGGCGCTCTATGACGAGGTGCTGGAGATCCTCGGCCCCGGCGACATCGTCACCCACTGCTTCAACGGCAAGGCCGGCTCCAGCATCATCGAGGACGAGGACCTGTTCGAGCTTGCAGAACGTTGCGCCGGCGAAGGCATCCGCCTCGACATCGGCCATGGCGGCGCCTCCTTCTCCTTCCGCGTCGCGGAAGTCGCGATCGCCCGCGGACTGCTGCCCTTCTCAATCTCCACCGACGTACATCTGCGCAGCATGAACCAGTCCGTCTGGGATCTCGGCACCACCATGTCGAAGCTGCTCAGCGTCGGCATGCCCTTTGAAAAGGTGGTCGAGGCCGTGACCCAGGCGCCGGCCTCGGTGATCCGCCTGCCGATGGACAATCTCCTGAGCGTCGGCGCCCGCGCCGAGTTCACCCTCTTCGACCTCGTCGACTCGGAACTGCGGGTCTTCGATTCCCTTGGGGCGGAGGCGCACCTCAACCGCCTCTTCGAGCCACGCTACGCGGTCATGGGCGCTGAGGTGGTCGCGGCCAACCGCTACCAGCCGCCGCATATCGAGTGCCCCGATCACAGCCATGGCTTCGGCTACCGCTGACTCGAGACGACAGAATACAGAAATGACAGGACATCGCGTGAACAGTCTGGATCAGAAAAAAGACAGCCCTGCCGCCGTCTCGCCCTATCAACGGCTTCAGGCCCTCGGCATCAACCTGCCGCCGGCGCCGCCGCCGATCGCCAATTTCGTGACGCATGTGCGCGAAGGCAATATCCTCTACCTCTCAGGCCAGGGCCCGCGTGAAGTCGATGGCCATCTGCACGCCGGCAAGGTGGGCGCCGATGTCGATATCGACAGCGCCTATGATCACGCCCGGCTGACCGGCATCAACCTGCTTGCCGTCATGCACGATGCACTGGGCGACCTCGGGCGGGTCAAGCGCATCGTCAAGATCCTCGGCATGGTCAATGCCGTTCCGGATTTCGCCGAGCACCCGCGCGTCATCAACGGCTGCTCGGACCTGATGATGGATGTCTTCGGCGAGGCCGGCAGCCATGCGCGCTCGGCGGTGGGTTTCGGGTCGCTACCCGGCAACATCACCGTCGAGATCGAAGCGATCGTCGCTCTGCACGATTAACGACGGGAGGTTGGATCAATGGCTGCGCCAGCCCATCATCTTCTCGATCCGCTCGGCGGATACCCTGACGTGATCGGCGTAGAACGCCCGGTCGTCGACGATCTTCTGCTCGGGCAGAACGATGGAGATCGTCGCGGCGCAATTGCCCTTGTCGTCGAGAATGGGAGCGGCGACGCAGGCGACCGCGTAATCGGATTCGCCGGCCTGGATAGACAGCCTTGCTGCAAGCGCGCTGCCGGCCTGATCGGAAAGTGCCGCCGGATCGATGTCGGCGCGGCCGGTCGGCGAGGTGCGGGCGCAGCGGCGGAAGAGCTCGAGCCTTTCGTCGGCCGGCAGATGGCCGACGAGCAGGCGACCGGATGCCGTCCAGTTGAGCGGCACACGGGTACCGACGCGCGAGGTCACCTGGAAATGGCCGGGACCGTCGGCCATGGCGAGCACCTGCATGTAGTCGCCGTCGCGACCGCAAAGCTGGATCGTTTCGGACACTTCCCGACCAAGGTCATGCATCTCGCGGGTGGCAACGCCGAGGAAATCGAGCGAACGGGCATAGGCGAGGCCATAATGATAGAGCCGGTCGCCAAGCCAGACGAGCCCATCGGCATCGCGGCTGAGCAGGTTCTTCTCGACCATGTCGTCGACAATCACATAGGCCGTCGACAGCGGCGCGCCGACTGCCTTGGCAATCGCGTAGACGCCGCTCGGGGAACCCGTCTCGTAAAGGAAATCGAGCACCTGCAAGGCGCGGTCCATACCGCTCACGCGCGAACGGCGCGGCTTGCCGGTCGTTTCTATGTCCTCGTTCGGCTCGACGCCGGTCATCGTCTTGTCCACTGCTCAACTCCTGCGCGGCTCGAATTGCGCACTGCCGGGAAAGTGTCGGGTCCCGCTGCTGCCGCGCCCTCGATGGCGGCCGCGACAGATGGCGGAAGGCCTCACCCATACTTCATTACTATGGTAGATATTCCGCGAAAACGGAATAGTCTATCCGTTTCGCCTGCCAGAAAATCGCCTGCCAAAAAATCACATGGAGCCCACTATGCCTGACCGTGACATTCGCGAAGCTCTCGGACTTCGTCCCGTTATCAACGTCTCCGGCACGATGACCGGGCTCGGCGCATCGATCGTGGTCCCGGAAGCGATCGCCGCGATGACAGGCATACTGCCGCAATTCGTCGAGATCAACGACCTGCAGCGCAAGGTGAGCCCCGTGATCGCGCGGCTGACGGGTGCCGAAGCCGGCTTCGTCACGGCGTCCTGCTCCGCCGGCATCAGCCTTGCCGTCTCGGGAACCATGACCGGCAGCGACCTTGCCGCGATCGAGCGCCTGCCCGACACCAGCGGCCTCAAGAACGAGGTCGTCATCCAAATGGGCCATGTGGTGAGCTACGGCGCGCCCGTCGACCAGGCAATCCGCATCGCCGGCGCCAAGCCGGTGCTGGTCGGCCAGGCGACATCGGCCTATCGCTACCATCTGGAGGGCGCGATCAACGAGCGTACGGCCTGCGCCGTCTACGTCGTCTCGCACCATGTGGTGCAATACGGCCTCCTGGGGCTCAAGGAATTTGCCGAGGTCTGCCATTCGAAGGGGGTGCCGGTCATCGTCGACGCGGCCTCGGAATATGATCTGCGCATCTTCCTCGATGAGGGCGCCGACATCGTGCTCTATTCCGGCCACAAGTTCCTGGGTGGCCCGACTTCGGGCATCGTCGCCGGAAAAAAGGACCTGGTGCGCAACACCTTCCTGCAGAACCTCGGCATCGGCCGCGGCATGAAGGTCGGCAAGGAAAGCATGCTGGGCGTGATGGCGGCACTCGAAGCCTGGGAAAAGCGCGACCACGCCGGCATCCGTGAGCGTGAAACCGGTTACCTGAACCTCTGGCACGAGACGCTGAGCGGCCGCCCCGGCATCAAGCCGGTGGTCGAGGCCGATCCGACCAACAACCCGCTCGACCGCCTGCGCGTCAACATCGACCCGCAGGAAGCCCACATCACCGCCTGGGATCTCGCCGACGCGCTCGCCCGCGGCACACCGCCGATCATCGTGCGGGACCACGAGGCCGAGCACAATTACTTCTATCTCGACCCGTGCAACCTGCACCCCGGCCAGGAGAAGGTGGTCGCAAGCCGCCTTGCCGAGGAACTCGACAAGGCGCGCGCCTCGAACGAGATCATCGCCACCTCGCTCAGCGAGCGCAACGCCCGGCGCTTCGCCGGCCTGCTGCGCTGGCCCGACTGACCGGACACCGAAAACGACAAGACGCATAGCAACAGGCGGAGGAGCCGACATGACCGACACCGCAATCGCAGAGGCCCGCTCGACGACGCCTGTTCTTTCCGTCGAGAACCTGACGACTTCGTTCCTGGTCGATGGCGCATGGAAGCCCGTCGTGCGCGACATCTCCTTCCAGGTGGCGCCGGGAGAGACCGTCGCGATTGTCGGCGAATCCGGTTCGGGCAAGAGCGTCACCTCGCTCTCGATCATGCGGCTCTTGCAGAAGGAAACGAGCCGCGTCGAGGGCCGGGTGATGATGGGCGGCCGCAACATCCTCGACCTGCCCGAATCCGAGATGCGTCATGTGCGCGGGAACGACGTCGCGATGATCTTCCAAGAGCCGA
This sequence comes from Ensifer sp. GW101-20A05, assembly GCF_059424735.1. Lineage (NCBI taxonomy): Bacteria > Pseudomonadati > Pseudomonadota > Alphaproteobacteria > Hyphomicrobiales > Rhizobiaceae > Ensifer > Ensifer sp. GW101-20A05. Next base: position 601,005 of record NZ_JBWKZT010000002.1, on the reverse strand, counting down.
TGACCAGCCTCAATCCGCTGTTCACCATCGGCGACCAGATCTCCGAAGCCCTGCTTTGCCACAGCCCGATGTCGAAGGCGGAGGCGAGAGCAGAAACCATTCGCCTTCTGGAAAAGGTCCGTATCCCTTCGGCCGCCTCGCGCTTCGACGAGTATCCGCATCGCTTCTCCGGCGGCATGCGCCAGCGCGTGATGATCGCCATGGCGCTTGCAAGCCGTCCGAAGCTCCTGATCGCCGACGAGCCGACGACGGCGCTCGACGTCACCATCCAGGGCCAGATCCTCGACCTGATCAAAGTGCTGCAGGAGGAGGAAGGCACCTCGGTGCTGTTCATCACCCACGACATGGGCGTCGTCGCCGAGATCGCCGATCGCACCGTGGTGATGTTCCGCGGTGACGCGGTCGAGACCGGCAAGACGGAAGACATCTTCCTCAGGGCGAAACATCCCTATACCCGCGCGCTTCTTTCGGCAGTGCCGATGCTCGGGGCGATGAAGGGCGAGCCCCAGCCTATGCGCTTTCCGGTCATCGATGCGGCAACCGGTCTTCCGGGTACCGTGGCTGAAGCGACCGACACGGTTCAATCCGACCGCAAGCCGATCCTTGAGGTGAAGAACCTCGTCAAGCGCTTCGACATCCATGCGGGCCTGCTCGGCAAGCTCAAGGGCCGCGTGCACGCGATCGAAGACGTCTCGTTCAGCCTGCAGCCGGGCGAGACGCTGTCGCTCGTCGGCGAATCCGGCTGCGGCAAATCGACGACCGGCCGCGCGATCATGCGGCTGATCGAACCGGAAAGCGGCTCGGTGATGCTTGACGGAAAGGACGTGCTGGCGATGGACCGCAAGAGCTTGCGCGAAATGCGCCGCACCATGCAGATGATCTTCCAGGATCCCTTCGCGAGCCTCAATCCGCGCATGACGGTGGGGGCGGCCATTGCCGAGCCCTATCTCGAACACAAGCTCGGCACGCCACGCCAGGCCCGCGAGAGGATTGCCGACCTGCTCGAACGCGTCGGCCTGCAACCCGACATGGCGGCGCGCTACCCGCATGAATTCTCCGGCGGCCAGCGCCAGCGCGTCTGCATCGCGCGCGCCTTGGCGCTCGACCCGAAGGTGATCGTCGCCGACGAATCCGTTTCCGCACTCGACGTCTCGATCAAGGCGCAGGTCATCAACCTGCTGCTCGACCTGCAGGCGAGCCTCGGCCTCGCCTACCTGTTCATCTCGCACGACATGGCGGTCGTCGAGCGCGTCAGCCACCGTGTGGCGGTCATGCATCTCGGCGAAATCGTCGAGATCGGTTCACGCGCACAGGTGTTCGAAAACCCGCAGCACCCCTATACCGGGAAGCTGATCGCCGCCGTCCCGATCGCCGACCCGACCCGCCGCCACACGCGCCGTGGCGTTGCGAGCGACGAGCTCAAAAGCCCCTTGCGCGCGCCCGACTACGTTCCGGTCGAGCGGCGCTATCAACAGGTCGCCGAGGACCATTTCGTCCAGGTCTAGGCGGACTGCGTCAAGCCGGCCGCATCCTTCTCGATCGAGACAGGTGAGCCGCGCGCACCTTCCTGCGCGGGCGGCCAACCGTATGACGGCCGTCAGAACGGCAGCCGCGCGTTCTCCTTGACTTCCTTCATCACGAAGAACGTCCGGGTCTGGCGCACTCCGGGCAAGGCGATCAGCTTCAGGCCGTGCAGTTTGTTGAAATCGGCCATGTCGCGGACGCGGATCTTCAGGAGATAGTCGAAATCGCCGGCGACCAGGTTGCAGTCGAGCACTTCCTTCATCTCCATCACCGCGCCTTCGAAGGCCGCAAAACTTTCGGGCGTCGAACGGTCGAGCACCACGCCGACCATCACCAAAGCGCCGAGACCGACGGCAGCGGGTGCGATTTCCGCCCGAACGCCGGTAATGTAACCCTCGTCGAACAGCCTTTGCGTCCGCCGGTGGCAGGTGGCCGGACTGACATTCACCCGCTCGGCCAGGTCAGCATTTGTCAGCCGGCCCTCTGATTGCAGGGCGCGCAGGATCTTGATGTCGATCCTGTCGAAATCTTCGTTGGAAGAATCTTTCATTTCTGAGCCACAATCTTGAAGAACAACGAAATCGTTTGAGAACTCTATCTCATCTGCAAAAAACCAGAACAGGAAATTAGAGAGCACCTTTCACGCATCTTCCCCTATCCTTTGCCTACAATTTCCACACGGAGGCCTGGATCAATGTCACTGCTCGAAAAGTTCGAACGCTACCCGCTCACCTTCGGCCCGACGCCGATCGAGCATCTGCCGCGGCTGACGGCAGCACTTGGCGGAAAAGTCGAGATCTATGCCAAGCGCGAAGACTGCAATTCCGGTCTTGCCATGGGCGGCAACAAACTCCGGAAACTCGAATACATCGTTCCGGATGCGATCGCCTCCGGCGCTGACACCCTGGTCTCGATCGGCGGCGTGCAGTCGAACCACACCCGCATGGTCGCTGCGACCGCAGCGAAGATCGGCATGAAATGCGTGGTGATCCAGGAAAAATGGGTGCCGCACTATGATGCTGTTTATGATCGTGTCGGCAACATCCTGATGACGCGGCTGATGGGGGCGGACAGCCGGCTGGTCGATGACGGCTTCGACATCGGCATCCGCAAGAGCTGGGAGGACGCGATCCAGTCGGTGAAGGATGCGGGCGGCAAACCCTATCCGATTCCGGCCGGCGCCTCGGTGCACAAATATGGCGCGCTCGGCTATGTCGGTTTTGCCGAAGAGGTCGCGGAACAGGAGAAGGAACTCGGCTTCACCTTCGATTACATCGTCGTCTGCGTGGTCACCGGTTCGACCCAGGGCGGCATGATCGTCGGTTTTGCGGCGCAGGACCGGGCCGAGCGGGTGATCGGCATCGACGCATCGGGCACGCTCGAGCAAACCCGCGCCCAGGTCCGCAACATCGTCGATTCCACAGCCGAATTGGTCGGGCTCAACCGGGCGATCCGCGAAAACGAGATCGTCATCAATCCCGATTACGCCTACCCCGCCTATGGCGTACCATCCGAGGAAACGAACGCGGCGATCCGGCTTGCGGCCCGCACCGAAGCGATGATCACCGATCCGGTCTATGAGGGTAAATCCATGCAGGGGCTGATCGATCTCACCCGCAAGGGCTTCTTCCCCGAAGGATCCCGCGTCCTCTACGCTCATCTTGGCGGCGCGCCGGCGCTCAACGGCTACAGCTACTACTACAAGGACGGCTGACACAGCCGACTTTCGCCCTTCTCCATCGAACACCGCGCTGTTCGATTAAAGCGCGGTGTTCTACTCACTTTCGTGCCGGACTGCCGAGTCCGCCGCGAAGGCTTTTCTGCACACGTTCCTAGACGTTTGCCGTCAGCAACGGGCGCTCGCCGCCTTCGATCGCCTGGCGCACCTGCCTGCGGTCGCGCCTTAGGGTGTCCAGGCAATCATTGCCGAACCACTCTAGCGACGCATCGGCCAGCGGATCGCCGGAAATCTCCCGGAGGAATCGATCGTAGTCGACGGTTCCCTCGAACAAGGGTGTCATGCCGCGCCTGTTGCCGGCGGCGGCATAGACATTGGCCGGTTCGAAGACGGTGAGATCCGCCCGGCTAACGATGTTCTTCAGGTGGTAGTGGCGGATGTGCGGCTTCATGGCCCGATGGACCGCAACCGGATCGTCACCGCCCTCCCAGACATGCAGCGTGTCGAAATTAACTGCGAAATGGGAATGGTCGACCTCTTCGATCAGTTGCATGGTCGAGGCCGCCGTGTCGGCCAGTGTCTTCGGGTGCGTCTCGACAAGCAGCTGAATGCCGTAGCTGGCGGTGATCTCGCAGATCTCCTTCAGCCGAGCGACGATCCGTTGCCGCTCGTCCGCCCCGACGGCCAGACTGCCGCGGCTTCCGGCGAAGGTGCGGATCTTGCGGGTGCGCCAACGGCGGGCAAGCCTGCAAAGCTCCACCGTCTTGTGCCGCAACGCTTCGGTATCGCCATCAAGCGGCAAGTAGTCGCTGATCATCGGCACGGACAGGCCGTAGCCGTCGAGCCACTCGGCGTTGCGGTCCACCCGTGGCGCCAGGTTGCGTGCATGCGCGCCCCAGAGTTCGATGCCCTGGAAATCGTTCGCCTCGGCCCAGGTGGCGATCTCGTCGAGCGAGATGAGGTGATGCCGGAAGGTGATGGTGCAGAGCGAAACTCTCATCGCGCGACCCTCTTCAATGGGGGAACTTCTGCGGGTAGGACGAGGGCGGACCAGAGATCGAAGACCTCGGCGAGCTTTGCCTTAAGCTTCGTCTCCAACCGGTCCGCTTCGTCGAGGCGCTCGAAGACTGCTCCGGCCAGGGCGCGATTTCCCGTCTGGGCCAGCTTCATGCAGGCGTAGTGCAGGGTCTTCAGCGCCTGAACCAGCGCCTCGATTTCCTCGCACCATTTCTCGAATTCCGCCGCCGGTAGCTTCAGTGCCCGCCAGTAGAAGGCAAAGCCGTGCTCATAGGCATATTTGCGGATAGTGATGACGGGCAGTTCGCGCACCGCGGCACCAAGATTCGAGAGCGTGAGCCCGTCTCGTTCGTCGAGGTGCGCGGTGACGATTTCGCGGACGGCATCGACAAGCGGGTTCCGGTCACGAATGAAGCACGCTTCGAAATAGGCTTTCAGGTCTTCCGCGTGTGGCGCGCGCGCTTCGGCATTATCGAAGACATAGCCGCCGCCGACTGTCGGCTGCATGATCGCGTGAATGACCTTTTCCTTGGCGATCTCGCCTTCCCAGCGATAGTCGGGGTCGTGCACGAACCAGGTCTCGGGATCGGCGGTCTCCTGCAGCATGAGATAGTGCGGAAACGGGTTCTGATTAAACTTGTTCTCGCGCTCCGGCAGATGGAACATGTCGAGCATGACCATGACCGAGCCGGTTTCGCTGCGCTGTTTGAGAAGACCGAGGAGCACTGCAAGGTTGTCGAGCTTGGTGCGCGCCGGATCGTACCATTCGACGACGGAGACACCGTAGAGCCGCTCGAACCAGCCGCGGAAGAACTCCTGGGTAATGTCGGGTGCGTGATAGAGAAGCTCGAAGCGTTCGCTGACAGCAAACTTCGCGTCCCAGACGCCGAAATAGAACGGCCGCTGGTCCAGCCCGTTTCGCTTCAATCCATCGGAAACGCAGCTGACGAAGCAATGAACCTTGATGTCGTAGTAGGCCTCGCCATGAACGCCCTCGTCGGTCGTCCCGCCCGTGAGCGGAAAGGCCGGTACGACGGTAGCCGTCGTTTTCAGCAGATAGAGCAAGACGAGATCGCCGACCGTCTCGATCTCCTGTTTCGCGATCGCCTCCTCTGGCACCGATAGCCCGTATTCAAGTTCGAGATTGAGGAAGATCTCCAGGATCAGGACGGAATCGAGATAGAGGTCTTCGTTGAGGCGGGCATCCGGGCCGAACCCCTCCATGTGCCCATGTGCCATTTTTTCGGTGAGGACAGTCTCGATTGCCGCCAGGATTTCGTTCTCGCTCATGATGCAGCTCCCGCCATTGGCCTGTTGAACTCCCCTGCCAGATGGCGCGCCGCCACGTCCCGCCGGCTGATCTTGCCGTTCGCCTGACGCGGAACCGCATCGACCTGCAGGATCTCCATCGGCAACTGGTGGCCGGCGAGCTGGCGGCTGCACCATTCGCGCACGGCCTGCGGCGCCACCGGTACATCGGCGCTGAAGAGCAGCGCCACGCGCTCCCCGGCAAAACGGTCGTTCTTGCGGAAGGCGACCGCATCGGTGATCGCGGGCATGGCCATGACCGCATCCTCCACGTCCTTCGGGTAGACGTTGAGGCCGGAAACATTGATCATGTCGTCCAGACGGGAGACGAAGACCAGCATGCCGTTGGCGCGGCGGTAGCCGAGATCACGCGTGTGGATCGGCGCGCCATCGCCATTCCTGACGACAATCTCTCCGGCGTCTTCGAAACTGCTGCCCGTTTCCGGGGAAAGATGCGGCAGCACGAAGCCCATGTCGCCAGCGGCGGCGACATCCGGATTGATGGCGATGCAGCCGGATTCGGAGCAGCCATATTGCTGGAACATGAACCGGCTTTTGGCGCGGATATCGGCAAACCACGGATCGGGGAGCAGGGTGCCGGACGTCATCGTCGCGTGGATCTGTTCGCCCTGGGGCAGAAGCCGCGCAAGCGTGTGCAGGATCGCCGGCGACGAATAGAGCAACGGCCGCTCCGTTTCGCGCAGCACCTTCAGCAGATATTTCGGGTTCCCGGTGTTGACGATCACGGGCGTCTGGCCGCGCTTCAACGCCACCAGAATGCCGCAGATCAGCCCGTAGGAATGGGTGGTCGGGCAGGCGATGACCGGCGTCATGCCCTCCGGCTGGCGGAACGTGCGAACATAGCTTTCGATTTCGGCGTCGACTTCCGCCCAGCTTCGCGCCACGCATTTCGGCGCGCCTGTCGTCCCGGAACTCATCTGCAACAGCGTGCCCTGCGGCGACCCCAGCTCGGGCTTCTGGAGAACTTCGGCTGTCAGGCTGTTATAGAGCAGCCGGTCGCAACCGGCGCCGATCGCGAGCTTGCGTGCGCCCGGATAGGGCGTTCCGGGATGGATCGGCAGCACGCTTGCACCCGCCTTGCGGATGGCGAAAAACAGCGCCAGCCAGTCGACGGTTTCCGGAAAGCAGACGGCGTAGCGGCCGGTGTCACGGTCGGAGAGGCCGATCTCGGCGGCCAATCGTGCCGATGTTTCGCTGAAATAGGACTCGTCGTAGAGCCTGTCATCGATGCGGATCATGACTTTCTCCTTCGTTGAAGCGCTTTCGCGGCCAAGCTGTTCGGCACCGTGTGGTGGTATTCGGGCTTGAGCGCGAGGAGCTTCCTCGTCATCAGGGATTCGGTGAGAATGCGGGGTTGGCCACAGCCGAGCTGGCTCAGCCGCTCGGTCGCCCCATGCTCGCTCTCATAGGACGCAAGCACGGTTTGGACCCGCTGCCAGAAAAGCGTTTCCGGCAGATCGTAGCAGTGGTCGAGAAGATGGGAGATCTCGCTGAGATTGTAGACGAACAGCGTGTCCATCACCAATTCGCGCAGCGAATCCAGATTGTCCGTCCAGTAGAACTGGTCCGGCTCGGCATCACGGTAGACTGGGTTCAGTGCCAGGAAGTCCGGCGCCTTTTCCGGCTCGCGCAAAAAGCCCGGCGAGAACTCGATGCTCTCGTGGAAATCGCGCAGGATGAGCCTGACCGGCCAGCCGTCGCGATGAACGAGCAGCATATTCTGCCCGTGCGCCTCGACCGCCAGGCCATGATGGACGAGCAGATGCCAGACCGGAAGGATGGCGATCTCGGTCAACCGGTTGATCCACGGCATGAGGCCGAAACGGCGGATCCAGCCGTCGGCGAACGGGCGTCCGTCCGCCTCGATCATCATCAGGGCATTGAAGGGAATGGCAGCCTCGCCCGTTGCAAGGGTGGCTTCAGCGCTCTCGCGCCAGATCGCCGCCACTTGGCCCGCCAAAGGTCCGTCGCGACCGGCGATAATCCCGGCATATTCCTGCAGGATCGTGAGCGGATAGCATTCGCCAAAGGCCGGATCGCTCTCGACGATCCCGGCAATCCAGCGCGAGATCACCGGCGCCGTGCAGACCGAATGCGGCTCAAGCGTCCGCCGCGACGAGGTGTTGACGATGTTGAGCGGCAGCTTGATGCTTGCCGCAAGAGGCCTGTCCTGGTTCAGCAGCGAGCGCACCGACTGTGTTGCCGTGTAGCGGTCGCCGGCCGGCCCCAGATAATGGATGTCCCCCGATGCGATCCAACCGGCAAGCTCAGTTTCGCGCAGTTCGCGCCACTGCCAGGGGTGCAGCGGGACAAGCCCGAAATCTTCCGGCGAGACGCCGCGTTGCTGCTGCTTCGCGAGCAGCTCGGCCCACACCTCATGTCCGAGTTCCACGCGCCAGAAGGCACCCTCGCCGCCGGGCATTGCCTGGTGAAGATGTTTGCGTGCCACCAGCAGCCAGACGAGCTGGAATGCCCGGCCCGTTTCCGGTCCGTAGGCCGCATGGTCTGCGAAGGAAAAGCCCGTGCGCGCCTTGAAGCAGGGATGGTACGGATGCCCTTCATCAAGTGCGCCTTCCAGTTCGGCTAAGGACATCGTGCGCCGCGACCGCGCAGGGAGGTGACGTTCGTTCCACTGGCAGAAGGCGATCGTCTGCGTGAGCTCGTCGAGCAGCTTTCCGCGCGTCGGGCCGCTGCCCGGCAAGGCGGCAACCAGTTGCGCCAGCGGCGGCGCGACCCAGCTGTCCGCGCCTTCGCGCATCTCCACCGAACCCGGCATCAAGCGAAGCCGTCCAAAGGGGCCAATGGCGCCGCGGCACCGGAAATCCCGGCCGCCGAGCGACCAAGAAAAATCGACCGCATCCCCGTGGGCGTGCTCACTGGCATCGACGATGTCTTCGTATAGGAGGGCGGCGGCGAGCTGGCGAAGCACGCGTTCGTCCGGCCGTCCCTTGAGATCAAGAGGCAATGGCATGATCGGTCCTCGGCGCTGTCAGGACTGCCGGCGCCCGCAACGGGTTTGGCACGGGGCGATACAGCGTCGGCGCGTGATTGGATTGCAGCTCGTCTACGTCATAGAGGCGCGTCGTCAGATTGGCCTTGGAGGCGATCGTCGGCAGGTCGAGGACATGACGCGCGAATTCGCGTCCGGCTCCGGTCATGCGGGCGGCATAACCTTCGAGATGCAGGCGCAGTTCGCGCAAGAGCAGGCTCTCGTCACAGACGCCGTCATGGCCCATGCGACTGACGACCGAGAAGACCTGATTGACGATCAGGTAGTAGGCGAAGCGGTCGCGGATTTCGCTGTCGGCATAATAGAGTGAGGCGATCGTTTGCGTCTCGGGAACATGGCTGACGATCAGGCTGCGATAGCGTTCGGAGAGATAGAAGCCCTGATTGTCGCGATAATAGCTGGCAGAGGGATAACCGTTGGCGATGTCCAGCAGACTGTTCTGCTGGTGCGCCTCGAGCGCGATGCCATAGTCGTCATAAAGGCGGATCAAAGGCTCGACCGCGCAGTCGAGATAGTGGCGGAACCACAGCAGGGCCGCATCCGGCAGGCTTTCGCCCGTGCGCGCGGCGAGGGCTCGGACAAGGCGTTCCAGGCGCGAACCCTCGCCCGGGAGCGGATCGGCCGTCAGGGCGGCAACCGTCACGACGCCCCTGCCCTTTGCGCCCGAAAACGGGTTCTCCCGCAGGATGACTTCGAAGCCGCTTTCGCTCCGGCCGGGCAGGTCGAGCGTTATATAGGCGGGGTCCTGGATGATCCGGAAGTTGCGGGACCGCGCGGCAAACCCGATGCGATCGAGGAGCTTCGCCATGGCGACGCCCGCCTCGAGTTCCTGGCGCCGGTTCAGACGCACGGAATTGGTGATGCGGACGGGCAGGGAAAACTTGAGCATCCAGTCGGCATCGGCGTCATAGACTGTGCGTACCGATGAGGTCGCCGTAAAGGCAGGGCCGGCGGGGCCCAGGTGGCGCAACTGCCCCTTCTCGAGCATTGACCGGATGTCGGGATCAAGCAGCAGCGCTTCCGCCTGGAGCGGATGCATCGGCAGCAGGCATTCATCGTTACCGAGCGTGACGCCATCCGCATCCGGCCCCAACAGCGAACGGACAATTTCGTGGGCCGCCGTCGAACGGGCGGACGCCTGCCGCACACACTCAGCCTTGGCGGCAAAATAGTGCAGCTTGAACGTACCGCGCAGTTCCGGCGCGTAAGATTCCTGCTGCCAGTAGGTCATGCCCTGCCGGCTCTTCGGCGTCGGATGCTGCCAGTGATCAAAGACGAGCGACTGCTCCGCCTCGATGAAATGGCCGCCCTCTGCCGGCTCGGGCTCCGCCTTATCGATGTAGAGTGCAGTCTGCTGATAGCTTTCGAGCACCCGCATCAGCAGTTCGAGTTCAAAGCCGCGCAAGGTATCCGCCTGGTTTTCATCGCCCTGGCGGTAGCACTCGTGGATGAGGATATGCAGCGCCGAGATCAGTTCGATCTGGCGCCATGTCCCGTCGGAAACGCCCCTGCCCCAGACCCGGCCGAAGTGATGCGGGCCGCAAAGGGACGGCGACGTCACCTCGACGCGCAGGATCATGTGCTGCCTCGGGAGCGACCATTCCACACAGTCGAAAGCGCCGCCGACGGTTCGATGCATGACCCGGATACCCGGGTTCACTTCGCGTAGATAGCAGTTGGCGAAGCTTTGAAAGGTGGCGATTTCTGCGATTTGCCTAGACGATTGCATCCTGTCGATCCTCGGCACGCGACGCATAGCCGCGCAATGGCGTTGGACGTTTTCGACCAACACATTGAATTTTCTTATTGAGAGCGTTGTCAGCCCGTGGCGCTCAGCCGGCGGCCTGCCAGTGGAGCGATCCCGGCTGCTCGCGGAACGCGAAGCGCAGAAGATGGCTTTCGATGACCGATTTCGTATCGTCGAGATCGGCCTCGCCGGGCGAGCGGGCGCGGATGCTCAGGCCATCCGGTGTCGCCTGGAGATAACCGGTCCCGCAGGAGAACCGGAGCTCGGCGCGATCGCCAGCCTGTTCGACGTCGATCTTGTGGGCGAAGTGCTTGCAGAGTTGCGTCAGGTATTTCTGGCCGTCGTCCGTTGCAAAATGGGTGGTCGCTTCTTGCATCTGGAACTCCTGTTTCGGCTTTCACTGGCTCGGGCGGCCCTTGGGTGGCCGCCGTCGCGTCTTGAGGCGACTGCCGCGGGGAGGACGCGGCAGCCACGATTGCGGACCGTCGGCCTAGAAGGTCGCTCGGGCGGTCAGGATGAAGGAACGGCCGGGTTCGTAGAGCGGCGTCACGTTCCCGAACTCCTGGCCGTAGGTCGCCCGGTCCGAATAGGTTTCGTCGAAGATGTTCTTGAGTTCGGCGCGCAGCGTCAGGTTCGGCCGTTGCGGCGGTACATATTCGACAAAGGCGTTGAAGACCTCGTAGCCCTCGAAAGGCTTGCTGCCGGCGGCGACGTCGTCGTAGTCGAGCGCAATCTCGGCGTCGGCGCCGAAGGTGACGCCCCAGTCGGCCAGCGTGTGGATCGCCTGCAGCGTGATGATCTGGCCTGCGGGTGCTGCGAGATAGGTGCCGAGGTCGGAATCGGCAGGCTTGCCGTCGATCTCGACGTCGATATTGGCGTATTTCACCTTGAAATAGCCATCGCCCCAATTGTAGCCGCCACCGATCTCGAAGCCGCGCGAGCGAACATCATGGGCGGCGATGCCGAGGTCTGCCCGGAAGCGCGGTGCGCGCGCATCATCGAGATCGGTCTGGAAGACACTGCCCTCGACTATGAAGCCGTTGTAGTTGGCCTCCAATCCCAAGACGTAATTGTCTGCCGTTACCGGCTTCGGACCGTTGCCATAGTCCCAGTTGGGATTGATGATGAAGTTCTCGGCAAGCGGAATGCCCGCCCAGACATGCGAATACCCGGCCTTGGCCGTCAGAAGATCCTCGATGAGATCATATTCGCCCGAGACGTTGCCGCTGAAGCCCGAGTTGGTCCATTTCTCGCCCGTTGTTCCGGTAAAGTGCTGGTTGTCCCCTCTTGCGCCAAAGGAAAGGCGCGTCCTCTCCCAAGGCTCAAGCCTCGCCTGCGCGTAAATGCCGACATTGCGCGCCTTCTCGGTACCGGGATCGTAGAGATCCTCAAGCTCCGCCTTGTCGCTGTAGAAGTCGATGCCCGCGATCACATTGCCGATATCGAAAGAGAACTTGTTCTCGAACTTGCCATTGAAACTATCCGACGTGCCGATGGCGTCATAGGTCTTCGGAACGCCCGGTCCCGGCTTCGGGAAGATCGGCAGATCGACCTCTGTCTTGCTGTAGGCAAGCAGGAGCTTCGGGTCCCACCACCCCTCCGGCGTGCTGTCGGTATAGGTAAAGACGGTGTTCTGCCGGTCGAGCGTATAGTCGCGGATGCGCGGCTCCCACGGCTTGGGGTTCGAAATCGAACCCACATTGGCGCGGAACGGCCGTGGCGCATCGTCGTTGATACGGTCGTGGCTGATCTCGAAACGGTCGCCACTCTCGAACTCGTAGGCGAGCTTGCCGAGGCCGCTCAGCAGATTGGTGCTGGTGCCTTCAACCTCCTTACCGTTACCCGCGGTGAAATCGTTGCCATTGCCGAAGTTGAAGTAGCCGAGGAACTCAAGCCCTTCATGCATGCCATAGGCGGAGAGCCCCGTGGTCACCGTGTCGCTGTTGAAATTATAGCTGGATGTAACGAAGCCACCGAAAGCGTCGGCATCCAACAGATCGCGCGGATCAATCGTCTCATAGGCGATCGCACCGGCGAGCGCCCCCGGGCCGGCATCGGCCGGGGCAACGCCGGCATCGACGCTGACGGCCTTCAGGAGGCCCGGATCGATGAGGTTCGTGCCATTGTGGTGGAAGACCTTGTTGTTCTGGCGGCCGCCGTCCATGGTCACGGCAAGGCTCGTTTCCTCGATGCCATGAACGTAGACCTTCTGCGACATCGGCAAGGAGCTGCCGACGGCGATGCCCGGCTCCCCTGAAAAGACGTCGGCAATGTTGGCGGGGTTCTTCAGCTTCAGGTCCTCCGACGAGATGACGATCTCGCCGGCGCCGAGCGGTCCGCTGCCAAAGGCGGAAATCGGGTTGAGAACCGTGGCGCCGGATGCATCCACGCCCTCGCTGCTGCCGGCCGCCGTGGCCGAGCCGATCAGCGCCGTTCCGCCCGATACCCGGTAGGAGATGCCGGTGCCCGACAGCAGCTGTGCCAGGGCCTGCTGCGGCTCCAGCGTGCCGCTGACAGCGGTCGAACGAATGCCCTTCGACGTCGCTGCAGCCAGGGTCACCTGCAGGCCGGATTGCCGGCCAAAAGCATTCAATGCGCCCGCCAGCGGTTGCGACGGAATGTCGAACGTGCGGGCCGTGCTGACACGCGATGTCGTCTCTTGGGCGGAGGCGACGGAAAGGGGCATGAAGGCAAGGGAGGAAAGCCCGACGATCGCCGTCGTTGTCAGCAGGCGCAGTCCTGCATGGCTATATCCTGCGCTGAAAGAAAGATGTCCCTTGCGGCATTTCGTCGAACTCATTTTACCCCCGTCTCGATGATCCGCGCGCTGCCTCTCGGCAGGCGCTTCGGACCAAAGACGACGGGCTCCGGATTTTTTTTCACCGGTCCGCGATTTTTTCTTGAATTTTTGAGTCCAAATTAAAATTGCGTCAGAACGCGGCCATAGGATGTCACCTCGCGCACCTTGCCACCAAACGGCTGAACCAATGCCTGAAGAGCGTGATCGGGATCCGTGAGATCATAGACGCCCGTCACCCGTCGCGCCGCGAGTTCGGATTGCGGGATGGAGATCCAGGCGGAATGGTAACGTTGCAGCCGCTCGGCGGCAGCCGCAACGGTGACGTTGTTGACGAACATCTTGCCACTGCGCCAGGCGCCGATCTCTTCGGTCGCGATCGCGCTTCGGGTGACAGCACCCGTCGCATGCGCCACCGTCGCCATTTCTCCCGGCGCGAGTTCGAAATTCTGCTTATGATTTTCCCCACTGTACGAAACGGCCACCGTGCCGTGGGCGAGCTCGACCGTCGTCTCCGTACTCGCAAGCTGCACGTCAAAAGAGGTGCCGAGAACCGAAACCTCCACGCCGCCGGCATCGACGACGAAGGGACGCGACGGGTCGCGCGCAACATCGAAATAGGCCTCGCCCTTGAGAAGCCGGACGTGCCGGGCCGCGGTGTTGATCGCGGTGGCGATGGCGCTGCCGCCGCCCATCTGAATAGTTGTGCCGTCCTCCAGCGTGATCGTCCTGCTCTGTGCGGTCTCGGTCACATGATCGGCCTGCCACCACACCAGCAGCGACGGGAGCGCGACGAACAGCACCAGGCAGGCGGCAAGCGCCATCACTGCGGTGCCGGCAGCTAAGGTTCTGGCCGCCCAACGCTTCGGCTGGCGGGTGGTTGCCGCCGATAAAACCAACGGTGTCGCCCCGCGCCAAAGATGCTCATGAACCGGCGGCACTTCTCCCAGCAGCTGCCAGGTCTTCAATGCCGTCTCCCAGGATCGGACATGCAGTTCCGACCTGCCCAACCAAGTGCGGAACGCGGCTTCCGTCTCCCGACAGTTCGGACGCGCCTTCAGTTCGAGGAACCAGTCCATGGCCTCTTCGAGCAACACCTCCGGTATGTGGTTGTCCTTGGTCAAAGCTCTGCCTGCTGGTTACGTGTTCGACGAGACACTACAGCGCCGCGCGTCTTATCAGACGCGCAAAGGTCGCTGTAGCACTTTGAATTGCTGCATGTTTTCATCCTTTAATCGGGTACGATTCAAGGAAACATGCACAAGCGGAATCATTCGGTCTGTCACAAAGACGAATTACTGCGGATTTTTTTTCACGCCGGCTCAAAATTCTAGGAGGCATCGCCCGCCAGAATTGTCGCCACCCGCATCATGGCGGTGCGAACATGGCGATGTACGGTTGCGACCGAGATGTTCAGGTGGGCGGCGATTTCTTCCAGGGTGTATCCACCGAAGCGGTGCATCTCAAGGGCAACACGAACGTCCGTGGGAAGATCGTCGAGGACGCCTGAAATGCGCCGGATCTCGTCGGTCACCACAGCGATGTCTTCGGGCGTCGGCATCTCGATCGGCATCGACCAGAACTGGGGCTCGTCCTGTTCCTCCCGCGCCTCTATCTTCCGACGCTTGAGAAGATCGAGGCACAGATTGCGGACGATTCTGTAGAGATAGGCAGGCGAGAGGCCCTGGGAACCATTGTCGGTATTGGCCGGCGCGAAGCGGATGAACGCCTCCTGCACGATGTCTTCGGCCGTCTCACGCGACCCGACGATGCGCGTCGCATAGGCGACCAAAGCGGTACGATTGGCGAAATAGACCTGATGGCGCGTTTCCATGTCGACCAAGGCGTCTGATCCGAACAAAACAACTTTGATGTGGCGTCCAGCGTCGTTCGCACTGCCTGCCGCGACGCGATCGGTGGACCGGATGGCCAAACGAACGCGACGTCTCTTAGCACGCGTAAATAAACTTGTCTGTAATAGTCATGTTATTTTTCCAGCCAATTGCCTCGACGCCTCGCCGCCGAGCCTGAGCGTCCTTGGCCGGAGACCGTATCCCGTTGCAGAAGCGGAACTTTTCGCTCCGAGGACGATTACCCATCTGAGCGCGAACCGTGTCAACCGGACGCGGCAGGGATGGCGAACATGGCGGTTTTTCCGGTTTCTCGCCATGGCCAACGAAACGGCAGTCGAGCGCCCAACCTGTCCGGTTCGTCTCACTTTCGGTGTCGAGACTCAAGGGCGCCACCAATCTCCCCGCCCTCGACACGCAACTCTCTGACGAGTTCGATCAACGCCCGGAGTTTTGCCGGCACGTGTCGCCGGCCGGAGAAATAGAGGCACAGGCCGTCATAGGGTGGCGTCCACTCATCGAGAACCCGCACCAGCCGTCCGGCAGCGACGTGCTCCTGGACCGCATAGTCGGAGAGATAGGCCAGCCCTGCGCCACACAGTACCGCCTCGAGCATCAACCCGCTCTCGTCCAGAATGACCCGTCCGGGCACATCGATCTCCACGCTTTCGCCATGACGCGAGAACTCCCAGTGATAGATCCGGCCGCTCGCCATGCGCGCCCGAATGCAAGTGTGGTTCATGAGATCGGCTGGTCGCAGCGGCGCCGCCCTCTCACGGAAATAATCCGGCGACCCGACGACGATCATGCGCGACTGGCGCGTGACTGGCACTGCGATCATGTCCGGCGGCACTGCGTCTGTCAGCCGGAAGCCGGCATCGAAGCCTAGGGCGACGATGTCCACCAGCGCGTTGTCGGTCGCTACCTCCACCGCCATGTCCGGAAAACGCCGGAGATATTCCATCAGCAGCGGCTGCAGTACCATGCGTGCCGCCCCGGGCGAGGTGTTCAGCCGAAGCGTCCCGGTCGGCCGCGCCCGGGATTCCGTCACCCTCTCGACGGCACCGTCGATCGCGGCGAGAGCCGGCAGAACCTCGGCCACGAAGGCCTCGCCCGCCGCAGTGAGTGCCACCGACCGGGTTGTCCGGTTGAACAGACGGACATCCAGCCGCTCCTCCAGCGCCGACACGGCATGGCTGAGCGCAGAGGACGACACGCCGAGTTCGCGGGCAGCGGCGCGGAAACCGCCGAGCCGCGCGATCGTCGTCACCGCCTCGAGTTCGGACAGACTGGGTCTCATTGCGCTATTTTCCTCATCAACCTGTCTATGATTGATGATCTTATCCTGGCGACCCTTCCGGCGCATATCCCCTTCATCACAACAGGAAACCGAACGATGAAGATAATCGAGCAGATCTATGTCGACGGCGCTTTCGTGACCCCTGAGGGCAGCGAGCGCTTCGAGCTTTTCAATCCCGCCACCGAAGAGAAGATCGGCGAGGTCCGCCTCGGTGACGCGGAAGACGCCCGCTCGGCGATCGCAGCCGCCAAGCGCGCCTTCCCGGCCATGCGGCACACGACACCAGCCGAGCGCATCGCCATGCTGCAAGCGCTGCGCGACGCGGTCGCAGCGCACGCCGATGCCTTGCATGAGGCCATGGCGACCGAGTACGGCGCACCGCAGTCCTTCCTCGCTTTCTCGGTGCCGCATGCTTCTCACGTTTTCGAGGTCGCCGCGAAGACCGTTGCTGGCTATGCCTTTACCCGGCAGATCGGCAGCGCCGCGGTCGTCATGGAACCGGTTGGGGTTGCCGCCGCCATCACCCCCTGGAACAGCAACATCGGCTTCATCTGCACCAAGCTCGCCACCGCAATTGCGGCCGGCACGACGATCGTGATCAAGCCGTCGGAAATGAGCGCCATCCAGACCCAGACTCTGCTGGAAGCGCTGCACGAAGCCGGTCTGCCGCGCGGCGTACTCAACGTCGTCAATGGCTATGGGCATGTCGTCGGTGCGGAGCTCAGCCAGAACCCTGGTATCGCCAAGATCACCTTCACCGGCTCGACCACGACCGGAAAGACGATCCTTCGAACTGCTGCGGAAAGCTTCAAGCGCGTGACCTTGGAGCTCGGCGGCAAGGGGCCGCAGATCCTGCTCGACGATGCCGATCTCGATCACGCCATTCCGCACGTGCTTGCTTCCGCCTTCCGCAACAGCGGCCAGGCCTGCATTGCCGGCACCCGGCTTCTGGTGTCGGAGCGGAGGCTAGCGGAAGTGACCTCGCGTCTCGCCACCGCCGTCTCGGCATTGAAGGTCGGCCCTTCGAGCGACCCGGCCTCGGATATCGGCCCGATGGTCAGCGCCAGACAATGGCAGCGCGTCCAGTCCTATATTCGTCTCGGTCAGGAGGAAGGAGCAAAGCTGCTGGCAGGCGGCGAAGGTCGCCCGGAAGGGCTCGATCGTGGCTGGTTCGTCCGCCCCACCGTTTTCACCGATGTCACCAACGACATGCGGATCGCGCGGGAAGAAATCTTCGGCCCCGTCCTCAGCGTTCTTTCCTATCGCAACGAAGACGAGGCTGTCGCCATCGCCAACGACACGGACTATGGCCTGCAATCCTACGTTCTCGGCACCGATGTGGAACGCATGCGCCGCGTGGCCGGCCAACTCGAGGCCGGTCGCGTGGTCCTCAACGAGGCGCCGGCAGATGCCCAGGCTCCCTTCGGTGGCTTCAAGCATTCCGGCATCGGTCGCGAATTCGGACCCTTCGGCCTCGAAGCCTTTCTCGAGCCGAAGGCGATCATTGGCTGAGCGGTAATCCCCGTGTCTCAGGCGACCTGCGCGCCGGCCTTCGGCGCGCCAGCCAACGCGACGGTATTGCGACCCATGTGCTTCGCCTCGTAGAGGGCGCCGTCCGCCTTTTGCAGCAGCTTTTCAAGCGTCGTCTCAGTCGCAAGCGCCGCAGCGACGCCCAGGCTTGCCGTCACGCACCCATTGCCAAGTCCGCGATGTGCAATGTCGAGCCGTTCGATCGCCGAGCGGATACGCTCGGCCATCGCCAGCGCCTGCAGCGGCTCCCGATCCGCCACGAGCACCAGCATCTCCTCACCGCCGAAGCGGAAGACGAAGGAGGCCTCATCCACGGTGTCGCGCATGCATTGCGAGACGGCGCGGATGCAGGCGTCGCCCTCGATATGGCCGTGAACGTCGTTGAACCGCTTGAAGTGGTCGATATCCAGCAGGATCGCCGAAACCGGCGCCAGGCGAGGCGCGTCGTTCCACAGCATCTCGCCAACCCGCGCCAGCGAGCGGCGGTTCAACAGTCCCGTCAGTTCATCCCGTTCGGCATTGCGCTCAAGCTGGCGGTAGAGAAGGCTGCCCCTCAACTGGTTGAGGAAATTCTGCCTGTCCTTCTGCTCCAAAAAATAGGCGCTGACCGCCAGGAAGATCGACAGCGTCAAATAGAAGGTGATGATACCGGAATAGGTGACATCGTCGAAGGCGCCGGTCAGGCGCGTGGTGGTGAAATGGGAAGCGCACATCAGCGCGAGCCCGATCACGACGGAAAAGAAGCGCGGCCGCAGCGCGATGACGAAGAACAGGAAGGCGGCGGAATTGCCGTTCTGATAGACGAAGAGGTAGGAGCTGGCGCTCTGCGTGGCCGCCGCCATCGGCAGGGTGACGCCCAGCACCGCGATCGCCACCGCCAGAACGTCGTAGAGAAGCGCATTCGGCCAACGGCGCACGGCCAGGATACAGCCGATGACGAAAGGCGTGAACACCAGGAAGCGGGCGACGAGCAGCTCGCTGAACACATCGGGCAGCATCGTGCGATCGCCGAAGTAGACCAGATCGTAAATGAAGACACCGATCACGCCCCAGATCACCGCGAGCCGCACACGTTCGGCCGCATATTCCTTGCGGAACAGCGCCTCGATCTCCGGCGAGAATTGCAGATAACGAAAGCCGCGCGCGATCTGGTTCTCTACCTGGTCTAGCGTGACAACGCTCATTACCAATTTCCCCGGCTGCGGAAGGACTCCAGCAAGTAGCAGAGAAAACTGAATATTCGTCTAAAGTTAGATCGGTTCGCCGCTGTCTTCGGGCACCTTGATCAGGACCGTCTCGGCGGCCTCGATCGGCCTGCCGTCCTGTGTGCGGATGTCGAGTTTCACCGGTAGTCCGGTTTCCTTTTCGACCAGCAGGGAATGCTCTTCGCCGGGCTGAAAGAGGTGCCTTTCGCCGAACTGGCGCAAGGCGACCATCACAGGAAAGAGGTCCCGGCCCATCGCCGTCAATTGATACTCGACCCGCGCTTTCGCCTCGCCGACGGGAACCGTCTCCAGAATGCCGCGATCGACGAGCGTGCGCAGGCGCTCCGTCAGGATGTTCTTGGCAATGCCGAGGCTTTTCTGAAAGTCGCTGAAGCGTCTCAATCCGTCGAACGCATCGCGCACGATCAGCAGCGACCACCAGTCGCCGATCGCGTCCAGAGATCGCGCACTGGGGCAGTAGTCTCCCTTGAGGCTTCTGCGCGCCACCATACGAACTCTCCTCTCTCGCGGCCACGAGATTTTGGTTGCATTATGAAACCAAATCGGTATCCATAAATTTGGTTTCATTATTAAACCGAAATAAGGAAGAAGTCCAATGGATGGTAGAGCTGCTGCGGCGTCGATCGACGCCGCAAACGACGCTGCGCGCCCAAACGCCAGCAAGACGACAATGTCGCCGTTGACGCGCCCGATGATGACACTCTTTGCCCTCGCCTCTGGCCTTGCGGTCGCCAACGCCTATTTTGCCCACCCCCTGCTGGATGTGATGGCGGCCGATCTCGACCTTTCGCAGACCAGCGCCGGCTTGATCGTCGGCGCGACGCAGATCGGCTACGCGCTCGGCCTGGTCCTGCTTGTTCCTCTTGGCGACCTTTTCGATCGCCGCAAGGTCATCATCATTCAATCCCGGCTTTCAGTGGTCGCGCTCGGCTTCGTCGCCCTTTCGGCCAACGCCGAAATGCTGATGGCCGCGATCGCGGCGGTCGGCATGCTGGCCGTCCTGACACAGGCGCTGGTCGCCTATGCGGCCAGCCTGGCCCAACCGTCAGAACGCGGCCGGGTGGTGGGGTTTGTCACCAGCGGCATCGTGATCGGCATCCTCTCCGCACGCACCGTCGCGGGCCTTCTGACGGATCTCTCCGGCTGGCGATCGGTCTATCTTGCATCATGTGTCGCAACGCTCTTGATCGCCGGCCTGCTGTACAGGTTGTTGCCGCACCAGAGACGGGAAACGAGCAAGCTCAGCTACCCCCGCCTTGTCGGCTCCACCTTCAAGCTGATCTGGGAAGAGCCGGTGCTGCGCACCCGCGGCGTGATCGCCATGCTGATCTTCGCGAACGTGACGACCCTGCTCACCCCGCTTGTCCTGCCGCTGAGCGCACCGCCCTTCTCCATGTCGCATACCGAGGTCGGCCTCTTCGGTCTGGCAGGGATCGCCGGGGCTTTGGCCGCTTCTCGTGCGGGCCATTGGGCCGATCGCGGATTTGGCCAGGCGACGACGGGGATTGCACTCGCGCTTATGCTCATCGCATGGCTGCCGATCTCATTGCTGCATCACTCGATCCTGTGGCTGATCGCCGGTGTGCTCGTCCTCGACTTCGGGCTCCAGGCGGTCCACGTGACCAACCAGGCCCTGATCTATCGCGTCCGTCCGGAAGCGCAGAACCGACTGACGGCAGCCTACATGCTCTTCTATTCGCTCGGCAGCGCGATCGGATCCTCTCTCTCCACGGTCGCCTATACGCATGCGGGATGGAACGGCGTCTGCCTGATGGGCGCGGCGATCAGCCTTACCTCGCTGCTCTTCTGGCTGGCGACAAGACCTACGGGATCCAAGCATGCGGAAGACGCGCAGCGTTGAACGGTTGAGTGAGCTGCGACAGCGCGGACCGAGGTTGGCTCAGCCAACGAGAAGGCCCCGCACGATGGCGGGGCCTCTGAGGGAACGGTCGACCGCCGCTCCTCGACGCTTATGCGGCCGGTTCAAAGTCGGTCGAGAGGGACACGGCACGCCATTGGGCAAGGATTTCTGCGTCCGATGCGTGCTTGGCTTCGATCGCGGCCACCGTGTCGCTGCCAAGCGGCAACCGCACCGGCGGATTTTCGGCATCAGCGAACGAGATCAAGACCTCTGCCAGCCTGTCGGGATTGCCCGGCTGGTTATGGCTGATCTCCTTCGCCTTGCTGCGAACGAAGCCGGCCGTCTCGGCATAGTCCTCGATCTCGATCGGGCTGATGCCGAGTGAGGTCGAGTCGAGAAAGTCGGTGCGGAAGTAACCGGGTTCGATCGCCGTCGCATGGATACCGAGCGGGGCAAGCTCTGCTGCGAGCGCTTCGGTCAGGCCTTCAACGGCAAACTTCGTCGAGCAATAGACCCCGAAGCCAGGGCCGCTGCGATAGCCGCCGATCGACGAGAAGTTCAGGATGCGTCCCGAACGCTGGCGGCGCATGTGCGGCAGCACGGCACGGGTGACGGCCAGCAGGCCGAAGACGTTGGTGCGATACAGGGCCTCGATCTCGGCACCGCTTGCCTCTTCGACCGCACCGAGCAGTCCGTAGCCGGCATTGTTGACCAGAACATCGATCCGGCCAAAGCGGGCGATCGCCTGCCCGACGGCCTGATGCGCCTGGGACTCGTCGGTAACATCGAGCGCTACGGCCAGAAGGTTGGGCTGTTTGCCGAAACGCTCGGCGATCGCCTTCGGATTGCGCGCCGTCGCGACGACCTGATCGCCCTTGGCGAGTGCCTTCTCAACGATGAGAGCACCAAATCCACGGGATGCTCCGGTAACGAACCATGTATGCATGTGAACCTCCTGTTTGTTTCGCCGCTCCATCGTCGGCGGCTGAGAAGGTTTTACCGCGCTCCATCTGCTGAGAAAATCGACTGGATTTTCCTTGAGCTAATGAGTAAAATTCATCAATGAGAACCGTATCGCCTTCCGACCTGTCCTCCTTCCTGGCTTTGGCCCGGCACCGAAGCTTCCGCCGCGCCGCTGACGAGGTCGGCTGCACGCCATCGGCACTCAGCCATGCCCTGAAGGCACTTGAGGAGCGGCTCGATCTCCGCCTCTTCAACCGAACGACCCGCAGCGTCGCGTTGACGGAAGCGGGCGAACTTCTGCTCGCGCGCGTCGCCCCCGCCTTCCGCGACATCGAGGATGCGCTTGACGACCTCAACAACTTCCGGGGCACACCTGTCGGGCGCTTGAAACTCAATGCGGCGCGCGCCTCCGCGAAGATGGTGCTTCTGCCTTTGGTCGCACGCTTTCTCGAAGCCTACCCGAAAATCAGCATCGAGATCGTCACCGACAACGACCTCGTCGACATGGTGTCGGAGGGTTTCGACGCCGGCGTTCGTTTCGGCGAGGTCATCGCGCAGGACATGATTGCCGTACCGATCGGGCCGCGCCAGCGCACGGCGATTGTGGCAACGCGTTCCTTCTTCGAGCGCTTTCCAAAACCGACCGCTCCCGATCACCTGAGGGAACTCCCCTGTGTCGGACTGCGCTTCGGCAGCGGCCGGCTTTACACATGGGAATTCGAGCGCGGCGGCGTGGAACTTCAGGTCGAAGTGAGCGGCCCCCTGATCGTCGACGACCAGGACATGATGGTGGACGCTGCCCTTGCCGGAGCCGGCGTGACCTTCACCTTCGAGGATCAGGTGCTGTCGCTGATAGACGAAGGAAAACTTGTTCGGGTGCTCGAGGACTGGTGCCCCTACTACGGCGGCCTCTATCTATACTATCCGAGCCGACGGCAAATGCCGGCGGCGCTACGCGCCTTCGTCGATTTCATCAGGACTGCGGGTAGCGGGCTCGCCAAAAGCTAGCGCGAAGCTGCGTCTTGTGGCCGACCGCGCCGCGGTCGGACCATGTGCAGCCGATTCCGGGCAGCGCCGGCCCGAAGCAGGGCATGTCCTGGCTTACGCCTTGGTTTCACTTGCAAGCGACGTGGCCTCTGCGACGGCCAACGCGGCCATGGCAAGGGCAGCTTCGCGCGTTGCGGCAGCCGCGATGAAGCGGCCATTGTGGCAGAAGCTTGCGCCCGCGACCCCGCAGGCCGCTTCCAGTTCTCCGTTGGTCAGGCCGGCCCAGGCTGCGGGCAGGTCTGCGCGAAGCTCAAAGCCCTCATCGGCCTTGCGGATGCCCGTCAGGCACCAGTCTTTGTCACGCGGGTGAACGACGAACAACAGGTGATCGGCACCGGACTTCACGACGGCCGGACGGAAGGGCATGCCCATCGGCAGCTCGAGAACGCGACCATCCCCGGCACGGGCGATTTGCTGAAGAACGAGTGCCTCGGCTCTGAGCTTGGCGGCGCGCTGGGCGACGCTGGCCTCGACGAGCGCACAGGCAACCGCCAGGGCCGCCTGAAAGCCGCGATCGTCAGCCTCCTGGCCGGCCTCGTCGAAAACCGGCTTCAAGGTTTCCAAAAGCGCCGGCAGGGTGAGCCCTGCGAGCGGCCCGGCAACGGAAGGGTCGAGCGCACCATTATCCACCAGGTCGACCGGAAGCACGAAGCGTGCATCAAAGGCCGCATGGACCGCCTCGATATGGTCTTCAGGAACGCCTGAAGCGGCGAGATAGTCGCGGCCGTAGTGCTTCCAGATCAGCCCGAACGAACTGTAGGGCTGGCCGTCCTCTCTCAGCGGCGCGCCGCGCTGGTGATGATCGAAGATACCGGCCGCGGCGTCATACTGGCCACCCACATCGTAGACGATACGGTCTGCACCGGGCCTGATCCATTCCGGAGCCCGACTGCGGATCAGGCGAGCCTGCGGGAAAAGCCGCGTGAGAATGACGGTGGACAACAGCTCGTCGGCATGGAAGCCACCGGAATGGGTAACGAGAAACGCTGGGATCATCCCGATTGGCCTTATGGTTCGTTGAGTACGGAACGCACCACATAGCCATTGCTTGCTGCCACCTCAACCCACCATCGCTCCTTGCCCGCCTGGAGACCCGCGTGCGTCGCCGGGAGATCTTGGCGGGAGACGGATCGACGGCCGAGACTGGCCGACAATTATTTGGGCGCAGCTACTCCAGATCCATCGTGGTGAAGACGCGGCAATTGTCGGGCGCAGGCGTGCTTTTGCAAATCTGCGCATCGACCAGTTGGTCCACTGCCAGCGTGTTCGTCAGCAGAAGGGCCTTGAACAATTGCCAGAGACCGGGATTGCCAGCCGCATCGCGCGGGCCCTCGGCCAGCATCTGGTAGCGCACGCCCATTTCATCATAGTAGGCCGCCAGCTTTTTGCTGCTGGCCTCGTTTCCAGTCACCATCGGAATCTCTTCGACGATCGTCCCTTCTCCCGCGAGCCGTCGACTGCCTGACGCAAGGACGAGCGTACATGCCTGTGAGCAGGCTCCGAGCGAAACGGCCTTGCCGATATAGGCGGCTCCCTTTTGGTCGTTTGCGGTACAGTTCTTCTGATCGCGCTGACACCCGAAGAAAACGGTCGTGCCCACCGCCACGCTCAGTTTGCTTTTGCGGATGAGGCGGCCGAGTGCCATCGCAGCCGCCATGTCGCCACCGGGCGATCGCAGGACCAATGGCAGCTTGCGGCCTGCGAGCGTCTTCAAGGTTGCCTTCAGCAGGGCCGGTGTCTTCGGCCCGATGGTGCCCGCGGCGGAAATCCACTCCGGACATGTCGGCTCGCACCCGGCCTGGTTGGAGCGCACGACGACAAACCGCATCTCCTGCTCAGCCGCCATTGCCGGCCGCTCCATCAACAGGCTTGCGGCCAGCAGACAGATTACCAGCGCAACCCGTAGCAGGCGGGGCGTGGCTGCGCCGACGGGAGAACTCCATATTCGCATTCCGGTCTCCAACCCAAATCCCCTGGTCTAACGCTTCAGGTCCGACATGACGAAAACCCGACAATTGGCGGACGCCGGTACCGTTCTGCAGGTCTCGACCGAGGTCAGCAATTCGACCCCGCCCAGCTGCGTGATCAATTTCATCTCGGTCATCGCGACGGGTTCGATCTTGCGCATATCGGAGGCGGGCGTGATCTTCATCAGATCGATAACCGTGCGGCCGATGCCCATTTCCGCGAGGTAGGCGGTCAACTCGCGCTCCTGCGCCTTGGTCATCTCGTAGATCTTGCGGCTGCCGACATTCTTGCGGCTGACGACCTTCTTGCTGGTCACCTTCTTCTTGCCGTTGACGATACGGTACTCCTCCCGATACCGCGTCTTGGTCTGAACGAAGACAGTGGTGATCTGGTGAACGCCGAGATAGGCCCATTGCCCGGCCACTCGGCGGGTTCCGCCGGCGAACATCAGCGGACAGGCCGAATTGCAGTAGGCTCCGCCCGAATAGGCGGTACCGATATAGCGGGCGCCCTTGCCGTCGTTGTCGCGGCAGTCCTTCTGCTGCGGCTGACAACCGATGAAGCGCGTTTTGCCGACCGCCACTTCAAGCCTTCGCGCTCTGATGAGCCGCCCTAGCGCCAGCGCAGCGTCGACGTCTCCCCCAGGTGACGTCACCACGACCGGCAGGCGGCGCTTGCCGATGGTTTTGAGCAGCTTCTTGAACTGCGCCGGGCTTCCGCGAACGATCGTCCCCTCCGCCGATATCCACTCCGGACAGGTTGGCTCGCACCCTGGCTGACCGCTGCGAACCACGAAGAACTGCATGTCAGCGCCGCCGGCCGGCGCCGCTCGAACCGTCGCGGCCGAGGCCAGGAGCCCAACCAACAGACAGACAATGACCACTGAACGCGAGAAAACTTCTCGTGGAAATGCCATGCCGATCAAAAACTGTCCCTCTCCCGACTGTCCCTGCGCCGGCGGTCCAGGGATCTCGCCCGATCCCTTTTCGCATCAGCGTGGTGCGCGGCCCCCCGCAAATTTCATTCTGCAAACATGACTATCAAAACAAACAGTTCTTTCGCATCCATTGCTGCGAACGTGCGCGGGATGGCGAAAGAGAAATGAAAGTTGCGTCAGTCAATAATGAAACCAAAGATAGCATGGAGCCCGAACATAAGGCAACGATCATGGACGCGGAATCGGCCGCCGGCGCGATGCGATCGACCCACCTAAGCCATTGCAGCGAGACGATAGTTGTTCGCGCGGCGGCGATCAGACGCCGAGGGGCTGGATACACCGTCGACGCTTTGACAACATAGGCGCTCAAGGCAGGATTGCGATTCGATGACGATTTTCTTTAAGGCAGCAATTTCCGACGACGTAGCATTCGGAATGATCGAGCGGTGTTTTTCCGATCCGGA
Source organism: Ensifer sp. GW101-20A05 (assembly GCF_059424735.1). NCBI lineage: Bacteria > Pseudomonadati > Pseudomonadota > Alphaproteobacteria > Hyphomicrobiales > Rhizobiaceae > Ensifer > Ensifer sp. GW101-20A05. The sequence goes on along the minus strand of NZ_JBWKZT010000002.1, from coordinate 574,757 downwards.
CGACTATGACGGCTATCTCGATATCTTTGGCGATCACACCGAGCGGACCGTTTCATGGAGCAAGGGCAGGTCGGTGGACGAGTTCAAGGCCGAGATAACCGAAGCCCTGCGGTCCGCCTGGGAGAGCGCGCGTTTCTGGCAGGTATACGAGCGGCGCGAAGACCGGGACGATGCCGGAACCAATGAAATCCGGCGCGCCGCCATCAATCTGACGCGCACCTATGGCGGCGTCATCGTGATCACGTTGAGCCTGCTTGGCAGACGCAGCAGCACGCACGATCTCGAACTGGTGTTTGTCTGCTTCCAGGAAGACGCCCAACGCCGGAATTTTCGCGTGCGCTACGACGGAAAGTTCATTCCCGCCTGACGCCTCGCGCACGGTGCCGACAATAGCGTTTTTCCGACAAAGCGCTGGTCGGTCGGCACGTCACGTCAACCGATCAGCCATGTATGGGATGCCTACTTCAGGAACACCCGGAAGCGCCGCATGGCAAAGGCGAAGAGGATGGCGCCGATCAGCAGCAAGGCAAGAAGCTGAGGCCAGACCACGTCCAGACCGGCATCGCGAAAGAGAACCGCCTGCGCCAGAATGACGAAGTGTGTGTTCGGCGCCGCCAGCATGATGTTCTGGATGATCTCGGGCATGCTTTCGCGCGGCGTCATGCCCCCGGACAGGGCCTGTAGCGGCAAGAGTACGAGCATCAGCAGCAGACCGAACTGTGGCATGGAGCCGGCAATCGTGGCAAGCAGGATGCCCATCGAGGTGGTCGCAAAGAGTTGCAGGGCCGTTGCCAGCAGGAACAGCGCGAACGAGCCCTGCACCGGAACCGCAAGCGCGCCCTTGACGACGACGATCAGCGAGACCGCCGAGGCGAGCAGCACCACCAGCCCCATCGACCAGACCTTGCTGACCATGATTTCGAACGGGGTCACGGGCATGACCAGGAGGTGCTCCACCGTCCCGTGTTCGCGCTCGCGGATGAGGGCGGCACCCGTGAGCACGATTGACAGGATGGTGATGTTGGTGATGACGTTCATCACCGCGCCGAACCAGCCCTTGTTGAGCTCGGCATTGAACCGCGCCCGCAGAACCAGATCGACCGGCAGTTTCTGCTCGCTGCGGTGACGATCGAGGAAGCCCGAGACCTCGCCGGTGACGATCTGCTGGATGTAGCCATTGCCGGAAAAGGCCTGGCTCATGCGCGTTGCGTCGACATTGAGCTGGATCGTCGGGGAGCGGCCGGCCAATAGATCCGTCTGGAAATTCGGCGGAATGTCGAGCGCGAAGGTATCGAGCCCCTGGTCCATGCGGCGGTCCATTTCCGCCGGCGTGATCATCTGCGGCGGCACGAAATAGGGCGGATAGAAAGCCGTCGAGATCCGCGTCGAAACCGGCGAGCGGTCCTCGTCGACGATGGCGATTGCCGCACGGTTCAGCGTTTCCGGCATCGCGGTCGAGCCGGTATAGACCGACAGCGTGAAGGAATAGACGATCAGGATCAGCAGGATCGGATCGCGCCAGAGCCCCCAGAGTTCCTTGATGCCGAGATGGTAGATATGGGACAGGCGCATCGTCACCTCGCCTGTTTCTTGAGGGATAGCGTGCCCACCGCGAGCAGCACCGGCACCGCGATCAGCATCGGCACGAAGGCGCCGCCGAGGTCACCGAAGCCCAGAGCCTTGGAAAAGGTACCGCGGGCGATCGTCATGAAATGTGTGGTCGGGTAGATCTGGCCGATGAAGGCGCCCGCCCCTTCGAGCGAGGAGACCGGATCGATCATCCCGGAATACTGGATTGCCGGAATGAGCGTCAGGATCGCCGTGCCGAAGATCGCGGCGATCTGGCTCGACATGAAGGTCGAGATGACGAGCCCCATGGCCGTTGCCGCCGAGACGTAGATCAGCCCCGCGGCCGTCCAGGCGAGCAGACTGCCGGTAAAAGGTACCCGGAAGACGAAGATCGCGAACGCCGTCAGCAGCACGAAATTGAGCATTGCCAGAGCGATGTAGGGAATCTGTTTGCCGATCAAGAATTCGAGCCGCGTCACCGGCGAGACATAGAGATTGACGATCGACCCCAGCTCCTTCTCGCGCACGACGCTGAGCGCCGAGAGCATGGCTGGGATCAGCATCAGCAGGAGCGGGATGACCGCCGGCACCATGGCAACGATGCTCTTGACATCAGGGTTGTAGCGGAAACGCGTCTCGATCTTGAAGCTGCCGGTGGTTGCGGCGGCCCCATAGCGTTCGCGGATCTTGCCGGTCAGCCAATGGGCGTGCAGCCCCTGCACATAGCCCTTGACCGTTTCGGCACGGCTCGCCATCGCGCCATCGATCCAGGCGGCGATCTCCACCGTGTCGCCGCGCGCCGCATCGCGGGCAAAACCCGGCGGGATCTCGATTGCGAGGCTCAGTTCGCCGTTGCGCATGCGCCGGTCGAGATCGGCATAGTCGGTGATCGGATCCTTCTCGATGAAGTAGCGCGAACCGGCGATCTCGAGAATGTAGTCGCGGCTGGTCGTCGTCTGGTCGCGGTCGAGCACCGCGAAGGTCAAATCCTCGACGTCCATGTTGATGCCGTAGCCGATGACGAACATCAGGATGACCGTGCCGATCGTGGCAAGCGTCGCGCGAATGGGATCGCGCACCAGCTCCAGCGCTTCGCGGCGGGTATAGCTGAACATCCGCCCGACGTCGAAAAATCCTGATTTCGGGGGCCGCGCGGTCTCGGCCGATCGTGCGGCGATCGGCTCCAGCGGCGCCTTAGCCCTGACCACGGCGGGCGCCGGCTGCTTTGCCCCGGCGATCGCCTCTTCCAAATAGGCGATGAAGGCTTCCTCCAGCGTCGAGGCGGAACGACTTTTCATGATGCCGGCCGGCGTATCGCTGACGAGCACCTTGCCCGCATGCATCAGCGACATGCGATCGCAGCGCATCGCCTCGTTCATGAAGTGGGTGGAGATGAAGATCGTCACCTGATCGTTGCGGGAGAGATCGACGAGGATCTGCCAGAAACTGTCGCGCGCCACGGGATCGACGCCGGACGTCGGTTCATCGAGGATGAGGATATCGGGTGAGTGGATCAGCGCGACCGCAAGCGAGAGCCGTTGGCGCACGCCGAGCGGCAAGGCGTCCGGCAAGGCCTCCATCACATCCGAGAGATCGAAGCGCTTCGCCAGTTCCTCGATCCGCTTGGGAATGCTGTCCGCCGCCATGCCGAACAGCTTGGCATGCAGTTCCAGGTTCTGCAGGACCGTGAGCTCGGTATAGAGCGAGAAGGCCTGCGACATGTAACCGACACGATGACGCACGTCCATGTCGCGCGGGTCGACCTCACGCCCGAAGAGCTTTGCCTTCCCTTCGCTGGCGGCAAGCAGGCCCGTCAGCATCTTCATCGTCGTCGTCTTGCCGCAGCCGTTGGAGCCGAGGAAGCCGAAGATCTCGCCGCGGCCGATGCGGAAGCTCACATTGTCGACGGCAACGAAATCGCCAAAACGCATGGTGAGGTTGTTCGCCTCGATGGCGATGTCGTCGCTCGCGCCTTCGGGGCGCGGCGGAATGACGACGTCGTGATGTTCGCCCCTGATCTCCTCGGGAAGCAGCGCGATGAAGGCGGCGTCAAGCGTGTCGACGCCGGTCTTTTCAAGCAGTTGATCGGGCGTGCCCGTTGCCAGCACCCGGCCCGCATCCATTGCCACCAGCCAATCGAAGCGCGCCGCTTCTTCCATATAGGCGGTCGCGACGATGACACTCATGCCCGGCCGCTCAGAGCGGATGTCGTCGATCAGCTCCCAGAACTGCCGTCGCGACAGGGGGTCCACGCCGGTCGTCGGCTCGTCGAGGATCAGGAGATCGGGATCGTGGATCAACGCGCAGCAAAGCCCGAGCTTCTGTTTCATGCCGCCGGAGAGCTTGCCGGCAGGGCGCTCCGCAAAGGGGGCAAGCCCGGTGCTTTCGAGCAGGCTGGCAATCCGCCTCTCGCGTTCCTCGCGATCGTGGCCGAAGAGCCGGCCAAAAAAGTCGACATTCTCGAAGACGGAAAGCGTTGGATAGAGGTTCTTCCCAAGACCCTGCGGCATGTAGGCAACACGCGGGCAGGTCCGGCGCCGATGGCCGGCATCGGCAATGTCGCCGCCAAGCACCTCGACGCGCCCGCCTGTACGGCGCGTGCGCCGGCGACGAGTGACAGCAGGCTCGATTTCCCAACGCCGTCGGGCCCGATCAGCCCGGCCATGCAGCCCGAGGGTATGTCGAGCGTCACGTCATCCAGCGCCTTGGTCTTGCCATAGGAAAGCGTGACGGCGCTCAGACGAACCACGGGCTCTGCCGGCGGCAGGCCGGCCCGATCAGGGGCTGCCATCACTGCACCAGCGTGCCGGTCTGGCTCGCCGGCCACTCTGCATTCGGATCGACTTTCACATAGGCGACGCCCGGAAGACCGGTTTTCACCATGCGGATGTACTTCTTCAGCAGTTCCTTCGGAATTTGCGCCTTGATGCGGAAGGTCAGCTTCTGCCGCTCCTCTGCCGTCTCGACCGTCTTCGGCGTGAACTGCGCGACGTCGGCGACATAGGAAACCTTGGCGGGAATGATGTATTGCGGTGCGGCGTCCAGCACGAGCCGGACTTCGCTGCCGATCGACAGGCGTCCGGCCTGATCCGTCGGCAGGAAGAACGTCATGTAGACATCGCCGAGATCGACGAGATTAAGCACGCGGCCGCCGGCCGCCAGCACTTCGCCCGGCTGGACCACACGATACTGAATACGGCCGTCGCGCGGCGAGACCAGGGTACTGTCGTTGATGTCGGCGATGATGCTTTCGACCGACGCCTTGGCCGCCTCGACCGAGGCTTCGGCATCGACGACCTGGGACTTCGCCGAATTGATCGCCGCATTTGACGCGGCGAGCGATGCTTCCGCGGCGCTGGCGGCAGCGCGCGCGCCCTCGGCGGTGGCCCTGTCGTCGTCGAGCACCTGTTGCGAAACGGTGCTCGTCTTCACGAGTTGTTCGGACCGGGCGAGCCGCCGTTCGGCAGCGTCCAGTTGTGCGCGCCGCTGCGCGAGGACAGCCTCGGCCGCCGCCTTTTCCGCTTCGCGCTGCGTGACCAGGTTCTTCGCCGCTTCGACGCTGATGATCGCACGCTGCTGCTGCGCTTCGGCCTGCCGCTTGTGCGCTTCCAATTGCACGGTATCCATCTGGGCGAGCACCTGGCCGGCAGTGACGAAATCGCCCTCATCCACCAGGATTTCCTTTATCCGGCCTGCCGTCTTGGTCGAGATGTCGATCTCAACTGCTTCGATGCGTCCGTTGCCGCTCGCGATCCCGGCGGGTAGCGCATTGCGATCCATGTTCTGCCAGGCATAGTAGCCGCCCGCGAGCGCCAGAATGACCAGACCAACCAGGAGCCAATTCTTCCGGGCTTTTTCCATTTCAGCGTCCCACCATCAAAACGGACCACGAGAATAGCCCGCGACCACTCAAACACAACCGGGAATAGGCCCGAAGGACGAGGCTGCCGCATTGACTCATGTCAATTGCGGGTCACGCGCCTTGGTGCCAAATGCCGGGTTGTTATTGGGATCTGTGGCTCTTGATCGCTTGGGACGGCGAAGCCCGTCCTCGCCGTTCGAGCAAACGGGACCTCTGTTCAGTACGCGCTCGGTCGGACTATCGGCCAGATCCGTGGCCGTGTGGCCTACCGCGCCAGCGCGACGCGGCGTCCGCTGACGGGCTGTTCCAGAACATCCATCTGCACGTCGTAAATCCGCGCCAGTTCTTCCGGCGTCATGATGTCGGAAGGCGTGCCCTCCGCGATAAGGCGGCCGGAATGGAGCGCCACGATGCGGTCGCAGAAACGCGCGGCCATATTGATCTCGTGCAGTACCGAGATGATGGTGATGCCCTTGTCCCGGCAGAGGTCGCGGGTCAGTGCCAGCACCTCGAGCTGGTGGCCGATGTCGAGGGCGGAGATCGGCTCGTCGAGCAGCAGGCAGGTGGCATCCTGGGCGACGAGCATGGCAAGCCAAACGCGCTGGCGTTCCCCGCCCGACAGACTGTCGACCTCCCGGTTGACAAACGGCTCGATGCCGGTGACCTCGATCGCCTCTTCGACCTTCGCCTTGTCGGCCGCCCCGAAGCGGCCGAGCGCGCCGTGCCAGGGATAGCGGCCAAGTGCGATCAGTTCCCGTGCCAGCATGCCGGGTGCTGGCGGCGTATTCTGCGGCAGATAGCCGAGCCGCCGGGCGAAGGCCCGCGTTCCCCAGCCAGCAAGCGGCTTTCCCTCGAAATCGATACGCCCAGTGGTCGGCGCGAGCTGTCGCCCGATCAGCTTGAGCAGCGTCGATTTGCCGGAACCATTATGGCCGATCAGCGCGATGGAATGCCCGGCCGGGATCTCCAACGTCAGAGGGTGCAGCAGGTTGCGCCCATCGATCGCAAAGCTCACATCATGGAGCGACAGAACGGCCTGGTCGCGGGCGATGGGTGGAGTTTCAGTCGCGTGGTTCTGCATCTTTTCGTTCCGGACAGGATTGCTGGACCTGCTGTTGGTCTCATCGATAGATATCATTGACTGCAAAAGGTCGAGGCATTGATCGGGCAGGCTGTGCCGCATTTCTTCAGGCCGTCGAGCTTGTAGCGGATGCAGCAGACCTTGCGCTGGAGACAGGCACCGCCCGCGACACCCGGGATCGTCTGCGTCAGCCGAAAAAGGGGATGGTCCGCAGCGATCAGCGTCTCCATCTCGCGCAAGCGCGCCGCGACATCTACCGGCATGGCCTCCTGTGACCAAAGATCATCAACATGACGGCAGGCGCGGCAAAACGCGAAGGACGCATTGCTCCAGTGCACCCGTTCGGACGTGGCCGTCACGTTCGCCATCCGGACGATCAAAGGTCGCACATTGTCTTCGACAATCCCCCGCAGGCGCGCGCTCAACGGAGCGGGAGCCGCGCGTTTCAGCACGAACCGGACGGGCGTCGCCATATCGGATAGGCCGACCTGAACGTCCGGTAACGTCATCGAAAACCAGATGTCGTGAACGAGGCCATAGGCGATAACGGGTCTGAGCAGCCGGCCGAAGTAACCCTGCGTCCATAGCGACGCCGCGGCCCGGCGATCGCCCGGCCCCCACCGCCGCAACAGTCCATCCAGTGCGTTCGCAACCGGCCCTGGCTCGAGAATGCTGTCCAGGCTGACGAGATCATCGTCTTCAGCCGGCACTGCGTGGCTCAGGGCTGCATCCGCGAACGGAATCGGAAGCACCGGAAGCTGGTTCACCATCATCTGTGCCGTCCCAGAAGCCAGATGAGGTAGGGCGCGCCGACGAGTGCCGCGAAGAGGCCGAGCGGCAGCTCGTAGGGGAAGGTCGCCGTGCGGGCGCCGAAATCGGCAAGGGCCATCAGGATCGAGCCGAGCAGGAACGAGCCTGCCAGGTGCTGCGGCGCCGTGACGAGACCGGCGCGCAGGACGATATGCGGCGCGACGAGCCCGACAAAGCTCAAGGGCCCGACAAGCAGGGACGCCGCACCGGTCGCAGCACCCGAAAGAAGCAGAAGAAGCACGCGGCTCAACCGCACCGACAGGCCAAGCGACAGGGCGATCGACGGTCCGAAGGGCAGGATCGTCAACCAGCGGCTCAACAGCAGTGCCGCGGCAACGACGAGCAGAGAAAGAATGCCGAGGAAAATCGCAGTCGCCGGCGTTGCCGTGGATGCCGAACCACCGAGCCAGGAGAGAATTTGCCACGACCGCTGATCACCGATCGCCAGCAGCGCCGACAGGACGGCCGAACTGAAGGAACCGACCGCCACGCCCGCAAGCAACAGCTTTTCCGGCGGCAGATGCCGGCGGCTGGCAAAGACCAGCACCGCCAGCATGGCAATGAGCGCGCCGAGCCCTGCGCCAGTGAAGACCACGACTGTGCCGCCATCCGGCGCGAATGTGAGCGCTGCGGCAAAGCCAAGGCCGGCACCGCCGCTGACGCCGACGACCTCGGGGCTGGCCATTGCATTGCCGGTCATGCGCTGCAGGATCGCGCCGGTCACGGCCAGCAGGCCGCCGGCCGCGGCAGACGCCAGGAGCCGAGGCCATCTGAGCGGTGCCAAGTCGAGCGTCTCCGCCCAACTCAGGATCTTCCAGCCATGTCCGGACGGCCCGACGACGAATGCGATCGCGACAAGGACCGGCACGAGAACCAGAAAGGCGGCAAATGCTATTTTCAGATTGCCGCGGTGGACGCTTTCCCGCGCCTCGTGCGGCACTTCCATGCTTCGCACCTTGGGCAGAAGCCAGAGCAGCAAAGGACCGCCAACAAGTGCGGTGACCGCGCCCGTCGGAAAATTCTCGCTGGAGGCACGCGCGACGGTTTGCACGATGCTGTCGCAGAGCCAGAGGAAAAGCGCCCCCGCAAGTGGCGACAGCGCGACGATCGCCGCTGGGCGGCGGGCACCGCAGGCGCGCACGAAGGCTGGGGCGGCAAGGCCGACGAAGCTCACCAGGCCAACCGCTGAGGCGACGAAGCCGGCAAGTGCCGTGGCGATCGCGGCGATTGCGAAGCGAATGCCACCGAGATTGACACCCAGGCTGCGCGCGCTCGTGTCGCCAAGCCCCAACACCAACATCGGGCGGATCAACAGGCCGGCAAACAGGCCGAGGAGCACCAACTCCAGGCCAAGGCTTTGGAACACTGACCAGTCCTGCTGACTGAGGGATCCGCCGTTCCAGGTCACAAGCGACATGAGGTACTCACCCCGCGCGAGCGTCATCGCTGCGGACAGGGCTGCGGCTGTCACCCCCACAAGCAGGCCGCAGACCACCATCGTCACCGGCTCGAAAGCCCGACGCCAACCGAGCGCGAAGACGATCGCCGCTGCCCCGGCGGCGCCGGCGAGCGCGACCAAAGTTCGGTGGCCGTCGACGATCTCAGGCACATAGAGCGTCGCCGCTACGATCGCGAGCTGAGCGCCGGCCGAGATGCCGAGGGTCGAGGGATCGGCAAGCGGATTGCGCAGAAATTGCTGGAGAAGCGCCCCGGATAGTCCGAGTGCGGCGCCCGCGACCAGAGCGACCGCTGCCCTCGGGAACAGGCTATAGGCCAGGATGATCTTGTCGAGCGTGAGCTCGGCGGGAGGGGCCAACAGGTCTCCCCATTGCGAAAACGGGACCTGGCTCGATGCGGCCAGCGCGAAGAGCATGAGGCTGGCGAGCAGGCTGGCCGACAGGAAGGACCATGCCCGCATCGTCATCCGCGCCGGTCTCCTGCAAGCATCGCCTCGGCAAAGAGGCGCGCAAACCGCAGGCCCGCAGTAACACCGCCGTAGGGATTGACGTTGGCGAGCTGGATGACCCGCCCCTTGCGGACCGGCTCCAACGAATTCCAGATGATGCTGTTTCGAAGGCCACTGCGCGCCTCGACCGGCACCTCGGAAACGATGACGATGCGTGCGTCGGGATCTGCCGCCAGGTTTTCGATCGAGACGGGTGCCGCAAAGGTGAAGCGCGAACGATCCGTCCAGGCATTCGGCAGGCCGAGCCGGGCGAGCATGTCGCCGAACATGCTGTCGAAACCAAAGACGCGGACATGCCGCGCGTCGCCGATATTGACGATATAGGTGGACCTGTTCGCGAAGGGAGCGAGCGTCTGCCTAAAGCCTTCGATTTCGCCGACTATCTCCTTCAGCAGCGCCTCCGCCCTGTCGGAGCGTCCGAGACGCTCGCCGAGCGCCTTCACCGCTGCGAGCGCCTTTTCGAAAGGCGGCTCGCCCCGCACGTAGAATGGCAGGGAGAAAAGCGGCGCGATCCGGCCGAGCGCCGCCTCGTGGCGTACATAGAACGGCGAGATCAGGATCAGGTCCGGCCTGAGCAGGTGAAGCAGTTCGAAATTGGGCGAGCCGCGCAGACCGAGATCGACGACATCTGCAGGTAAGTCGGGCTCGACGGCATCGCTTCGAAACTGAATGAGCTCCGTCGCGGCGACCGGGGTAAGGCCGAGCGCGCACAGCGTCTCCAGCATCGCCCAGTCGATCGCGGCTATGCGCAAGGGCGCGCCGGCCCTGGCCATCGGCGCGGCGAGCAAAAGCGCCGCGCCGAGAAGCAGCTCCCGGCGACTGACAAAAGGACCCAATGCCCGCTCTCTCAATTCGCTACCAGCTATAGGTCAGCTTCCCCATAAACGTGCGGCCGTCGCCGTAGTAGCAGCCGAACGAGCTGCAGCTTGCGACATAGTCCTTGTCGAAGAGATTTTGAACGTTGAGCGACGCCTTGTAACCATTCTTCTTATAGGAGAGCGCGAAATCGGCGAGCACGACCGAATCTAGTTCGAAGGTGTTGGCGCTGTTGCCGTAGCGCTGGCCGACATAACGCACGCCCGCCCCAATGCCGAGACCTTCGAGTGCCGTGTCTTCCTGGAAGGTGTAGTTCGCCCAGAGGCTCGCCATATGCTCCGGCACGTTTTCGACGCGATTGCCGTCGTCGGCGCCCGCTGCGATCCGGGCATCCGTGTAGGTGTAGGCCGCCCGCAAATCGAGCCCTTGTGTTATGCTCGCGACACCTTCGAGTTCCAGGCCGCGGACATTGACCTCGCCGATCTGCGACGAAATGCCGGCGATGGTGCGCAGCACATTCTTCTGCTTGAGGTCGTAGACGGCCGCCGTGAAGAAGCCGTTCCAATCCGTGGGTTCGTATTTCACGCCGAGCTCGACCTGCTCGCCCGAAGTCGGCTCGAAAGGCCTGCCGTCCGGAGCAGCGCCGATCACCGGCTCGAAGGACGTCGAGTAGCTGACATAGGGCGCAATGCCATTGTCGAAGATATAGCTGAGGCCGGCCCTGCCGGTCAGCTCATGATCGTCCTGGTCGAGCGGACGGGAAACGCGCGAGAGCCCATTGAGCGACGTTCCCGAGCTGCTGGTCCAATCCTGCCTGAGGCCCAACGTTGCGCGCCAGCCTCCGAGCGCCAGTTCGTCCTGCACGTAGACGCCAAGCTGCAAAAGCTCGCTATCGACGGTCGTATCGAGCGTCGGCGCGATCAGCCGGATCGGTCCGCCATAGCTTGGCGAGCGCACGTCGAGCGGCGTTGCCTGGAAGAAGCGGGTGCGCACATTGTTGTCGAAGTAGCGATAGTCGAGGCCCACAAGCAGCGTATGGTCGACCTCGCCGGTCGAGAATTCGCCCTGCAGATTGTTGTCGATATTGACGGTGTTGAGCGCCTCGTCCTGGAAGGTCGCGTTTCGGCGGAGTGTCCGGCCGTCAGCGGCAAGACCAAGCGTCGACATGCCAAGCGACTGGTAGTCCCAGTCGAAGTCGGTGTAGCGGAAGTTCTGCCGGAAGATCCAGTTCTCGCTCAGGCGATGCTCGAGTTCGTATCCGAGGTTTGTCAGCGTGCGGCTGGAGCGGTCGAAGGATTCGTCGCCGACATAAAAGTCGCGCGGCAGGCGAAAGTCGGTGGCGTTCAGCGTATATTGCGGCGGCAGGCCCGAGGGCGTGCCGGGATTGTCGTGCTGGACGCTCGCAAGGATCGTCAGCTTGGTGTCCTCGTCCGGCTGCCAGGTCAGCGCCGGCGCAATGAAGTAGCGATCGTTGTCCAGTTCGTCGACCTGGGCAGCGGCGTTCTTGCCAAGACCGGTCAGCCGGTATGCAAAATCCGACTCCTCGCGAAGCGTACCGCCGAAATCGAAGAAGCCACCAAAGGTCTCGTAGCTTCCGCCCTGCACGCCGACTTCGCCGAAATTCTCGAAGACCGGCCGTTTGCTGATCATGTTGATGATGCCGCCCGGATTGCCCTGGCCATACATGACCGAAGCGGGTCCGCGAAGGACGTCGATGTTTTCAAGCCCGTAGATTTCAACGGCCGGTGCGCCGGCGGTGCGCATCATCCTGAGCCCGTTCAGGAACTGGACCTGGCGACCGTCGAAGCCGCGGATGATCGGCGCGTCGAAGCGGGGGTCGGCGCCGAAGGGCTGTCCGAAAACGCCGGGCGTGTAATTCAGCGCCTGCCCCACGGTCTGGGCACCCTGCGCCTCGATCTGGTCATGGGTGATGACGGACACCGACTGCTGCGTCTCGAGCAGGGGCGCGCCGGACTTCGAAGCGGTGCGGCTCGACTTCGCCACATAGCCCTCAACCGGGCCGCCGGCCTCCCTGTCGCCTTTCGCGACGATCGCCTCAAGCTTGGTCTCGGCTTGCTGCTGCGCCAGTGCGCTCTGTCCGGCGGACCCCACGAAGGCGACGGACGTTAACAGCAGCCAATGAATGCGGGACATGGGATGACGAAAGCCTCTGCGCGCGCGGCATCTGCGCGCTCAATCTGGAGTAATTTTGTCATCTTTCTATAGTCAAATTTTCCGGCTTTCCAATAACTCGGCACAGGATTTTTCAGAACTATCGATTATGATATGCGCGCACAGCATCGTTTTCAGTTATTGCATTGCGAGGCCCCATGTCGGCTCCAAAATCGCCACGCGCCGCGACCTTCGAACTTCGCCATCTGCGCTATTTCATCGCTCTCGTGGAGGAAAAGAATTTCGAGCGCGCCGCCGCCCGGCTCGGCATTGCCCAGCCCGGCCTCAGCCAGCAGATCCTCAATCTGGAAAGCCTGGTCGGCATCCCGCTGCTGAACCGCGCGAAACGTTCCGTGCAGCTGACACTGTCGGGGCAATTGCTGTTTGATGAGGCCCGAAAGATCGTCGCCCAGGCCGACCTCGCGCTGTCCGAACTGCAGCGGGTCGGCCGCGGCCAGACGGGCAGAATATCGATCGGCTATGTCGCCTCGGCCGCCTATTCGGGCGTGCTGACGGAATCGCTGACTACCTTCCGACAAGAATTTCCCGACATCGAGCTTCAGCTTGTCGAGATCGAAATGCGCCAGCAACTCACGATGATCTCGGAAGGCGAACTCGACTTCGGCTACATCCGCCCGCCAGCGCCGATCCCGGCCGGCCTGACGACGACCACCGTGTTGCGCGAGCCGCTGGTGGTGGCGCTGCCGGAGGCGCATCCGCTCGCCGCCCAGCATGCGATCGATCTCGCAGCGCTCTCGGACCAGACCTTCATAACGCCGCGCCAACCCGCCGATGTCGGCTTCCACTCCAATACGCTCGACGCCTGCAAGGACGCCGGGCTGGCGCCAAAGGTCAGTGCAACAGGCCGAGATTTTACCACCATCATGAGCATGGTCGCGGTGGGGCTCGGCATCGCGCTCGTGCCGCAGTCGCTGCAATGCCTGCAGCTGCCCGGCGTGCGCTATGTTTCACTGGCGCGAAACCGCGTCACGTCGGACCTCGCGGTCGCCTCTCGCAAGGTCGAAGGCTCGGCGGCCGTGCGCGCCTTCGTCGCCCACCACCGGGCGCGCCACACGCGAGGCGCCTAGGGCTTCGCGCAGGCCTTCGCGGATGGCGGCGCGCGTCCGTAACATCAGAGATGCTGCGGATGGCGCGGATCATCATGCGGCTTCAGAAGGAAGCGACGGGCCACATCGCGATAACCGCGATAGACGAGGCCGCCGTTGATCGCCAGCAGCGCACGTCTGTGCCGGCGATAAAGTGCCGGGATCTGGTACCAGGGAATACCCGGCCGCTGGTGATGCAGCACATGCAGGTTGTTGTAGAGAAACAAGAGACCGAAAAGCGGCGTGTCTTCGACGATCGCCGTCCGTTCCTCGTGATGGCCGGCATAACGATGTTCCGCATAGGAGCGAAGCCGCGTCAGTGCGGCACCGACATAGACGAAGCCGAAAAGGTAGAGCCAGAGCGGCATGCCGCAGACCGCGACGACCCAGGCGAGCACGATGGCGACGCCTGCCCCGTGCGAGAGCCAGGTCCTTGCCCGCTCCCTGTCACCCCGCACGATCAGCACCAGTTCCTGTGCGAGGAAGCTCAGGATCATGACCAGCGGCCCGAGCGTCAGCCGACCGAGCAAAGTCGTGTTCCACTCTGCAAGCTTCCGCCCCACCTTGCCCATGCCTTCCCAGGCGGCCCGGGTGAAATAGGAGGACTCCGGATCCTCGATCGGATCCGTCAGGTGTTCGTCGCGATGGTGGACGAGGTGGCCTTCCAGATAGATCGCATAGGGTAACCAGAGGGAGAGCGGCGGCCACCCGATCGCGTCGTTGATGCGCTGATTGCGCGTCGGGTGCCCGTGGATGACCTCATGCTGCAGCGACCCGTGCCAGGCAATGAGCCAGCCGCCAAGACCGATCACGAGGACAATCGGAAGCGACTGCCAGAGCCAGGTCAGAGCGAGAAAGCCACCATAGATGACCACGGCCAGAGCAACGGTCTGCCATTCGACGCGGGCGATGGCAGTTAGGTTCGATTGTGGGGGCAGCGTATCAGTCGACATGCGGTCTCCGGCCGGAAAAGGCGATAGATTTCAATCGCCAATATAAAAAGCCGGCCAATGGGAACGCGCCGCATGGCTTTGCGGCGAAGCGGCGCAAACGGGAATACTGCTTGCGCCAAACGCCGCAGCGGTAAAATATTTATTCTATGTAATTTATATTCTATTTCGGTCGTTGTGTTCGCGACAGGTCGCCATGTGCCGATGAACCGTCAGGCGATCGTCGGGTATCCTTGACCGGCAGCATCGCGATCAAGCGCCGCCAGGGCCTCGTAATCACTGTCTCCGAGCAGGCTGATACCGCGCAGCGATAGCGTATCGCAGATCGCAGCAAGCGCCGGATCTGCGATGGTTTCCGCAAGCACGCGGCGCAGCAGCACGAGATCCTTTGCCGGCGTCGATGCCGCGGTGATGAAAGGCAGACCCGGACCCTTTTTTGTCTCCGCCAGAATGCGCACGCCTGCGACGCGATCGGGGTCGAAGCGCAAGGTGTTGCCGAAGGTCACGCAGTCGATCGCCGCGATGTCGGCGACCCCGCTCGAAACCGCGTCGATGCTCGCCACATGGCCGCCGGTCTGAAGCACCGACGAGAAGAACCGTCCGTCGATCGCATGGGGCGCCACAGAGGCGCGGAACAGGTTGTAGCCGGAATTGCTGCCGGGATCGTTGATCGCCGCGCGTGCCCCCCGCAGATCTTCAATCGAGCGCGCGGCGGACTTGGCGCTGACGATGATGAAGCTGCATTTGAGCGGACCGTCGCAGCCCGGCAGTCCGTAGACCGGCGTCGCCACCAGTTGCACCTGACCGCGCAGGCGCTGGACATAGGGATAGCCGCAGGTCTGGCCGAACAGGAGGTCTGGACGAAGCCACGCCTCGTCATAACGCGTATCCTCTTGTAGAGCCGCAGGCGCATCGACCCCGACGGCGCGAAGGCGGTCCGCCAGCGCCTCCCAGAACTGCCGCGTCGCATCCTTCAGCGGCGCCGGACTGACATACATGGCAAGACTTGCGATGGGCATGAGCGACCTTGGAGCAACCTCGTGAAGGCGATCGAAAACCTATGCATTGCATAGACTTAATTCGCAAACGAAATCTAAGCGAGCCCCGATGGCCGCCCTGAAGACAGGAGTCTATTGGACGCGCTTCAGGATCTCTGCCGCGACCTCCGTGGCGCTCGCCGGGTTCTGGCCGGTGATCAGTTCGCGGTCGACGATCATGTTCGGCTGGAAGGGCGTATCACCGTTGGCGATTGCGCCGCCAGCCAAGGTTAGCGCATCCTGCGGATAGAACTTCATCTCGCCGCCCTTCAGCAGCGGCTTGGCCATTTCTTCCTCGCCATTGCTGAAGACCGTCATCCGATAGCCGGCATAGATCCAGCCGGCATCGGCGGCAGCCTGACGGCCCGCTGCCAGTTCGCCGGTAAACGCAACCGACTCGGACAGTGTCGACAGAAGCGCGATCGGCCCGTGGCACATCAGGGCGGTCGTCTTGCCGCTCGCGTGAAAATGCCGAAGCAACTCGCCGAGGTCCGCGTCGACAAGCAAATCCTGCATCGGCGCATGCCCGCCCGGAACATAGACGGCATCGAAATGGTCGTAGCCGATCTGTTCCACCCGCGACAGACTGACAACCGGTGTCTCCGCCGGCGAGGTGATCTTGAGCTTGCCGAGCAGCGCTTCGCTTTCCCGCATCGCCGTTTCATCGCCGCCGAAATACATCCTGTCGATAGACGTGCGGTCGACGCTGGGGGCCATGCCCTTCGGCGTCGCAAAGGTCACCTCATGACCGGCGTCCATGAACGCCTTTACCGGCTGCATCAATTCGTTGAGGTAGAAGCCGGTCTCGAAAACCTTGCCATCCTTGAGGTCCAGGCTGTTTTCATCCGAAAGCACGACCAGGATATTGCCGGCATGCGCGTGCGTGGCGCCGAGGACGATTGCCATCGTCGCCGTCAGGGTCATCAGCATTTTCATTTTTATATCTCCAAATGGAAGTCTCACGACCTCCTGCAACTGGGTTTTCAGGCGACAAGAACGTCACGAAGGGCCTCGCCGACGCCTGTGGCGGACTGCGGATTCTGGCCGGTGATCAATCGGCCATCGACGACCACCTTCGACGTCCAGTCCGGCGCCGGGTGATGCCGCGCGCCGCGCTCTACGAGCGTGCTGGCGAGCAGGAAGGGCACGGTCTTGTCGAGACCGACGGCGCGTTCTTCTGAATCGGTGAAGGCGCTGACATTACGACCGGACACCAGGTAGCTGCCGCCGGAAAGCTTGACGTTTACGAGCGCCGCCGGGCCATGGCACACCGCCGCGACAGCACCGCCGGCCTCGAAGATCGAACGGGTCACCCGGTCGACCGCGCCGCTTTGCGGCAGGTCCCACATGGCGCCGTGGCCGCCGGCGAAAAAGATCGCAGCGTAGCGCGAGGGGTCGACCTCATCGAGCTTGGCGGTCGTGCGGATCGCGGCGCGAAACGCCTCGTCGTTCCAATAGCGCTGGTTGATCGTGTCTTCGAGATCGAGACCGTCGATCGGCGGTTCACCCCCTTTGATCGACGCGAATTCGACGGAGATCCCAGCCGCTTCGAGCACGGCCAGCGGGTGCGTGACCTCACCGAGATAGAAGCCGGTCGGCTGGCCGCCGTCGCCCTTGGTGCCGTGGCTGGTGAGAACGAAAAGCACGGGTTTTCCGGCTAACGGGGCTGTCTCCGTCATCATCACTTCCCTTTTTGGAATGGGCCCGACGTCGCGGGCGTTGCTGATGGCGTCTATTTATTATCTCCGATTTCGGCGATAAATTCGCTTAGAAGGAAATGATTTGGTCTTGAAAGGCAAAGATGCGCCGCTTCGATCACCTCGCCGACGTCGAGGCTTTCATCACGGTCATGGACAGGGGTTCGATGACGGCCGGCGCCGTGGCGCTCGGTACGACGCCTTCGGTGCTGAGCCGGGCAATTACCCGGCTCGAAACGAAACTCGGAACGCAGTTGCTGCGGAGAACGACGCGGCGCATCAGCCTTACGGAAGCGGGACGCACGTATCTGGAACAGGTCCGCGCAGCCTTCGAGACGATCGATCAGGCGGAGCGGGCCGTTCAAGGCACAGGCATTCTGGCCGGTCGGGTCCGCCTCAGCGTTTCCACCACCTACGGTCATTTCCGCCTGCCGGAAAAGCTGACACGCTTCGCGCTGAAGCACCCGTCGGTCATCGTCGAACTGTCAGTGGCCAACCGCAACGTCGATCTGGTCGCGGAAGGCTACGACCTGGTCATACGACTCGGCCAACTTCCCGATAGCGGCATGATCGGGCGAAAACTCGAGGACGCACCGCTAAGGTTGGTGGCATCTCCCGCCTATGTGGCGCGGCACGGGCTGCCACGCTCGATCGACGATCTTACGGCACATACGTGCCTGCTGTTCATCATGCCGAGAACCGGCCGTCCCGGTCCGTGGTTGTTCCGGGTCGATGGGCATGACATCGACTGGGTGCCGCAGGGTCCTGTCCATGTCGAGGATGATGTGCTCGGCACCGTATCCCTGGCAGAGGCGGGCCTTGGCATATGTCAGACCTATGACTTCGTCGTGCGCGATCGCCTGGCGCAGGGAAGCCTGGTCGAACTCCTGCCGGATTTTGGCGGCCGATCGCGGCCCTTCTCCCTCATCTACCCGCCGCATCGTCATCTCTCTTCCGCAACACGAGCGTTGATTGACTGTCTTTTGGAATAGGCTGACAGGCGCGGGGCTGCCTCAGGACATGTGGCATCCCCGCGCACAGGACGCCTCAGCCGTGCCAGTGCGAGCAGCGGATCACGCAGCAGAAATTGCCGCGGCGCGAGACTACGCACTGGGCCGTCGCCGAAGATCTCGCGCGGCGCTTTCCTGAGGTCACCGTCGACGAGGACGCGATCCATGTCAGCGACGGGCCGGCGCGCACGGCGGCCGGCGTGACGGCGGGGCTCGACCTGGCGCTGGCACTGGTCGAGGAGGACCTCGGGCATGAGATCGCCAAACGCGTGGCGAGCCAGCTGGTGATGTTCTTCAAAAGGCCCGGCGGGCAGATGCAGTTCAGCCGCAAGGGCGAGGCCATGCCAGCGGGCCGGTCCGCGCTTCAGGAATTGCAGCGCTGGATCGCGGCCAATCCGCGCACGATCACAGCGTTGCAAGCCTCGCCAGCCGGATGGATCTCAGCCCGCGCCATTTCTCCCGGCTCTTCCGCAGCGAGGTCGGCATCACGCCGGCAACCTGGGTCGAGGAGGCGCGGGTCAACGCTGCCCGCCGCCTTCTCGAGCAGGGACACGAAGCCCCCAAGCAGGTCGCGGCTCAATGCGGCTTTTCCGATGCCGATACGCTGCGCCGTGCCTTCATGCGCCATGTCGGCGTGACGCCGGCAGAGTACCGAAAGCGCTTCGCCAGCCCGGCTCTTCCGGCCGGATAAACTGGCAGGCTGCCGCCCCTACTCGGCCGCCTGAATCCTCTCTCGCGGCTTGCTCAGATAGGGCAGCGCGAAGAGATAGAGGCCGGTCGGCACAAGCACGGCAAGCGGCGGCAGTGGCATGAGATAGACCCATTCGGGAAGCGTCGTCAGAGCCATGCCGGCAAAGATCGCCGCAACGGCCAGCGAGAAAAGCACCGACGTCCAGCGATGGATTGTTCGGATGAGAGCGGTCATTTCTGGCACCTCGTTGTTTGAGAAAGGGTCCTGAAGCCGGGAGATGGTCAGTCGAGCTTTGCGACAACTTCGGCCAGCTGGTCGATGAAGCGTCGCCACCCGACGGTTGCGCCCTGGTAGTAAGACTTCTGATCCGCCTTGAAGCCGCGCTGTTCCATACGCAAGTTGGTGCCGCCGTTGGTGGGAACGAGTGTCCAGGTGACGACGCTGGTGAGATCTTTTGTGTCCCAGCGATAG
Organism: Ensifer sp. GW101-20A05; assembly: GCF_059424735.1. NCBI lineage: Bacteria > Pseudomonadati > Pseudomonadota > Alphaproteobacteria > Hyphomicrobiales > Rhizobiaceae > Ensifer > Ensifer sp. GW101-20A05. The sequence goes on along the minus strand of NZ_JBWKZT010000002.1, from coordinate 555,519 downwards.
GCGAGCGAGCGGTCCTTCTCAATCGTTTCGACTTCGCAATCGACCTGTCCCCAGTCGGCCGAAAGCGTGAAGCGACGGCCCACTTCGGGCACGAAATCGTTCCGCATCAGCCATTCGGCAATCAGATGGGGCTGGGTCAGCGCGCGCCAGATCTTTTCCGGCGCATGAGAAAATTCGCGTTCGACCACGACAGAGCGTGTTGTTTCGGTTGTTTCGTTCATTGGTCCATTCTCTTTAGTAAATCATCGAGATCATCGAAGCGCTCCTGCCAGAAGCCGGCCATCTCGGTCGTCCAATCGACCAGGGTGGCAAGAGCTTCGCGCTTGGCGCTGTAATAGGTGTAACGGCCTTCATGCCGATCGTGCACGAGCCCTGCCGCCTTCAGGATCTTCAGATGCTTGGACACGACCGGCTGCGAAACCCCGGCATCGGCCAGCAATCCGACGACCGTCGTATCTCCTTGGCGGCAGAGGTGTTCGAAGAGCCCGCGACGTGTGGGATCTGCAAGTGCCCGAAATACCGCATCTTGTAACTGCGACATGTCTCATACCCGATTGGCTATGGGATGACATATAGCCAATTGGCTATGTGTTTGTCAAACGCTCTGCGGAAACCCGTTTGCCAGGTCGGTTCGTCCGCGGAATTGGAACAGGTAGGCGAGAGACCAGCGACTTCGAGGAGACGTCGATCGCCTCACCGATCGCGCGGAAATGCCCGCCCGCGACATAGCAGCCGGGCGGCTCGCCAGACAGTGGTTGTGGCGCAGAAACGACGCTCAACCTGTACGCGAAGTGGCGCAGGGCCGGTACACTCCGGCCCCGCCCATGGGCTCAGTCTACCATGTCTTGCTGAGCTTGAGCGTGACGGTTCGGGCGTCGCCGTAACCGCAGACGAGCACGCCGCTGCAACCGCTCACATATTCCTTGTCGAAAAGGTTGGTGACGTTGAGAGCGGCACCCCATCCGTCCTTTTCATAGCGCAGCCCGGCATCGAACACCGTCGAGGAAGGCACCTTCGCCGTGTTCTCCTTGTCCGCCCAGCTTTCGCCGCGGTAGCGAACACCGGCACCGAGGCTGACGCCCTCGAGCGCGCCCTGCTGCACGGTGTAATCGACCCACAACGAGGCCTGCGCATCGGGAGCGAGATAGGGCGACTTGCCGACCAGCGCGCGGTTCGCGTCCTCGGTCACCTCGATATCCATGAAGTCGAGGCCGGCGATCACCTTCCAGCTTTCGTTGAGATTGACCTTGCCTTCGAGCTCGATGCCGCGGGAACGCACCTCGCCCGTCTGGGTGGAAATGCTCGTCAACGGGTCGGTGACGAGAGCATTGCGTTTGGTCAGCTGGTAGATGGACGCCGTCAACACGCCATCAAAGAAGTATGGCTCGTACTTGACGCCGGCCTCGAACTGCTCGCCCTCCTCGGGTTTGGTGTTGCCGGTTGCCGTTACCGCCACGATCGGATTGAAGAAGGTGGCAACGCTGACATAGGGGGTCAGCCCATTGTCGAATTCATAGGCAAGTCCGGCGCGGCCGCTGACGGCGCCCTCGCTGTAATCAAAGCTCGAGTTCTGCGTCGGAGCCCAGAAGGTGGGGCCATTGTCAGTTTTGGTGTCGACATAGTCGTAACGGCCATTGAGCGTGACGAGCCAACCGTCGCCGAATCGAATCTGGTCCTGCGCGTAGACGCCGAGCTGCTGCTGGATGATCACCTGGTTGATATAGATGGCGTTGGCCGGCTGCGGTGCGCCGTAGACCGGATCCGTGGCGCTGATCGGCGTTGCCGCCGACGATGCCTGGACGTGATCCAGGCGGAAGAGCTTGTAGTCGAGTCCGACCAGCAGCGTATGATCGAGCGCGCCGGTCTCGAATTCGCCCTCAAGACGATTGTCGACGCCGAACGTATCGACCTTGGAGGTCGCCTCAAAGCCCAGGCGATAGAGCAGATTGTCAGGTGTGGCCGGCGTCGGCGAAACCGGGAACGGCAGGCTCGGATCGTAATAGCCGTAGGTATACGGGCCGTTCTCATGCTTGTAGAGGTGACCGTAGCGCAGGTTCTGGCTGAACTGCCAACCGCTATCGAACTCGTGCTTGATCTCGTAGCCGAGCATCTGCTGCACATAGGTGCCGGTATCGATAGCCGGTTCGCCGAAGAAGGCCTTGCGATCGATCTTGCCGAACGGCGCATCGACGACCGTCCCGACATAGGGCAGGAAGCCGCCACCGGTATGGACCTGATCAAGGCCCTGCAGCAGGCCGTAGACCGTCAGGCTGGTCGCATCGTCGGGCTGATAGGTGATCTGCGGCAGGATGAACCCGCGCATGTCTTCCGAGTGGTCGGTGTAGTTGTTGCCGCCGGAGACCTTGCCGGTGACGCGGTAGTTGATCGCATCGTCCAACGGGCGGTTCACGTCGATGCCAAGGAAGGCATTGCCATTGTTGTTGATGCCGGTCTCCACATAGGTGGAGCTCCCATCACTTGGCCGCTTGCTGATGAGGCTGACTATGCCGCCCGGATTGGCGCCGCCATAGAGCACCGACGCCGGCCCTTTCAGCACCTCGACGCGCTCCAGCATGAACGGATCGATCTGAAAACCCCCGAAACCGTAGGAGAAAAGATTGAGGCCATCGAGGAAGACGCCGGTCTGCGTGGCATCGAAGCCGCGGACGTAGAACCAGTCGGTATCCGGATCGACGCCGAAGGGCTCGGCCATCACGCCGGGCGTATAGCGAAGCGCCTCGTCGATCTTGTTGACGACGCCGCGATCGTCCAGCTCGTCGCGGCCGATGACCGATACGGATTGGGGAATTTCGTTGATCGGGGTGGCAGACTTCGAGCCGGTGGTCGTCGCTTTGGCGACATAGCCCTCGACCGGACCGGTTGCGTCGTCTGCGGTCGCTCCAGCCTGGACCTCGATCTTTTCCAGCCGAGTCGCCGGCGCGTCCTGCGCGATCGCGGCACCCGCTGCCAGAATTGCAATGCCGGCTACCCCATCTGCCAGCCATTCGGCGAAACCTGCCGCCCTGCCACTCACCATCATCTCTTCATCGCCCCGAGCCGCCCATCGCGCCAATCCCCGGAGCGATATGCGGCGTTAGAAAGTGATCCCTATAAGATGAGTGTTTATATCAACTATTATGCCGACGCTTGGAGCGATCCGCGACAATTGAACGATCCTGGGCAATTTGCGGCGAACAATCGCCCGTGCGCGCGGCGATTTGCTCAGGCCAATCGGCTCCGCTTCCATTGCGCCGGCGTTGTGCCGACAACCTTGCGGAAGACCCGGGTGAAATGCGCCTGGTCCGAAAACCCGGTCTCGACGGCAATCGCCGTCAGCGACGCGTCATTCTTGAGCAGGAGTTGCTTGGCCCGTTCGACGCGCGTTTTCGTCTGCCACTGATGCGGCGGCATGCCGGTCGAGGCCTTGAAGGCATGGCTGAAATGCGATTGCGACAACCCGGCAAGCGTTGCCAATTCCTCAAGCCGGATGTTGCGGCCGAAGTTCTCCTCGATGTAATCGGCCACGCGGCGCATCTGCCAGGCAGCAAGCGGACTGCGCTTGCGCGGATCGGCACGGTTGAGCCTCATCAGGTCGATGAACAGCGCGACCGTGAGGCCGTCCCCGTAGAGATCATGCAATGGCTGCGGATTGAGGCACTCCGCAGCGATGAGCCGTGCGAGTTGCAGGAAACGCTCATCATGAAACATCAGCCGGGGCGCGTTGCAACGGCTGGCGTCGAGGTCTTCCATCAGCCGTCGGCTGAGGACATCGAGATTGAAGTGCAGATCGAGATGGCGGATGTATTGCACATCGACGACATCGGCCCAGATTTCCATGCCCGCCGGGATGTAGGAAAGACCTTGTTCGCGATAGTTCTGCACCGTCCCGGGGCCGCCGGGCGAAAGCTTGACGTTGCAGCGGCTCCCGCCTTGGGCATCGAGCACGATGAACATGCGCGGATCATCCGACACATAGTGACCGCCCGCCCGCGCCTCGCATTCGACATCCCAGACGTCGGCGATGATCCCGTTCCAATCCCGGCGGCGCAAACCGCCGAGGACCTTGAAGCCGGAGATCTTGTTCTGCATCCGTGGCTGGAACGTCATCAATTGCCCAATGCTCGGGGAATCAGAGGCCGCGCCTCGATCTAATTCCTTCCTTCTTTACTCATCTTTAATTCGCAACGGAAGCCCCGATCGGGGCTCGCATTCGCTAGTCCTGGCGAAGGCGGATCAGGCCGGCATCCGTGGGAACGAACCCGCAGACTTCAAGGTAAAAGTCGCGAAGATGCGCATCAAAGTCGACATGCAGCCACTCGCAACCCGACAGCCTTGCATTTGCCACCGCCTCTTCGACGAGCCGGCGCGCGTAACCCTTTCGCCGCCAGGGCGCTGAGACCATGGTGTCGAGCAGAAAAGCGTGCACACCGCCATCCCAGGCGACATTGACGAAACCGGCAAGCTTGCCCGAGAGACGCAAGCAAACCCAGCCGAGGCTGAAGGTGTTCACCTGTTTCCACCAATCGTCACCGGCAAGCGCGTGTTCGAAACACTCGGCATGCAGCGCATTCAACTCGGCATTCGCGAAGTCGCCGCGCCATACGAAACGCGGATGGTCAGCGCTGTTGTCAGCCATCATTTCTTCCGTCTTGGTGCCGTGTCAGCTGCCTGTCCGCCGACAGGGCATGCTCCGCGATGATCGATAGCCTGAGCTTTGCGAACTCGTCCAGCAGAGTGCTCTCCGCCTTGTCGAAGGCCTGCACCAGGGCGGCGTTCGCCGCCCGCTCCACCGGACAGGTTGGATGATCTTCCGAAACGCCGGCGGACAAAACCTCGCCTTCGTCGAGCGCTTTCTGGATGTCCAGGACCGTCAAGTCGTCCAGAGACCGCAGCAGCACCCATCCGCCACCGCGCCCTCCCTCTGAACCCACCACGCCCTTGCGCTTCAACGCCGCCATCGTGCGGCGCACGACCACGGGATTGGTGTTCAGCATCTTTGAGATGGTTTCCGAGGTCTCGCGCCCGCCCAAAAGCCCCATATGGATGAGCACGTGGATCATGCGCGCCAGCCGGCTGTCTCGTTTCATATGCCACCCCTAAAGCGTAACTTTTATTGTTACGCATACTTGACCTCACCCAATTCTGTAACTTAGATAATTACGGAATCAAGGGCCCAGGGATGCGAAGACGAACGATGTTGGCCGGTCTGTTGGCGGCCGCATGGCCGTGTAGCGCCGCGCCGAGCGCCATCTGCGGTACGACATCAAGAGCGGAAGGACCGAAAATGCCTGCTCGCACCATCGAGACGAGAACGATCCGGATGAATGTCGTCGAACAGGGAGAAGGGCCACTTGTCCTCTTCTGCCACGGCTTTCCGGAAACGGCCCACGCCTGGCGTCATCAAATCGCGGCGCTGGCCAAGGCCGGATTTCGTGCGGTGGCGCCGGACATGCGCGGATATGGGCATACGGAATGCCCCTCGGCGATCGACGAATACACCCTGTTTCACCTTGTCGGGGATATGGTCGCGCTCTTGGACGCCCTTGGCGCAGAGACCGCCCTCATCGTCGGCAACGACTGGGGCGCGACGGTCGCGTGGCAGGCGGCGCAGATGCGCCCCGACCACTTCCGCGGCGTGGTCGCGATCAGCGTTCCGATGATGGCCCAGCCACCCGTGCCGCCAACCCGCATCTTCCCGCAGACCGATGAGGCACAACTCTACACACTCTACTTCCAGGAACCCGGCATCGCCGAGGAAAAACTGGAGCGGGACATTCGACAGGCGCTGCGGAAAATCCTCTTCGCGGCTTCGGGAGAGGCCGGCCCGCGGCAAGCCGGAGACCAGACGCCAAATCCGTTCGGAATGGTCTCGCGGCGCGACGGGCTGCTCGCAGCCCTTCCCGATCCGCAGCAAATGCCGGACTGGCTGACCGCTGCCGACCTCGACGCCTATGCGGCGGCTTTCGCTCGCTCCGGTTTTCGCGGTGGCCTGAACTACTACCGCAACCTGGATCGCAACTGGCAACTGCAAGCGGCGCTCGCCGGCGTCATGGTCGATGTACCGGCCCTGTTCATGATCGGCGAGCGGGACACCGGGCTCAGCATACCGGGGATGCTCGATATCATCGATGCAATGCCCGGCCTCGTCCCCCAACTCAAGGGCAAGATCGTCGTGCCCGGCAGCGGACATTGGCTCCCGCAGGAGCGTCCGGACCTCGTGAGCGACGCGATCATCGATTTCGCGCGGCGCCTCTGACAGCGTGGCAGGTCGCGCGCCGCGACCATCGGCGCGCAACACTCCGGCGGCTCAGACCGCAATCGCGCCCGTCAAACGCAATACGTCCTCAAGCGGAACGAGACCTTTCATCGAACCGTTGCCGGCGGCAGGTTCGCCGTCTTCGATCGCCAATGCGAAGCGGAATGCGGGATCAGCCTCGATGCGTTTGCGCAGCGCATGGATGCGCGGGTAGTTCCGTTCATAGTCCTCGGGCTCGATCGCCTCGTGAAAATCCACCCAGCGGGCGACGCCGACGAAAACCGCATCGGCCAGTGTCGGCCGGCCGCCCAGCAGGTAATCGCTGTCCCCCATCATCGCCTCGAGCTGCGCATGGCGCTTAGCGACAAACTCACGGCCGAAGACGCGGAGCGTTTGGCGATATTCTTCCGTAGCCTCTTCCGCCTCCAGCGCCACCCACATCGGGAAGAAGGCACCGGTGAAGCCGGTGTTGAGGAAAGCGATGAACTGATGCATCCGGTCGGCTTCGTAGGTTCCGGGCGCGAAGCTGATGCGGCGCTCATGGTCCCGCCCCTCGAGCCACAGCGCGATCGCCATCGTTTCCGTATGGACACGCCCTTCGTCGGTGACCAACACGGGCGTTTCGACCCGGCCGTTCAGCCGCTGATAGGCCTCGGTGCGCATTTCACCGAGCATGTCGACGCGGGTGAGGCGGTAGGGTTGGCCGAGCCATTCAAACGCGGTGACCAGTCCGGCGGTACTGCCGAGCGGAAAGCCCGCGGTGAAGATCGGTTCAGCGATAGTGTGCATGTCGGTTTCTCCATGGTTGATGCCATGGATATATTCGCGTGGACGCTACCTCTGTAGGCTGCCGAAAATAGACTTATCGTTCACATATGTAGACGATTGATCTTGCGACGAACGGAAATCAGATCGTACGCGATCGAACCGACGCGTAGAAGCCGTAAGCGGTGGCGTCGTCATCATCTGCGCTCAGCAAAGCGCACTAGCACTTTCGGGCTGGAGATAACCGGGCTGCTACCTATTTCGTATGAGACCCCATGGAGCGGGCCGCAAGCCTTCAACGCGAAAGGAACAAGGCTATGGCAAAGAACACGATCTGCCTCTGGTATGACAAGGACGCCGAAGCCGCTGCGCGGTTCTACGCCGAGGTCTTCCCGGACAGCCGTCTGACCGCAGTGCACCGGGCGCCCGGCGACTATCCGTCCGGCAAGGAGGGCGATGTGTTGACGGTCGAGTTCACCGTTGCGGGCGTCGCCTGTCTCGGCCTCAACGGGGGGCCGATGTTCAAGCACAACGAGGCCTTCTCGTTCCAGATCGCCACCGACGATCAGGAAGAGACCGACCGCTACTGGAACGCCATCGTCAACAATGGCGGCGAGGAAAGCGCGTGCGGCTGGTGCAAGGACAAATGGGGGATCTCCTGGCAGATCACGCCCGGGGTCCTGATGGAAGCGCTGGCGGCCGGCGGCGGCGAGGCGAAGCGCGCATTCGAGGCCATGATGGACATGCGCAAAATCGACGTGGCCGCAATCGAGGCGGCACGGCGCGGTTGATGCTGCACCGCGGCGGGCGATCTGCCGCTGGTGTTCCCGCTGGCCAAAGCGGACATGCGCATGTCGAAAAAGTCGCACGTCTCCGAAACTTGCTTGCTAGCGCGCGGGCACGAAGAGAAACCGTTTTTCTGGCAGGTACCGAAAGGACGGTATAGAACTGCGCGAAGCAGCTGGCCGACATCGCATGTTTTGTGACGTTGCTTGCCCGTTGGATATGCCTTTAGACGACAAGGACAGATTTCATGACCGAAAAATCCCCCGCTGACAATTTCCCTGCCGGCTACCAAGTTCCCAAGGTCTGGACCTGGGACAAAGGCAACGGCGGCGCGTTTGCCAGCATCAACCGCCCGATCGCCGGACCGACACACGACAAGGACCTGCCGGTCGGCAAGCACCCGCTGCAGCTTTATTCGCTCGCGACTCCGAATGGCGTGAAAGTCACGATCATGCTCGAAGAGCTTCTGGCGGCGGGCCATTCGGGCGCCGAATATGACGCCTGGCCGATCCGGATCGGCGATGGCGACCAGTTCGGTTCCGGCTTCGTCGACGTCAACCCCAACTCCAAGATCCCGGCGCTGACGGACCATCAGCCGAAGGGCGGCGGCGAGCCGGTCCGCGTCTTCGAGTCGGCCTCCATCCTCACCTATCTCGCTGAGAAATTCGGCGCCTTCCTGCCGAGCGAGCTTCGCGCCCGCACCGAGACCTTGAACTGGCTGTTCTGGCAGATGGGCTCGGCACCGTTCCTGGGCGGCGGCTTCGGTCATTTCTACGCCTATGCGCCGATGCAGATCAAATACGCCATCGACCGCTACGCCATGGAAGTGAAGCGCCAGCTCGATGTGCTCGACCGCCATCTTGCCAACCACCGGTTCCTCGCCGGCTCCGAATACACCATCGCCGACATGGCGACCTGGCCCTGGTATGGCAACCTGGCACTTGGCCAGGCCTATGGCGACGCTGGCACCTTCCTCGAGGTTCAGAGCTACGAGCACGTCCAGCGCTGGACGGCCGAAATTGCCGCTCGCCCGGCGGTCAAGCGCGGCCGCATGGTCAACCGGCTGAGCGGCGATCCGGCCGAGCAATTGCATGAGCGTCACGACGCCTCCGACTTCGACACGAAGACTGAGGACAAGATCGTCGAGAAGCAGACCGCGTAAGGAGAACAGAATGGCCAAGCTGGCTGATATGACGAAACATCGGGGTTTTCCCTACGCCATGCCGGGCACGGGCATCCAGTTCGTCATCCGTCGGGCCAATCCCAAGGGGGCAACGCCGATCAAGGCGCTGCCTCGCCATGCCCGGCCGGGATCTGGGGCGCACCGCATCGATGCGGCCTTCCTCCACGCCCTCTGGCATCATTTCGGTGCGGAACCTTTCGAGCGCGGCAATCTCGATGCCGCCCGGCTGAACCTCCTGTTCGGACGCGAGGTGCTGCCGGTCGACAAGGATTTCGATCCCGTGTCCTATGAAGCGTTGCTCATCATCAACGAGAAGGTTGCCCGCCAGAGCTTCCCGGAATCGTTCGAGGACGTCTTCGAGGTATGACCGCAGCGATTGGGCCCTGAGCGTCTGAGCGCCTACAGCGCCGCGCGTCTTATCAGACGCGCAAAGGTCGCTGTAGCACTTTGATTTGCTGCATGTTTTTGTCCTTTAACCGGCTACGATTAAAGGAAACATGCAGTAGGCCCAATCGGCTTCCTCTGCCGTCTCTACGGTCCGGCGCGGCGCGTTCCCGCAACAGCGCCGACGGGAGCGTCTTCCGCCTCCAACGGCATTGATGCGGCGATCGGGTCGCCTGAGAAATTCCTACCCCGACCGGCGGCTCGCCGCAGGAAAATCGTTCTCATATAATCCATAAAATATATGTATTATCTGTATATCAGAATGCTCTTCTCCCCCATGATGCTGAAGCAAAGTCGCACGGCGCAGACCGCCGGCCAACGGATTGGCGTACGCCATCGCCGACCGCCAGAACTCAGATCTCGACGGAGGATTCCATGTCCAATTCCATTTTCGGCCAGGCCTATCGCCGCCGCAGCGTGCTGAAATCGCTTGCCGCCGCGGGCACCCTGCCCTTCATCGCCCCACTTGCCTCGTCGACGGCCCTTGCTTCCGGCAACAAGTACGCCGGGCGCACGATCAATCTGCTGATCATCCAGCCGCATGTCGTCACCGGCAAGAAGATTGCCGAGGACTTCGAGAAGCTGACCGGCGCCAAGGTCAACGTCACGGCGGTGCCTTATGACCAGGTCAGCGTCAAGGCGACGCTGGACGTGCAATCGGGCGCCAACCAGTTCGACGTCATCGACTATTTCTACACCTACAAGGGTCAGCTTGCCGAGGACGGCGTGATCGAGGACGTGACCGACCTTATCGAGCGCGACAAGGTCGAGATCCAGCCGGAAGATTTCATCCAGACCATCTACGACCAGTACACGCTGCACGACGGCCGCCGCTATGGCCTGCCCTATGACGGCGACAGCCACCTGTTGTTCTACAACCGCGAACTCTTCGACCGTTACGGCCTGAAGGCGCCCTCCACCTGGGACGAATACAACGAGAACGCCAAGGTGATCACCGAGGCCGAATCGAAGAACGGCATCTATGGCGCGGCCGTCCTGGGCGCCAAGATCCCGGTCATCATCCTCTCGACCTATGCCAACCGCCTGACCGGCTTCGGCGGCAACTTCCTGAAGCCGGACGGCACCTCCGCGCTTGACAGCACCGAGGCCGTCGAGGCCTTGAAGTCGCTGCTCGCCTCCGCACCCCACGCGCTGCCGACCCCGCTCGAAACGCGCTTTGAGGAAGGCCTGCCCGCCTTTCTCAACGGCAAGGCGGCGCAGATCGATTTCTGGACCGATCTTGGCGGCTACGCCCAGGATCCCAAGGGCTCGAAGATCGTCGACAAATGGGGCGTGGCCCGTATTCCGACCGGCGGCAGCAACAAGACGCCGCGCCTCGCCTTCAACGCCGGCTTCGGCTTTGCGATCACCAGCGGATCCAAGAACAAGAATGTCGCCTGGGACCTGATCAAGCTCGCCACCAGTAAGGACTATCACGAGCAGCTGCTGGCGCTGACCGGATCCGGCATCGACCCGGACCGCCAGTCGGGCCTGAAGTCGGAGAAGTTTAGGGCGTTCCAGCCGCTCGTGCAGCCGCTGCTCGACGACGGCGCCTTGGAAAACAGCCTTGCCTGGCCGACCGCCGTCTATGCGCCGAAGCTCGAAACCGCGCTGACCGACGAGCTGGCGCTGGCGCTGGCCGGCACCAAGAGCGCAGAACAGGCGATCGCCGATGCCCACCAGGCCTGGACCGAGATCATCGAGACCAACGGCTGATTGCTCCCTGGGGGCGCTCGCTTCCTCCCGGCAGCGCCCCCTCTTCTCTTTAGAGGTGAAAGATCATGACCACGGAAATCTTGCCGAAGCGCAGGCTCGGCCGTACCGGCTTCGACATCACTCCCGTCGGCTTCGGCGCCTGGGCGATCGGCGGCCCCGATTGGGGATGGGGCTGGGGAAGCCAGGACGACAGCCAGTCCATTGCAGCTATCCGTCATGCGGTCGAGCGCGGCATCAACTGGATCGACACGGCACCGGTCTACGGTCTCGGTCATTCCGAGGCGATCGTTCGTGAAGCGCTCTCGACGTTGCCGAAATCCGAGCGCCCGCTGATCTTCACCAAGGCCGGGCTGGTATGGGATCCGGACAATCGCAACGCCCTTCCGGCCCGCATCGGCAATGCCAAATCGCTGCGCCGCGAGGTGGCGGCTTCGCTGAAGCGGCTCGGCGTCGAGGTCATCGACCTTTACCAGATGCATTGGCCGACCAACGACGGCACACCGGTCGAAGACTATTGGGCAACCTTTGCCGACCTCAAGAAAGAGGGCAAGGTCCGGGCCATCGGTCTTTCGAACCACGACCGGGAACTGCTGGAGCGCGCTGCCACGGTCGCTCCCGTCGACGTGGTGCAGCCACCTTTTTCCGCGATCAAACGCAGGTTCGCCGAGAACGACCTGCCCTGGGTGCGCGCGCATGGCAGCGGCGTCATCGCCTATAGTCCGCTGCAGTCGGGCCTGCTTACTGGCGCTTTCACGCCGGCCCGCGCCCGGGCGCTTCCGACGAACGACTGGCGGTCGCGCGACGAGGAATTTTCCGGCGAGGCGCTCCACCGCAATCTCGCTTTCGCCGAGGGACTGAGGCCCATCGCCGCGCGGCACGAGACGACCATTGCCGCGATCGCTGCCGCCTGGGCGCTCTCCTGGCCCGGTGTGACCGGGGCGATCATTGGGGCACGTCAGCCAACGCATATCGACGGCTGGATCGAAGCGGCAACCGTCGCGCTCACGCCCGGTGACCTCGATGACATCGAGGACCTGCTGGTTGCCACGCGGGCCGGCAGCGGGCCGACGCGGCCGGTTCTGGCAGAGGCGGCATGACCGCCTTCACCCTCGACGCTCTCGAGCCGGGCGCCGAGCGCCATTCCGCGCGACGAGGCATCCTTGCAGCGCGTCTCGGCCGCGCCTTGTGGATCGCTCCCGTCGTGTTCGCACTGGCCGTCACGACGCTCTACCCGACAGTCTTCCTGCTGGGGCTTGCCTTCAGCAAGAGCACGCTTGGAAAACCGTTTCGCGGCTTCGTCGGCGTCAAGCACTTCGCAACGGCGCTTCAGGATCCGATCTTCCTTTCGGCAATCGGCAGAAGCGTCGCCTACGCGCTGTCGACGTCGCTGCTGCAGCTCGCACTGGGTTTCCTGATCGCGCTGCTTTTTACGTCGCTGCTGAAAGGCGGTCGCTTCCTGATGAGCCTTGTGCTGCTGCCGTTGATGACGCCGCCCGTCATGGTCGGCATCGCCTGGAAGCTGATCTTCGCGCCGGCGGGCGGGCTCTTGAACGGCGCATTGATCAACTACGGCGTGATCTCCCAGCCGATCTCTTTCCTCGGCCACCCCCTATTGGCCTGGCTGGCGATCGCCGTCGCCGATCTCTGGCAATGGACGCCCTTCATCGTCATCCTCTGCTTCGCAGCGCTTTCGACCATCCCGGAGGGTGTGCGCGAGGCTGCGCTCGTCGATGGCGCGAATGGCTGGCAGCGCTTCTGGCACATCACGGTGCCGCTCGTCGCCGCACCGCTTTCGTCGATCTATCTCCTGAAGCTGATCCTCTCGTTCAAGCTGTTCGACCTCGTCTACATCCTCACTTTCGGCGGGCCGGGTTTTGCGACGACATCGGCCGGATTTTCAATCTACAGGCGGGCGATCGAGCAGTTCGATGTCGGTCGGGCGGCGGCCGAGACGATCGTCTATGCGCTGGTCATCGGTCTGGCGACTTTGCCGGTCGTGCGCCTGCATCAGCATTTCGAAAGGCGCGAGATATGAGGTTGGCCGCACAGCATCTCTGGCTGGGTCTGGCAACGGCGCCGATCGTCGGCTTCTTCGCTTTGCCCATCCTCTATCTGATCGCCGTTTCCCTGAAGACGAAGGACGACGTGCTGAACGGCTCCTTCTGGCCGACGGCGCCGACCCTTGCCAACTGGCCGGCGGCCTTCGAGGCAGCCAATGTCATCGGTTTCATCGTGAATTCCGTGACCGTGTCGCTGCTTGCGGGGTTGCTCACCATAGCGCTCACGCTGCCGTCGGCCTACGCGGTCCTGCGGTTGAAGATCGGCGGCCAATGGCTTTCGGACGTGACGCTCTCAAGCTACATGGCGCCGCCGATCGTCGCACTGATCCCGCTGTTCTTCCTGCTGAAGACGAGCGGCCTGCTCGACACGCGCGCTGGCCTGGTTCTGATCTACGGGCTTGCCAACGTGCCCGTCGCCTTCTGGCTGCTGACACCGTTCCTGCGCAGGATGCCGCTCGAGATCGAGCAGGCGGCCGCCATCGACGGAGCGGGGCCGCTACGCATTCTGCTACAGATCGTGGTGCCAATCATTGCGCCCGGCATCGTGGCGACCTTCATCATCGTCACGGTGCTCGCCTACAACGAGTTCCTCTTCGCCTCGGCCTTCACCTTCTCCGATGCCACGCGAACGCTGCCGGTCGGCATTTCTCTTTTCCAGGGCGACAGGCTGGTGAATTTCGGCCAGATGGCCGCAGCCTCGCTCGCGGGCATCGCCCCGGTCTACCTGATCGCGCTGTTCATGCAGCGCTATCTGGTCAGCGGACTGGCCCATGGCGCAGTGAAGTAGAAGACCGCCAGCGTCTACTGTGCCTTCTCCACCTGGCCGCGAATCTCGCCGTCGGGGAATTTCGCCGTGTGGATGTTGAGGTACCACTTTCCGCCTTGCAAATCTGCGAGCTGCTGATCGGTAAGCTCGGCAGAACCAGATTTCATCGAGGTCGAGATGTCGACGACCGGATCGGCATTTTCGCCCGCGGCTGCCGGACCGTGGAAATGGGCGGCGGTCGCATCCCCCGACAGGCCATCGGCGGTCACCGTCCAGGTCACCTTCTTCGTCGTCGTATCGAGGGTGATCTCGCCTGTGCCCTTGCCCGCGCTTTCGTTCGGCGGCACCTCACCCGATCCCGTCATGTCCGCCTTGAACTTCAGGGTTTCGGCCGAAACGCCGCCGGCGGCCAAGATCACAATAGTCGTAAGGCCAGCCAGAAGGGAACTTTTGTGGAACGGTCTCATCTCGCATCCTCCAAGACTTGTTGAGCAGGTGTTCCAACCCCGGGAACGGGTTTAGGTTCCGGTTGCGGGATCCTCACAAGACCTACGCGGGATGCGGGTGTTATGCTTCTTGGAAGCAACTACGCCTCAAGGCGCCGGCTTTGATGCCAGCGATGCCGTCACCAGACGCTCGACGTGCGCCGCGTCCGGCGCACCACCAAAGAGGATCCGATACATGATCGGCGCGACGACGCCGTCCATGACGGTCTCAACATCCGGAAAGACCTCACCACGCTCCTCGGCGCGTTCGGCGATCACTTCGATTTGCTGTCTGGTGAAGTTGCAGCACTGGTAGGCGCCGCTGCCATCCTGCGCCGCAAGCACGTCACGGATCATTTCGCGACCCGGCCCCGAGGACATTTCCTCGGCATATTGTTCGGCCCAGGCCATCAGATCACTGCCAAAACTTCCGGTGTCTACCGGCACCATGTCGGGACGCAGCCGCTCGACCGCGACGTCGGCGAGCAGTTCCTGCAGGTCGCCCCAGCGGCGATAGATGGTCGAAGGCGTGACGCCCGCTTCCGCTGCGATCAGCGGAACTGTGACCTCGGTGCGCTCGAGCGTCGCCAGCAAGGTCTGCACGGCCTTGTGAACCGATGCCTGAACCCGGGCGCTTCGTCCGCCCGGCCGCGGGCTTTCCTTTGTCGCCATTCGCTCCAACCCCGTCTTTCTTCGGCCGTGCGGCCGATGCTTCAGAAATTCTCACAACAACATAAAAGCAAATTATTTGCTTTTAGCGCGAAGCATACCTAAATCTGCCAAACGCAACGATTTAGCTTTAAGGGTTATATAGATGTCTTCATCCTCCGAATCCAGAGAGAGCACTCGCGCGGCAAATCCCATTGCCTTCTACGCCGTCACGCTCGCGACATTCTTCGGCGCCTCCTCGGCCCCAACCCCGCTTTACCGCTTCTACCAGGAGAACTTCGCCGCCAGCCCGGTGGAGATGACCGTTATTTTCGCGGTCTATGCCTTCGCACTTCTCGTGGCATTGCTGATCGCCGGTTCGATCTCGGATCATCTCGGGCGCAAGCCGGTGATTTTCGCAGCGCTGCTCGTCGAGATGGCAGCGATGGCTCTGTTCGTCCTTGCCGACGGAACCGGCTGGCTGATCGCAGCACGCATCGTGCAGGGTCTTGCGACCGGCGTTGCCGGCGCTTCGATCGGCGCGGCGCTCGTCGATGTCGATCACGTCAGGGGACAGCTGGTCAACTCGCTCGCACCTTTGATCGGCCTGGCGGTCGGGGCGCTCGGCACCAGCGCGCTGATCCAGTACGGCCCCCTTCCGCTGCATCTCATCTATGTGCTGCTGTTCGTCGGCTTCATAGTCCAGGCGGCGGCGATCTGGCTGATCCCTGAAACCGGCGCGCGTCGTCCCGGAGCGCTGTCCTCGCTCATGCCGCGGATCGCCGTTCCGCAGCGCGCCAAGCGGCCGCTGGCGCTCGTCACCCCCGTAAATATCGCGAACTGGGCGCTTGGGGGTTTTTACCTCTCACTCGTCCCCTCGCTTGTCGCCGCCACCACGGGAAGCAAGAACCCGCTCACCGGAGGCGCCGTGGTCGCGGCGCTGATGGCCGCCGGCGCGTTGGGCGTCTTCCTTCGCCGCGCCCGCAACCCCAAGGCAAACCTGACCTTCGGTGTCTTGAGCACGACATTCGGCATGCTGACCGTGGTCGCCGGAACCCATCTCGCCTATGTGCCCATCCTGATCGTCGGCACGCTTCTCACCGGCATGGGTTTCGGCACGAGCTTCCTCGCCACGCTCGGCTCGGTCATGCCGCTGGCAAAAGCCGAGGAGCGCGCCGGGCTGCTGTCCACCATCTACATCCAGAGCTATCTGGCGTTCAGCCTGCCGGCAATTCTGGCCGGCTTCCTGGCGAAGGCGGTGGGCTACCAGCTTACGACCGACATCTATGCGGCAGCGATCATCGGTGTCGGGCTCATGGGACTGATGGCCAGCCGGGCATCGCCAGAGAGGGAACCAAGCATGGCTTGAAGGGCGGCGAACAGGGTGGCGCGCAAAGGTTCCCGAATGGGCCGCGCCTAAGCCCGCGCCTGCGCAAGCCACTCATCGGTCGTTGCGATCTCCAGCTGAACCGAAAAGCGATTGCCGAGAAGCTCGAGCGCGGCATTGTGCGTCTGATCGACCGAGCTGCAGACCGCATCCTTCAACAGGATCACCCGGTAGCCAAGATCGATCGCTCCGAGCGCGGTCGCCAGGACGCAGACATCCGTCTCACCGCCGGTCACCACGATCGTTCCGATATCCTGGTGAGCGAGCAGGCTTTCCAGCTTGCCGCTTAACCAGGGGGAATAGGTGCGCTTGTCGAGAACACGGGCGGGCGGCACCAGACGCTGCAAGGGAGGAAGGAGATTGATCAGGCCCGGATCGAGCCGTGTCGCGGTCATCATCGGCCATTTTTCATAGTAGGGCCGCCACATGCCCGGCATTTCCGCCGGCGAATGTGGCGGGACGAACCGGGTGAAAATGGTGCGATCCGGAAAGCGGCTAGCGACCTCCACCACCTGGTCGGAGATCGTCGCCATCCAATCCACCTGCCACGGCGTCTCCTCGTTGAACATTCGCTGCATGTCGACGCAAATATGAATCCAGCGTTCCGCGTTCATGATCACAATCCACCCGACACATTGGGCCACCCAACGCATTTGGGTCCAACGAACAAACTCCGCGGGATGAAATGCGGTTCCTCATCCCGGCTGTACGCAATCGGTGCTGGTGTCAGCAACCGGGTACGACCGGGCCCGTCACGCGCGGTTGCCTCCGAAAAGCGTCTTGAGCGTCTCCACCAGCACCGCACTCGCGAAGGGCTTGGAAAGGATCGGGGCCGCATGGTGCGTGCCGTTCAGGGCCGTGTCGCCATAGCCGCTCAATATGAGAAACGGGATCGATCTTTCATCGCATGCGTCGGCGACCGGGAGCCCGCTGTGCCCCTGGAGATTCATGTCCAGCACGACGGCGTCGATTTTCGTCTCCTCCTGCAGCAACCCCAATGCCCGCCCGACGGTTGGCGCAGGACCAATCACTTCGCCGCCGGCATCGACCAAGGTGTCCTCGATCGACATGGCCACCAGCATCTCGTCTTCGACGACAAGTATCCGGCGTCCCGTCAATATCCCAGACATGGTCATTCCCCCTTGTCGTCCATGCCGGCACGCTCACCGTCGACGAAGTCCATCGCGATCGTGCAGGTGACACCTTCCGGCTCGAACCGGAGATCGACGGGATGTCCCAGTTCGTTGGCGAGGCCGCGGTTGAGAACGCGCAGCCCGAAACCCTGCCGCTGAGGGGGCGATGCCAGTGGTCCTCCGCGCTCTTCCCACCGGACCGTGCACACGTCTCTACATTGCCATGACAGCGCAACACGGCCACCGGGGCTCGATAGAGAACCGTATTTGATCGCATTGGTCAGCAATTCGTTGAACGCCATCGAAAGCGGCAGGGCCTGTTTCGGGCTGATGCGGATCGCAGGCCCGTGGAGAGCCACGCGCCCGTCTTCGATCCAGGCTGCGAGAACCGCCCGGGCGATGTCGTTCAGGTACACCGCCTGCCATGCCTCGCGGGTCAGCAAGTCGTGTGCCCCGGCAAGAGCAAGCAGTCGGCCGTTGAACGCTTCGGCAAAGGCTTCCGGCTTATCGGCACTCTTCAACGTCTGTTCGGCAAGGGACTGCACGGTTGCAAGCGTGTTCTTCACACGATGGTTGAGCTCACCGATCAGCAGCTTCTGGCGCTTTTGTGCTCTGCGCTCCTCGGTTCGATCCCTGAAGATCTTGAGATAGCGATCCGGTCCGCTCTCCTCGACGGGAAGCATGACGCCGGAGCCCCAGAAACGGGATCCATCCTCGCGATAGTGCCAGCGTTCGTTGGTCGCGCGCCCCTCCTCGCGCGCCGTTCGCATCTCCTGCTCGGGGACATCCGATGCACGGTCCTGCGGGCTGAAGAAAATGTCACCCGGCTGACCGAGGATCTCGGTGTCGCGATAGCCGAGCAGCCGTTCGGCGCCACTGTTCCAGCTTGCGATCCGTCCGGCACCGTCGAGCGTGATGATCGCATACTCGCTGGCGCTGTCGAGGATGATCCGCAGCCGCTCGTTGCTGCGGCGAAGTCCCTCCTCGGCACGCTGGTGCGCCTCCTCGGTCCGTCTGCGCTCGATGCTGAAGCCCAGTTGCCGAGCGATCGTCAGGGAGAGGACGGCCTCCTCCTCCGTGAAGACATGCACCACTTCGCGATAGGTCATGAACTTTCCAATGACCACGCCGTTGGCGGTCAAGGGAATGAAGGCGAGCGCGCGAATCCCCTCGCCCCTTATGGTGTCCTTGAGCGCCTGAGGCTCTTCGGCAAGCTCTATGTCGCTGACGAAAATCGGGGTGGCTTCGCGGTCACCGGGCCTCCACGGTGAGTGACCGTCGACCGCCCGGCGATAGCCTTCGGAGAGCCCGCGTGAAGCGACGAAACGCATCACCCCCGCAGAGTCGAAAAGTAGGATGGAGGCGCGGCGGCAGCGCAAGGCTCGCTCGATCGCATCGAACGTGGCATCGAAAATGTCGGCCAGCGAATTGGCACGATAGAGCGCATCCGTGAACTGAAACAGAGCCGCCAGTTCATCCGCCTTCTTGATCCAGGAGCTATCGACGCCGGACGAACTCTGCCTCATGTCTGCACTCCGGGTCCCGGCCAGCGATCTACGGGGACCACCGCTAAAGACTGCGATCATGAATCCGCTTGTGAAATTGGTCCCACGCCCGGTGACCAAAAGGAAACAACTGTAGCGGGGCGTTTCGATTTCAAGCCTGCTGGAGCAGTCGATTGGACCGATCACGGGCAAGTGCGGGGAGCGACCGGGTGGGGGCTCTCGACCTTGATCGGCGCGATATAGGCTTCGCGAACCGAGGCAAGGCGCTCGCCGCGCGTGTCGGCAGGCGGTCCGTCGGCGAAAAAGCATCCACGGCTAAGGCCGTCGGCAACCATCGAATTGCAGCCGCAGTGCTGTTTCTTCGCAGCGACGCGTCCGATTGGATCACCGGCCAGGTCACCCAGGTTGCCGGCGGGCACGCACTTTGCTCCGAGCGGCCCAGCGCGGTTGGGTGTCTCGCGTCAGGGCGCCTCGACAAGCGACTTGAGCCGGCCAAGCGCCTTGTCCCAACCCTCAGCGATTGCCGTCAGGAACGCGCGCGCCTCTTCGAGACGGCGCGGATCGACCGCGTAGAGGACCTCCTTGCCGTGACGCTCGTGCACCACCAGCCTAGCCGCTACCAACACCTGCAGGTGCTTCACGATCGCCTGCCGGGTGATCGCCTGCCCCTCGGACAGCGCGGTTGCCGTCAGGGCACCGGCAGCCAAAAGCCGCGTGATCAGCGCAAGGCGGGTCGTATCGCCCAGGGCGGCGAAGACGCCCGCCAGTTCTCGCTCAGGCGTGTTCGACATGGCGCTTGATGTTTTCAATCTGGGCGCTCCAGCCACCGTCATTCATGAGAAATGCGCGCTTGCGCCGATGCGCCGGCACGCCTTCGAAGCCGGATTCCGTGACGGTCAGCCGTGTGTCCCCGGCAACGGCTTCCAGCCGGAATTCCACGAGTGTCGTCGGTTCCCGCGCGGGATCGCATTCGGCATCGAGGCCATAGGGTATCCAGCGAAAACTGAAAAGCCGCGGCGCATCCATTTCCTCGACGGTGCAAAAAACGGCATTCGGCTCGGGCTGGCGGATCGGTGTCGGCTCGATCCCGATCGAAGCCTGATATTTCGCAATGTCCTCCGCTTTGAACTCTCCCTTAAAAGAGCCGGCTATCGCCCGCCCCGGAGCAAAAGGCTCGTTCAGCTTTACGCCGAACCACTGCCCGAATTCCGAGACATCGGTTATCGCCCGCCAGACGCGCTCGATGGGCGCGCGCAACAGGATTGCCTTCTCGATACGATCGAACGAGCTCATGACGCTTTCCTTTCGTGCAACGATTTGGTTGCAAGTATAGGGATCGCAGACAGATGCGCAACCAAATAGTTGCACAAATGCCCCAGTGCCCCCTAAGCCGCGAGATCGCTCACCGCATGGGGGCGACCCGCCACACCTTGTTGCCGGCATCGTCGGCAACAAGCAGCGCGCCATCACGGGCGATTGCGACGCCGACCGGACGGCCGAGCGCCTTGCCGTCGTCGGTCAGGAAACCCGTCAGGATATCCCGCGGCGGGCCGGAAGGCTTGCCGTTGCTGAAAGGCACGAAGATGACCTTGTAGCCGCTGCGCGGGATCCGGTTCCACGAGCCATGCTGGCCTACGAAGGCGCCATTCTTCATCTCCGGGCCGAACACGTCGCCGGTGTTGAAGGTCAGGCCGAGCGAGGCGGTGTGGGGGCCGAGCGCATAGTCCGGCTTGATCGCGCGCGCCACCAGTTCGGGTTTCTGCGGCTTCACCCGCTCGTCGACATGCTGCCCGTACCAGCTATAGGGCCAGCCGTAGAAGGCGCCGTCCTTGACCGAGGTCATGTAATCGGGAACGAGATCGGGCCCGAGTTCGTCGCGCTCGTTGACGGCAACCCATAGCTCACCGCTATCCGGCTGCCATGAGAGGCCGTTGGGATTGCGAAGTCCGGATGCGAACGGCCGCATCTGCCGGGTGGAAAGGTCGATCTCGTGCACCGCGGCGCGTCCCCTTTCCTCCTCCATGCCGTTTTCGCCGACGTTGGAATTGGAGCCGACCGTGACGTAAAGCTTGGTCCCGTCCGGGCTGGCGATGACGTCCTTCGTCCAGTGATGGTTGCGGCCCGCGGGTAGGTCGACAATCTTCTCTGCGGGCGCCGTAATCTCGGTCGCGCCTTCCTGATAGGGAAAGGCCACGATCGCATCGGCATTGGCTACGAAGAGCTTACCGTCGAGCAATGTCATACCGAACGGTGAATTGAGCCCGGTGATGAAGGGCGTTTTCGTTTCCGCCACGCCGTCACCGTCCGCGTCGCGCAACAACGATATGCGATTGGCGCTCTTACTTCGGGCGCCGGCCCTGCCCTGGATGAGCTGAGCAGCAAAGGCCCGCACCGAAAAGCCGGGGTCGGGTTGGGGTGGCGCATTGCTTTCTGCGACCAGCACATCGCCATTCGGCAGCACGTGCAGCCAGCGGGGATGATCGAAGCCGCCCGCAAATTCCTTGGCGGCAAGGCCCGGCGCGGCCGATGGCATCATGCCTGCAGGCCAGGGCGTGGCTTCCGCGACAGCGACGGATGGCACGAGCTCCACCTTTGGTTCGACCAGGACCGGATCGGGACCGTAGGTCTTTTCAATCGGCACCGTAGCCTCCCGTCGCGACAGATAGCCGAGGCTCAGGCCGCCCGCGGCCGCGAGCGCTCCGAAGACCAGAAGGGCAATCAGGAGCTTTTTCATGGCGGATTCCTTTGATGTCCAACCTAACGGCAGCCGGCTTCAGGCGTTCCAATCGCCTGGCGAAAAGTGCTGAAAAATTCATTCGGAATCAACGTCGGCGCGTGGGCCCTTGGACATATCGCCTGTGGGCACAAGACGACCATGATGAGCGCTGTTGCAGCGTCTGCCGCCCGGCACGAAGCGCCCTGTTGATGCGGCTGAAAAAGCGCTGGACGAATGCCGTTCGCTCAAGCTTTAACGGAGGCCGAGGAGAGCTCCTTCGGGGCCGCAGTCTACCGATCGGAATATCATGCCAATTCATGAACTCGCCGCGCTGGGGGCCGCGACCTGCTGGGCCCTGACGGGGTTGATCTCGGCCGGACCGGCCGGCCACCTCGGCGCACCCGCCTTCAACCGCCTTCGGCAGATCTTCGTCACGGGACTTCTGGCAATCTATGTGCTCGCCACCGGGGCGTGGCGTGGGCTGGATGCGACAAGCCTCACGCCGCTGCTTTTGTCCGGCTTGATCGGCATTTTCATCGGCGACACGCTGCTCTTTGCCGCGCTCAACCGGCTCGGTCCGCGCCGCTCCGGCATCCTCTTCGCCCTCAACGCGCCGATCGCCGCCTTGCTCGGCTGGCTGGTGCTTGGCGAAGCGCTGTCACCAACCGCGATTGGAGGCATCGCGCTGACGGCCACCGGCGTGTTCCTCGCCATTCTCTTCGGCAAGCGCCGGGCGCAGATGCACGAATGGGAAAAGGTCAAGGGGCCGCTTTGGATCGGCGTCCTGCTCGGTCTTGGCGCCGCCACCGGCCAGGCGATCGGCTCGATCATCGTACGACCGGTCATGGCCGCCGGCATCGATCCTTTTGTCGCCTCCATGCTGCGTGTCGGCATTGCCGCCTTCTGCCTGAGCATCCTGATCCAGCTGCCCATTCCATCGGTCAAGCCGAGGGCGCCGCTGACCTTGAAGGTTGCCGCAATGACCGCGCTGACCGGGGTCCTCGCTCTTGGCATGGGGATGACGCTGCTGCTCTTCGCGCTCTCGGGCGGCAAGGTGGGCATCGTATCGACTTTGTCCGCGACCTCGCCGGTCATGATCCTGCCGATGCTGTGGCTGAGGACGGGCGAACGGCCTGCCGCCGGCGCCTGGGCCGGTGCTGCCCTCGTCGTCCTCGGCATGGCGCTGATCTTCATTCGCTGACACCAAGTCATGGCGTGGCTCACTAGCCGGTCAGTGCGAGGTGACCGCCCCTCGCGCGATCGGCGGATTCTTCGATACCGAGCTTCGCATTCGCGGAACACGCCGGTACAACAACAATCAAGCAATTGATTTAATTAATTCCAGTTCATCGCCCGATGTGACATCGCCGAAAAGCAAGCCGTGGAAGTCGTTTCGGTGCTGAGGAAGCTCCTGCTGCTTTGAGGGGTCGGAGCCGGCCGATCGTCGGCGGCGCGCACGTTACCAGCGCCACCGCTCCGCCCGGCCGACCGCAAGACCCGAAGCCTGCAACACGCTCTCGATGGCACCGCCGAGCGACAGCACGTCTTCATCGGCGTAGCGGCGACCGACCATCTGCAGGCCGACTGGGAGGCCATCATTGGCGAGGCCGACAGGCACCGACAGGGCTGGACACTGCGGCAGCAGGTTGAACGGGCAGGTCATGTCCAGCCCGCGAAAGCGCCCGTCCGGCGTATCGGCAATGTAGTCGTTGTCGTCCGCGTCAGCCGAGGGGGCCGTGACCGCGCAAGTCGGGCAGAGCAGCGCATCGTAGCGGGCGAGGATCATGGCGAGATCACGCCACATCGCAGTCCGGAGCAGTTCCACCCGTTTGTAGACTGTAGCATTCATACCAAGCCCGCGTTCGATGAGCTCGACGACGATCGGGTCCATGCGCTCGCGGTAGCCATCGATCGCGTCGCCGAAAAATGCGGCCATGAACACGCACCAGAGATCGTACCACTGGTCGTTGACGGCGCGGGACCAGCCGATGTCCACGGGTTCCACCGTGGCGCCAGCCGCACGAAGCTGCTCGACCGCCGCAAGGATCGCGGCTTGCACGGAGGCATCGACGCTGTAGTAGCCAAGGTCCAGCGAAAGGGCGAAGCGCCGGCCCGCAAGTGAGCCTGCTCTTGCCCGGTCGGCCGCGAAGGAGAGCGGCAACGAGGCGATATCCGCATCATCGGGGCCGGCAGCCGCTGCCATGAAAGCGACAGCATCGCTGACGGTGCGCGCCAGCGGGCCGAAATGGGATATGTTGTCGAAGACGCTCGGCAGGATGGTCATCGGAATTCGCCCCAGGCTGGGCTTGAGGCCAACGACGCCCGAAAGTGCTGCAGGAATGCGCACCGACCCGCCCATGTCCGTGCCTTCGGCGAAGGGAACCACGCCGGTCGCGACAGCGACCGCTGATCCGCCCGAGGAGCCGCCGGAGGTTCGCTCCGGATTCCAGGGATTGCGGGTCACGCCCCAGCGTGGGCTCGACGTGAAACTGGAATGGGCGAATTCCGGCGTCGTCGTCTTGCCGATCAGGATCGCGCCGGCAGCCTCCAGCCGCTCGATGCACAGCGCCGTCTCCGTTGGAATCCAATTTCCACGCGTCCAGGAGCCGAGCGTGGTGAGATCGCCTTTGGTCGGTGTCAGGTCCTTGGCGGCGAAGGGGACGCCGAGAAGAGCGGGCGTGTCACCGCCGGTTGCGACGCGTTCGTCAGCCGCCCGCGCCGATGCGATTGCCGCCTCCTCCCGCAGCAGCGTGAATGCGTTCAGCGTCTGATTGACGACTTTCGCGCGGCGCAGCGATTCGACAACGACCGCTTCAGCCGAAAAATGGCGGGCGCGGATGCCGGCAGCGATCTCCGTTGCGGGCAGGTCGAGCGGATGCGTGGGCGCAAGGGTGCGAGAAACCGTCTGCATGACTGCGGACTCCGTGCTAGGTCTTGTCTTCGACAGGTGGGGAATGGACGTGGCAGCAACATCCGGCGGAGCGAGCGCCTATATCGATGCCTGGAACGCCGGGCTCGCAGAGGCCATATCGAACCTCGGCGAGCCCGGCTTCCCGGAAACCCTGGAGCGCGCGCTTCGGCAACTCGTCGCCTTCGAAATGATGAACGGCTTTGCCTATTCGCCAGGCGGCAAGGCCTTCGATCTCCATAACGAGCGCATCGTCGGCGACCGCGTCACCATCGTCGATCACTACCTTGCCGGCGCCTATATCCTCGACCCGTTCTACGATGCTGTCCGCAACGCAAAACTCGACGGCGGCGTCCTGGTGATGCGACGGTTGGCGCCGGACCGCTTCACCGAGACGGAATACTTCCGCCGCCACTACCAGGCGACCGGCATCGTCGATGAGATCGGCTTCATTTTGAAGCTTCCGCATGTCGATGCCGTGCTGTCGCTCTCGCGCATCGGCGACGTGCCCGGCTTCTCCCGCCGTGACATCGCCCGGCTGGAAAGTGCTGCGCCGATCGTGCGGGCACTCGCCGAACGGCACTGGCGCGCGCGGTTCGACCCGCCCCGCGAGGAGGATGACGCCGCGGCGACGATCAGCCACCCGTTGCTCTCGAAACGGGAGCTGGAGATCGTGACCCTGATCCTCAAGGGTCACTCGACCTACTCCATCGCAGCGACGCTCGGCCTCTCGCCGAATACGGTCAAGGTCCATCGTCGCCAGGCCTATGCCAAGCTCTCCATTTCCAGCCAGGCGGAGCTCTTCCATCTCTTCCTCAGCCGCCGCTGATCATTCGACGAACTCCACTTCCGGCGGCGCTGACTGGAAGAACCGGGTGAGGTAGGCGAGATAACACACCCCAATGGCCAGCCAGATGATACCCAGGAGCTTGGCGTGGCCATCGAGATTCCACAGCAGGAACAGGTCGCAGACCGCGCCGACAGCCGGAACGACAAGCCCCAGCAGCGCGCCAAGCGGCCGGACGATTGCGTTGCCCTGCAGATAGAGCGCGATCACCGAGACATTGACGGCGGTGAAGGCGAGGAATGCGCCGAAATTGATGAAGGACGTCGAGGTCGTCACGTCGAGTGTGAGCGCAAGCAGGCCGACGATGCCGACGAGCACGAGGTTGAACACCGGCGTGCGCCATTTCTCATGCAGCTTGCCGAAGATCCCCATCGGCAACACGCCGTCGCGGCCCATGGCGAAAAGCAGCCGACCGACGCTCGCCTGTGCCGCAAGCCCCGAGGTGAACTGGGCAACCACGAGCGTGGCGAGGAACAGGGTCACGAAGATATCGCCGCCGATCATCAGAGCGATTTCCGACGCAGCGGAATCGACAGAGGTAAATTCGCCGCCGGGATGGGCGAGCTGCGTCACATAGGCCGAACCGGTGAAGATGATCCCGCCGATCACCGCGATGATCATGATCGCCTTCGGCATCGTGCGGGTTGGGTCACGCGTCTCTTCCGTCAGGGTTGAGACGGCATCGAAGCCCAGGAAAGAATAGGCCGCGATTGCCGCACCGGCGACCGAGGCGCTGAACGGCACATTCGCTTCGAAGAATGGCCGCACCGACGCAAGCCCACCGACGCCATTGATGGCAACGACATAGCGTGCTGCCAGCGCGACGAAGGCGATCAGCACGGTGAGCTGCACCAGCATCAGCACAACGTTCACCCGGTTGGCGAAAGCGATGCCGATGACGTTTACCGCCGTCGTCAGCACAATGAAGCCGACGATCCACAGCCAGGCCGGTACGGCCGGGAAGGCGGAACCCAGATAGGCGGCGCCGATCAGCCAGATCACCATCGGCAGGAAGAAATAGTCGAGCAGCACGGCCCAACCGACGAGGAAGCCTGCACCGGAATTCAGCGACTTGCGGGCGTAGGTGTAGGCGGATCCGGCGACCGGATAGACCTTCGCCATGATCCCGTAGCTCGCGGCCGTCAGGAAAATTGCAAGCGCCGCGATGAAATAGGCCATCGCCGTCGTGCCCTGGCTTGCCGAGGCCAGCGCCCCGAACGTGCCGAACACGATCATCGGCGTCATGTAGGCAAGCCCGAACAGCACCACGGACCACAGACCAAGGGTTCGATCGAGTTTAATGTTTTGTGTCATGTTCCCCTCCTCCAACGAACAGACTGGAAGCGTCGGGGAAACCGAGGGCTATGCCAATAACCCTAGGGTGTTATGGCACCTCTCGATGACATTTCGAGGGCGAGCCAGAAGGGCGACCCGGATTTCGCAACCACCCGCCCTTGGTCCGGCACAGCGCTTCACACCGAAAGCAGGGTTCGCGTCAGCGGATGCCCGGCGTCGGCAAGGCCGTCGATGACGTTGAAGTGGTGCCTGTCCGGTTCGACGATGGCGGCCGTGGTTGCACCCAGTCCCGTCCAGATATTGGCAAGCAGGGCATTCTGGCGCAGGAACTCGGCGCGCTCGCCGCCGCCGACCCAGCAGGTGATGCGGGTATCCCGCATCGGCCGCAGCAGCGCCGGGCTTTGCGAAAGAGCCTCCGCCTCATCGATCGCAAGCTTCTCGTTCATCCCGGTCGACATGATCGGCCGCAGGTCATGCACACCCGAGATCGAGACGACGTTGCGGACGCGTCCCTGGACATCCGGCGAGAGCGGCGCGGTCGCCGTGATCATTCGGCTGACGAGATGGCCGCCAGCCGAATGGCCTGTCAGCATCAGCGGCCCTTCGACCAGCTTTGCTGCCTCACCGATTGCCGCGGCGACTTCCTCGACGATCCCGGTGATACGGATCTCCGGGCAGAGCGTGTAGGACGGCATGGCGACGGCGTAACCGCTGGCGACAGCGCCTGCGGCGAGATGCGACCAGAAGCTCTTGTCGAGCTGCAGCCAGAATCCACCGTGCACGAAGACGACCAGGCCTTTCGCCGCGCCATCGGGGAAGAAAAGGTCCATGCGATTTCTGGATCGCTCGCCATAGGCAAGGTCGAGTTTCGCCAGCCCTGATGCCGAAAGCGCATTGCGGAATGCCTCCGCCGGCCCAACCCATGCCTGCGGCCACCGGTCGCCCCGCGCAATGTTCACGCCATTGGCATAGGCGTCGTTCCAATCGGAAACACGGTGTTCCAGCATCGATGCAATCCTCCCTTCGATGTCTCCCCACGCATAGAAATCGCCTGCCCCATCAAGAAACGCAATGCGTCATTCAAAAAAACTTTAGGCTTGAAATAATTTTGGACTGGTGCGATGCTGCCCCATGTTCAGCCGAGAAGTGGAGGTCTCGCTGTGCCCATCACGATCACTGGAGCCGCCCTAGCGACGGCATGCGCCCATCGACGACGATGCGGCGAGGCTTGGCGTCTGTTCGCACGGCAGGGCTCCGCGCGACGACCAGAACTTTAGCCGGCTTTGAAAATGCCTGGACAACGGGCAGAAACTGAACAAGGGAACAGCCGCCATATGCTTGGACCGACTTCGCACGTCGATACGTTCACACGCGACCATCTGCCGCCACCGGAAGAATGGCCGGAATTCCGTCTCGAAGACTTCGACTACCCGGACCATCTCAACGCCGCCGTCGAATTGACGGATGCCATGGTCGCCAAGGGTTTTGGCGACCATACCGCGCTGATCGGCAACGGGCGCCGGCGAACCTACAAGGAGCTGTCCGACTGGACGAACAGGCTCGCCCATGCCCTCGTCGAAAACTACGGCGTGAAGCCTGGACACCGTGTGCTCATCCGCTCGGCCAACAATCCGGCCATGGTCGCCTGTTGGCTGGCGGCCACCAAGGCCGGCGCCGTGGTCGTCAACACCATGCCGATGCTCAGAGCCGGCGAACTGACCAAGATCGTCGACAAGGCAGAGGTCAGCCTGACGCTTTGCGATACCCGCCTGATGGACGAGATGATCGCCTGCGCCAAGGACAGTCGCTACCTGAAGCAGGTCGTCGGCTTCGACGGGACAGCAAACCACGACGCCGAACTCGACCGCATTGCGCTCGACAAGTCTGTGGTCTTCGAAGCGGTACACACCGGTCGTGACGACGTCGCCCTTCTCGGTTTCACCTCGGGCACGACAGGGGTCCCGAAGGCAACCATGCACTTCCATCGCGATCTCCTTGTTATTGCCGACGGCTATGCCAGGGAGGTGCTCGGGGTGACACCCGACGATGTCTTCGTCGGCTCACCGCCGCTCGCCTTCACCTTCGGTCTCGGCGGCCTTGCCATCTTCCCCTTGCGTTTCGGCGCGGCGGCAACGCTGCTCGAGCACGCGACGCCCGCCAACATGGTGGAGATCATCGAGAAGTACAAAGCAACGATCTCGTTTACCGCTCCGACCGCCTATCGGGCGATGATGAAGGCGATGGACAACGGTGCCGACCTTTCGTCGCTCCGGGTAGCGATCTCGGCGGGCGAAACGCTGCCGGGGCCTGTCTTCGAGGAGTGGACGGAAAAAACCGGCAAGCCGATCCTCGACGGGATCGGCGCGACAGAGATGCTGCATATCTTCATTTCCAACCGCTTCGAAGACCGCAAGGCCGCCTCGACCGGCAAGCCGGTCGGTGGCTACGAAGCCCGGATCGTCGATGACGAGATGCGGGAGGTCCCTCGCGGTACGGTCGGCAAGCTCGCGGTGCGCGGCCCGACCGGCTGCCGCTATATGGCGGACGCCCGCCAGCGCGATTATGTCCGCGACGGCTGGAACCTGACCGGCGACGCCTTCTACCAGGACGAAGACGGCTTCTTCCATTTCGCCGCCCGCTCGGACGACATGATCGTTACCGCCGGCTACAACATCGCCGGCCCCGAGGTCGAGGCGGCGTTGATCTCGCACCCGGAAGTCGCGGAATGCGCCGTCGTCGGTGCCCCCGATGCCGAACGCGGCCAGATCGTCGAAGCCTATGTCGTGTTGATTTCAGGCGTCTCGGCCGACGACGCGACGATCAAGCGCCTGCAGGATCATGTCAAGGCGACGATCGCGCCTTACAAATATCCGCGATCGGTCAAATTCCTGGAGAGCCTGCCGAAGACAGCCACGGGCAAGATCCAGCGGTTCCGATTGCGCTCGGAGAACTAAAACCATGAGCAAATCATACGATCCTTCGAAAGAAGGCGCCCAGATGTCGTTCAAGGGACGCATGTCCTACAGCGACTATCTCATGCTGGAGAAGGTGCTGGACGCACAGGAGCCGCTTTCCAAGGCCCATGACGAGATGCTGTTTATCATCCAGCATCAGACGTCGGAGCTCTGGATGAAGCTCGCGCTGCACGAGATCAACGCCGCAGTCCGCTCGATCCGCGACGACCGGCTGGAACCCGCCTTCAAGATGCTGACGCGCGTGGCGCGCATCTTCGAACAGTTGAACAGCGCCTGGGACGTGCTGCGCACGATGACGCCCAGCGAATACACCACGTTCCGCGAATCGCTCGGCCAATCCTCCGGCTTCCAGTCGTGGCAATACCGGGCGATCGAATTTCTCGCCGGCAACCGCAACGTCGCCATGCTCGGCCCGCACGCGCACCGTCCCGACATCATGGAAAAGCTCGAGGCGATCCTGGCCGCGCCGTCGCTCTACGACGAAGCGATCCGGCTGCTTTCGCGCAACGGCTTCGACGTCGGGGACGAAGCGAGCAAGACCGATTGGCGCGAAACGCGCGTGGAAAGCGACAAGGTCTTTGCGGCGTGGCAGACCGTCTACCGCGACCCGGAGCGCTACTGGATGCTCTATGAACTCGCCGAGAAGCTGGTCGATTTCGAGGACTATTTCCGCCGATGGCGCTTCAATCACGTCACGACGGTCGAGCGCATCATCGGCCTGAAGCGCGGAACCGGGGGTACATCCGGCGCGTCCTATCTGAAGAAGATGCTCGAAGTGGAACTCTTCCCAGAGCTCTGGCACGTGCGCACGGGTCTCTGATAGAACACAACTCATAAGGGAACCTATTAGGAGGAGAACAGCATGAACCGCATTCTGGCAGCGAGCCTTCTTGGCCTCTCGCTTGCGACGTCGAGCCTTGCCCATGCCGAGCCGGTGAAGATCGGCGTCATCACCACGCTTTCGGGCGGCGGCGCCGGCCTCGGCATCGACATGCGCGACGCCTTCACGCTGGCAATCAAACAGTCGGGCAACAAGGACGTGGAGCTGGTGATCGAGGACGATGCCCAGAAGCCGGAACTTGCGGTTCAGATCGCCGAGAAGATGATCCAGGGCGACAAGGTCGACCTGATGACGGGCATCATCTGGTCGAATCTCGCCATGGCGGTCGTGCCGAACGCGGTCGCGCAGGACGTGATCTATCTCTCACCGAATGCCGGTCCTTCGGCACTGGCCGGTGCGAACTGCAACCCGAACTATTTCAACGTCGCCTACCAGAACGACAATTTCCATGAGGCGATGGGGCAATACGCCAACAAGGACTACAAGAACGCCTTCATCCTGGCGCCCAACTATCCGGCCGGCAAAGACGCGCTGACCGGCTTCAAGCGCTACTACAAGGGCGCTCTTGCCGGCGAGATCTACACGCAGGTCGGCCAGACGGATTATGCCGCCGAAATCGCCCAGATCCGCGCCTCCGGCGCCGATACCGTCTACTTCTTCCTGCCCGGCGGCATGGGCATCGCCTTCATGAAGCAATATGCGCAGTCGGGCGTGAACATCCCGGTCATGGGCCCGGGCTTCTCCTTCAGCCAGGACGTCCTGCCGGCGATCGGCGACGCTGCCCTTGGCGTCAAGAACTCAGCGACCTGGTCCAAGGACCTCGACAACGAAGCCAACAAGAAGTTCGTGGAGGCCTTCAAGGCCGAGTACAAGCGCCTGCCCTCGATCTACGCCGCACAAAGCTGGGATACAGCAAACCTGATCCTCGCCGCGCTATCGAAGGCAAGCGTCAAGGACAAGGACGCCTTCCGCGCGGCGCTCAAGGCGGCGGACTTCAAGTCGGTGCGCGGCAAGTTCACCTTCAACAACAACAACCACCCGATCCAGAACATCTACGTTCGTGAGGTGGTGAAGGAAGACGATGGCGTCCTGACCAACAAGATCATCGCCACCGCCTTCGAAGACCACAAGGACGCCTACGCCGACAAGTGCAGCATGTAACGCTCGCACCCGTCGTTGCCCGGATGCGCGGCCCTGACGCCGCCATCCGGTCGATGACCCCCGTCATCCCGACATCAAGCTTGGACCGACCTCTTGTTCACCGCACTCCTGATCGAACAACTGCTCAACGGGCTACAGCTCGGCGTCATGCTGTTTCTAATGGCCGCCGGCCTGACCCTGATTTTCGGGGTCATGGGCCTGATCAACCTTGCCCACGGCTCGCTCTACATGATCGGCGCCTTCGCCTGCGCCACGGTCGCCGCCGCCACCGGCTCCTTCTGGATCGGCCTGATCGCCAGTCTTGCGGCAGCCGCGGGCGTCGGTGCAATCATCGAGGTTGCCGTCATCCGCAGGCTCTATGATCGTGACCATCTCGACCAGGTGCTCGCCACCTTCGCACTGATCCTGATCCTGTCCGAGGGCGCGCGCTGGCTCTTCGGCTCCTTCCCGCTCTATCTCGACATACCGCCCATGCTGCAGGGCGCGGTGCCTCTGCCCGGCGGCGGCCAGTACCAGCTCTATCGGCTGGCGATCATCGGTGTCGGCATCGCGGTTGCCATCGGTCTCTATCTGCTGATCGCCAGGACGCGGCTCGGCATGCGCATCCGCGCGGGCGAATCCGACCGCGAGATGATCGGCGCGCTCGGCGTCGACATCGGCACGCTCTACACGGTCGTCTTTGCGCTCGGCGCGGCACTCGCGGGTCTTGCCGGCGCCCTGGTCGGCGCGCTGCAGTCGGTGCAGGTCGGCATGGGCGAGCCGGTGCTCATCCTCGCTTTCGTCGTCATCGTCATCGGCGGCATCGGCTCCATCAAGGGCGCGCTTGTCGGCGCTGTCATCGTCGGCGTCGTCGACACGATGGGCCGCTTCCTGCTCCCATCGGTCCTGGCGCTCACCATGCCCGCATCGCAGGCGACTACGATTGGCGCGGCGCTCGCTTCGATGCTGATCTATGTGGTCATGGCCCTCATCCTCGCTTTCCGGCCGAGCGGCCTGTTTTCGGCACAGTCGTGAGGTCAAGATGAGCCGCGAAACCACCGTCAACCTGCTGCTTGCCCTTCTGCTTCTCGGCGCACCGCTTGTCGCCGCCGGCATGGGCGAACCCTTCTATGTGACGCTCGCGACCCGCGTCGTCGTCCTGGCGCTTGCCGCCGTCGGCCTCAACCTGGCGCTCGGGTCCGGCGGGCTGCTGTCCTTCGGCCACGCAGCCTTCTTCGGCCTTGGCGGTTATGTCGCCGGCATCCTCGCCACCCACGCCTTCAATGGCGAGCCGCTGTTTGCCGGCATTCCGGCGACAACGTCGATGCCGCTCATCTGGATAGCGGCCGTGGCGGTTGCCGGCCTCATCGCGCTGCCGATCGGCGCGATCAGCCTGCGCACATCAGGCGTCTATTTCATCATGATCACGCTCGCTTTCGCGCAGATGATCTACTATTTCGCGATCTCCTGGCCGGCCTATGGCGGCGAAGATGGTCTCTCGATGTCGGTGCGCAACGCCTTTCCCGGCGTCAACACCGCCAAGCCCCTGCCCTATTTCCTGATCTGCTATGCGGCACTCATGGCCGCACTTCTCCTGTTCCGCGTGGTCGAGGGTTCGCGCTTCGGCAGCGCCCTGCAGGCGGCGAGACAGAATGGAATCCGCCTTGCCGCCGTCGGCATCGCGCCCTTCAATATCCGGCTCGTCGCGTTTGCCGCCTCGGCCATGATCACCGGATTTGCCGGCGCGCTCTATGCCGACCTCAATCGCTTCGTCGGGCCCTCCATGCTCTCCTGGCACATGTCGGGCGAACTGATCGTGCTGATCATCCTCGGCGGCAAGGGCCGCCTGTTCGGCCCCGTCGCCGGCGCGATGATCTTCGTCGTCTTCGAATATGTGCTCGGCGGTATCACCGAGCGCTGGCAGTTCTTCCTCGGCCTCATCCTGCTCGGCATCGTGCTTTTTGCACGCGGCGGGCTGCTGGGCCTTCTCTCCGGAAAGCCGCGCCATGTCTGAGCCTGTTCTCGAAATCCGCGATCTCCGCAAATCCTTCGGCGCCCTCAAGGCGACCGACGGGGTCAGCCTTGAGCTTCGTCCGGGACAGATCCATGCGCTGATCGGTCCGAACGGTGCCGGAAAAAGCACGCTGATCCACCAGATCGCCGGTTCGCTCAAGGCCGACAGCGGCAGCATCCGCTTTCTCGGCGAGGATATCAGCGGGCTCGACATGGCAGCCCGCGCGAGGCTCGGCCTTGCGCGCAGCTTCCAGATTTCGTCGCTGGCGCAGGAGTTCTCAGCGCTTCGCAACGTCATGCTGGCGGTGCAGGCGCGGCAAGGCAGCAGCTTCCGCTTCTTCCGCCAGGTTACGAGCGATAGGGACCTGACCGAGCCGGCAATGGCGATGCTCGAGCGTGTGGACCTCGCCGCGCGCGCCCATGTGCCGGCGGCAGAGCTTTCCCACGGCGAGCGCCGACAGCTCGAAATCGCCATCGCGCTGGCGCTTTCGCCGAAGGCGTTTCTCTTCGATGAACCGATGGCCGGCATGGGGCCGGAGGGCTCGAAGCGGCTGACGTCGTTTCTCGACGGCTTGCGCCATGAAGCGCCGATGCTGCTGGTGGAACACGACATGGACGCGGTCTTTGCGCTTGCGGATCGCATTTCCGTGCTCGTTTATGGCCGCATCATCGCAACAGGTACGGTCGATGAAATCCGCAGCGATCCGGACGTTCGCCGCGCCTATTTGGGAGAAGCCGCGTGAGCCTGCTCGAACTGAAAGGTCTCGAAACCTTCTACGGCGCATCGCAGGCACTCTTCGGCGTCAATCTCGATGTGCGGGAGGGCGAGGTGGTCGCGCTCATGGGCCGCAACGGCATGGGCAAAACGACGACGATCAACTCGATCCTCGGCCTCGTGCGGCCGCGCTCCGGCGCGATCAGCTTCGCCGGCAAGGCGATCTCGGGCATGCGACCGCACCGGATAGCGAGACTCGGCCTGGGCCTCGTGCCCGAAGGACGGCGCTGCTTTCCCAATCTCACAGTCATGGAGAACCTGGTTGCCACGGCCCGCGGCAGCGAGTGGACCTTCGAGAAAGTGGTCGCGCTCTTCCCCCGTCTCGGCGAACGGCGTGACCAATATGCCAACACGCTTTCGGGCGGCGAGCAGCAGATGCTTGCCATCGGCCGGGCGCTGATGACCAATCCCAGCCTGATCATTCTCGACGAGGCAACCGAGGGGCTTGCGCCGGTGATCCGGCAGGACATCTGGTCGGCGATCCGCACGCTGAAGGTCGCCGGCCAATCGATCCTCGTCGTCGACAAGACGCTTTCGGAATTGCTTCCGGTGGCCGACCGCTGCTTCGTCCTGGAAAAGGGTGCGACGGTGTTCGAAGGATCGCCGGCAGCGCTGACACCGGCACTTCAGGACCGCTATCTCGGCGTCTGAGCTTGCCGTTCAGGCCGAGGGAATGCCGCCGCCAAGGACCACGGAATAGGCAGCCGCGTCGATGTTGCCGCCCGAGATGACGCAGACGATGTTTCCGGTCAGGTCGGGCCGCGAGATCGCGGCGGCGAGCGAGGCGGCCCCTGCCCCCTCGGCGACGACTTTGGCCTTTTTGAACAGAAGCCGCATCGCATCGGTCACCTGGGCCGGGCTGACGGCAATCGCCCCGTCGATGAGTTCCCGTGCCACTGGCCAAAGCTGCGGCACAAGCGATGGCGCGCCGATGCTCTTGATGAACGACGGGCGGGTCTCGATCGTCACGATCCGTCCCGCCGCAAGTGCCGCCGAAACCGGAGCGGCGCTGTCATCCTCGACGGCGAAGACACGGCAACGGTCGGAAGTGGCCTTGACAGCGCTTGCGACCCCGGTCGTCATGCTGCCGCCACCATAGGGGGTGAGCACCACGTCGACATCGGGCAAGTCCTCGATGATTTCCATGCCGATGGAGCCGTTGCCGGCAAGCACCGCCTGATCGGTCACCGGATTGATCAGCAGTTCCGGCGCATCCGGACGGGCCGCATCGGTAATGTAGTCCCACCAGGTCGCGGTACTGACGAAGCGCACCTCGCCGCCAAGCTCGCGCACGCCGTCGATCTTCGTCTGCGGCGCGCCGCGATACATGTAGGCCACCATCGGCACACCGATGAGGCGGGCGGCCCAGGCCATGCCATAGGCCATGTTGCCGGAACTGGTGACGGCCATGCCGTTTTGCAGATCGGCCGGATCACGCGACAAGAGTGCGTTCAGCGCCGGGCGAAGCTTGAAGGCGCCGATCGGAGAGAGCGTCTCCAGTTTCAGAAAGATCTGGCGGTCCGGGAACCCAAGGTCGAGCCGCACCAGCGGGGTTCGCGCGAAGTGGGGAGCGATGCGGCCGCGAGCGTCCGCGATTTCGTCCGGTGTCGGGCGCTGCGGCGCAGTCATTGCGAAGTCTCCTGTCTGCCTCACGCGTTCGGGCGTGCGGATCGCGACCTATGACTCGGCTTTCGACTGCGGACGGCAGACCGCCCGCAGTCCACCATCGAGATCAGGTCACGGCTGCGCGGACCGCAAAGCGCGCGTCCTGCCATGCGCCCGTGAGAAGGATCTCTTCAAGGATTCCGACCGCCCGCCAAACATCGGCATAGCTCACATAGAGCGGCGTGAAGCCGAAGCGCATCGTCGTGGGGGCGCGGAAATCGCCGATGACGCCACGGGCAATGAGCGCCTGCATGATCTCGTAGCTGTTCGGATGGCTGAACGAAACCTGGCTTCCGCGTTTTGTCCCGTCGCGCGGGCTCTCGAGTTCCAGGCCGTAGGCAGCGCATTTCGCCTCGACGAGCGTGATGAAGAGATCGGTGAGCCGGATGCTCTTCTCGCGCAACTGGTTCATGTCGACTTCGTCCCAGACGTCGAGCGCGCCCTTCAGCGCCCGCAGCGACAGGATCGGCTGCGTGCCGCAGAGGAAACGACGGATGCCCTCGCCGGCCGCATAGTGCTTCTCGAAGGCGAAGGGGCGGGCATGGCCCCACCAGCCGGTGAGCGGTTGGCGGATATCGCCGTGATGACGGGTCGCGGCATAGATGAAGGCAGGCGCGCCAGGACCGCCGTTCAGGTACTTGTAGGTGCAGCCGACGGCAAAATCGACATTGGCGCCATCGAGATCGACAGGCAGGGCGCCGGCGGTATGGCAGAGATCCCAGATGACCAGCGCGCCATGCTCATGCGCCTTGCGTGTCAGCGCCGCCATGTCGCGCAGTTCACCGGACTTGTAGTTGACATGGTTGACCAGAACCACGGCAACGTCGCTGTTGATCAGGTCCTCGATATCGGGCGCATCGACCCCTTCGAGCCGCAACGAAGCGCCCGAGCGCGTCGAAACCACGCCCTCGGCCATGTAGAGGTCCGTCGGGAAACTGCCGCCTTCGCTGACGATGACAGAGCGATCGGGCCGCAGCGCCATGGCCGCGTGCAGGGCCTTGTAGATGTTGATCGACGTCGTATCGCAAACGACAGTCTGGCCGGCGGCCGCCCCGATCAGCCGCCCGACCCGGTCACCGAGCGCAAGCGGCATCTCGAACCACCCGGCCGTGTTCCAGCTGCGGATGAGATCCTGCCCCCATTCCTCGGTCGCGGCCTTGCGAAGTTCGTCGAAAGCGGCGGTCGAGGCGACGCCAAGCGAGTTGCCGTCCAGGTAGATCAGGTTCTGCGGCAAGATGAAACGCTCGCGCATCGGACGCAGCACATCGGCCGCATCCATCGCCTCGATCGCAACAAAATCAGGAACTGCATTCATGAAGGTGGTCCTCATCTATTCGCGAACGGTTTCGCGGGCAGGTGCCGGTCCGCGGCTTCGCTTGAGGCTCGGAAGAGCCAGCATGGCGAGAACGAACAGGCCGGTCGCAAGTTTCAGGTCCGGCGGGGGCATACCGGCTGCCAGGCAGAAGGAGACGAGCTGATAGTAGACGATCGCACCGACAAAGGGGGCCGCGAGCTGGCGCAGCACGCTTTGCTTGCCGACGATCGCCTCGCCGATCATGAGCGCCGCAAGGCCGTTGATCAGGATGCCGAGGCCCATGTTGACGTCGGCGAAGCCCTGCGACTGCACCATCAGCGCGCCGCTGCCTGCGGAAAACGCGCCGGCAAGCCCGACACCGCCGATCGTCGCCAGCCAGACGTTGATGCCTTGCGCTTCGGCCATATCAGGGTTGGCGCCGACGGCACGGACGGCGGTGCCCTTCTCGGTGCGGAAGAAATGATAGAGCACGAAGAAGACAACGAGCGCGATCAAACCGGCAACGACAATCTTGCTTGCCGGGAAGCCCGGCTGCAGCCCCGGCGCCCAGTCGAACACCGTCGTTGCGCCGAAGACCGAGAGGTTCGACCGGCCCATGATGCGCAGATTGATCGAATAGAGCATCGTCATCATCAGGATGCCGGCGAGCAGGGTGTGGATCCGGAACCGCAGGTGGATGAAAGCCGTGCAGCAGCCGGCAACGAAGCCGGCGACGAGCGCGATGGCGATCGCGGCCAGCGGCGACATCCCCGCCGCCATCAGCACGCCGCAGACGCAGCCGCCGAGCGGAAACGCGCCTTCGCTGGTCAGATCCGGGAAGCTCAACATGCGGAACGGGATCATGATCCCGAGCACCACGAAGGCGAGGATCAGGCTCTGCGCCAGAGTGACGGGAACGAGCGAGACGAAGCTCGCGATGGTGTTTTGAAGAATATCCATGATCGTCAGCTCGCCAGGAACATGCGGTCGGTTTTGACGGAGAAATGGCCGATCAGCTCAGGCACGGTCGTCTGGGCCTTTTCCTTGCCGTCGATCTCGAGGCGGACGCGCCCGGCATCGAGCATGATCACCTTGTGGCCGAAGTCCACCGCATGCTGCATGTTGTGTGTCACCATCAGCGTCGTCAGCTTCAGCGCCTCGACCGCGCGGATCGTTGCCTGCATGACGATATCGGCGGTGCGGGGATCAAGTGCTGCGGTATGCTCGTCGAGCAGCAGCAGTTCCGGCTCACCGCCGACCGCCATGATCAGCGACAGCGACTGCCGCTGTCCGCCGGACAGAAGCTCCACCCGCGTATCGAGACGGTTTTCGAGGCCAAGGCCTAGCAGCGACAGCCGTTCCTTGTAGGTGGCGAGCCGCGTCGTATTCAGCCCGCGACGCAGGGTGCGCTTGTTGCTGCGCAGTTCGGCGAGCAACATGTTTTCCGCCACCGTCATGCTGGCGGCGGTGCCGCGCATCGGGTCCTGGAAAACGCGGGCAAGCCGCATGGCACGCTTGTGCACGGGCATGGCCGTCACGTCGTCGCCATTGATGACGACCTGGCCGCTATCGAGCACGAGCGCGCCGGAGATGGCGTTGAGCATGCTGCTCTTGCCGGCGCCGTTCGAGCCGATGACGACACCGAATTCGCCTGTGGCGAGGCTGAGTTTGAGGCCGTCGAGCGCGACCTTCTCGTCTGCCTGCCCCTTGTAGAAAACCTTGCGGGCCGATCTGATTTCCAGCATTGGCTCCCCCTATCCGTGGAGTGACGGCGCTCCCGGCGCCGCCACTGTTGAGACCAATTGGAGATCAGTCGACGACGCAGCTGCAGTCGGTGGCGAGCGCTGCCGGCACTTCGATGCCGAAGGCGGCCGTCGCCTTTTTCGAGATCAGCGGCGCGTGGTCTTCATAGCTCGGGCGCGACGGCGCGATGGTCTTCGGGTCCTTGCCTTTGAGGATTTCCGCAGCGATCTTGCCGGCATTGACGCCGACCTGCTCGTAGTTGACGGCAAAGCTTGCCGGCACGACGCCATCGCGGACGGCGCCATCGTCGGAATTGACGATCGGGATCTCTGCCTGGCGTGCCGCCGCAGAAACGGCACCGATTGCCGGCTGCAGCAGGTTGGATGCGGGCGTGTAGATCACGTCGGCCTTGCCGGCGAAGGAGGCGATGCGCTGCTGAATGTCGTTGACGTTGTCGACGCCGACAGCGACGACTTCGAAGCCGGCGGCAGGTGCGGCTTCCTTGATCTTGTCGAGCAGCGCCGTGTCGTTCGCCTCGCCCGGGTTATAGGGCACGCCGAAGCGCTTGGCTTCGGGCAGCAGCTTGCGGGTAAAGGCCATCACGGCGCCAACGTCCTGAAGGTCCGTCGCACCGGTCATCCCCTCGTCACCGGCCTCCCAGGACGGAACGAGCTTGGCGGCCACCGGATCGGTGACGGCAGAAAAGACAACCGGGATGCCGGAGCCGGCGAGCGCCTTCTTGGCGATCTGCGAGACCGGCGTCGTGATGGTGTAGATCAGTTTCGGCTGTTCGGCCTGCAGCTTGGCAATCATCTGCGGAACCAGCGAGGCGTCGAAATTGGTGTGGCTCTCGGTGTAGACGACGTCGCTGCCTTCGACGAAGCCGTTTTCAGCCAGCGCCTTCTTGAAGCCGGCGATCGACGCGCTCAGTTGTGGATGTTCGCCGAAGTTGGCGATGCCGATGCGGATCGGATCAGCGGCAGCCGTTCCCAGCCCCCACGCCATTGCGCCGGCGACGACCAACCCCGAAAGCCAAGTGCTCTTAAGCCTGCTCATACATCCCTCCCAGAATTTGACGAGCGTTACCGCCCTCCTCGGCGGCGTGCGTGGATGATGGCGACGGTCGGAGGTCTTGTCAAATAAATATATATATTTTCATCTGAGCCGCAGAACTATATATAATTGTGTCGATCCGATGTGGGCGTTAAGGGAACTTGATGCAAGACCACGAACAGTCGACCAAAACCGAATCGGCCTACCGGTTGCTCCGCCGCGACATTCTGGCGACGCGGCTGCAGCCCGGCGCACCGATGAAGCTGAGCGCGCTGCGCGAAAGCTACGGGATCGGCTGGACGCCTCTGCGCGAAGCGCTGTCGCGGCTGGAAGCGGAGGGTCTTGTCACGGCCATCAGCAATCGCGGCTTTGCCGTCGCGCCGGTCTCGCGAGAGGCGCTCGACGACCTCACCCGAGCGCGGCAGGTCGTCGAAATTCCGCTGCTCATCGAGTCGATCGAAAATGGTGACAGCGCATGGGAGTCCGCCGTCGTCACCGCCCACTATCGCTTGTCGCGCTGCAAGATTGCCGTCGAAAACGTCTCCGAAAGCGAGATCGACGAGTGGGACGAGAAGCATGCCGCCTTTCACACCGCGCTGATCGGTGCGGCGAGATCGAGCTGGCTTTCCCGCTTCCAGGCGACGATCTCCGACCAGCTCCGCCGCCACCACCGTTTCCTGAGCCTTGCCCCCACACTGCGCGCTGCGGCAGGGATGAGCGAGGGCTACGAGGAAGCGGTTGCCGCCTTGCAGGACGCGATGGCGATAGAGCATCATACGGAATTGATGGAGGCCGCACTCGACCGCGACGTCGACCGCGCCCGAAAGCTGATGACCGACCACATCGGCTTTACGGTCAATGTCTACGACCAGTCCGAAGATGGCGGCCGCCCTGCAGCGCTGTTGCCGCGGCATGCGTCCAAATGACGGCGCGTGACAGCCTGTCCAAGAGCCGGAAACGTCTCTAAAAGCAAAGAGACAGGGAAGTGCCTGCCAAGGCGCAGGAAAAGAAGCGGGCGTTTGCAATGATGGGTGAAGACAAGTTCGATACTTCGCCGGAATGGGTGGATGGCGAGACCAAGGCGCTCGAAGCTCCAGGCGATCACCGCGCCGAGCTCAGGCTCTGGCTGCGCCTGCTGACCTGCTCGACGCTGGTCGAGAGCGAGATTCGTCGCCGGCTTCGGGAAGAATTCGATTCGACCTTGCCGCGCTTCGACCTGATGGCCCAGCTCGAACGCGCCCCTGACGGCATGGTGCTGGGCGAAGTTTCGAAGCGCATGATGGTTTCGCCCGGCAACATTACGGTGCTGGTGGAGCGCTTGACCGAGAGCGGCCACATCAGCCGCACGACGCTCCCGACGGATCGCCGCGTGCAGGTCATCGCGTTGACCCCCTTCGGCCGCGCCGAATTCGAGAAGATGGCAGCAACCCATGCCGATTGGATCTCCGACCTGTTCGCGGGTGTTTCACCGCAGGACGGTGGCGTGCTGATGGACGAGCTTGCCAAGCTCAAGCGGTCCGTTATCGCTTCCCTGGCCCGCAACTCCTGAGGGCAACACTCTTCCCTTTTCCCAAGAGCATAGAGCGGCGTGATGACCACGCGCCGTCGTCTGAACGCGCGTATAGGCATCACGTCGACCCAAAACAATTTTAAGCTTGAAATTTCTCCCGAACGAGTCCACCTTGTTCCCAGCAGTCCGGGATGACGGCCAACGGCATCTCGACAGCGACCCACGCAGCCGGAACTCGGGAGGAGAACGACATGCGGATCGTCTGTATCGGTGGCGGGCCAGCCGGGCTCTATTTCGCGCTGCTGATGAAGCGCCAGCACCCGGAACACCACGTAACCGTGGTCGAGCGGAACCGCGCCTTCGACACCTTCGGCTGGGGCGTCGTCTTCTCGGATGCCACCATGCAATCGATGCGCCAATGGGATCCGGAGACAGCCGAGGCGATCGAGATCTCCTTCAACCATTGGGACGATATCGAGCTGGTCTTCAAGGGCCGCAAGATCAGGACGACCGGCCACGGCTTCGTCGGCATCGGCCGCAAGAAGATGCTCAACATCCTTCAGGAGCGCTGCCTCGAACTCGGCGTCGAACTGGTGTTCGAGCAGGATGTCGAGAGCGACGAGCAGTTCGCCGACGCGGATCTGATCATCGCCTCCGACGGCGTCAATTCGCGCATCCGCAACAGATACGCCGACGTCTTCCGGCCCGATATGGTCGTTCGGCCGAACCGCTATGTCTGGCTCGGCACGAACAAACAGTTCGACGCCTTCACCTTCGATTTCCAGCGCACCGAACATGGCTGGTTCCAGGCGCACATCTACCGCTTCGACGAAAACACCTCGACCTTCATCGTCGAGACCACCGATGACGTCTTTAGGGCCCATGGTCTCGACCAGATGGACCAGCAGCAGTCGATCGAATTCTGCGAAAAGCTCTTTGCCGGGACCCTCGACGGCCACAAGCTGATGACCAATGCACGCCATTTGCGTGGCTCGGCCTGGCTGAATTTCGGTCGGCTGATCTGCGAGAAGTGGAGCCATTTCAACGGCCGCAGCCACGTCGTTCTGATGGGCGATAGCGCCCATACAGCCCATTTCGCCATCGGCTCAGGCACCAAGCTTGCGATCGACGACGCCATCGAGCTCACCCGGCAGTTCGACATTCTCGGCCACGACAAGGCCAATATCCCCGCCGTTCTCGCTGCTTACGAGGAGGTACGCCGGGTCGATGTCGCCCGCATCCAGAATGCGGCCCGCAATGCCATGGAGTGGTTCGAAGTCGCCGGCACGCGTTATGCCGATACGCTGGAGCCCGAGCAGTTCATGTATTCGATGCTGACCCGCTCGCAGCGCATCAGCCACGAGAACCTTCGCCTCCGCGACAAGGACTGGCTTGAAGGCTTCGAGCGCTGGTTTGCCGAACGCGCCGGCGTCGAGCCGGCCGCAAACGGCACGGTCCCGCCGCCGATGTTCACGCCGTTCAAGCTCCGCGGCCTGACGCTGAAGAACCGCATCGTCGTTTCGCCGATGGCGATGTATTCGGCGACCGATGGCGTGCCGAACGATTTCCACTTGG
This sequence comes from Ensifer sp. GW101-20A05, assembly GCF_059424735.1. Lineage (NCBI taxonomy): Bacteria > Pseudomonadati > Pseudomonadota > Alphaproteobacteria > Hyphomicrobiales > Rhizobiaceae > Ensifer > Ensifer sp. GW101-20A05. Next base: position 512,034 of record NZ_JBWKZT010000002.1, on the reverse strand, counting down.
TGCATCTCGGCGCGCGCGCCATGGGGGGCGCCGCTCTCGTTTTCCCGGAAATGACCTGCGTATCGGCCGATGCCCGCATCACGCCCGGATGCCTCGGTCTCTGGAACGACGAGCAGGCGCATGCCTTCAAGCGGATCGTCGATTTCGTGCACCAGCAGACACCCGCCAAGATCGGCATCCAGCTCGGCCACGCCGGACGCAAGGGCGCAACCAAGCTCGCCTGGGAGGGCATCGACCAGCCCTTGAGCGAAGGCGCCTGGCCGCTCATCTCGGCGTCTGCCCTGCCCTATCTCAAGCATTCGGACATGCCGCGCGAAATGACGCGTGCCGACATGGACCGCGTCATCGCGGACTTCGTGCACGCTACCGAACGGGCCCGCGATCTCGGCTTCGACATCCTCGAACTGCACGTGGCGCACGGCTACCTGCTGTCGAGCTTCCTGTCGCCGCTCACCAACCTTCGCACGGACGAATATGGCGGCGACCATGCGGCTCGCGCCCGCTTCCCACTCGAGGTGTTCCATGCGGTCCGCAAGGCCTGGCCCGAGGATCGGCCGATGTCGGTGCGCCTTTCGACGCATGACTGGCACGAAGGCGGCAACACGCCCGAGGACGCGGCGATCTTTGCCCGCCTGTTCAAGGAGGCCGGCGCCGACATGATCGACTGCTCCTCCGGTCAGGTGGTGAAAGAGGAAAAGCCGGTCTACGGCCGCCTGTTCCAGACACCCTTTTCCGACAAGATCCGCAACGAGATCCAGGTCGCGACGATTGCCGTCGGGGCGATATCCGAGGCCGACCACGCCAATTCCATCATCGCTGCCGGTCGCGCCGACCTCTGCGCGATTGCCCGCCCGCATCTGGCCGACCCATCCTTCGTCATGCATGAGGCGGCAAAGATCGGCTATGACGATCAGCCCTGGCCCAAGCAGTACCACTCCGCCCGCGCGCAATATGTGAACAATCTAACGCGTGCGGCAACGACGGCGGGCAAGCCATGAGCAAGAGGCACGCCCTTGTCACAGGCGCGGGCAGCGGGATCGGCAAGGCGATCGCGCTTGCGCTTGCCGCCGACGGCCATATCGTCAGCCTTGCCGGGCGACGCGCAGCACCGCTGGAAGCCGTGCGAGCAGAGATTCTCTCATCGGGCGGCGAAGCCCACGTCCACCATGGGTTTGACGTGACCGACCCGTCCGCCATCGAGCAAGGCATTGCGGCTGCGATTGCCAAGAGCGGAGAGATCGCCGTTCTCGTCAACTGCGCCGGCGAAGCGCCCTCGGCGCCGTTCGAGAAGACCGATCTCGCGCTCTGGCAGCGGGTAATCTCGATCAACCTCACCGGCGTCTTTCTCGTAACGCAGGCAGCCCTTGCCTCCGTGCGCCGGGCCGGCAACGGCCGCATCGTCAATGTCGCAAGCACGGCGGGCCTCACCGGCTATGCCTATGTATCTGCCTATTGCGCATCGAAGCACGGCGTCGTCGGGCTGACGCGCGCTCTGGCACTCGAGCTGGCGCGAACCGACGTGACCGTCAATGCCGTCTGCCCGGGTTTCACCGACACGCCGCTGATCGATGGCGCACTCGACACGATCAGCGAGAAGACCGGTCGTTCGCGCGAGGAGGCACGTGCCAGCCTTGCCCGTTCCAATCCGCAAGGGCGCCTGGTGACCCCGGATGAGGTGGCAGACACGGTCTCCTGGCTGGTGTCGGAAAGAGCGACCGCAATCACCGGCCAGGCGATCGCCGTTGCCGGTGGCGAAGTTCTCGGAGGATAGAGATGACAAACCCGATGCAGGCCAAGAAGCGCGCCTTTAAGGACTACAAGGCCAAGCACTTCCTGTTCGAAACGGACGCGGACGGCCGGGTCGCGACGATCACGCTCAACCGTCCGGAAAAGAAGAACCCGCTGACCTTCGAGAGCTACGAGGAGCTTTGCGACCTCTTCCGGTCGCTTGCCCGCGCCAGCGACGTGCGCGCCGTGGTGCTGACCGGCGCCAGCGACAACTTCTCCTCCGGCGGCGACGTCTTCGAAATCATCGAGCCGCTGACGCGCATGTCGATGCCGGACCTCTTGGATTTCACCCGCATGACCGGCGAACTGGTGCGCCAGATCCGCGCCTGCCCCCAACCCGTGATCGCGGCCGTGGACGGAATTTGCGCCGGCGCCGGGGCTATCTTGGCGATGGCTTCCGATTTCCGCGTCGCGACGCCGGAAGCGAAGACCGCCTTTCTCTTCACGCGCGTTGGGCTCGCGGGTGCAGACATGGGCGCCTGCGGCATTCTTCCCCGCATCATCGGCCAAGGCCGCGCCGCCGAACTGCTCTTCACCGGCCGGGTCATGACCGCGCCCGAGGGTCATGCCTGGGGCTTCTACAACGCCCTGCACGAGCGTGCGTCGCTGCTTGCCGAGGCGCAGAAATTCGCACGCACCATCGCCGATGGCCCCTGGTTCGCCCATGCGATGACAAAGAAGATGCTCGACCAGGAATGGGCGATGGGCATCGACCAGCTGATCGAATCGGAAGCCCAGGCCCAGGCGATCTGCATGGCGACCGGCGATTTCCGCCGCGCCTTCGAGGCCTTTGCCGCCAAGGCGAAGCCGGAATTCAAAGGGAATTGAGCATGAGTTCCCGTGACACGGCTTTGCGCCCACCAACCCGCGACCATCTCGACTGGCCGTTCTTCGACGATGGTCATCGTGCGTTTGCTACGGAGCTGGATGACTTCGTATCCCGTGGCGGCCTCGGCGAGATCGATCACGCAAATGCCGATGCCGCGTGCAAACACCTCGTCAGCGCCCTTGGCGCCGCAGGCGTGCTTCGCCATTGCGTGCCGAAAGCATTTGGCGGCGCAAGCGAGGAGATCGATAGCCGGTCGCTCTGCCTCATCCGCGAAACGCTTGCCTATACCGACGGTCTTGCCGATTTCGCCTTCGCCATGCAGGGGCTTGGCACCGGCGCGATCAGCCTTTCCGGTTCCGAGGCACTGAAGCAGGCCGTCCTGCCCAAGGTCAGCCGCGGCGAGTGGATTTCCGCCTTTGCGCTTTCCGAACCCGAGGCTGGCTCGGATGTCGCAGCGATGGCCTGTAGTGCGCGACGCGAGGGCGATCATTTCGTGCTCGATGGCGAGAAAACCTGGATCTCGAACGGCGGCATCGCCGACGTCTACACCGTCTTTGCCCGCACCGGCGAAGCGCCCGGCACGCGCGGCATTTCCGCCTTTGTGGTCTTCGCCGACACGCCGGGTTTCACGATCGCCGAGCGCATCGAGACCATTGCGCCGCATCCGCTTGCCCGGCTTCGCTTCGACAATTGCCGCATCCCGGCGTCGCAGCTTCTCGGAAGCCCCGGCGAAGGCTTCAAGATCGCCATGCGCACGCTCGACATCTTCCGCCCCTCCGTCGCGGCCGCCGCAACAGGCTTTGCCCGCCGGGCGCTCGACGAGGCAGTGGCGCATGCAAAGAACCGCAAGATGTTCGGCGCAACCCTTGCCGATTTGCCGACAGCGCAAAGCACGCTCGGCGAGATGGCGACTGCGATCGACGCCGCCGCCCTTCTGACCTGCCGCACGGCATGGCAGCGCGACGTGCAGAAGCGGCCGACCACGCGGGAAGCGGCCATGGCCAAGATGACGGCGACCGAGAATGCACAATGGGTCATCGACCAGGCGCTGCAGCTCTTCGGCGGCCGCGGCGTGCGCGTCGGCGAAATCACCGAACGGCTCTATCGTGAGATCCGGGCACTGCGGATCTACGAGGGCGCGACCGAGGTTCAAAAGCTCATCATCGGCCGCGAGCTGATGAAAGGTACGGGACGATAACGAGGGGGATGTCGAACATGCATGGTTCGAAGGCGTCATTCGACTGGCAGGATCCATTCAACCTGGATGCGCAGTTGACCGAAGAAGAACGCATGGTGCGGCGCACCGCGCAAGGTTTTGCCGAAGACCGACTGGCGCCGCGCGTGCAGGAGGCCTTCCGCCACGAGAAGACCGATCCGTCGATTTTCGCCGAGATGGGCGAACTCGGCCTGCTCGGACCGATGGTCTCCGAGGAATACGGCGGCGCGGGCCTCAACTACGTCTCCTACGGTCTGATCGCCCGCGAAGTAGAACGCATCGACAGCGGCTACCGCTCGATGATGAGCGTCCAGTCTTCCCTGGTGATCGTGCCGATCTATACCTTCGGCAGCGAGGACCAGAAACGCAAATACCTGCCGGGACTGATTGCCGGCACGAAAATCGGCTGCTTCGGTCTCACCGAGCCCGATCATGGTTCCGATCCCGGCTCGATGATCACCAAGGCCACCAAGGTCGATGGCGGCTATCTGCTTTCCGGCTCCAAGACCTGGATCTCCAATGCGCCGATCGCCGACGTCTTCGTCGTCTGGGCGAAGACCGCGGATGGTCTGATCCGCGGCTTCATCCTCGAAAAGGGATGGAAGGGGCTCAGCGCGCCGGCGATCCACGGCAAGGTGGGTCTCAGGGCATCGATTACCGGCCAGATCGTCATGGACGAGGTGTTCGTGCCGGAAGAAAACATGCTGCCCGATGTGACCGGGCTGAAGGGCCCCTTCACCTGCCTCAACTCCGCGCGCTTCGGCATCGCCTGGGGCGCCCTCGGTGCGGCTGAGTCCTGCTACGAGACGGCACGGCAATACGTCATCGACCGCAAGCAGTTCGGCCGGCCGCTCGCCGCCAACCAGCTGATCCAAAAGAAACTGGCGGACATGGCGACGGAAATTGCCCTTGGCCTGCAGGGATGCCTGCGCCTCGGACGCATGAAGGACGAAGGCAACCCGCCGGTCGAGCTGACCTCGATCCTCAAGCGGAATTCCTGCGGCAAGGCACTGGAAATCGCCCGGACTGCCCGTGACATGCTCGGCGGCAACGGCATTTCGGACGAGTTTCCGGTGGCCCGCCATCTCGTCAACCTCGAAGTGGTCAACACCTACGAAGGCACGCACGACATCCACGCTCTGATCCTCGGTCGTGCCATCACCGGCATCGCCGCCTTCGCGAACTGAGATCGAGATCATGTTTAGGGCCAATAGACCGCTGCGCTTTGGAGACTGCGACCCCTCGGGCATCGCCTATTTCCCGTCCTACCTCAACATTCTCGTCGGGGTGACGGAGGACTTCTTCGCGTCGCTCGGCTTTCCCTGGAGGACGATGAACGACGGGCTGCGGATCGGCGTGCCGACCGTGCGCCTCGATCTCACCTTCACTCGCCCGGGCTTTCAGGGCGACGAACTTGATTTCACGCTCAAGGTCCACGGCATCGGTCGGTCGTCGCTCGACATGGAGCATACGGTCTCGGCAAGGGACACGGTGCTCTGGACGGCGAAACAGCGCGTCGTCGCCACCTCGCTCGACAATCACGCTTCACTGGCATGGCCGGACGACATCCGCGCTGCGCTGACACAACATCTGGAGACGACCGATGCACACCATCCTGCAACCTGAAGGCTGGGCAAAGCCCATCGGCTACGCCAACGGCGTGGCTGCAACGGGCCGCACCGTTTTTGTCGGCGGCCAGATCGGCTGGAATGCGCAATCCGAGTTTGAGACCGACGATTTCGTCGAGCAGGTGCGCCAGACGCTGAAGAACGTCGTCGCTGTGCTCGCTGCCGGCGGCGCGGAGCCGCAACACATCACCACGATGACCTGGTACTTCACCGACAAGCAGGAATATATCGGTAATCTGCGCGGCATCGGCCAGGCCTATCGCGAGATCATCGGCCGGCATTTCCCGGCCATGGCGGCGATGCAGGTCGTGGCGCTGGTCGAGGACCGCGCAAAGATCGAGATCCAGGCCACGGCCGTCATCCCCGACTGAGGCTGCCACCATGTCCGAGGTCCGATTTTCTGAGAGCGTATCCGCTCGTATTGAAGGCGGCGTTCTGGTCGTCACCATCGACAATCCGCCCGTGAACGCGCTCTCTGCCCATGTCCGCTCCCGCCTGATGGCGGCGCTCGACGATGCGGCCAGTCTCCCGACGATTAGCGGCGTGGTCATCACGGGCGCCGGCAGCACCTTTATCGGTGGCGCCGACATCAGGGAGTTCGGCAAACCACCGGTCGAACCGACGCTTCCGGACGTGATCGAGCGCATCGAGACCTTCGACAAGCCTGTCATCTCCGCAGTGAATGGCGCCGCCCTTGGCGGCGGCTGCGAACTCGCGCTCGCCTGCCATGGCCGCGTCGCCGGCGAGAAGGCATCATTCGGCCTCCCCGAAGTCAAACTCGGCCTCGTCCCGGGCGCAGGCGGGACGCAGCGCCTGCCGCGTCTGACCGGTATCGTCGTGGCGATAGACCTCATCGGAACCGGGCGTGCCGTTAAGGCCGCCGAAGCTGTGACGCTTGGCCTTGCCGACAGCGTTGCCGCCGATCCCGTAGGTGCCGCACTGGCTTTCGTGCAGGAACGCGCTGCCAAACCGCTCCACCGGACCGGCATGATCGCCGTTCCGCCGGCGGACGCCGCAGCCGTGGACGTCGCTGCAGCCAAGGTTCTGGCGAAAGCCCGCGGCCAAGCCGCCCCCGCAGAGGCCGTTCGCCTCGTCAAGGCAGCTGGCGAACTCGATTTGAAACAAGGCCTGAGCGAGGAACGCGCGGCCTTCCTGCGTTTGCGCGATTCCACCGAGTCCGCTGCGCTCAGACACGTGTTTTTTGCCGAGCGTGCCGCCGGCAAGGTCGAGGGGCTCGACAAGGTATCGCCGCGCAGGATCGAGACCGTCGGTGTCGTCGGCACCGGGTTGATGGGTTCCGGCATCGCCGTCTCCGCCTTGACCTCCGGCTATCGCGTGGTCGCGCTGGAGCAGACGGAAGAAGCCGCCGCCAGCGGGCGGGCACGTATCGCCGAGACCCTCGACAAGACCCTGCGCTCCGGACGGCTGACTGCGGCCGGCCGCGACGACTGCCTCGCGCGACTGCAGACGACCGCGGAGGCCGGAGACCTCGCGAAAGCCGACCTCGTCATCGAAGCGGTCTTCGATGACCTTCAGGTCAAGACGCAGCTGTTTCAGAGGCTCGACGGCATCGTCGCACCCGGCGCCATCCTCGCGACCAATACGAGCTACCTCGATCCCGATGCGATTGCAGCCGCGGCAGCCGATCCGTCGCGGGTCGTAGGCTTGCATTTCTTCTCGCCCGCCAACGTCATGCGGCTTGTCGAAGTCGTCAACTGCGCCAAGACCACACCTGACGTGCTGGCGAGCGCGCTTGCCTTCGTCAAACGTCTCGGCAAGCTGCCCGTCGTCTCAGGCGTCACCGAAGGCTTCATCGGCAACCGAGTTTTCTCCGCCTATCGCCGCGAGGCGGAGTTCATGCTGGAGGATGGGGCACTGCCTGAGCAGATCGACGCCGTGCTCGAGGCCTATGGTTTTCCGATGGGTATCTTCGCCGTCAATGACATGGCCGGGCTCGATATCGCCTGGGCGCGCCGCAAGCGACAGGCTGCGACGCGGGATCCCGCTGCCCGTTATGTCGAAATCGCCGACAGGCTTTGCGAAGCGGGGCGTCTCGGGCGCAAGAGCGGCCGCGGCTGGTACGCCTATCCCGATGGCAAGCGGACCGTCGATCCCGAGGTCACTGCGATCATCGACACCGCAAGGGCGGTGAAGAACATCACGCCGCGCGATTTCACCGCGGACGAGATCATGAGCCGGCTTCTGAAAGCGATGGCCGACGAAGGAACGGCCCTGCTGGCGGAAGGCATTGCCGCACGTCCCGGCGACATCGATCTGGTGCTGATCAACGGCTACGGCTTTCCCGCGCATAAGGGCGGGCCGATGTTTACAGCCGAGCAAAGCAAGGACAAATCCCATGGGTGAAGCCTATATCGTCGGCGGCGTCCGCACGCCCATCGGTCGCTATGGCGGCGCGCTGTCGAGCGCGCGCCCGGACGATCTTGCCGCCCACGTGATCCGCGAGGCGCTGGCGCGCGTTTCGTCCGTTCCGACTGAGGCGATCGATGAGGTTGTTCTTGGCTGCGCCAACCAGGCGGGCGAAGACAACCGCAACGTCGCGCGCATGGCCGCCTTGCTCGCCGGGTTGCCCGAGACGGCAGCCGGAACGACGATCAACCGGCTCTGCGGTTCCGGGCTGGACGCCGTCGGCTACGCCGCCCGCGCGATCCGACTGGGTGAAGCCGAGATTATCGTCGCCGGCGGCGTCGAGAGCATGTCGCGCGCGCCCTTCGTCATGCCCAAGGCCGAAAGCCCGTTCCAGCGCAGCACTGAAATCCATGACACGACGATCGGCTGGCGCTTCGTCAATCCTGTCATGAAAACCCAATACGGCATCGACTCCATGCCGGAGACCGCCGAAAACGTCGCGACCGAGTTTTCCATCTCGCGCGAAGACCAGGACGGCTTTGCACTGCGCAGCCAGGCCCGGGCGGCCACTGCGCAAAAGAGCGGGCGTTTCGCCCGCGAAATCGCCCCTTATGCGATCAAGGCACGCAAGGGCGAGACGACATGCGTCGAGCAAGACGAGCACCCGCGCGAAACGACCATCGAGAAGCTCGCCAGTCTGCCGACACCGTTCCGCGCCAACGGCACGGTAACGGCCGGCAACGCCTCCGGCGTCAACGACGGCGCGGCTGCCCTCATCCTTGCCTCCGGCCAAGCGGTCGAACGCTACGGTCTAAAGCCTCTCGCCCGGGTCGACGGAATGGCAACGGCGGGTGTTCCGCCACGCATCATGGGCATCGGCCCTGTGTTTTCGACCCGCAAGCTCCTGGAGCGCCTCCGTCTTGATATCGGCGACATCGATATCGTCGAACTGAACGAAGCCTTCGCGGCACAGGCGCTCGCCTGCATGCGGCAGCTCGGACTTGCCGACGATGCGTCCCACGTCAATCCGAATGGCGGCGCCATCGCGCTCGGCCATCCGCTTGGCATGTCAGGAGCACGCCTGGCGCTGACGGCAGCATTGGAGCTTGAGGAGCACGGTGCGAAGCGTGCGATCGCCACCATGTGCATCGGCGTCGGACAGGGCATCTCGATGCTGCTGACGCGGCCGTGAATTCCGCCTGCTGGAAGGATCAATGTTCAAGGTCTGGCGCGATCGCCAGAGCACATCATCGCGGGTAGCCCCCATCCCCCATCGCCATCGGGCTTCAAACCCGACACGCCTATTCCTGACAAATCGCGTCTTGATATTGCCGGCGGAAGCGCCCAACTGATCGGCATCGCGCTCCTTCGCACTTTCCTCACCGGCGCGTCCTGCACTCGAAGCGATAGACGTCAATCTTCAAAGGTTCCCCCATGACCCAGTATCCCGATATCCTCCTTCATATCGACGGCACCTGGCGGCCGGCGCGCGCGGGCAAGACCATTCCCGTCATCGACCCTGCCACCGAGGAAACGATTGGCCAAGTGGCCTGGGCAGAAGTGGCGGATCTGGATGAAGCGCTGAACGCCGCCCAAAAAGGTTTCCAAGTCTGGCGTGCGACCTCGGCTTTCGACCGGGCAAAGGTCATGCGAACGGCAGCGGCGCTGCTGCGCGAGCGTGCCGGCGACATCGCCTGGCTGATGACGCGGGAACAGGGCAAGCCGCTGGCCCAGTCCAAGGGCGAAATCCTCAGCGCCGCCGAAATCATCGAGTGGTTTGCCGAGGAGGGAAAGCGCGCCTATGGCCAGATCATTCCGCCGCGCACGCCCGATGTCACCCAGATGACCGTCAAGCTGCCCGTCGGCCCGGTCGCCGCTTTCACGCCCTGGAATTTCCCGATCAACCAGGTCGTACGCAAGCTGTCCGCCGCGCTGACCACCGGGTGCTCGATCATCGTGAAGGCACCCGAGGAAACACCGGCATCGCCGGCCGAACTGATCCGGTGCTTCGTCGATGCTGGTATTCCCGCAGGCGTCGTCAACCTCGTCTATGGCGTGCCGGCGGTCATCTCGGAGTATCTGATCTCGCATCCGGTAATCCGCAAGATGTCCTTCACCGGCTCGACCCCGGTCGGCAAGATGCTGGCGGCACTCGCCGGCCAGCACATGAAGCGCGCGACGATGGAACTCGGCGGCCATGCCCCTGTCATCGTCACCGAGGACGCCGACATCGAGCAGGCCGTCGCGATCATGTCCGGCAGCAAGTATCGCAACGCCGGTCAGGTCTGCGTGTCGCCGACCCGCTTCCTGGTCCAGGAACGGGTGGCAGACCAGTTCCTTGAAGGTTTTGTCGCCGCATCGCGGAAGATCAAGGTCGGTAACGGCCTCGAGACTGGCATCGACATGGGGCCGCTGGCCAATGAGCGGCGCATCCCCGCGATCGAAAGCCTGGTCGCCGATGCCGTGGAGCATGGCGGCCGGCTGGCAATCGGCGGTCATCGTATCGGCAACCGGGGCTATTTCTTCGAGCCGACGGTGCTTGCCGACGTGCCGGTCAGCGCCCGTATCATGAATGACGAACCCTTCGGTCCCGTCTCCATCATCAACCGCTTCAACGAGCTCGATGAGGCGATCAATGAGGCCAACCGCCTGCCGTTCGGGCTTGCGGCTTACGCCTTCACCGGCTCCGAGCGAAGCGCCCATCGCCTCGCAAGCGAAGTCGAGAGCGGAATGATCTCCATCAACCATCTCGGCCTGGCGCTACCGGAGGTGCCCTTCGGCGGTATTAAGGATTCCGGCTACGGCACGGAAGGCGGCTCCGAGGCGATCGAAGCCTATCTGGAAACCCGCTTCGTCACGCGCAAGAGCGTGTAGCCGCTCATTCCACTCCCGCGCGCGCCCGGCGCGCGCGGGAGATGCTGCTTGTCACTCACCAAGGGCACCAGCTCGACCCGCAGAAGTAGCAATCGCAAATTTACTCCCCTGTTACGAAGTTTGCCCACCATCGGACCCATGGCATGATGCCTATGGGAGAGCACGATGGGTTACGATTGGGATGGCGCACGCGGGCGCCGCATGAAGATCGCACGATTTGGCACGGCCGTCGCTCTGGCAACCTTGTTGGTGTCGGTCGCTGCGCAGGTCGTGGCCCGGGCAATCTAAACACCGACGGGTTGGCTTGTTCGGCGCACCGAAGGCCAGGTCGAAGGTTTCCGAACACGGTGACCAATAGCCCCCGGATCTGCTTCTCGAGATCGAAAATTCGGCCGTCCACGGCTCCGCTCCTCGATGTTCCGGATATTCTGCGGCATAGCAGCCTGTGAAAGCCCGGCCAGCCGGGTTTCCAGCGGCAATCGAAGCTGATACGTTCCATTTTTGTTCCGAGTCATCTGCTTCGGGCGAAGAGTTTGACGCCGTGAAGCGGAATCCGTGAACTCTTTCAAGGAGATGAAACGGAACGAAGATTTTGGGAATCTTGCTGACAACGCTTGGACACGTATGAGCGCCGCCTATCTCGAAAAACTGAATGACCGCCAGCGCCAGGCGGTGGTGCATGGTGTGGGATTGCCGCAAGGCCAGGTCGGCGGCCCTTTGCTGATTATTGCCGGCGCCGGGTCGGGCAAGACGAACACGCTCGCCCACAGGGTGGGGCATCTGATCGTCAATGGTGCCGATCCGCGTCGCATTCTGCTGATGACCTTTTCCCGCCGTGCCGCCGCTGAAATGACGCGCCGGGTCGGACGCATCTGCCGCCAGGTGCTCGGCGACAATGCCGCCGTCATGACGGATGCACTTTCCTGGGCCGGCACGTTCCACGGGATCGGCGCGCGGATCCTTAGGATCTATGCCGAACAGATCGGCCTTGGCGCGGATTTCACCATCCATGATCGCGAAGACAGCGCCGATCTCATGAACCTCGTCCGCCACGAGCTCGGCTTCTCCAAGATGGAAAGCCGCTTCCCGACAAAGGGCACGTGCCTTGCGATCTATTCGCGCGTCGTGAACTCGGAAAGCTCGATCATCGACGTCTTGAAGACCGCGTATCCCTGGGCTGTGAGCTGGGAACAGCAATTGAAGGAACTGTTTGCCGGCTATGTCGAGGCAAAGCAGGCGCAAAGCGTGCTCGATTACGACGATCTCCTTCTCTACTGGGCCCAGATGGTTTCCGACGCGGAGCTGGCGCAGGATATCAGCAGTCGTTTCGATCATATCCTGGTCGACGAATATCAGGACACGAACCGCCTTCAGGCCTCGATCCTGCTATCGCTCAAGCCCGAGGGCCAAGGCCTGACCGTCGTTGGAGACGACGCCCAGTCGATCTATTCCTTCCGGGCCGCGACGGTCCGCAATATCCTCGATTTCCCGAATGCGTTTTCGCCGGAACCCGCCGACGTCATCACGCTCGATCAAAACTATCGCTCGACGCAGCCGATCCTCGCTGCCGCCAACGGCGTCATCGGGCTTGCGCGGGAACGGTTCACCAAGAACCTCTGGACGGACAGGCAGTCCGAGCAGCGCCCGCAGCTTGTCACCGTCAAGGACGAGGCGGACCAGGCCGCCTATATCGTGGAGCAGGTTCTCGCCAACCGCGAGGTCGGCATAGCCCTGAAGCAGCAGGCGGTGCTGTTTCGCTCCGCCAACCACAGCGGCACGCTCGAAGTCGAGCTCACCCGTCGCAACATTCCCTTCGTGAAATTCGGCGGTCTCAAGTTCCTTGACAGCGCCCATGTCAAGGATCTGCTGGCAACCTTGCGTTTCGCGCAGAACCCGCGTGACCGCGTCGCCGGCTTCCGGCTGTTGCAGATGCTGCCCGGGATCGGCCCGCAGACGGCAGGCAAAATCCTAGACGCGATCGCCGCCGATCCGGAACCGCTCGCAGCGCTCGCGGAAATTCCAGCGCCACCCAAGACCGGGGAGGATTGGGCGAGCTTCGTTGATCTCGTTTCCGCTCTGCGGAAAGCGGACGCGGGATGGCCGGGAGAAATCGCGACGGCGCGCGCCTGGTACGAACCGCATCTCGACCGCATCCACGAAGACGCCGAAACGCGCAAGGCCGACCTCGTGCAACTCGAGCAGATCGCCGGCGGCTACCAGAACCGCGAGCGTTTCCTGACCGAACTGACGCTCGATCCGCCGGATGCCACCAGCGACCAGGCAGGCGTGCCCCTGCTCGACGAGGACTACCTGATCCTGTCGACCATTCATTCTGCCAAGGGACAGGAATGGCGCTCGGTCTTCATGCTCAATGTCGTCGACGGCTGCATCCCGTCCGATCTTGGTGTCGGCACAACCGCCGAACTCGAAGAGGAGCGGCGACTGCTTTATGTCGGCATGACCCGGGCGCGCGACCACCTGGCGCTGGTGACGCCGCAAAGGTTCTTCACCTACGGCCAGAACAGCCAAGGCGACCGGCATGTCTACGCATCGCGGACCCGCTTCATTCCGGCGACGCTGCTGCAGTTCTTCGAGACGACGAACTGGCCGAAGATTTCGGCGGCCGTCGGCGAACGCAGCGCCAAGCAGATCCGCATCGATGTCGGCGCCCGGATGCGATCCATGTGGAAGTGAGGATGGGTCGCGGCCGTGATGCTTCGGTCTCCGAACCGCCTGGTGCCCAGCGCCGTTCCAATGAAAAAGGATGCTCTATCCGTCTGCTGTAGCAGAGATCGCCATACAGGCGCGCGCATCAGCCGGCGGTTTAGGGATGATGCAGCACGCTCACCCCGCCATCGACCGTCAGGCAGGTGGCGTTCATGAAGGGGCATTCGTCCGAAATCATGAAGAGGGCGGCCTTGGCGATTTCCTCCGGCGTCGCAATGCGACCGCCGGGATGAAGCTTCATCGTTTCGGCTTCCGCCGCGGCCGGGTCGGGAAATGAGTTCCAGTATTCCACGGCTTTCTGCGTGCGCACGTAGCCGGGTGCCAGCGCATTCACCCGCAAGCCCTGCCCGGCATATTCCAGCCCCAGCGCCTTGGTCATGCCGAGAAGCGCATGTTTGGCGACTGGATAGGGGAAGGTGTGCGGGATGATGGTGAAGGCGTGGGTCGAGGCGATGTTGAGGATGACGCCGCCACCCGCAGCGATCATGCCCGGCAGCACGGCCTTGCTGCAGTTCCATGCGCCCTTGAGGTTGATGTCGAAGCAGCGCTGCCAGTCGGCATCCGAGAGTTTCAGCGGCTCGAAGAAGACGTTGACGCCGGCATTGTTGACCAGCGCGTTCGGCTGGCCGATCTCGCGGCTGGCCGTGGCAATCGCGTGTTCGATGGCATCCGCATCCGTGATGTCGGTCGTGGTGTAGCCGATCTTTCCGCCGGTCGCACGGAGCCGTTCGGCCTCGGTCGCCAGCAGACCGCCATCACGATCGATGAGGTAGAGGCTCGCGCCTTCCGCAAGGAAGGTCTCGGCAATAGCAAGGCCGATGCCTTGAGCCGCCCCAGTGATGACGACGCGCTTTCCTTCGAGACGACCCGCCATGTCCGCGCTCCTCACCACTCGGCGACGCTGCCGTCGGCATGGCGCCAGATCGGGTTGCGCCAGCGATGGCCTTCCTTCGCGCGTTCGATGACATATTGCTCGTCCACCTCAATGCCGAGGCCCGGTCCCTGCGGGATCGACACGAAGCCGTCTGCGTAATGGAAGACTTCCTTGTTGGAGATGTAGTCGAGGATGTCGTTGCCCGTATTGTAATGGATGCCCAGGCTCTGCTCCTGGATGAAGGCGTTGTAGCTGACGGCGTCGACCTGAAGGCAGGCGGCGAGCGCGATCGGTCCGAGCGGGCAATGCGGCGCCAGTGCCACGTCGTAGGCTTCCGCCATCGACGCGATCTTGCGGCACTCGGTGATGCCGCCGGCATGCGACAGATCCGGCTGCAGGATGTCGACATAGCCGTCTGAAAGCACCGACTTGAAATCCCAGCGCGAATAGAGCCTTTCGCCGAGCGCGATCGGCGTCGAGCAATGGTTGGCGATTTCCTTCAGTGCCTCGCGGTTTTCCGAAAGCACCGGTTCTTCGATGAACATCAGGTTGAAGGGCTGCAGTTCCTTCGCCAGCACCTTGGCCATCGGCCGATGCACGCGACCGTGGAAATCGACGCCGATGCCGATATGCGGGCCGATCGCCTCGCGGATCGTTGCGATGGTCTCGACCGCCTTCTCCACCTTCTCCCAGGTGTCGACGATCTGCATCTCCTCGCAACCATTGAGCTTGATCGCCTTGAAGCCGCGGGCAACGACATCGCGCGCATTGTTGGCGACGTCGGACGGACGGTCGCCGCCGATCCAGGAATAGACCTTGATGCGGTCACGCACCTGTCCGCCGAGCAGCGCGTGGATTGGCTGGCCGTAGGCCTTGCCCTTGATGTCCCAGAGCGCCTGGTCGATGCCGGCAAGTGCCGACATATGGACCGCCCCCCCGCGATAGAAGCCGCCGCGATACATGACCTGCCAATGGTCTTCGATCAGCAGCGGATCCTTGCCGATCAGGTAGTCCGAGAGCTCGTTAACCGCGGCTTCCACCGTCAGGGCTCGACCTTCGACGACCGGCTCGCCCCAGCCGACGATGCCCTCGTCCGTCTCGATCTTCAGAAACAGCCAGCGTGGCGGAACGATATAGGTGGTGAGCTTGGTGATTTTCATGGTGCGATATCCGCTGGGTGCAACGAGGCGGCGATGGCCGCTTCAGAGAGGATTTCAGCCCGCCGTATGGGCGGGTCGGTGACGTTCGACGGCAAGCTTGAGGTCGCGCGCCGCAAGGTCGAGCATGCGCATCGAACAGTCGCGCGCCCGCGCCTTGTCGCGCAGGCGCAGCGCCTCGACCAGTTCGCCGTGAATGTCGACGGCTTCGTCACGGCGATCGGCGACTTCGTTGGAGGCGTGCAGCGAGAACTTCAGCGCCGCCTGGATAATGCCGACGAGTTGCAAGAAGACCTGGTTGTGGCTGGCCTTGAGCAGGCATGTGTGAAAGGCGACGTCGGCATCGGTGAAACCAACGAGATCGCGCTCGCCGTCACGCATCGCCTGCCAGGCGCGTTCGAGATCGGCGATTTCCTGAACGGTGGCGCGTTCGGCGGCAAACTCCGCCGCCGCTGGCTCGATCGCCCGGCGGGCTTCCAGAATGCAGTTCAAGAGGTCGAACTCGAAGATGCGCTCGCCGATCCATTCAAGCACCTGCGAATCAAGAATGTTCCATTCGTCCTTGTTGCAGACGACGGTGCCGACCCGGGAACGTCCACGGACCATTCCCTTTGATTCAAGCACCTTCAGCGTTTCGCGAATGACGGTTCGGCTGACGCCATAGCGTTCGCAAAGATCGTTCTCACGCGGCAGATAGGAGCCGACCGGAAAAACGTCGGCGCAGATGTCCGAAGCGATTGCGCGCGTCACGTTCTTCTGGACGCGTGGGCGGCGCTGGCCGCGTTCCTCAATGGCACTCTGGTGCTGCTGTTCTTCCACCGCCATCTCCTCCCGCTCGCGTCTCCCAGCTGCTGCTTAGCGCAGACGCCCGAACGCGACAACGCACCGAAGCACGCTGCTATCGTTATACACCACTAGCTCATTCATCATACAAAGGCAATTGACGAATATGATGATTCATCATACACAAATGTCCACTGCAGGAGGCAGTTCACCAGGGAGAGAGATCATGCGCTTTATCAAGGCAGCCATTCTGGCTGGTACCGTCGCCGTGCTCACGGCAACCTCAGCGTTCGCTGCCGACGTCAAGATCGGTTTCATCGTCAAGCAGCCGGAAGAGCCGTGGTTCCAGGACGAGTGGAAGTTCGCCGACGTCGCCGCCAAGGAAAAGGGCTTCACGCTGGTGAAGATCGGCGCTGAAGACGGCGAGAAGGTTCAGTCGGCGATCGACAACCTCGGCGCCCAGGGCGCACACGGCTTCATCGTCTGCACGCCTGATGTCAAGCTCGGCCCCGGCATCGTCGCCAAGGCGGCCGCCAATGAGCTCAAACTGATGACGGTCGACGACCGGCTGGTCAACGCCGATGGCAGCCCGATCGAGGACGTTCCGCATATGGGCATCTCGGCAACGAAAATCGGCGAAGCCGTCGGCCAGGCGATCGTCGACGAGGTCAAGAAGCGTGGCTGGGACATGAAGGACGTCGGCGCCATCCGCGTTTCTTACGACCAGCTCCCGACCGCCGTCGACCGTGTCGAGGGCGCCCTCTCGGTGCTCAAAGCCAACGGCCTTCCCGAAGCCAACATCTTCGACGCCCCGCAGGCAAAGACCGACACCGAGGCAGCACTGAACGCCTCGACGATCGTTCTGAACAAGAATGCCGGCATCAAGAAGTGGGTCGCCATCGGCCTCAATGACGAAGCGGTGCTCGGCGCTGTGCGCGCGACCGAGACGGTTGGCATTCCCGCCGACAGCATGATCGGCGTCGGCATCGGCGGCGCGGATTCGGCGATCAACGAATTCAAGAAGCCCTCGGCCACCGGCTTCTTCGGCACCGTCATCATCTCGCCGAAGCGTCACGGTTACGAGACCGCACTCAACATGTATGAGTGGATCGCCAACGGCAAGGAGCCGGAAAAGCTGACCCTGACCGCAGGCCAGCTTGCCCTGCGCGACAACTACGAAGCCGTGCGCAAGGACCTCGGAATCGAGTAGTCGCTGCTCGCGACACTATCAGCCCGGCGGCTTGGCCGCCGGGCGTTCCACCTCGGAGCCGCGCATGCAAGACTTTCTTGAATTCCGTTCCATCTCAAAGGGCTATCCGGGCGTCCAGGCGCTGTCGGACGTCTCGTTTTCCGTGCGCAAGGGCGCCGTCCATGGGCTCATGGGCGAGAACGGCGCGGGCAAGTCGACGCTCATCCGCCTGCTTTCCGGCGACCAGTCGGCCGATGAGGGCGAGATCCTGATCGATGGCGAAGCGCAGAGCTATCGTTCCGTGCGTGACGCCTTTCGCGCCGGCGTGATCGTCATCCATCAGGAATTGCAGCTCGTTCCGGAGCTGACGGTCGCCGAAAACCTCTGGCTCGGCCACTTTCCCGGCAAGGGCGGGGTGATCGATCGCCGCCGGCTGATCCGCATTGTCCGCGAGAAGCTCTCCGAAATCGGCATCGACGTCGATCCCTCAGCCAAGATCGCCTCGCTCTCGATCGGCGAGCGCCAGATGGTCGAGATCGCCAAGGCGGTCATGCTCGATGCGCGGGTCATCGCGCTCGACGAGCCGACATCGTCGCTGTCGTCGCGGGAAAGCGAAATCCTCTTTGCGCTCATCGAGCGCCTGCGTTCGAACGGCACCGTGATCCTTTACGTGTCGCACCGTCTCGACGAAATCTTCCGGCTCTGCGACAGCCTGACAGTACTGCGCGACGGCAAGCTTGCGGCCCATCATCCTGATATTTCCAAAGTGACGCGCGACCAGATCATTGCCGAGATGGTCGGGCGAGAGATCTCCAACATCTGGGGCTGGCGGACACGCGACCTCGGAACCGAACGGTTGCGCGTCGACACCATCTCCGGTCCGAAACTGAAAACGCCCTTGAGCTTTTCCGTCCGGCGCGGCGAGATTCTCGGCTTCTTCGGCCTGATCGGCGCCGGCCGCAGCGAGATGACCCGGCTGGTCTATGGTGCAGACAGACGCCACCAGGGAACGGTGACAATCGACGGCGCGACCGTGCCGGCCGACAGTCCGCCACAATCGATCAGGGCCGGCATGGTGTTGTGTCCGGAGGACCGCAAGTTCGACGGCATCGTCCAGGGGCGCAGCATCGAAGAAAACATGGCGATCTCGTCCCGCCGGCACTTCTCGCCCTTCGGCATCCTCGACCTGAAAAAGGAAGCCGAGCTTGCGGATCGTTTCATCGCCAAGCTTCGGGTGCGCACGCCATCGCGCAAGCAGGACATCATCAATCTCTCCGGTGGCAACCAGCAGAAGGTGATCCTTGGCCGCTGGCTGTCCGAACAGGGCGTAAGGGTCCTCATCATCGACGAGCCAACGCGCGGCATCGACGTCGGCGCGAAATCGGAAATCTACGAGATTCTCTACGAACTCGCGGCTCAGGGCATGGCGATCGTCGTCATTTCCAGCGAGCTGCCCGAGGTGATGGGCATCACCGATCGCATCCTCGTTATGTGCCAGGGCCGGATTGCCGCCGATATTGCGCGCGCCGATTTCGACGAGCGCCGCATCCTCGCCGCCGCCCTTCCCGATGTTCCAACCGAGCAGGTTCAGCCGTCATGACTTCCTTGAAAAAACTTCTTCTCGGCGAACAGGGTCTGGTCGTCATTTTTGCCGTCGCCTTCGCCATCGTCGCGCTGACGGTTCCAAACTTCCTGACCGAACGCAACATGCTGGGCCTGCTGCAATCGGTCGTCACCATCGGCATCGTCGCCTGCACGATGATGTTCTGCCTTGCCTCGCGCGACTTCGATCTCTCGGTCGGCTCCACCGTCGCCTTTTCCGGCATGGCCGCCGTCATGGCGTCGAACGCTTCGGGCTCGATCCTTATCGGCCTCGTTGCCGCGCTCCTGTGCGGCGGTTTCGTCGGCCTCGTCAACGGTGTCGTCATCGCCCATTTCCGCATCAACGCTCTGATCACCACGCTTGCCACCATGCAGATCGTGCGCGGTTTCGCGCTGATCGCGTCCGACGGCCGCGCGGTCGGCATCAACGATCCGAGCTTCTATCAGCTGGCGCTGTCGAAGTTCCTGGGTATCCCGACGCCGATCTGGGTGATGGGCGCGTTCTTCGTCGTCTTCGGCTTCGTGCTCAACCGCACCGTCTTCGGCAAGAACACACTGGCGATCGGCGGCAACCCCGAGGCTTCGCGCCTTGCCGGCGTCAACGTCTCGAATATGCGCATCTGGATCTTCGCGCTGCAGGGCCTCGTCTGCGCCGTTGCCGGCGTCCTGCTTGCTTCCCGCATCACCTCCGGCCAGCCGAACGCAGCGACCGGTCTCGAACTCTCGGTCATCTCGGCCTGCGTGCTCGGCGGCGTCTCGCTTGCCGGCGGCCGTGCGGCGATGACCGGCGTTATCGTCGGCGTGCTGATTATGGGCATTGCCGAAAACGTCATGAACCTGCTCAACATCCAGGCCTTCTACCAGTATGTCGTGCGCGGCCTGATCCTTCTGCTCGCCGTGCTGCTCGACAATCTGCGCTCGGCCGCCGCCGGCCGCCGCAGCTAGCGAATGGCGGAAGACATCCTCGTCCTCGAAAATGACGAAGGGCTCACCGTCGAGGTGAGTCCGCTCGGCGGCGCCATCCTTTCGACCCGCTGGCACGGTATTCCCGTGCTCGCGCCGACGCCGGCGCCAGGTCTCGCCTCTCAGGTGCTCTGCGCCGAAGCGTGTTTTCCGTTGGTGCCCTTCGGCAACCGCATCGAGGACAATGGCTTCCACTTCGAAGGTCGCGATTACACGCTCGCATCCAATACGTCCGACCCGCTGGTGCTCCACGGCGACGGCTGGCTTCGGCGCTGGTCGATCCTTCACCAGGACCGTCATTCGCTTGCGTTGCACTACCGGCACGAGGCAAACGCATCCACGCCCTTCGCCTATGAGGCGGTGCAGACCATGACGATCGATGGTGCGAACCTGACCCTTTCGCTCACCGTCACCAACCGGGCCGCGCAGGCGCTCCCCTACGGACTGGGCTTTCATCCCCATTTTCCGCGCACGCCGGGAACCCGCCTTTTTGCCCACGCCGATCGCTACTGGACGGAGCGGGAGAACCACTTGCCGGGTGCGGCGCAGTCAATTCCGCAGGATTTGGACTTTACCTCCGGCGCGCCACTGCCGCCCGGCTGGCTGAACAATGCCTTCGACGGCTGGGATGGAAAGATGCGCATCGAGTGGCCGGAAACCGGCCTTGCGCTTTCGCTCGACGCCGACGGGAACTTTCGTTTCTTCGTCCTTTATTCTCCTTCCACCGACGCCGACTTCTTCTGCTTCGAACCGATGAGCCATCGACCGAACGCGCACCGGCAGCCCGAAAACGGTGGCCTCGTCAGACTGGCGCCCGGCGAAACTCTGGAAGGCACAGTCGCCCTGCGGTTCCAACTACTCGGGCTGTGATCGCCCTGGTGCGGCTGTCGTTCTTCCCAATAGACGAAGGCGGCGCCCCTCGCGGAGCGCCGCCTTCGCTATCCTTGAACCCAACGACGCGGTGTTATGCGGGCTGTTGTTCTTCGCGCGTCTTCACGAGGCTCCAGACCACGCCAGCGGCAATGATCGCGAAGGTGACGCCGAGCGAGAGAGCCGCCGGGAATTTCTCAAGCCCCAGGAGATCGGCAACGAAGATCTTCGAGCCGATGAAGATCAGGACGACGGCGAGCGCAGGCTTCAGGTAGCGGAAGCGATGGATCATCGCGGCAAGGGCAAAATAGAGGGCGCGCAGGCCGAGGATAGCGAAGATGTTCGACGTATAGACGATGAAGGGGTCCGTGGTGATCGCGAAGATCGCGGGAACCGAGTCGACTGCGAAGATCACATCGGCCACCTCGACCATCACCAGCGCCATGAAGAGCGGCGTGATAAACCAGGTCATCTTGCCCGTCTTCGGGTTTACGAGCTTCGCGAAGAAGCGTTCGCCATGATGCTCTTCGGTGACGTTGAAGCGACTGCGCATGAAGCGGACGAGCATGTTGTTCGAAACGTCGGGCTCGGCCTCCTTCATGACCAGCATCTTGATACCAGTGATGATGAGGAACGCCGCGAAGATATAGAGGATCCAGGCGAACTCAGCGACAAGGGTCGCGCCGACGCCGATCATGATTGCGCGCAGCACGATGACGCCGAGAATACCCCAGAAGAGGACCCGGTGCTGATAGATGCGGGGCACGGCGAAGAAGGAGAAGATCAGGGCGATGACGAAGACGTTATCGAGCGCCAGCGTTTTTTCGACCACGAAGCCCGTCATATAGGCGAGGCCGGACTCGGAACCGAGGTACCACCACACCCAGCCGCCGAAGGTCAGGCCGAGCGCGATGTAGAAGGCCGAAAGCTTGACGCTTTCACGGACGCCGATCTCCTTGTTCTCCTTATGGAGAATGCCGAGGTCGAAGGACAGGATGGTAATGACGAGGGCGAAGAAGCTCGCCCACATCCAGAGCGGCGTTCCCAGCCATACTTCAGACATGAAGGAAAAGTCCACAGACGGGTCCCCATTCGGCACATGTTGTCGGAATAAGGTCCGACATCGCAAGAGTGCCGAAGCTCTCGCCAGAGGGGCCCGGACCAGCGGGTTGGCGGAGAAATGGGATCTCGATTTTCGCGGTTCAAGCGCGGGACTGCAATTTTTTCAAGAATTTCAGGACGTCCTGTGGCCCCCACTGCCCGGCTAATAACCACGTTCGGCCGACGTTCCTCCCTTGCAGTCAACGAGGCTGTCCCCGCAAAGGAGAAACGTCATGAAGAAGGTCCTCGCAATTCTGAGTGCATTTCTGGTGGTCGGCGCGGCAGCACCCGCACCCGCCGTCGCCGACGATTCGGTCACCCGCTTCCTGCAGAAAGCCACCGGCAACGGCAAAACAAGCCACGCGCGCTATGGCCGGGACGACGATGGACGTGGGAGCTGGAGCTCCAACCGCAGTTCCAATAGCTCGTCGAACGCCTCGCGGAACTCCAGCTCGAACAGCAGTTCCAATTCGTCGAGCAACTCCAGCTCGAACAGCTCCAGCAACTCCTCCTCGAACTCGTCCTCCAATTCGTCGTCGAACTCGTCTTCCGATGATGATTGAGACGCTCTCTTGAGAGGCAGAGCAACGGGTCAATCCCACAGAGAATTGTCCTCCACGCCGAGCGGCGTGGGGGACAATTCACGTCCTCGATCAAGCTGCGGTCGGCTGCCTTTCGATTGGCAAGGCGCAAGCCCAGAGCCGCGGCGTGGACGGCCTAATCGGCGCCCGGCCGCCTCGCGCGACCTCGCTTGACAGTCGGTTCAAAATAAACTTAACATGTTAATGGATTGAATATTCCCGATGAGGAGCGAGAGGAAGATTCAAGCCGCCGAGGAGGGCCTGCATCACAGTCGGATCGCCGTCATTTGAATTGACGTGGAGCGGCACAGGCATGCCCTGTTTCCGGGTGGAGCGACACGGATCAATGGGAGGGATCTATGATACTGAACCGACGGAGCCTTATTAAAGCCGGTGGTGCCATGCTTGCGGCGCCTCTCATCTTGCGAACGGGTGCCGCGCGCGCCCAGAGCGCAGTTACGCTGAAGCTGCACCACTTCCTGCCGCCGGCGTCCAACGTCCACCAGCGGCTGTTGACTCCATGGGCAAAAACCCTGGAGGAGCAGAGCAAGGGCGCGCTCAAGGTCGACATCTTTCCGGCCATGCAGCTCGGCGGAAAGCCGCCGCAGCTTTACGATCAGGCGGCCAACGGCGTCGTCGATATCGTCTGGACCCTGCCCGGCAACACGCCTGGGCGCTTCCCCTCCACCGAGGTGTTCGAGCTTCCTTTCGTCGCCGCGAAAGAGGCCACCGTCAACGCACAGGCGTGCCAGGAATACGGACAGACGCATGTCCTGAAAGAGACCGGTGACACGCAATTGCTGTGCTTCTGGGCCCACGACCACGGACTGATCCACACCAACAAGGAAGTGAAGTCCGGTGCCGATCTAGTCGGCCTGAAACTGCGGAATCCGACCCGCCTTGCCGGTGAGGCATTGGCAGCGCTGGGCGCGACCCCAGTCGGAATGCCCATCCCGCAGGTGCCGGAAGCGCTGGCCCAGCGCGCGATCGACGGCTGCGTCATCCCCTGGGAAGTGGTGCCGTCCATCAAGGTGAACGAGCTTACCAAGTTCCATACCGAAATCCCGGGTTCACCGACGCTCTATACGGCGACGTTCTTCCTGGCGATGAACAAGGGCAAGTATGAAGCGCTGCCGGCCGACCTGAGGGCGGTGCTGGACGCCAACAGCGGCATGACCTTCGCCAAGAAGGCCGGCGAGATGTGGGATAGCGTCGGTGTCGAGGTGCGGGCCGCGATCGAAGCATCCGGAAGCGGAACGATCAGTGCCATCAGCGAAGACGAAAAGGCGAAGTGGGTCGCGGCGACCAAGCCCGTCCACGACAAGTGGATCGAGGACATGAAGGCCAAGGACCTCGACGGCCAGGCGCTGATCGATGCCGCCCAGGGGCTCGTTCAGAAATACGCGAACGCCTGAGTGCGACTGCGAGCCCAGCGCGCCTGAACTTGGCGCCATCCGACAATTCGAGAGCTTGGAACCGGGATGACGGAAGAAGCAACACACGAGGCTGCCGTGACAGTGCTGCGACGCCGCGAGGTTGAGCGGCTTGCGGCAGGATTGGCACTCATAGGCGGAACGCTGATCTGCCTCGCAGCCGCATTGGTGACGATCAGCGTCCTCGGCCGCTGGCTTTTCAACCGGCCCGTACCGGCCGACTACGAACTCGTGGAGGTCGCGATCGGTGTCGCGATCTTCTCATTCCTCGGCTACACCCAGGCGCGCAACGGCCATATTGCCGTCGATACCTTTACGCTCGCCCTTCCGTCACGCGTCACGCGGGTCATCGATGGTGCCTGGGACCTCGTGCTGGCGGCCTGCCTGGCATTCTTCGCCTGGGGTCTTCTCACTGGCGGACTGGAGGCGCGTCTGTACGGAACGACGCTGATCCAGCTGCCCTGGCCGATCTGGCCGGTCTATCTGACCTGCGCCGCGCTGGCAGCGCTCGCATCCGTCATCGGCTTGTCCGTCGCCATTCTCAAGATCGGAGGCCCTCGATGAGCGGCTTTGCCATTGCTTGCCTGGGCTTCGCTGCGATGCTGGTCCTGATCGCCATCAGAATGCCGATCGCGCTCGCCATGCTGGCAGTCGGCGCCGCCGGCTATGCCTATCTCTCCGGCCCGCACGCGCTGGTCTATTACCTGCAGACCAACACCTACAGCCAGTTTGCCAGCTATACGCTATCCGTCATTCCCCTCTTCATCCTGATGGGCGCGCTTGCCGAACAATCGGGCATCGCCGCGACCATGTTCCGTGTGGCCGAGCGCAGGCTCGGGCGGTTCAAGGGCGGAATGCCGATGGCAGTGATTGCGGCCTGCACCGGCTTCGGCGCGATCTGCGGCTCTTCGGTCGCAACGACCGCAACCTTCGGACGCGCGGCACTGCCGGAACTGCGCCGCGCGCGGGTCGATGCCGGGCTTGGAACCGGCACCATCGCCGCCGGCGGTACGCTCGGCATCCTCATTCCGCCCTCGGTCATCCTGGTGATCTATGCAATCACCGCCGAGCAGAACATCGCCAAGCTGTTCCAGGCCGCCCTGGTGCCGGGGTTGCTGGCAGCGGCGTTCTATCTGATCGCGATTGCCGTGGTCGTGCGGCGCAAGCCCCATCTCGCGCCACCAGTGACGGTCGTCGAAGTCGCAAAGACGCAGCGTCCGTTCTGGGCGCGGCCGGCGGGGCTGGTCTTGCTTGTCGGCGGTACTGTCGGCTGGTTGTTGGGTTCGCTCGGCACCGTCGGTGCGATATTGCTGGCAATCTTCGGCCTGCTTCTGCTCGCCGCGGATTTCGCCGTCGTACCCGCCGCCGCCGTTGCGGTCACGGTCGTCGGAGGAATCTATGGCGAGGTGTTCACGCCGACGGAAGGTGCTGCGGTCGGTGCCGCGGTGACGCTCGCGATCGGCCTGCTGCAACGGACGCTGAGCCCGGCAGCCTTGAAGAACGCGCTGCTGCAGACGGCTGAAACCAGCGGGATGATCTTCCTGATCCTTCTCGGAGCGGAGGTCTTCGGGGCGTTCCTGGCGCTGACCCAGATGCCGATGATGCTCGCCTCGATGATCGGGGAGTCCGGGCTGCCGCCCTACGCCGTCGTGTGCGGCATGCTGCTGATCTATATCGTGCTCGGTGCCGTCATGGACGAGTTGGCGATGATCCTGCTGACCCTTCCCGTCTTCATCCCGATCGTCATGACGCTCGATCTCGGCATGCCGCCGGACGACGTCGCCATCTGGTTCGGCATTCTCGTCCTGATTGTCGTCGGCATTGGCCTCTCCGCCCCGCCGATCGGCCTCAATGTCTTCATCATCAACAAGTTGGCGACCGACGTGCCGATAGCGCAGACTTACCGAGGCGTGATGCCGTTCGTGATCGCCGACCTCATCAGGCTGGTCATCGTCACGGTTTCCCCGGGCGTCGCGCTGGCGCTGGTCCGATTGCTGAACTGACGGGGCCGTTCCCGGGCGGCGCTCTCAAGTTTTAACGCGCAACAAGCGGCTTTGTGTGAAAACGTCCGGCGCCCACGAGACGCAAGCCGGTACCCTTCTATCCTGAGCGCACGCTCTGCCTGAGCTCAGCAAGCAGCGCATCTGCCTCCCATGTCTTGCGCCTGGAGGCGGCCGCGTCTTTGACCAGCGTGCAAAGCCGCTCATTAACCGGCGCCCGACGGCCGAGCTTGGTGGCGAGCGCGACGACCGCGCCGTTGATCCAATCCACTTCGGGGAAGCGGCCGGCGGCAAGGTCGTCGGCCATCGAGGAGCGCGCCGTGGCGTCGATCTTCAGCATGCGACCGGCAATGGCACGGAACAGGGCATCCGGCAGGCTGAGAACGGACGGCAACCAACCCGGTGGCAGCGGTGTCAGGCGCGCCGGCCGGAGGCGTCCCTGAGCGGCCAGCAGCGAAAGTGCCTCCCGCTGGGCGAGCGCCAGGCAAAGACGAAAGCCCCGTGTCTGGAGCTGCTCGCGCAAGGGCAGGCCGGAGAGCGCATTGATTGCGTTGTTGAGGTTCATCAGCAGCTTCGCCCATTGCACCTCTTCCATGTCACGACGCAGGTCGAGAGCCAGTCCCGCAGCCGTGAAGAACGGTGCGGCTGCAGCCGCAACCGGGTCATCCGCGACGGCCATATTGCCTTCCGTCGCACGATGCAGATGGGCGGGGCCGGGGGTCGTCACGTTGAAGGGAACCATGCCGCGCAGGATTTTGGCAGACGGCAGCAACTGCTGTAGGGTCGCTGCGTTGTTCACACCGTTCTGCAGACTGAGGACCGGGATGCCGGAGCGCAGCACCGAAGAGAGCTCGGTCGCGGCACCGCCCGTCTGCCCGGATTTGACCGTCAGGAGGACGAGATCGCAATCCGCCAGGGAGGAAGCCGTGTCGGAGTAAACGATCCGCTCGGGCGCGACGAAATCGTCACGCCCATCCAGGTCGGTCAGGCGCAACCCGTCCTTTCGCCAAGCGGCACCGCGCGCCGCCCGGCCGACAAAGATCACCTCTGCGCCACCGGCCAAAAGGCAGCCGCCGACAAAACCGCCGACCGCGCCGGCACCGAACACTCCGATTTTCACGACACCCGCCCCCTCCGCACGCCAGGGAGTATAGGCCGGGATCGTCGCTTTCCAACGCGCCGTTTACGATCGAGCGGAAACGCGTTGGCTGAGCCAGATGCTGCCGATGACCAAAAGGACGCCGACAATCTGAAGCACACTCAAAGACTGCCCCAGGTACACCCATCCGAGCAAAACCGCCGTCAGCGGGCTCAGAAAGAGAAGTGCCGACACCGCCGCCGATTCCAGCCGCGCGATGCCACGAAACCAGAGAACATAGGTCAACGCCGCGCCGATCAGGCTCAACCAGGCGAGAGCAAGCAGGTTGAGACCGGTCGGGAATGGCACCGCCGGTTCAAAGGCAAGGGCCACGGGGACGAGAAGCAAGCCACCGGCCGTCAGTTGCCATGCGGTGGATGTGAGCAACGATTCCGGCGACTTCCACTTTCGCGCCAGGACGTTGCCGAAGGCCATGGAAACGGCACCGACGAGGCCTGCGGCAATGCCGATTTCGTCGAGCGCCGCTTGCGGCGTCAACACCAGCAGCGCGACGCCGACAATGCCGACAATGGCCGCGACGAGGGACACGGGACGGATCGGCGCCTTCATGAGAAGCGCTGCGATGAAAACGACGATCAAGGGCTGGACCGCCGCGACTGTTGCCGCGACGCCGCCGGGAAGGCGATAGGCCGCGACGAACAACATGCTCAGAAACATCGAGATGTTGAGCGCGCCGAGTGCAATGGCGCGAAACCACCAGATGCCGTGCGGCAATCGCCGGACGATCAGGAGGAGTAGCAACCCGGCCGGCAATGCCCGCAACAGGGCGACCGTCAGCGGCGAGAAGCCCTGCAGAAACTCGGTGGCAACGATATAGGTGCTGCCCCAGATGACGGGAGCAATCGCCGTCAGGGCGATATCGGAAACGCCTGTTTTCATGAGAAGTGAAGAACCTCGCCAAGCGGCCTGCGGGGCTTTTGCGGCCAGTTTCCGGGAACGGCACGGCCAACCGCGAGAAGCATTGCCGGCAATTCGCCCGGCCCAAGGTTGAACTCCCGGGCGACGCCCTCGGCATCGAACCCGCCCATAGGGCCCGTCGCCAATCCCAACGCCTCGGCGGCATAGATCAAGGTCGCGGCGCCGAGACTGGCCGAACGCATGGCCTCGTCGCGGGCAACCTTGGCATCGGCATATTGGGCGCGCACCGCCTCCTGCCAACCGGAGACCATTTCGGTTGGCATGTAGCCGGTCTCGACGAAAAGGCGCAGCCTTGCAGGCAGCGTCTGGTAATCGGGCAGCAGGCCGCAGACAATGAAGGTCACGGCAGCTTCCGAGACCTTGGCTTGCCCGTGCGCCACATTGCGCAGCCTGGCTTTTCCTTCCGGCGTGCGCACGGCGATGAACCGCCAGTTCTGAAGATTGTAGGCCGTCGGTGCGCGGGTCGCGAGACGCACCAGCTGTTCGATTTCCGCGTCTGCCAGTTCATGGGTCGCATCGAACCGATTGGCGGACACGCGCTGTTCGATGAGGGCGATCATGGGATGTGTCAATCTTCCGATCCGATCGAATGTCTGTCGGACCGACCGTATTGAATTCACCTGTCATTGATAATATTGCCGTTTTGCAACACATCATTCACCATTGGAAAATTATCGTGGACCGCTACACCGCCCTCCAGGTCTTCCGCCATGTGGCCGAACTCGGCAGCTTCGCAGAGGCGGGGCGCAAGCTCGGCCTGTCACCGGCGGCGATCAGCAAGAACGTTGCCGAACTCGAAGCCAGCGTCGGCGCGCGGCTCATCAACCGGACCACGCGACGCATGGCGCTGACCGACGAGGGGAAACTCTATCTCGAGCATGTCGTGCGCGGACTGGATGCATTGAAGGATGCCGACGCAGCACTCTCGCCCGTCCGGCAGACGCCTGGCGGGACGTTGCGCGTCGCCGCTCCGATGACCGTGACGCTGATGCGGCTTTCATCCGTCATCCCCGAGTTCCTGTCCCGCTACCCGGACCTCAAGCTCGACCTGCATCTCGACGACAGGCGCGTCGATATCGTCCGGGAAGGATTCGATCTCGCCATTCGCGGCAGCGACAAGCTGGAGGATTCAAGCCTGATCGCCAGAAAACTCGCGGTCATGCCGCACGTCGTCTGCGCGGCCCCCGCCTATTTCGAGGCCCATGGCGAACCGCTGGAGCCCGCCGACCTGAAATCGCACAACTGTGTCCGCTTCAGTCTCTCGGGACATGCGGACTTATGGGAGTTTCGCAACGGCAACCGAACGGAGAAAGTGGCCGTAAAGGCTCACTATTCGGTGACATCGAGCCTTGCCGTGCGCGACGCACTGCGCGCCGGCTTCGGGCTGAGCCTGATACCCCGTCCCTATGTCGAAGACGACCTGAAGAGCGGTCGACTGCAACGCGTACTCTCCGACTGGGAGACGGTCGAAACCACGCTCTACGCCATCTATCCGTCCCGGCAGCACGTCGCGCCAAAGATCCGGGCGTTTCTTGATTTTCTCGCCGAAACATTCAGCCGCCCGTAATCTCGCGCCCCACCCATGTCACGCCGCGGGACGAGCATACGATCGAACCGTTGCAAGCCGACAAAATCTGGCACTGTTCCCTGGGGAACACCGGCGATGCGATCCGCCAGTAGGTTAGCGGCACTTAAACCAGAGCCCGAAGGACCGATTCATGCGCCTGATTGCCGCCACCCTCTTCGCATTCAGCCTCGCCGGCTCGGCCGATGCCGCCGATCTCATGACGTTCTGGGACAAGCCCCAGCATGGCGGCAACAGCTTCAACCGGCTGCCGCCGGACGAGGCCTATTTCAAGGCGCTGGCAGGCTACGGCGCCACCTGGGTGCGCCTTTCCTACGACAAGTGGAAACCGGCAAAACGCGACTACCTGATCGGCGACGCGGACAAATACGACGGTATTCCTGCCGCCGATCTGAAGACGCTCAGACAGACGCTCGACGACGCCGACAAGGCGGGCCTCAAGGTGGTCATCGCGCCGCTGTCACTGCCGGGCATGCGCTGGGCCCAGAACAATGGCAACAAGTTCGACGGCCGGCTTTGGCGAGACAAGGCCTGGTGGGACCAGGCGGCAAGCTTCTGGCAGGATCTGGCGCGCGAACTGAAGGACCACCCGGCGGTCGCCGCCTACAACATCGTCAACGAACCGGCACCGGAAAAGAACAATGGCCTTGCCGAGCACGCCGATCCGCAGGCGATGCAGGCCTGGTACGACGGTAAGCAAGGCAGCGCTTCGGATCTCAAAGCCTTCTATGAGACCGTCATCGCCGCGATCCGCGAGGTCGATCCAGCGACCCCCATCATCGCGGATGCCGGCTGGTATGCGGCGGCCGATGCGTTTTCCTACTGGCCATCGGGGCTCACGGACCAGAAGGTGCTCTACAGCTTTCATATGTACGAACCCTATGCGGCGACCAGTGCGCCGAACATCAAGCGCGACAAGCCCTATGCCTATCCTGGCAAGGTGCCCTTTGGCGAAGGCGAAGAGACCTGGGACCGGGCAAGGGCGGCCGCTTACCTCGCAAGGCCTGTACAATGGGCCAAGGACAAGGGCGTGCCGCTCAACCGCCTCGTCGCCGGCGAATTTGGCTGCATGCGACGCTGGTCGGGTTGCAAGACCTATCTCGAGGACGTGTTGACCGCCCTCGACGAGGACGATCTGCACTGGGCCTTCTACAGCTTCCGGGAAGATGCCTGGGATGGCATGGACTACGAGCTCGGCTCGAAGACCGTCGGCTGGAAATATTGGCAGCAGATGGAAGCCAATGAGCGCGACACGACGCCGCGCAAGTCGACGCCGGAGTTTGCGCCCATCAGCCGGCGGCTCGCCGAGGATCAGTGACCGCGTCCCGCCGGTACGCCCTGGAACCGGGGCGTACCGCCCGTCAGGCGTGACTAGTTTCCGCGCGGGCGTCACAAAAGCGCTCGATTGCGATGCACATCACGTCGCAGCCTTCGCCTACCCAAGCGGACCCCGGTCTGTTTGAAAAAAGGGCAGGAATCGTTAGAAGAACTATCATCCTTACGAGCGCCATGACGTATGTGGCGCCGTTTCCAACTTGGGGCATGTCTTTGCAGACAACCGGGGCGGTCGACGCCGACACACGAAAGCGAACCATATCCCTGTCGCGCACGCTGGCGATCGTGATGGCGGCACTGGTGGCTCTGACAGCCGCCGTCATCCTCTCCGTCGTCTGGTACATGTCGGCCGGTGCTACGCGCGAATTGCTCGCCCAATCGGCCCATCTTGGCCTCGACGCCGTCCAGACGAAAATCGGCAGCCGGTTCGCCCCGGTTGAGGACCAGCTGGCGTTCCTGGCAAAGGAAGTCGGGGCCGGGCGCCTCGATCCGGCGGACACGCTGGCTCTGGAGCGGGTGATGACGGGCGCGCTCGCGGCGACCCCGCAGGTGCGCGTGCTCTCCTTCGTCAAGCCAAATGGCGAAATCTTCGGCGTGACCCAGGGCCCCAAGGGCGTCTTTTCCTTCGCCGACACGATCAGGACCGACAACGAGCGAACGGAGATCGACGAGGCGCGCCGTAGCGGCAAGGCCGAATGGGGGCCGGTCTACTTCGTTCCAGATCCGGCGATACGCACGTCGGTCACAAACCTGCAGCAACCGGCAAGCGCCGGCGACCAGTTTGCCGGCGTCTTCAGGGCAACGATCACGGTCGATGCCATTTCGGACTTCCTGCGCCAGATCGCCGTCTCGAATCCCGGGACGACACCCTTCGTCCTTTACGGCCGCGATCAGGTGCTCGCGCATCCGATGATGGCATCGGGCCATCCGCTCCTGTCCGCAGAGCACCGGCTGCCGAAGCTTAGCGAACTTGGCGATCCGTTCCTTGCCGCATTGTGGGACGGGGAACCCGAGACCTTCCACGACTCGGCGCTGGAGGCTCGTGTCGTGGAAGTGGGGGACAAGGGTCGTGTCATTCTCACCCGCGAGGTCAGCGGTTACGCACCCGCTCCTCTCATCGTCGGCGTCGAGGTGCCGATCGAAGCCCTGGAGAAACCGATTTCCGACCTGCTGCGCGCCGGCGTCGCCGGTCTCGTAGTGCTTCTCGCGGCGATCGTCATTGCATGGGTCGTCAGCCGTCTGATTGTTCGCCCAGTCACCAGCATGGCGCGTGAGGTCCGCGCCGTTGGCATGCTCGACTTCGCGGCTCTTCGCCCCCTGCCCGGCAGCCTGTTCACGGAGCTGAACGAACAGGCGCGCGCCTACAATACGATGTTGACCGGGCTGCGCTGGCTCGAAACCTACGTGCCGAAGAAACTGGTGCGCCATCTGCTGGGAAGCGGAGATCTCGTCTCGACGCAGCGAACGGTGACCATCATGTTTACCGACGTGGTCGATTTCACCGCCACGGCCGAAAAGACCACCGCTGCCGAAGTCGCCGCACTCCTGAACAGGCATTTCGATCTACTCGGCCAATGCATCGAGGACGAGGGCGGCACGATCGACAAGTTCATCGGCGATTGCGTGATGGCGTTTTGGGGTGCTCCGGACGACCAGCCGGATCATGCCGATCGCGCCATGCGCGCGGCCCGCGCCATTGCGCTTGCGGTCGCTAAGGACAACGCGGATCGGCGCCGGCAGGGGCTAGCTCCCCTCAGAGTGCGCATCGGCGTCCATTCCGGTCCGGTCGTCTCGGGCAATATCGGCATGAGCGGGCGGTCCGCCTATACGATCGTCGGCGATGCGGTGAATGTCTGCAACCGCATCGAGCAGCTCGGCAAGTCGGTGGCGCCGAGCGAAGAGATCGTCGTGCTCCTGAGCGGTGAAACCGTCGATTTCCTGACCGAAGGCCGCTCCGACCTCACGCCGCTTGGCAAACACTGCCTTTCCGGTCGGACGGAACAGACCGAAATCTACCGGTTGCCGACTACAGCGGGATAAGCGGCTGCCAAGTTTATCCATGCCTCGGTTTCAAAACACGGGTCTCAGAGCCATCTCCGCGCCCAAGAGGAACAGGCAGAACAGGAAACCGCGGCGGAACGCCTGCGCGCCCACTCTGCCGCGCAACCGTTGCCCCACCCACATTCCGAGAAGCGCGGGCACGACTGCAATCACGGAAAGTGCAAGGGTTTCGGCCTGAAAGATACCCTGGGCGCCAAGCCCGGCCGCCAATGCGACAGTCGAAACAGTGAAGGAAAGTCCCAGCGCCTGCACGAGGTCGTCTTTCGCAAGGCCGAGGGCCTGCAGATAGGGCACGGCGGGAATGACGAAGACCCCGGTGCAGCCGGTCACCACGCCGGTCAGCGTTCCGACAATCGGCGAGAGCCACCGTTCCTGTCGTTCAGCTATACGGAACGGCCGCGCAAGCAGCGCGTAGCCGGAATAGATGACGAGCGCGGCCCCGAGCGCGGCGGTGGTCAGCCGTGTATCCCCACTCACCAGCCATGCGGAGCCGAGCAGCGTTCCGACGACAATCGCCAGCATCATCGACCAGAACCTTCGCGCGAGCGACAGGATGCCGGGTCCCGCCAGAAGCTGCCAGACATTGGTCACGAAGGACGGAACAACCAGCAGACTTGCCGCCGCGACCGGTGAAATCAGCGCACCCAGCACGCCCATCGCCACGGTCGGCAGGCCCATTCCGGTCACGCCCTTGACGAGACCGGCGACGAAAAATGTCGCGGCCACGGCTAACAGAAAAGAAAACGACGCATCGAACATGTGAACGGCATAGCCGGTTCGGCGGCATAGACAATGCGGAAGTCCCGATCCCAGACTTCGGCTGGCCCGAAGGCTGTTTATCGATTATCCTTGCTGAATGTCCTTCGACCTCAATGATCTTCGCCTGTTTCTCGCCGTCGTGGATGCCGGCAGCATCACCCATGGCGCGCTGGAGGTTGGGCTTTCCCTTCCGGCGGCAAGCGAACGGCTGCGCGCCATGGAGGTGGCGGGCGACGTTGCCCTGCTCACGCGGGGGCGACGCGGTGTCACTCCGACGGAGGCGGGCGAGGCGCTCGTCCACCATGCGCGCATGATCATCCGCCAGACGGTGCAGATGCGCAGTGAACTGGGAAGCTATGCGAAGGGGCTGCGCGCCACCGTTCGCGTCCTCGCCAACACCGCAGCGATGACCGAGTTCATTCCTGAAAGGCTCGCGGCCTGGATGGCAGCCAACCCGCAGATCGACATCGACCTGAAGGAGCGGCAAAGCATCGAGATTGCCAGGAGCATCGCTGCCGGCTTCGCCGAGATCGGCATTCTTTCTGATGCGGTGGAGACAAGCGGCTTGACGCTCAGCCCCTTCGCAACCGACCGGCTCGTCGTGGTGGCCCGGCACGACCATCCGATCGTCGAGAGAACGCAGGTCCGCTTCGCCGACCTTCTCGACGAACGCTTCATCGGCCTGGCGGGCGGCGCCTTGCAGGATCACATCGAGGGGCAGGCGGCCAAGCTCGGCGCCAGGCTCAAGCTGCGCGTGAAACTGCGCACCTTCGATGATATCTGCCGCATGGCCGGCGCTGGCGTGGGGATCGGCATCGTGCCGGAAAAAGCGGCTCGCCGATGCCGCCGGCCCGCTCAGATCGCTGTCATTCACCTTCAGGAAAAATGGGCCGTGCGGCGGCTATCGGTGTGCATCCGCAGTGACGGACAATTGACGCCGCCCGCGCTTAGCCTGTTCGAGCATCTCGCACGCAGTGGACGGCCCTGAAGCGCCTTAGCCACCTCTACGAGCAGGCTCGCTCGCCGATTTGAGGCGAGCGTCGAAAAAATGCTGATTTTCGCCGCTTGGAAAGCAAAATTTAACCATACTTCTCCATCTTTTGTCCATCAGTCGTCAAGAAGGGGACAATCCGGAAGTCGCGCAGCGGTGGTCGCTCGCCGGCCTGAGGGCCTTTTGCGTGAATTTCTGGCTTGATTTGCGTTGTTGAGTAAGATCATTCGCCCACAGTCTTTGAATCGTCTGTTGCGTCCATTGCTGATCACTTGCTGCGGCACCGCTCTTGTCGGCGCGGCTGCGTGGTCGCTCGTCGGTATGGTCGCGATGAACAGTTCCTTCACGCATGGTTCGGGCCGCCTGCTGCCCAAACCGCAGCTCCATTTGGCCGAGAAGACAAAGGAGCGCGCCTGGGACAAACACGCCAGGGTCAACCAGGCGACGCGGCTCGTCGCGGCCGCTGCGACGCAGCCGGCCGTGGTCGCAAGCCTGACGCCCAGCGAAGCGAGATTCGCGCGCGATCTTGAATTTCCGAAAGATGCCGAAATGCTCGGCAAGAGCGCGCGCCTGGCGGCGGCGGTGAAGCAAGCGGTATTGGCGTCGGAAAAGCTCGCCAGCAATTCCGCCCCCTCCGCTTCCGCGCAATCTCGCCACCAGGCCGCAACGCTGAGCGTGCCTGCGTCGGAACGCTTCGCCCCGATGACCGGCGGTTTCGCTGACAAGCCGGCAGTCCAGCTCGCCTATGCCACCCCCTCTCAGAGCCATGTGGAAGGCAGCGCGTTTTCCGCCGTGCTGACCGCGCCCGTCGAGGACGATCTCGCCGAACAGCCGGAACCGGACGCAGCTGACGACACGGCCACACTGCCGAGCCATGAGGACACGCCGTCTGTCGGTCCCATGCCGCAGTTCCGCCCGCGCACAGAACAAGTGCAGAAGCCTGTTGCGGAAACCGAGAAACCTGAGGCCGAGCAGGCCGAAGTCGAGGCTGCGCCAAAGACCGAAGAGACCGGGAAGACCGGCGAACGCGAAGCGCCGGCAAAGCCGAAGCTCGCCTATGCCCGGCCGGAAGATCCGACGGAAAACAGTTCCGGCACCGGCTTCGGCCAGGCGCTGCGCAACATTTTCGGCAGCGGAGCGAAGGCAGGAAATGGCGTCGCCGTCTACGACATCACCGCGGCCAAGGTTTACATGCCCGATGGCAGCGTGCTCGAGGCCCATTCCGGCATCGGCAAGATGGCCGATAATCCGCGCTACGTGGGTGTCAAGATGACCGGGCCGACCCCGCCGCACATCTATAATCTCAAGATGCGCGAGACGCGCTTCCATGGGGTCGAGGCGATCCGCATGCTGCCGATCGACGGAAAGAACAAACACGGCCGCGACGGCTTCCTGACCCACAGCTATCTGCTGCGCGGCAAGCGCGCCGAATCCCATGGCTGCGTCGCCTTCGCCGACTATCCGCGTTTCCTGACCGCCTTCAAACAAGGCAAGGTCAAGCAGATCGTCGTGGTGCCGAGCGGCGGACGCGCGGCCGGCACGCGCTTGGCATCGAACGGCAGGAGCTCCTGACAGGAGGCGCCGAACAGTCGGATTGCAGGAGAGAGACGGCAAAGGTCTTTCGCCAATGGGGAACGAGCATTAAGATCCGGGCCTCTACAGGAGCGAGAACGAAGAGGACCGGGAGCCCGTCATGTGCCGAAACATAAAACCCCTGTTCAATTTCGAGCCGCCGGCGACGGACGCGGAGATCCATGACGCCGCGTTGCAGTTCGTGCGCAAACTGAGCGGAACAACCAAACCGGCCAAGCGCAACGAGGCGGCCTTCGAGCACGCCGTCAATTCGATCGCGGCCTGCGCCCGGGAATTGCTCTATTCACTCGAAACGTCGCAGCCGCCGCGCAACCGCGAAGAAGAAGCGGCCAAGGCCCGCGCCCGAAACGCGATCCGGTTTGCCTGAGATAAAACGGCGCCGGCAATAGCCGACGCGCTTTGTTCCCTATCCACTGGGAGCGCTCCTCACGCCTTGGCGGCGAGCGCGCTCAATTCTTCAAGGTCGAGGTCCCGTTCCAATTCGTGCAGCGTCTCGTCGTCGATCTCGCCGGCGCGATGAAGCCGGATGAGTTCGCGCCGTCCGGTTGCGACCGCTTCGAGCACGACGTCGAAATGGGCATGAAGAATGGGCGCGTAGTGCTCCGTGCGCTCGGCGTAATCGACGATCGACACCGCCCGGCGCTGATACCTATCGAGCAGTTGCGGATGGATGAGGGTGCCTCCGCCATCATAAGCGTGGCTCTGAATGGTCACGAGTTGCGCCTGCGCCATGGCCGCCTCGGCCTGGCTCATGCTGAGGCGCGCCTTTTCCGATGGCGGCTCGACGAGCCCCGCCCATGCGATCACCCGCCCGAGCGTGGTGCCCTGGACGAGCACGGTCCCCAAGATGACGGCAAAGGATGTCACCAGGATGAAGTCGCGACCGGGAAAGCCCTCCGGTATGCTGAGGGCCAAGGCCAGCGTGACAACACCGCGCACACCTGCCCAGGAGACCACCGTTGCCGCGCGTGCCCCAAGCGGCCGATAGCGCTCCATCCCAAGGGCGTTTCCGAGGCGGATGGCGAAATCCGAGCCAAACACCCAGGCAAAGCGCGCGACGGAGAGCGCCACGAGAATTGCTAGGATTGGCCACCACATGGTGGCGGCGACGACATCGAAGCCGCCTCCGCGCTCGACGACGCCGCGAAGCGACAGGCCGATCAGAATGAAGACGGCAGCCTCCATCAGGAAGACGATGACGGTCCAGAACGACGAGCCGCGCATGCGCGTTGCCGCCGTGAGCACGGTGTGCTGGTGCCAGCTTGCGATCAGGCCGGTGGTGACGGTGGCAATGACGCCTGAAACATGCAGGAACTCGCCGAGCAGGTAGGAGGTCCAGGACAGCAGGGCCGTGGCCGCGATGATCAGGTATTCGTCGCCAAGACGGCGCGCAAGCAGGACCCAGGCCGTGCCGATGGCGGTACCGACAAGGGCGCCGCCGATCGCCAGCACGAAAAAGCTGCCGACCGCTTCGCTCGCGCTGAAGGCCCCGGTGACGCCGGCGGCAATCGCGAAGCGGAAGAGGACTAGGCCGCTCGCGTCGTTGAGCAGGCTTTCTCCCTCGAGCAGGATCTGCAGCCGCCGAGGCAGCCGCACACGCTGCAGCACGGCACGGGCCGAAACCGCGTCGGGCGGCGACACGATCGCCCCTAGCGCCGCGCAGGCGGCCCAGGGGAGCGAGGGGAAAAGCAGATGCGTGACCACGGCGACCACGGCACAGGTGAAGAACACCGCGCCGATCGCCAGCGAGGCGATGCCGATCAGATGCCGGCGCAGTCGGCCAACGGCGATCGTCTATGCGCCGCCGGCCAGCAGTGCGACGGAAGGCGGTGACCCGAACCTGTCGGCGACATAGTGCAGGGCGATGATCGCCACAAACATGCCAATCACCAGCTCGAACAAATGTGTCGGTTCCACGCGCTCTGCCTCCACCCCTCCAGGATGAGGGCATTACAGAACGCGCTTTGCCGAAACGCAATTGGCGCGGCGGTTTGAGCGGAGAAAACAGGCGCGGCCAGAAAAGAAAAAAGGGCCGACGGAAGACCGCGGCCCATAAGGTGTGAAGGTCAATAAACCTCCAGAGGGGAACAGCTGCTGCGGCGGCATTGGGAGGAGAACCGCCATATGCATCAGCTGTGTGCTTTATGCCTGATTTTTGACCACCTGGAAAACAATTATTGTGCAATGCAGCTATGCGTGCACCGCACATGAGGAGGCGCACGTGATACGCGGTTGACTCCGGGCACTCGGCGCGGCGTGTTGCAGAACCGTGGCGGAACGGCGCCTGCTGCCGAAGAAAGATCTGGATAGAGGATCGGGACCGGCGCAATGCACCGGTCCCGATGATATAGCTGCTACACTAGCGACCGTGGGATCGGCCGCATGTGCATGCTAGAACGGTTTTCTCGATCAGAAAGCCCGACGTCATTGCTCCCCGAGTTGTCCGCATTCTATCCACCGGTTGTGCACAGGCCGATCGTGTCCCAACACCTTGGCAGATCTGCCATTTCCGCACCTCTGTGATTAGTGCCCTTTTCACCGGGAGCAATGGGCGTATTCGTCCGTGACCTCACGCCAGCGATGCAAGCCGGGTTTCCGCATCGATCAGGCAGGCCGCGATCGCAGCCACCAGCAACAAACCGGCAAAGGTGCCGATTGCAAGCCCGAAGCTCTGGGTCACCAGGATGCCGATCAAGGAAGGAGCGAGCAGACCGCCGAGGCGCGCCATGCCGCCCGCCGCACCCATTCCGGTTGCTCGAGACTCCGTTGGATAGAGCTCCGGCGTATAGGCGTAGAGCGCGCCCCAGGTGCCGAGCAGCGCAAAACTCATGATGAGCAGCGACGCTGCGATGATCGTCGCCCCATCTGCCACGACGAAAAGCAGGCAGCTCAAGGCGGAGAGAAGACAAAAGCCGACCAGCGTCGGCCGGCGTCCCCATGTCTCGACGCCATAGGCGGCGAGCGCGTAGCCTGGGATTTGCGCCAAAGCGATCAGAACGAGAAAACCATAACCGCGGACGAAGCCGAAGCCTTCTCCCGCGAGCCGCGGCGGCATCCAGGTGAAGACGCCGTAGTAGGATACCGAAACGAGGAACCACACGGCCAAGATCAGAAGACTGCGGCGGCGCAGATCCCCAGAGAAGATGCCGGCACCCGGTGAGGCCGCAGGAAGTGCGATCGATACGGTCGTTTCGAGCTGAGGGTGACGATTGGTGACGAGCATCTGGTTGACGATGGCTTTTGCCTCGGCAGCCTTGCCCGCACGAAGCAGATAGAGCGGCGACTCCGGAACGAGGAAGCGCAGGCCGAGGCCGAGCACCGCCGGGATGGCCGTGATCGCGAAAATATAGCGCCATGCGTCCGTGAGTTCCGCGAGCGCGACGAGCCATGCCGCCACCGCCACGATCAACGTTCCCACGGCCCAGAACCCTTCGAGCATGACGAGCCAGCGACCGCGGCTTCGGGCGGGCAGGAACTCCGACATCATGGCGTAGTCGACCGGCAGGGTACCGCCGACTGCAGCACCCGTGAGGAACCGCAGGAACAAAAGGACGCCGAAGCTGGGTGCGAAGATCGATAGCATGCCGAAGATGGCATCGCAGGCCACGGTGACAATCAGCACCCGCCGCCGACCGATGCGATCGGCAAGCCGACCAAAACCAACCGCTCCGATCAGCATGCCGAGAAAGAACAGGGTACCGGTCTGCAGTGCCTGCGGAAGCGTCAGACCGAACGTCGCGGCGATGGAGGCTGCCGTGAAACCAACGGCAAGAACCTGCATGGCATCAGCCGCCCAGACCAAACCGAAGATGCCAATCAAGCGGTACTGATAGGGTCCCGTGCCGGCACGGTCGAGCGCTTCGTTCATCGTGATCGTCGTCATTCCGTCCTGCCTTAGAAATCAATGCGCGGACACTACGTCGGCAGATCGAACTTGAACAGCGGCCCTCGAAGCGGCATCGGATCGGCTGTACCGCGCCAAAAACGGTTCGCGCCGCCTTGCAAGGATTCTTTCGGAAGAAATCCGAAGTGGTATCCGCGCGGACATCACACACGGAAAGATCGTCATCAGAGACCGGTTTCGCGCTCTTAACTGGAGGATGAGGTCGTCAGCCGGCATCTTGGTCGCGAGCGCATAGAGGCGGCGTCCCGGCCGATCGGAGGACGACGGTCAGCCTCGGTCAACATCGTGTCCGTTTTCGACGAGCCACGAGTCGTGAAGCCACTTTTCCGTGCCGCGATGGCCCGGGAATGTGATCCAGTTGATATCGCGCTCGAACACCATGACCTTGCGGTCCGCGCCGACGATGACCCACATCCAGAGGCCATCGGCCGTATTCCGCATTTTGACTTTCATGCCCGTCAGGGTCAGATCTTCCGTGCGCCCATTGCGGGCGACCCGCAGCGGCTCGTCATAGGGGTCGATCCAGCTGATCTTCAGCACCGGCAGGAGATCAGGTGCCGCGTCGCGCAGGAAATCGATGGCGATCGCCTGCGTCTCCTCGCGCGTCGGCAGTTGACCGCCAACCAGAGCAAGGTCGATGCGAGCGAACCCCTTGAGCCGGCCATCCGCGGCGATGACGGTGCTGAAATGCTCGCCACCAAGCGCCGCGTTGCGGCCATCCGTTCGCTCATAGCGCACAAGCTCGGCGCCCTGACCGTCCAGAGTGGCAGGGCGTCGAGCGACCTCATCGTAGCCAACCGGCATGACTGTTCTGATGACGGTCGCCACGGACTGCGCCGAAAGCGTTGCCGATTTCATGGACGTTCCCTTCTGAGTTTCCGCAAGCGCAATGCTGGCCGTGGTTGGCGAGAAGACGAGACCGAGAGCAGCGAGCGCAATGAGGGGGCGTATGCGAGGCATGTCAAAACTCCTTCGGTTGGCTTGGAGACCGGGTGAGGCAATATGTAACTTGACGTTAAGTGTAGATCGTGGACGCAATTGTCCCCGCCGGCCTTGCTCTAGGTCCGCCTCGCTTGCGCGATCAGCTCTTGCATACGGGTAATGTTGGATTCCAGGTCGCGTTTGAATGCAGTGAGTTCATCAAGCTGGGCATCGGCGTTGACGAGCTGGGCCTCCAGGATTTCCAGTACCCTTTCCTTGCCCTTGATGCCGTTTGCATCCTCGAAATAGAGGTCGATGACGGCGGCGATTTCGTCGAGGCGCAGGCCGAGTCGCTTGAGTGCGGCGATCTTTTCCAGCCGCTTGACGGCCACTTCGTCATAGTAGCGATAGCCCGTGCCCTCACGCTCGGCTGGCTTCACCAGCCCGAGGCGCTCGTAATAGTGGATCGTGCGGTGGCTGACGCCTGCACGTTCCGACAGTTCTCCAATCTGCATGAGGGACGACAAATGGCACCCACCTAAACCTGACGTTGGGTGTAGATCTAGGATATAGGCCTATGTTCGTCAAATATTGGCCTTCGCTCGAAGGCCTTTGACCCGTCAGTAGGGCGAGATGCAAATCTGCCGCGGACCGTAATAGGGCTGGAACGTGTCGTCGTAAGCCCTGTAGGACCGGTAGCGGGCATAGCACCAGCTCGTATGCGCGTTGCCGCCATAATAGGTCTGCCGGTAATAGCGTGGCGCATAGTAACGCGGGCGATAGTAGGTCGGGCCGCCGTAATAGCCTTGGTTATAATAGCCCTGATCGTAGTAGCCCGAGCCATAATAGGGCTGCGCCAGCGCTCCACCGATGATCGTACCGAGGGCCAGTCCGCCGAGCGCCCAGGCCCAATCGTCGTCGCCACCGTTGTGGTGCCCGTGATGGTAACCGCCACCGTAACCACCTCGGTAACCACCGCGGTAACCGCCGCGGTAACCGCCACCGTATCGTCTGTACTGAACCAGTTGCGCTTGCGTCGTTTCGATCTTCGGGACGTCCGCTGCTGTGGGAAATGCCATGGCTGGCGAAACGCTGGTCAGCGCCGACGCCATGGACAAGGCAATGATCGTTAGCCTATTCATTGGCTTACCTCCATTTTCCCCGCTTGTCCTGAAGTATACATCGGAAAAGGCGCAGAAGCACTGCGTTTTGACGGTGCGCGACGCCGGGTATGGCGCGCAACCCGACGCGCCTCTTTCGAACAACCGCACGCGGCATCCGCTTGGCCGCACACGACGGATCGGGTCGCCGGCATCCCCACGCCCCGCCGGCTGCCGCCTTGACCGTGGCGGATACACAAACCCGCGAGTCATCACCAATTATTTCATTATCCGCAATTCAATCGAAATCATTATTGCAATTCAGCAGCGCAACCCGGTCGGCTACACCTGTTCTCACCAAACCAGTTCACCCCAGACCGGCCAAGGCCGGGCACCGACGCCCCGCTTGCCAACCAGCTCAAAGAGGAGAAAGCCCATGTCCAGCAAACTCGAAGTCCTGACCCCCGCAAACAGCCAGCTGATCTTCATCGACCAGCAGCCGCAGATGGCCTTCGGCGTTCAGTCGATCGATCGGCAGGTGCTGAAGAACAACGTCGTCGGTCTCGCCAAGGCGGCAAAGGTCTTCAACATTCCAACCACCATCACCACCGTCGAAACCGGGTCCTTCTCCGGCCACACCTATCCCGAACTGCTCGCCGTCTTCCCGGAAAACGACATTCTCGAACGCACCTCGATGAATTCCTGGGACGATCAGAACGTCCGCGATGCCCTGGCCAAAAATGCCGCCAACGGCCGCAAGAAAATCGTCGTCTCCGGGCTGTGGACCGAAGTCTGCAACACCACCTTCGCGCTGTCGTGCATGCATGACACCGACTACGAGATCTACATGGTTGCCGACGCCTCCGGCGGCACCTCGGCCGATGCGCACAAATACGCCATGGACCGCATGGTCCAGGCCGGCGTCATCCCGGTGACCTGGCAGCAGGTCCTGCTCGAATGGCAGCGCGACTGGGCCCACAAGGAAACCTACAATGCCGTCACCACGCTGGTGAAGGAGCATTCCGGCGCCTACGGCATGGGCATCGACTACGCCGTCACCATGGTTCACAACGGCGACGAACGCGTCCGCCACGGCAAGACGATCGGCCCCAACCCGGCGAAGTGATCCCGGCCCGGACCAGCGAACATCCGCAATCGCTTCGGCGTGAATGGCAAGGCTGGCCCCGCAGGGGGCCGGCCTCTCCGTTTATGCGATGTCATCGTCAAAAGAAGATGCAGGAAGCTCGCGAGCGTCACCTGGGGCGGAAGCCCGCCCTGGTTCTGCGGCCTGGGATCGCGCAGCAGCAGGACAGCGGCTAGGGCTTTCTGGTGGTGATCCAGCTTGGGTCACCTCGTGTCGCAAGCCCTGTCGCGGGCGCTCGATTGCGACCTTGGCATTAAGGAATACAACTGCTTTCCAAATTCGATTGACAATTTGGATCCTCGCGCGCATTTTAGAAAACAATAGTTTTCCTAATTTGGCGACGGGCGTTTTGGACCGCCCCGCCACACCGGGGAAAGGAACCGGCCATGAACCAGCACACGCCAATCGCCATCATCGAAAACCCCTCGCCTACTGCGGAGACAATGCCGACCATTCGGCTCCCCGAGGAACTGCCTGCGATCTTGCCTGCCGTGACTCCGGCCTCGAACATGCCTGCAAAGCGGTGGCTGCGCGGCCTGCTCTTCGCCTCCGTGGCCGTCGCGGCCGTGGCGGCCGCTGCCGATTTCGGGTGGGGGTACTGGACGACAGGCCGCTTCCAGGTGTCGACCGACGACGCCTATGTGAAGGCTGACAGCACGACGATTGCGCCCAAGGTCTCCGGCCATATCGCCGAGGTGCTCGTGGCCGACAACGAGCGGGTAAAGGCAGGACAGATCCTCGCCCGCATCGACGACCGCGATTTCAAGGTAAGCCTCGAACGGGCCATGGCCGAGGTCGAGGCAGCGGAAGCCAACATCGCCAACAAGCAGTCGGCCCTGGTGGCTCAGCAATCCGCGATCGACGCGGCAAGGGCGACTGTCGAGGCCGACAAGGCCGACCAGACCTTTGCTGAACAGGACGAC
This sequence comes from Ensifer sp. GW101-20A05, assembly GCF_059424735.1. Lineage (NCBI taxonomy): Bacteria > Pseudomonadati > Pseudomonadota > Alphaproteobacteria > Hyphomicrobiales > Rhizobiaceae > Ensifer > Ensifer sp. GW101-20A05. The sequence continues at coordinate 467,659 of NZ_JBWKZT010000002.1, read as the reverse complement.
AAGCGTTACTCCGAGCTTGCCAGACAGGGATTCGGCACCATCCAGAATGCCCAGCAGGCGGCCTCGCGCATCATGGCCGCCCGTGCAGCGGTAACGCGTGACACGGCGGCACTTGCCAATGAAACCAAGCAGCTCGACGTGATCAGGGCCGAGGTCGCCCAGGCGAAGGCAGCACTCGACAGCGCCAAGGCGGCGCAGGACCAGGCTCGCCTGAACCTCTCCTACACCGCTCTTGCCGCCCCCATCGATGGCGTGATCGGCAACCGCACCCTGCGGGTCGGTCAATATGTGCAGGCCGGCACCCAACTGATGGCGGTCGTCCCGACGGAGGCGGCTTACATCGTCGCCAACTACAAGGAGACCCAGCTCACCGACGTCTATCCCGGCCAGAAGGTGACGGTCGAAGTGGACACCTTCCCGGGGCAGGTCTTCGAGGGTCACGTCGACAGCATCGCGCCGGCGAGCGGCCAGGAATTTGCGTTGCTGCCGCCGGACAATGCGACGGGCAACTTCACCAAGGTGGTGCAGCGCATCCCGGTCAAGATCGTGCTCGACCGCGGAACCCCACGATCGGTGACCTTGCGGCCCGGCATGTCGGTCTACCCGACCATCGCCACCAACCCGACGGCGACCGAGGTCGCGTCAAAGTCGGGAAAGATCTACTAGAGCGCCGTGCGTTCAAGTGAACGCATAGACAAGGCAGGAGGGTGTTATGTCCACCATTGCTGATACAGTTGCGCCCGGTTCGCTGCCAGCCGCTGCGGAGCCATCGGAAAAGGCGAGCACGACGGCATGGATCGCAGTGCTCGCCGGCCTGATCGGTGCCTTCATGGCGATCCTGAACATCCAGATCACCAACGCCTCGCTGCTCGACATCGAGGGCGGGATCGGCACCGGCGTCGACAACGGCGCCTGGATATCGACCTCCTACCTGATCGGCGAGATCGTGGTGATCCCCCTTACCGACTACTTCAGCCGCGTCTTCTCGTTCCGGCGCTATATCCTGGCAAATGCGATCCTGTTCCCGATCTTTTCCGCGGCTTGCGCCTTCGCCCATGACCTCGGCTCGATGATCGTGCTGCGCGGTCTGCAAGGCGTTGCGGGCGGCGTGCTCATCCCCATGGCTTTCACGATGATCCTGACCCGGTTGCCCAAGACGCAGCAGCCGTTCGGATTGGCACTCTTCGCCCTGTCCGTCACCTTCGCGCCGGCGATCGGCCCGACGATCGGCGGCTACCTCACCGAGAACTACGGCTGGCAGTCGATCTTCTTCGTCAACACGCCCCCAAGCATCATCATGGTGGTTGCGCTCTACTTCACGCTCGAGAAGAAGCCGATGCAATTGTCCTTGCTCAAAGAGGGCGACTGGGCCGGCATCGTCACCATGGCGATCGGGCTCTCGGCTCTACAGACCGTGCTCGAGGAAGGCAATAAGGACGACTGGTTCCAGTCGCCGTTCATCGTCAAGCTCGCCATGATCGCAGCCGTGTTTCTGACCGCCTTCGTCATCATCGAGCTAAAGGTCGAAAAGCCGCTGGTCAAGCTACGCCTGCTCAAGCAGCGCAACTTCGGTGTCGGCGTTCTCGTCAACGTGCTGGTCGGCGTGGCGCTGTTCGGCACCGTTTACATCCTGCCGCAGTATCTGGGCCAGGTGCAGCGCTACAATGCCGAGCAGATCGGCTTCGTGCTGGCCTGGACCGGCTTGCCGCAGCTCCTCATCATTCCGCTCGTGCCGGCACTGATGAAGCGGTTCGACGCGCGCTACGTCGGCTTCGTCGGCATCAGCATCTTCGCAGCGAGCTGTTTCATGAACACGACGCTCTCGCTCGACAGCGCCGGCGACCAGTTCTTCGTGCCCAATATCGTGCGCGCCATCGGCCAGGCACTGGTGCTGACGCCGATCACGGTGATCACGACCGCCGGCATCGCGCCTGGCGACGCGGCCGCCGCCTCCGGCCTGTCGAACATGCTGCGCAATCTCGGCGGCGCGGTTGGAACGGCCACGCTCGCGACTGTGTTGACCAAGCGGGAGCAGTTCCATTCTAACATCATCGGCCAGTCCGTCACGCTTTCCCGCGATGAGGTCCGTGACCGGATCAGCGATCTGACCCAGCACTTCATGACCCATGGCGTATCCGACGTCGCGGTTGCACAACACAAGGCGATCGCCGTGATCGGCGCGACGGTTCACCGCCAGGCGCTTATCCTGGGGTTCAGTGATACCTTCGCGGTGATCGGCACTGTGTTGGCGCTCGCCGCCATCGCCCTGCTTTTCACCCGGAAGATCCAGCTTGGCGGCGCAGGTGCGGGCCGCGCCCATTGAATGTCTGCAGGTCAAAAGACGTGCACTGAAAGGAGGCAGGTTATGAGCAATTCGACGCCCGGTCGTCTCTTTCTGGACGACCTCTATGTGGGCCAACGCTTTACAAGCGGGACCCACACGATCGACGCAGCACAGATCAAGGCTTTCGCTCTGCAGTTCGACCCGCAGCCGTTTCACATCGACGAGGCGAGGGCCAAGGACACGCTCTTTGGGGGTCTGGCTGCAAGCGGATGGCACACCGCCGCCATCACGATGCGTCTCAATGTCGAGACGGGCCTGCCATTTGCCGGCGGTCTCATTGGCGCCGGCGGAGAAATCAACTGGCCGGCTCCGACGCGCCCCGGGGACACGCTGCATGTGGAAAGCGAGGTCCTGGAGATCATACCTTCCCGCTCGAAGCCTGATCGAGGCATCGCCGTCGTTCTCAGCAGCACCATCAACCAGCACGGGGAAGTGGTGCAGAACCTCAAGGCCAAACTCGTCCTCCAGCGGAAAGCGGCGGGTTGACGCCGATTTAGCTCGAATATGCAGAGGCGGGCGACTTTCATTCCGTCGAGACGAAATCGTCCTCCCGAGAGTTCAGCAGCGCCGCCAGCGTGCGGAGGCCAATGTCGAGCTGATCCATTGCCGGACTGGCCAGCGCGAGCCGGACCGCGTTGGGCGCGTGGCCCGGCGTGATGGCGAAGGTCGTCGACGGGGTCAATGCAATGTCGCGCCTGGCGGCAGCCGCAACAAACGTCTGCGAACGCCAATGGGGCGGCAGCGTCAGCCAGAGATGGTAGCACTTTGGGTTGGCCTTGACCTCGAAGCCCTGGAGATGAGCGGCGGCCAGCTTCTGCCGCGCCTGCGCATCAAGGCGTTTCATCGTCATGAGCGCGGCAACGGTGCCATCGGCCATCATCCGCTCGGCCGCCGCAAAGGCAAATCCCGTCGCGGTCCATCCACCCGAACGCACAGAGGCGATCACACTTTCCCGTAGCCGCTCGGGCGGCACGATGAAGCCGAGCGCCAGGCCGGGCGCCACCTTCTTGGAGAGGCTGTCGACGACAATGCAGCGATCCGGTGCGAGGGCGGCAAGCGGCGGCTCGTCGTCAAGGAACCCATAGACATTGTCTTCGATAACAGGAAGATCAAGCATCTCGACGACCCGCAGAAGATCGGCCCGGCGCGCCTCACTCATCGTCGCGCCCAGCGGATTCTGGACCGCCGGCTGGATGTAGATGGCCGAGAGATGCGCCTCGCGATGCGCTTTTTCAACGGAGTCGGGGCGCACCCCGCCTTCGTCCATCGAAAGCGGCACCAACGCAATTCCGAGCCGAGCGGCAATGCCCTTGACGAAGGGATAGGTCAAAGCCTCGACACCGCAGCGCCCGCCCGCCGGAACCACAGCCGCGAGAGCCGCAGCAATGCTCTGCCGGCCATTGCCGGTGAAAACGAGGTGTTCAGGACTGGGCGACCAGCCGCCCTTGGAGAGATGCGCTGCTCCAATGTTTCTGATCGCCGGCGTTCCGATGCTGATCGCCTGGCGCGATGCAACGTCGAGCAAGGCAGGAGCAGCCAACCCCTCCAGGCTTCTTGCGATAAGCGCTGTCTGGTTGGGCAAGATCGGGTAGTTGAACTCGAAGTCGGTACGGACACCACGCGGCTCTGCGAGCGCCGCCACGCCTCGCCTCGCCTCCCCGGAGATGAAGGTGCCCCTGCCCACTTCGCCGACGACGAGACCGCGGCGCAACAACTCGGCATAGACGCGGCTTGCCGTGGATACGGCAATCTTGCGTTCATAAGCAAAGCTACGCTGCGGCGGCAGGCGGTCGCCCGGCCTGAGCGACCCAACCGCAATTTCCGCGGCGATCGTGTCGGCAAGCTTCAGGTATTCCGATCTCGACATTATTGCACCGAGTACAATGTTTCAATTGCACCGAGAATTATATCGGAACATTCTATTCTCATCAAATCCCATTCGCCCGGAACCGCGACGGTTTCGCAGGCCCGAGCGCTCTTTTCGAAGCGCGCTCAGGCTGGCGGCATCGCACGCCCGGAGCAAGGGCTGGAAACGAGACAATGCCTGTATTTCTCAACCAACCGACCACTGTCGCGTTCAACGCGCGCGAATGCGGAGGCACTCCGATGGAACTGACCGTCCCGACGATCCTGGTCGCCTTTGCCGGGGTATTCCTGATCTGCTTCATGAAGGGGGCGTTTGGCGGAGGCTTCTCCATAGTCGGCATCCCGCTGCTGTCGGTCGTGATGGACCCGGTCACCGCTGGCGGCCTTCTCGCGCCGCTCTTCGTGGCGATGGATCTGTATGGGTTGCGCTACTTCAAGCGGGCAACCTGGTCTGGCCCCGACCTCGCGCTGCTGCTTCCGGGGCTCGTGATTGGCATCGGGCTCGGCTATCTGCTGTTCCGCTTTCTCGATCACCGCACCGTCGCGATCGTGATGGCGGCAACCACCTTGCTTTTCGTCGGCCTGTGGCTGGCAAGGGGCGCAGAGGTCACGGCACGCCCACGCTCGACCCCGAAGGCGATTTCTGCCGGTCTCGCCTCAGGCATAACCACGATGGTCGCCCACTCGGGCGGACCGCCGCTGGCGATGTATCTGCTGCCGCTCGGTCTCAGCAAGGAGGTCTACGCGGGAACGACGAGCCTCTTCTTTACCGTCGGCAATGCAACCAAGGCCCTGCCGTGGTTGTTGCTGGCGAAGCCAACCGCCGATCTCGGAGTGCTGATGGCGATCTGCCTGCTCGCCATTCCAAGCGGCGTTACGCTCGGCTGGCGGCTCCAGGGCATGCTCGACCAACGGCAGGTCTATCGCGCCTGCTATGGATTGCTGGTTCTGGTGGCGCTGAAACTACTATGGGACGGCGTTTCCGGCTTTCTGGTCTAACCGTCGTATCGCCCACCTGCGCAAAGAAGATGCTTGCGACGGAGCAACATCTCGCGCCATAGGGGCGTATTGCGCAGGCTGCGCCCGCAAAGCTTTTCACTTTGCGTATTGACCTAAGTTTCTCAAAGGGTTGAAGTGCTCTGGCCATTCAAGCGAGGTACTTCACCCTGCAGAGCAGCGCCCCTTTCACAGCAGCAGGAGAGATGGGTCGGTTGATCCAGTCTTACCGCTGGGACGACAGCCCGCTCGGCCCCATGGAGGCTTGGCCGCCATGCCTGGCGGCTGCGGTCGACATCATGTTGCCGGCGCAGGCGCAGATCGTGATGTTCTGGGGCGAGGAGTTCGTCGCTCTCTACAACGATGCCTATGCGCCGACCATCGGAGACAAGCATCCTCGCGCATTGGGGCGCCCGGCGCGCGAAAACTGGGGTGAACTCTGGAGCGACCTCGAACCTCTGCTGCGACGCGTGCTGGAACGCGGCGAGACGGTGGTCGCGAAAGACCGTCCCTTCTACATCGAGCGACACGGTTATCCCGAAACGGCTTACTTCGATATTTCCTATTCGCCCGTCCGGGACGAAGAAGAGAGGGTTCGGGGCGTGTTCTGCATCGTCAATGAAACGACGGAACGCGTGAAATTCGAGGGCGCGCTGCAAGCCAACGAAGAGCGGCTTCGCGCCATTTTCTCGCAGTCGGCCGCCGGCATTTGCCAGATGGACCTGACGGGCCGCTTCCTCCTGGTCAACAATCGGTTCTGCGAAATCGTCGGCTATAGCGAAGCCGAACTGCTGACGATGCGGATGCACGACATCACGTTTCCCGAAGACGTCGCCCAAAGCGCTCGCCTGTTCAAGACGATGGCGAGCACCGGCGAAAGCTACGAAATCGAAAAGCGCTATCTGCGCAAGGATGGTGGTCTTGTCTGGGTGACGAGTTCGGTCTCCGCGCTTCGCGATGAGCGCGGCAATTTTCGCGAGGCGGCCGCCGTCATCGTCGACATCACCGAGCGCAAGCGAGCCCAGGAGGTCGAGCGTCGCCTTGCGGCCATTATCGCATCCTCCAACGACGCCATTCTCGGCATCGATCTCCGGATGAGGATTACGACCTGGAATGCCGGGGCCGAAAGGCTCTACGGCTATTCGGCCGAGGAAATGGTCGGCCGCTCCGTCATGACGCTGGTTCCCGAAGACCGGATTGACGAAGAGCCTGCGATCCTCAGGCAGGTCAATGCGGGTCTCAAGGTCGAGCCATATGAGACCAAACGGCTCCACAAGGACGGTCGAAGCGTCGATGTCCTGCTCAGCGTTTCGCCGATCTACGACGCCTATGGCAGCATCGTCGGCGCTTCGAAACTGGCCCACGACATAACCGTGCGGAAGGAGGCGGAGCGCCTGCAGACCGTCCTGGTCGGTGAACTGAACCATCGCATCAAGAACGTGCTTGCAACCGTCCTGGCCATTGCCCGGCAGACGCTCGGTCGCAGCGACAGCACGGACGCCGAAGAGGTGCAGGCTTTTGAAGCGCGGCTGGTTTCGATGGCGCGGGCGCACGACCTGCTCACCCATGGTAACTGGGAAAGGGCGGAGTTGAAGGCGATCATCAACCAGGCGATCTCCCCCTACTCGCAGGAGACGTTCGTCGTTTCCGGCCCGCCGATCCAGGTTCCGCCGAGGATGGTCGTATCGCTGTCCCTGGCGCTGCATGAGCTCGCCACGAACGCCGCCAAATACGGCGCACTTTCGACCGGGAACGGGCGGGTCTCCATCACGTGGTCGCTCCAGGCCGGCACGCCGACCCGGCTGACGCTGCGCTGGCAGGAATCCGGCGGGCCGTTGGTAAAGCAGCCATCGCGCAAAGGATTCGGCTCGCGCCTGATTCAAACGCTGTTGGCTGCCGAACTGAATGGCCAGGTGGAGATCAGCTACCATCCCACGGGCCTGGTGTGCTCGGTCGACGCGGCCCTGCAAAGTGGGTGGGACGAACCCACCGCACCCTAGCGGCGCATGGGCAACCCCCGAGCATCGTGCCCGGTAGCGGCTTACGCCCTGCCGGAGAGCACAAGCACACGATCCAATGCTGCGGCAAATCCCTTGAGCGACACTGAGAATGTCACGTTCTTTTCCGTATCGCTCGCAAAGGCACCGATCTTCAGGGCCGTTCCCCTGCGCAGCAATGCGACCGTCCCCTCGGTAAACGTCAACGACACGATGCAGCCGATGGGCAGGCAGGTGCGGAAGGGCGTTGGCTTGCCGCCGGTCGCCTCATCAACACCGAGTGTTACGCCCTTTTCCAGATAGAGGCCGAAGGGAAGCGCGAGGCTCCCCGCCAGAGCGGCGTTTTCAGCCGGCCGAAGTTCGAGCGTCAGCACGTGCTGGCCACTCTTGTGAAACTGCTGTTGCGACAGGATGCAATGCTTTTGGCCGTCGGCCTCGGCGCAGGCGACGCTCCAGTCCTCATAGGTTTCAGAAAGCTGAGAGGGCGCGGCAGCCGTCCCGGCCGCCGCGTCCTCTCCGTAAAGCGGCGTGATGGCGACGAAGGTCGCCATCAGCACTGTCGATAGCCAGACGAGCCGACGCATCAGAAGCGCACATCAAGCTTGGCATCGACCGCATTCTGCGTCGTGCCGGAGCCGAACTGTCCGGTGTAGGTGATGCCAAGGCTGGCATTGCCGGTCAGCGCGAAATCGATGCCGGCCTCGATGATTGCCGCGTCTTCGGCAATCGGCGTACCGGCAACCGAGAAGGCGCTGCCCGTGCCGAAGGCCATGGTCGAGAACGGCGTCGTGTCGCCGAAGGCGTGCTGCCAGCCGAGCATGCCGCGCACCTTCGTATCTGTCGCGCCGAGGCTGAGCGGAGCAGAAGCGCGCAGACCGAGCGTCGTGAAGGTCGTGTCGGTCGTGTTGCTCTTGCTCGACAGGGCGGCCGCGGCACCGCGCTCGGTGAAGCCGTCGGTGTGCAGGCTGACATAGGCGAGGTTCGCAAAGGGCTCGAGCGCCACATCAGGCAGGTCGATGCGGTAGCCGACTTCGCCGAATGCCTGGAACGTCCCGGCGTCATAATCGGCCTTCAGCTGATCGGTGAAGCCGGGGAAGGCAACGCTGCGCGACGTGTTGATCGAATGCCAAGTGTAGGCGAGGCCGGACCTGAGCGCGACATCGCCCCAGCGACCGCCGCTATAGACGCCCAGGTGGTAGTTGTCGCTGTCACCGCTGGAGGCACGGCTGTCGACGTCGAAGTTCGTCCGGCTGTAGCCGGCCATGATGCCGATCAAGGCATTGTCCGAGACCGCTGCATCGAAGCCAGTGACGAAACCGCCCGTCGACTGGTCGAGGCTGCCGGCGTTACCGTTGCCGTCGGTATTGGTCCACGAGCCGAACACCTGGCCCCAGCCGACCATCGCCGGCGGCGCGGCGGGAACGGCGTTGACGGCGGCGACGGCACCGGTCGTGATCTTGTCTTCCGGACCATAGGCAAGGACCGGAACGCTCGCAGCACCCACGTCACCGAAGGCGTCGCGGATGCGGTCGTTCACCGCATTGCGCAGCAGGCTGCTGTCGTTGATCAGCGCGGTCTGCGCCGAAGCATGGACTTCGCCGGACAGTTGGTCGAAGGCACGACGTGCCGCGTCGCCGTCGAGGATGGTCAGCGCATTGTAGAGCCCGAGCGATGGGCCACTCTGGGCAAGTGTGTTGAGCGCAAGTGCCGTCTGCCGCTGGTTGCCGGTCGCAGCCTCGCCTTCGAAGACGCCGGGCTCGGTGGGCTTCGGCTCGCCTGGTCTCGGTTCACCGGGCTTGGGTTCTTCGCCGGGTTTCGGCTCTTCGCCTGGCTTTGTACCGCCGTTCTTGACCTTGATCTTGAGGTCGACCTGCTTCTCCTTCTGGTCAAGCGAGACCTCAAGGAACGCCGATTTCGAGATAGCCTCGGCGAACTTTCCTTCGATCGCACGGTCGGCTGTCAGGATCGTATAGGTCTGCCCGGTCTTGTAGCTCGTGTTGGGGTCGAGGGCGGTCACCTGGACATTCGTGCCGCTGCCGATCTTGGCGATACCGGAGTTTTCGTTGGTGCCAATGCTCTTGACGACGATCCTGTCGGAACGGCCGTCACCGGCAACATCCGCCTCGTAGATCGAACCGGTCGCCATATCCAGTCGGCCCATGACCGTCAGCGTGCCGGTGGAATTGTTGCCGGGCGAAATGATCGCCTTGGAGTCGATATACGTGTCGCCAACCGTGCCGGAGCCGCCGAGCCTACCGAAAGAGGTCGAGTTCGGATCGCGGATGCGGTTCATCTCGCCGAACACGTTCACCTCATTGGTATAGAAGCGATCACCCTGTACCCGTCCCGTCTCACCATCGACGATGAGCGTGCCACCGGTCACTTCGAACCGGGTCTCGCTGTAGTCCAAGGGGCCGTTATCCGGATCGTTGTCGATCGTATCGAGGTTGTTCTTGAGGACCAGCTTGCCACCGGAAACGTCCACCTTGCCGTTGAATTTCGTCAGGTCGCCGTTGACGATGGTTTCTCCGGAAAAATTGCTGATCGTGCCCTTGCCGACGAGCGTGTTGGCGAACTCATAGCCGGTGTTCGTGTGGTTGAAGTTGACGTAACCCTTTCGCGGGCCAAAATCGATCTTCGTCGACGGATCGACCGTGCCTGCCGCCTGCGCCTGCCGAGCACGTGGCTCGGCGATATTATTCAGGTCGACCTTGCCGCCAATCGTCAGGTTGCCCATGCCTTCGTTGCTTATGCCACCGATATCGGAAAGCACGATGCCGCCGCCGGCCGAAAGCTTGGCGCCGTTGGCGACGGAAAGGTTGACCCGTCCGGCTTCGCCGATCGTCAGCTTGTCGGCGACCTTGAACTCGCTGCCGGCGCCATCGACATACACCTGAATGGTGTCGACGCTCTCATCCTCGCGCAGGACAGCAGTGTTGGTCGAGACCACGGCGCCGCTTTCGATCGTGAGGCTGTCGCCGACCGTGAGCTCGCCCGTGTTGATCCAACGCGAATTTTCACCGGTCACCAGAACCGTGCCGTTTTCGAAGTAAGCCGTCTTGGAGTTGATAAGGCCGCCGTTCTCGATCCTGACCGCAGCCGTGTTGAGCGTCAGGGCGCCGTCGGCGACACCCAGATAGTCGGTGGTGAGCATGGAGCCGGCTCCGCGCACCACGAGCGTTCCGTCTCCCTCCTGCAGAGCGCCGACATGGGTCTCCTTGGCCGATACCTTTCCGCCGTTTTCGACGATCAGAGTGCCCCGGCCGCCGTAGATGCCACCCTCAAAACCGCCGACATAGAGCACGCGGTACCCATTCGGATTGGCATCGACAATGTCCCAGGTCGACCCGGAACCGGAGACCACGACCGTACCTACGCTACCTCTCCCGTCGGCGATGTAGCCGTTGAGGCTCTTGACGACGGCACCGTTGTTGATGGTCAGGGTCGCGCCAGCGGGACGGCCGCGGATCACGAGATTGCCGTTGATCGTATGATCGCTGGACCAAGTCTCATCGTTTGGAACAAGCAGTCCGGCCGCTTTTGCCGGCGACGGCATGAGCGGCACCGCCGCCAGCATCATCGAGACGAGACCGACGCGGCCTAGCGCTGTCGAACTCAGAAGGTTGATTCTCGAAACGTCCGCCTTTGCACAGATATTCAATGTCTGCCCCTTTTCCTTTGCATCGATGGGCGCACAACTCCCAGGCGAACGGTGACGCCGGGAAAGCGCGGTCATGGGCCGGCTATAGCAAGCCCGCGAAGGGGGAGAATTCGGCTTTCTGCAAACGGCAAATTGCAGCGCTGAAGGGCTGTGGCTTTCTGCAAACGGCTTGATTTCGCCGACGAGCGTCAATCGACAAGCGTGCCGACTTCGCGGATAAAGCCTTGCATGGCGCGAACAAATGGCACGATTTCGGCGGATGAAGCAGAGTATGTCGCGGACGTTCGCCGGGCAACGCTCTCCAAGATGGGCGCCTTCATATCGGGTCTGGTGACGCCGCGCCGGTTTCGCACATCGATCATCATGCCCTTGCGGGTGCTGTGCCCCTGATCCCGACTTCGAAGCGGCAAACCGGCAAAGCCTGGGATAACCGCATTCCACAAACGGCGCGGAATCGCGACCGAGGCACTGAGCTTTCTGCAAACGGCTTGAATTCGCCGACGAACGGCAATCGACATCGGCGCTTGCTTGAACCATAAAAATGGAATGAAACCAGAGGATGAGACCAAATCGGTGGACGAAAGCGCCTATAGCGCAAGCGTGCGGCGCGCGACGCTCTGGCTCGGATTCCTCTATTGGTTCGTAGAATTCATCATCAGCAGCATCCTGTGGGGCATACTCGGGATCGATCCGATCATGTCGGCGCCGGGAAAACTGCTGCTGATGATCTGCGGCATGACCTTTTCCTATGGCATCGCCGCGGCGATGTTTGGCGTGCGGCACCAGCACATCGCGGTCAAGATCGTCGTCGGCTTCGCCACCTCGCTCGTGGCCGCCTTTGCCAACACCGGCGTCGACTTTCTGCTCTACCTTCTCATCGTGCGTGCCGATCCGGTCACGGTCGACTGGACCAGCATCGGTTATACGCTCGTCTACAGCATGGCGACGTTCGTCGGGTGGTCGTTCTTCTTCGTCGCGCTGCTCTACAGCTTCGAGCTGCGTGAGCGCGAACGGCGCCTGGCGATCTCGCGCGAGGAAGCACTGGCCGCGCAAATGCGCGCGCTGCGCTACCAGATCAATCCGCATTTCCTGTTCAATACGCTGAACTCCATCACCGGGCTCATAGAGGAAGGGCAGACCGTTGCCGCGACCCGCATGGTGATGTCGCTTTCCAACTTTCTGCGTACGACCCTGGAGCTCGATCCTTTGCACGACGTGCGGCTGGCGGATGAACTGGCCTTGCAAGCCGGCTACCTTCACATCGAAGGCGAGCGCTATTCCGACCGGATGAAACTCAGGATGGACATTGCCAGCGGCCTGGAAGAGGCACTGGTGCCAAGCCTGATCCTGCAGCCCCTGATCGAGAACGCGGTCAAACACGGCGTTGGCCGCTCGCCTGAACAGGTCGAGATCGTCATCAGCGCCGCCAAGGTCGGTCAGTCGCTTGAGATTGCCGTCGAGAACGATATCGCCGCGGAGACCAATAGTGGGCGGCGCCAGTCCTCCGGCACCGGGATCGGCCTCAAGAATGTCGCCGATCGCGTCCAGGCGCGGTTTCCGGGGGTCGGGGCCTGTGTATCCGGGCTCGTGACGCCCAGGCGTTTCAGAGCCGCAATTACAATGCCCCTGAGGCTTGCATGAACGAAATCCAGACAGTCTCCCTTTCGATCCTCATCATCGACGATGAGCCGCTCGCCAGACGCCGCTTGCTGCGCCTGCTCGGCGCGATGCCAGGGGTCGAGGTCTTGGGGACGGCCGGCAATGTCCAGCAGGCCTGCAGTCTCATCGCCGAGCTGCAGCCGGACGTGATCCTGCTTGATATCCAGATGCCTGGCGGCACCGGCTTCGACATCCTGGAGCAAGTGGGCAGCAACGCGCCCGCGGTCGTCTTCGTGACCGCCTTCGATCACTATGCGCTTCGCGCCTTCGAGGCGGCTGCCGTCGACTATGTCACCAAGCCGATCGAGGCGAACCGCCTGCGCACCGCAATCGAGCGGGCACGCGTGGCGATTGCGGCAAGAACGAGCATCGAACGTGTGGTGGAACTCAACGAAACCGTGCGGGCGCTGCGACAGGCGCTGCGCAAACACGAAACCCAGTCGGCCGATCTCTGGATCAAATCCCGCGGAGAATTCGTTCGTGTCGCGCTCGACCGGGTCGTGCGTTTCCAGGCGGAGCGCGATTATGTCCGCATCCACATCGAAGGCCGGTCCTATCTGCATCACGAAAGCCTGGCTTCGCTTGAACGCCGGCTCGACCCGGCAGAGTTTCTGCGGCTTCACCGCAGCTCGATCGTGCGCCGCGACTGTATCGTGGGGCTGAAGCAGGCCCCCTTCGCAGCCCTCATTGCCCTTCTTTCCGACGGCAGCGAAATTCGCGTCGGGCGAACCTATGCGCGCCATATCCGGCCGACCACCGGCGAGCGCCCGCAAGCGGACTGAGGGCCGAAACCGGGGCGATGGATCGGCTTTAGCGCAAGACGCCGCGCAGCCGCGGCACCGCAAAATCCACGAAGGCCCTGAGCTTCATTGGCACGAGGCCCTGCGGGAGATAGACCAGCTGGACCGGAAGCGGCGGGTGTTCGAATGCCTCCAGCAACGGAACGAGCAACCCTTCCGAGACGGGACGCGCCACCTGATAGGAAAGCACCCGCGTCAGGCCAAGGCCGGAGATGGCGGCATCGACGGCCGATTCCGCCGTGTTTACGATCAACCGCGACCGGATCGGCGCCGCCAGTTCGCGTCCATCGTCAAGGAAGCGCCAGACATGGGCGGCCGTGACGTTTTCGAACGTGATGCAGTCGTGCTCGGCGAGTTCGTTCGGATGCCCGGGGGCGCCGTGCTGCGCAACATAGCCGGGGCTTGCATAGACCACGCGGCGGACTGAGCCGAGCCTGGTCGCCACCAGGTTGCTATCGGGAAGGTTGCCGATCCGAAGTGCCAAGTCGATATGGTCGTCAACGAGATTGGCAAACCGGTCACCCAGCGCCAGCCGCATATCGATCTCAGGATGAGCCTTCAGGAAGTCCACGACGACGGGAAGAACGTGCAGGCGACCGAAGACGATCGGGGCAGAGATCGTCAGGTCGCCCTTGACCGCGCTGTATTCGCCGGCGGCCACCCTTTCCGCCTCCTCGACCCGCGCCAGGATCTCCTTGGCGGCCTCGACATAGGAGCGGCCGGTTTCAGTCAAGAGAATCTTGCGGTTCGTGCGAGTGATGAGCTGGGCGCCCAGATGCGCCTCGAGCTCCGAGACCTTTCGGCTGACTGTGGCAAGCGGCATCTTGAGCTGCCGTGAGGCAGCCGACAGGCTGCCGCTGTCGATGACGGCGAGCAGAACCCCCATGGCGTCGAGGCGATCCATCTTTCCTTCCAAAAAACGGGAATCAGTCTATCGTTCCCGCAGTCTACTGCCAAAAATTGGAAAGTCATAGATTGATCTCGAAGGCGGTTCATCCCGAACCGTCGGAGGGCCGCGACGGTTCTCATGCTCTTCGAGGGACATCTCCCATGAAACTCTATCGCCATCCGCTGTCCGGCCATTCGCACCGGGCTCAGCTCTTCCTGTCGCTGCTCGGCGTACCGCACGAACTGGTCGACGTCGATCTCAAGGCCCGGGCGCACAAGGAGCCGGAGTTCCTGAAGCTCAACCCGTTCGGCCAGGTTCCGGTCCTCGATGACGACGGCACCGTCGTTGCCGACTCCAACGCCATCCTCGTCTATCTCGCCAAGAAGCTCGGCCGCATCGATTGGCTGCCGGAAGATCCGGCTTTGGCCGCCAGGGTGCAGAAGTGGCTTTCGGTTGCTGCCGGCGACATCGCCTTCGGTCCGGCGGCTGCCCGGCTCGTCACCGTGTTCGGTGCCAATCTGCGGGCGGAAGAGGCTATCGCCCGGGCCCATCGCGTGCTGGCGCAGATCGATGCGGAACTGACCGGCCGCGACTTCCTGCTCGGCGCCCGGCCGACCATCGCCGACGTTTCCCTCTACAGCTACGTTTCCGCCGCACCCGAGGGTAATGTGGATCTATCCGACTACCCGCAAGTCCGGGCCTGGCTTGCCCGCATCGAGCGTCTGCCCGGCTTCGTCGGCTTTGAGAAGACGGCCGTCGGCCTCGCCGCCTGACGAACCGGCCCGGGGCGGTCACACTGCCCCGCGCCTCACCCCAACGAGGTTTCAGATCATGCCGGACAATGCACAACAGAAACGGCCGGAGTCTCCCTGGCACGAAGGCGAACTCGCCATCCAGCGCAGCCTCGGCGTCGTCGAGCGCATGGATGCGACGGGGCGCAATTTCGTCCGCAGCTTCATGCCCGAGCAGCACCAGCAGTTTTTCCCGATGCTGCCTTTCGCCGTCTTCGGCGCAGTCGATGCGCAGGGTGACGTCTGGGCGACGATGCGCGCCGCGGCCCCCGGCTTCATGCAGGCGCCCGACGCCTGGAACCTCGACATACGGCTGCCCCGTGATCCAGATGATCCGGCGGATGCCGGCATGGGCGACGCACACTCGATCGGCATGCTCGGCATCCAGCTCGAAACCCGGCGCCGGAACCGGCTCAATGGCGCGATCCTGCGCGACGGCGACGACGGTTTCACCATTCGCGTGCGTCAGAGCTTCGGCAACTGCCCGCAGTATATCCAGCTCCGGCAGTTCTCCTTTTCCCGCGATCCATATGAGCCGGCATCGGAACGGCCGATCCGTTACGCGGCCCTCGACGATCGCGCCCGGGCGATCATCGCCAATGCCGACACCTTCTTCGTCGCCTCCTATGTCGACCGCGATACCGGCGAGCGGCAGGTCGATGTCTCCCATCGCGGCGGAAAGGCCGGCTTCGTTGAGCTCGGCGAAGATGACGTTCTGACGATCCCCGACTTCTCCGGTAACCTGTTCTTCAACACGCTCGGCAATTTCATGGTCAATCCGCGCGCCGGCCTGCTGTTTGTCGACTTTGCGACCGGCGACATGCTGCAGATGACCGGCAGCGCCGAGGTCATCCTGTCGTCGCCCGAAGTCGCCGCCTTTCAAGGCGCAGAACGCCTGTGGCGGTTCCGTCCCCAACAGATCGTTTATCGCCAGGACGGCCTGCCGCTCCGCTGGGACTTCGAGGATGGCGGTTGGTCGCCCAGCCTGCTGACAACGGGTGACTGGGAACAGGCGAAGGTGCACCTGCAGGCCGCGGCCCTTGCCGAGGAGTGGCGCCCATTCCGCGTGGCGCGCGTCGAAGAGGAAAGCACGACGATCCGCTCGCTCTACCTCGCGCCGGACGATGGCGTCGGTCTCATGGCTCACCAGGCCGGCCAGCACCTGCCGATTCGGGTGAGGATAGACGCGGACGGCAAGGCGCTTGTCAGAAGCTACACGCTCTCTTCCGCCCCGACCGACGCCTTCTATCGCATCAGTGTCAAGAATGACGGCACCGTCTCGCAATACCTGCACGGGCTGAAACCCGGCGACCGGATCGAGGCGCGCGCGCCGGCCGGCAGCTTCACGATCGATGGCACCGAGCGGCGACCGGCGGTGCTGATCGGCGCCGGCGTCGGCATCACGCCGATGGTCGCCATGTTGCAGCACATCGTCCACGAGGGGCGCCGCAAGCGCCGCACGCGCCCAACCTGGCTTTTCCAGGCCGCTCGGTCCCGAGACGAACGCGCCTTCGAGCGGGAAATTGCCGCTCTGGTCGAGGAAGGCGAGGGCAACATCCGCCTCATACGCGCGCTCAGCCAGCCGGAGACCGCGACCGAAGGGCAGGACTATGACGTCGGCGGCCGGATCGATATCAGCCACCTCAAGTCCACCCTGCCCTTCGACGACTACGACTTCTATCTCTGCGGCCCGGCGGCTTTCACGCAGTCGCTCTATGACGGATTGCGCGGGCTTAATGTGGCCGATGCCCGCATCCATGCGGAAGCCTTCGGGCTCTCGTCGCTGACCCGGCGGCCGGACGGCGGTGTTGGGCCGATCATGCCACCGCCCGCCAGCGCTCCCGTGCACGTCGTCTTCGCGAGATCCGCCAAGGAGACCCGTTGGCAGCCGGGCGACGGCAACCTCCTCGATCTCGCCGAAGCGCGCGGGCTGACGCCCGAGTTCGGTTGCCGCAACGGCAGTTGCGGCTCCTGCAGAACGCCGGTGCTCGAGGGGAAGGTGACCTACCCGTCGCTGCCCTCCTTCCCGGTGGCAGAGGGCGAGGCGCTGATCTGCTGCGCCTTTCCGGCGGACGGCGAGGAACGCAAACTGCATCTTTCGCTCTGAGCTCTGGTTCGGCTATTGATGATGCACCACATCATCAGGCAGTTGACGTCGACCGAGCGGGATGCGCCATGAACGACCAACAGATACGCGATATCGTGCTCTGGCTTTCCGAACAGGGCCTGAAAGGCCTGGAAGAGCCGGAGTTGTTTGCCGGCTTCTGCGAGCAATGCCGCGCGGCCGGCCTGGATCTGGCCCGCGCGCTCGGGCTGATCGACACATTGCATCCGGAATTTGAGGGTCGCGCCTTCCAGTGGAACGACGAGAGCGAGGTCACGCCCGAAGTCATCCAGTACGGCTCGACGACCACGGGCGAAGCGCTGCTGAACTGGCAGAACTCGATCTTCTACCACATGCTTCGCGACCGAGCGGCAGAGCGCCGCATCCGGCTCTCAGCCGATGAAGGCACCACCTACAACATAATCGACAAACTGAAAGATGAAGGTCACACCGACTGCATCAGCATGATCCACCATTTCACCGAGCAGGGCCGTGTCGGCGAGATGGATTGCTTCTACTCCTATTGGACCACGCGGAGCGACAGCGGCTTCAGCGAGGATGACATTGCTGCGCTCCGGATCCTGCTGCCTACCCTTGCGCTTGCGGTGAAGGCCGGCTCATGCGTGCGCATCATCAGCACGCTCGCAGACGTCTATCTCGGCGCCGACGCTGGCCAGCGCGTCGTCAAGGGCAGCATTGCCCGCGGCTCGGCGGAACGCATCGAAACGGTCATGTGGTTCTCAGATCTGCGCGGCTACACGCGCATCTCGGACACCGCCGCCCCCGACGAGATCATCCCGCTCCTCAACGACTATTCGGGCACGGTAATCACCGCCGTTCACGACCACGGCGGCAGCGTGCTGAAGCTCATCGGCGACGGCGTGCTTGCGATCTTCAACGCCGACGATCCGGCAATCGCCTGCGCCAACGCGATTGCGGCGGAACGGCAGCTGCGCCGCATGCTGGCCGAGCTCAACGCACGCCGGCAAGAGGATGGCAAGCCGACGACCGACGTCTATCTCGGCCTCCATATCGGCGAAGTCTTCTACGGCAATATCGGCAGCCAGACCCGGCTCGATTTCACCGTCGTCGGCCCGGCCGTCAACGAAGTGAGCCGCATTTCGTCGATGTGCCGTTCGGTCGAGCGGCACATGATCATGTCCTCTGATTTCGTCGAGGCCTGCCCGCCGGAACATCAGGTTCATGCGGTGTCGCTGGGTCGTTTCGCGCTGCGCGGCATCGCCCGGGCAAAGGAACTGTTCACCTGGGATCCGGAATTGCCGATGAATTGAAAAGGCGCGCCGTTACTGGCTCATCACGCCTTGAGAGACACGCGAGAGGTGGCGGTGCTGCAGTTCGGCCTGAACTTCACCCTGGAAGTCCATTACCTGCCGGCGTACCTCGTCTTCCGAGCACCCGCAGGCAAAAAGTTCGTCGGCAAGGGCGCGGCACCGGCGGCGCCAGAATTGCAGCGCTTCGGCGCCATGCAGGTCCTCGAGCTCGGCGGCAGCGGTGCGGATGGCGGTCAATCTCCTCGCCACTGGAAACGGAACGATCGTGCTCACATCGGATTCCGTGGCTTTCACTGATTGATTGCCTGCCATCGTCTCATTCGCCCCCTGGAACTTCGTGCGTTGACGCGAACGCTTGAAGACGCCCTACGCTTGTCGATATCGAGCACCTCAGATGCCTCCGATGTCCCCAATCGAAGGCGAAGCACTCTGGTGATTCCTGTTCTACGAAGCTTATGGTTAACGTTTCCTTCCCGCCGACGCCGCCAGGTGCGGATTGATCCTTTGCGAGACGGAAGATGTCGGCCCCGTCAAACACACGACACGGTTTTCCGCTTTTCTGGGTTGGTTTCCGGCACAAAACATGACATTGGAAATCATATTTCTGCTGACCCTCGGTCGCCGCCCCCCAGTGAGTGCACCTGCATGTTGAAGCGTTTCTTCGCGTTTTACCGCCCCTATCGCGGCCTGTTCATTCTCGACTTCTCCTGCGCCGTATTGTCCGGCCTGCTCGAACTCGGTTTCCCGATCGCGGTGAAGCTGTTCGTCGACCAGCTTTTGCCGAGCCAGGAATGGACGCTGATCCTCCTGTCCTCGGCCGGCCTTCTGCTGGTCTATCTGCTCAACACCGGCCTGATGGCGACAGTTACCTATTGGGGTCACATGCTCGGCATCAACATCGAGACGGACATGCGGCGGATGGCCTTCGACCATCTGCAGAAGCTCTCCTTCTCGTTCTTCGACAACCAGAAGACCGGCCATCTGGTCGGACGCCTGACGAAGGACCTCGAGGAAATCGGCGAAGTTGCCCACCACGGGCCGGAGGACCTGTTCATAGCGATCATGACCTTCATCGGCGCGCTGTTGCTGATGCTGATGGTGCACTGGCAGCTGGCGCTGATTACGGCCGCTGTGGTGCCGATGACCGCATGGGTCACCAGCCGTTACGGTGGCCGTATGACGCGGAATTTCCGCAACCTCTATGGTCGGGTCGGAGATTTCAACGCCCGCATCGAGGAGAATGTCGGCGGTATGCGAGTAGTGCAGGCCTTCGCCAACGAAGCCCATGAGCGCAGCCTGTTCGAGACCGACAACCAGAACTATCGCCGCACCAAGCTCGAAGCCTATCGCATCATGGCCGCGAGCACGTCGCTCAGCTACATGAGCATGCGGCTGACGCAGCTGATCGTCATGATCACCGGCTGCTACTTCGTGCTGACGGGCGAACTGACGAATGGCGGCTTCGTCAGCTTCCTGCTGCTGGTCGGCGTGTTCTTCCGCCCGGTCGAGAAGATCAATTCAGTCATCGAGACCTACCCCAAGGGCATTGCCGGCTTCAAACGCTTCCTCGAACTCATGGAAACCGAACCCGATATCGAGGACCGGCCGGGTGCTGCCGACGTCTCCGGCCTCAAGGGCGACATCACCTATCGCGGCGTCTCGTTCGGCTATAGCGCCGAGAAGCCGATCATCCAGAACATCGACCTGACGATCCATGCCGGCGAGACGATCGCCTTCGTCGGCCCCTCGGGCGCCGGCAAGACGACGATCTGCTCGCTGCTGCCGCGCTTCTACGAGGTCAGCGAGGGTTCGATCACCGTCGACGGTATCGACATCCGTGACATCACGCTCTCGTCGCTGCGCGGCCAGATCGGCATCGTGCAGCAGGATGTCTTCCTCTTTGCCGGCAGCATCCGCGACAACATCGCCTATGGGCGGCTTGGCGCGAGTGAAGCGGACATCCTGGATGCCGCGCGGCGCGCCAAGCTCGACGGCACGATCCAGGCATTGCCGGACGGCATGGACACGGTGATCGGCGAGCGCGGCGTCAAGCTTTCCGGCGGGCAGAAGCAGAGGCTGGCGATTGCCCGCATGTTCCTGAAGAACCCGGCGATCCTCATCCTCGACGAGGCGACCTCAGCGCTCGACACCGAAACGGAAAGGGCGATCCAGCAGTCGCTGGCCGAACTTTCCAAGGGCAGGACGACGCTGATCATCGCGCATCGGCTGGCAACGATCCGCGATGCGGACCGCATCGTCGTCGTCGACGGCAGCGGCATTCGCGAACAGGGGCCGCATGAAACGCTGCTCGCCGCCAAGGGCGCCTATAGCCGCCTCTATCACGCCCAGGCAGGCGCCGGCTGACAAAGCCGCGGAGCTGCAGGCATTGCATGCGGAAGGAGGGGGCGATACGAACGGCACACAACGTCCCCTACCCTCCGTCCCATAGACCTTCAGCGCCATGAACACTCCTGATCTTTCCGTCCTTGAACGCGCCCTCGCAGCCTTGCCGCAGCACTACCCCGGACCGGGCGGCGTTGCCGGTGTGGTCAGAGACGGCAAGGTCCTCTTTCGCCACGCCTGGGGCTATGCCGGCCTGACGGCCCGCAAGCCGATGACGATGGCGACGCGGATACCGATCTGCTCGATCACCAAGCATCTGACCTGCGCCGTTCTGCTGGATACGGTCGGCGATCCCGAGAAGCTCGATCGGGCGCTCGACGTCTATCTCCCCTTGCTCGAAGGCAAGCGCCCGACCGCTGCCCATCTCTGTCACAACCAGTCCGGACTTCGCGACTACTGGGCATTGACGGTGCTGCAGGGCGCCAGCCACGACGGCGTCTTCCGCCGCGAGGATGCACGCCCGCTGCTCTCCAAGGCGCGCTCGACACACTTCGAGCCCGGCACCCGCTATTCCTATTCCAATGGCAATTTCCGCATTCTCGCCGATCTCATCGAGGAGCATACCGGCCGCTCGATGGCGGAACTCTATCAGCGCTCCGTCTTTGGCCCCGCGGCCATGCAGACCGCCGCCCTGACACCGGATACGAGCCTGCCGCCGGACGGCGTCGTCGGTTACGAGGGCAACGAGACAACAGGCTATTTCGAGGCGCTGAACCGCATCTACTGGGCCGGTGACGCCGGTGTTTCCGCCTCGCTCGACGATATGCTTGCCTGGGAGTGTTTTATCGACAGGACGCATGACGATGCGGACGGGCTCTACCGGCGCCTTTCTGCACCGCAGACCTATGCCGATGGCCGCCCGGCACCCTACGGCTTCGGCCTCGCACACGAGACGATCGGCGATGCCGTCATCAGCGGCCATGGCGGTGCGCTTCGCGGTTTTCGCTGCCGCAGGCTCTACGCGCCGGCCGAGCGCCTCTCTGTCGTGGTGATGTTCAATCACGAAGGCGATGCCCATGCGGCGGCGGTCGCGCTGATGAAGATCGCCCTCGGCCACGAGGATACCGAGACCACATCCGGAAGCTGGGACGCCAAGGGCACCGGCAACTATCTGGATGCCGAAACGGGCCTCGCCCTTGTCACCAGGCCCAGCGGATCGTCCCGCGTCGAACTGCAGTTTGCTACCTCTCCCGAGTCGCTTTCCGTCAGCGCCGACGGCAGCGCCGGTTCGGCCGCAGTGACCCTGACAGCACAAGGCGCCTCGCTTCGCATGGAGCGGCCTCGCGAAAATCTGACGGTGAGCGCTGACCGCGTTTCCGGCACGGCACTTCCCGATATCGCCGGTCGCTATCACTCAGTTGAACTCGACGCCCATCTCGACATCGCTTCCACCAATGGTGTCTTCTACGGTGGCTTCGACGGTTCGCGCGGGACCGGCGCGATGCACGCCATGCGACCACTGGCCGAAGACGTCTGGCTTCTTCGCTGCAAGCGCTCGATGGATGCACCGGCACCGGGAGACTGGACCGTGCTTGTCCGACGCGACCAGCAAGGCAACGTGGCCGGCCTCACCATCGGCTGCTGGCTCGCCCGACGGATCGACTACACGAAGATCGGCTGACGCCGCGGTCGAAGCGACCGGATATTTTAAGCAGGGGTACGGCAGCGGGCCGCACACGACCAGGAACCGGAAGATCACAGCGTGAAGCAGAAGCGACCGACAGCCGCTCGAGAAACCGGACGCCACGCCGGGGCCGATGCCGGCAAGCGCGTGACGGTTGCCCGCGCACTTTCTAAGCTCGGCTATTGTTCGCGCACGCAGGCCGAAAAGCTCGTGCTCGAAGGGCGCGTCAGCGTCGGCGGACGCAAGATCACGGACCTTTCACACTGGGTCGCCGTCGACAAGGATCGCATCACGGTCGACGGCAAGCCGGTGCTTGCCGAAGAGAAGATCTATCTGATGCTGAACAAACCGCGTGGACTGGTCACGACCCGCCACGACCCGGAAGGCCGGCCGACCGTCTTCGATTGCCTGAGGGATATAGACACCTCTTTCCTGTCCCCGGTCGGTCGCCTCGACAAGGCGAGCGAAGGACTTCTGCTCTTCACCAACGACACGGTACTCGCCCAGCGCCTGCTTGATCCTGAAACCCATCTCGGCAAGGTCTACCACGTGCAGGTCGCCGGGCAGATCGGTGACGACCAACTCAAGCAGATGGTTGCCGGTATCGAGGAAGGCGGCGAAACCTTGCACGCAGCGCGGGCCGTCCACCTCAGGGGCGGCGACAAGAACACGTGGATCGAAGTCGAGCTGGAAGAGGGGCGCAACCGCCAGATCCGCCGCATGCTCGATGCGCTCGGCTTCGAGGTGTTGCGCCTGCTGCGGGTTTCAATCGGGACGATCGCTCTTGGCGATTTGCCGAAGGGGACGAGCCGCAGCCTGGCCCCTGAGGAAGTCGCCTATCTGAGGCGACGCACGGGTCTTTGACGGCAGACGACGGATCTCAGTTTCCAAAACGGGCCCTTGCCACACGCATTATCTCCCCAAAACGCGGCAGTGAACGCAGGCTGTCCAGATCGTTGTCGTTTTCCATCCATACCAACAATTCGGGGCTCATCTTCGGCGTGATACGCTCAAGCGCGTCCAGGGCCGCTTCGGCGTCACCACTGATCGCCCAGGCACAAACCAGATTTGCCTGCAGCTGGATATTGTCCGGCTCAAGCAGACTGGCGCGCGATGCCCATTCGTTGGCCCTCTCGCGATCGCCAAGGAGGGCGAGGATGCCGGCGCCATGCCCGATCGCACCGCTGTGATCCGGCTCAGCAGCGACGATGCGCTCGATCCGGGCCAAGGCACGGCGACAGGCCTCAAGTGCCGCCTGCGCGTCGCCCTTGCCCTGGTAACATTGGATAGCCATGGCGGCGGCGTTGTAGTCCGCGGGGGCCAGCGCCGCGGCCCGCTCAAAGTGGCGTATGGCGTCGTCATAGCGACGCTGCATGATGAAGGTTCGACCGGCAGCGAGATTGGTGGCGTAGTCGTCGGGCTCGAGCTGAAGGGCAATGGCACATTGCCGCTCCGCCTCCGCAAACTGGCCTCGGTATAGATACAATAGCGCCTTTGCGGCATGGGCGCTGGCGAGACCGGGATCGAGTTCGAGGGCGCGGTCGATTTCCAGCTCGCCTGTTTCCGCACCTCCGACGCTGCGCCGCAGCCGGTTGAGCGTTTCGCCAAGAAGGGCCCAAGCCCGTGCATTGCCGGGCTCCAGCTCGGTCACGCGACAGCAGAGCCGGATGATCAGCGGCAGATGTCGCTCGGACCCGGTGATGTGGTATTCGCGCGCCAGGAGAAACAGCTTGTAGGCTTCCGGATCGGTCGGCGCTTTGCGCTCCAATGCCTGGCGCTCCGCAGGTAGGAGCTGAAGCCGGAGCGCCTCGACGACGGCACTTGCCAGGTCTGACTGCAGCAGCAACACGTCCTTGATCTCTCGGTCGAAGCGCTCGGCCCAGACGGTCGCCTCGTTTGCGCCATCGATCAACTGCGCCGCCAGTCGCATTCGGTCACCGGCCTTACGCACGCTGCCTTCGAGGATGTAGGCGACGTTCAGCTGTTGTGCGACGATCCGCGCACTCTGCGCCTTCATGCCGAAGGAGGTCGCCCGCGAGACGACCGAGAGCGACGAGAGCTTGCTGAGGTCGATGATGATGTCTTCGGTAACGCCGGCACTGAAATAATCCTGTTCCGGATCGCCGCTCATATTGGTGAAGGGCAGGACGCAGATGCCGATCCGTTCGCGCTTGCCACCGGTCTCTGGCGGCCCGCCAGGGTGGATGGCAAAGGCGCGGACAGCGCGCTCGATGTTCTTGAGCGACATCGGCCCGAGGTCTTCCAGGGCAAAGCTCAGCTTTCCGGCGACGTGCTCGCGGACCGCTTCGGAGAGGATGATCCCACCGGGCTCGGCGAGAGCCTGCAGCCGCGCCGCGATGTTGACGCCTTCCCCATAGAGATCGCCATCTTCGGCGATCACGTCACCCAGGTTGAGCCCCATGCGAAAGCGGAGTGAAGAGTCGGTTGCCGCGGCCACGCTCTGAAGCGCCATTGCGCATAGGGTCGCATCGACCGCACTCGCAAACTCGATCAGCGCGCCGTCACCCATCAGCTTGACGATCCGGCCATGGTGCCGCACCAGCGTCGGATCGAATGCCGCAAAGGCCGCCTTGACGCGGGCAAGTGTACCGGCCTCGTCGCGTCCCATCAGCTTGCTGTAGCCGGCGATATCGATACAGAGAACAGCGGTCAGTTTGCGCATCCAACCATTCCCATGGGCGAGCGCTCACTGTGAAGCTTTAGCCTCCCCGAGGGCAGTCCAACACACCCAGGCACAAGAAACAAGCGAAGACACCTGATCGCCCCTGAACTCAAGGACGCGGTACCACGCCGCCCTTGATGGGTGGAAATCCACCCACGCGATTGGCCGCATGTTTCCAAATCCACCCAAATCAATGCCCGCGCCCGACAAATACGCGCCGTCACCCCGCTAAGCCGTTGTCTGCTCTACGATTGCGTTTGCAAATGGGGGTACCCAGAACCGGCGCGGGAGGAAACCTTGCCGGCTGGCCGATATTTCATCCGGGAGGAAGAGATGAAAACCCTAAATGCCCTGCTCGGCGCTGTTGCCGCCCTGTCGCTTTTCGCCGTTTCCGCCAATGCACAAACCTATCCCGAACGCTCGATCACCATGGTCGTGCCGTTCTCGGCCGGTGGCCCCACGGATACCGTCGCGCGTCTCGTAGCTGAATCCATGTCGAAGGATCTCGGCCAGCAGATCATCGTCGAGAACGTCGGCGGCGCCGGCGGCACCCTTGGCGCCGGCCGCGTCGCTCAGGCCGATCCGGATGGTTACACCGTGCTGCTGCATCATATCGGCATGGCGACCAGCGCCACGCTCTACCGCAAGCTCGCCTATGATACGCTGAACTCCTTCGAATATGTCGGCCTCGTTACCGAAGTGCCGATGACCATCGTCGCCCGCAAGGATCTGGAGCCGGCCGACCTCAAGGGTCTCGTCGAGTACGTCAAGGCGAACAAGGACACCGTCACCGTCGCCAATGCCGGTATCGGCGCTGCCTCGCATCTCTGCGGCATGATGTTCATGAGCGCCATCGAGACACCGCTGACGACCGTGCCTTATAAGGGCACCGGCCCGGCCATGACCGATCTTCTCGGCGGCCAGGTCGACATCATGTGCGACCAGACCACCAACACCGCGAAGCAGATCCAGGGCGGCACGATCAAGGCCTATGCGGTCACCTCACCGGAACGCCTCAAGGTCTTCCCCGATCTGCCGACGACCGCCGAAGGCGGCCTACCGAACCTTCAGGTCGGCATCTGGCACGGTATCTACGCCCCGAAGGGCACGCCCGCCGAAGTGACCGAACGCCTGTCGAAATCGCTGCAGGTCGCACTCAAGGATCCGAACGTCGTCGCCCGCTTCGGCGAACTCGGCACCGAACCCTCCTCCGACGCCGATGCGACCCCGGCCGCGCTGAAGGCAAAGCTTGAGAGCGAAATCGCCCGCTGGAAGCCGGTGATCGAAGCAGCCGGCCAGTACGCCGACTGATCCATGGCTCGTCGCGCCGCGTCCCGGTTCACCCCGGAGCGCGGCGCCTTTGACATTGGGGAAGCTGCGACGGTGCCCGGAGAGGGGTCAAATGCCGTCAACCGCTGTTGACAGCTGTCAACGTGCGCCGCCCAATGCGCGAACCCGGCGTGACGTCGGCAATGCCAATGCGGGAGGCGGTCAGGAAAGCCTCGGCCGGCTGCCCCGCCCAGAACATATGGGGACACGATGAAATCACTCTCCTTCGACACCACCAATGCGCTCTGCGGCGGGATATTGACAGCGGTCGGGCTGTTCTTCACCTGGCAGGCCTTCAATCTCGAGCTTGGCACCGCCTTTCGCATGGGCCCCGGCTACTTCCCGCTGGTGCTCGCGATCATCCTGACGCTGCTCGGCATCGTGATCCTCGTGCAGTCCACCCGCGTCCAAGGCGAGCCCATCGGCCCGATCGCGCTGCGCGGCATGGCCTTCATCCTGCCGGCACCCATCTTCTTCGGCCTGACAGTCCGTGGCCTCGGCTTCGTGCCGGCGCTGTTCTTCACCGCGCTGATCGCCTGCTTCGCATCGGGCCGGATGAAACCGCTCATGGCGCTGGCGCTTTCACTGGCGCTGACCGCCTTCTCGGTCGCAGTGTTCAGCTATGGCCTCGGCCTGCCCTTCCAACGCTTCGGCCCCTGGGTCCAGTTTTAGGAGACGCGCGATGGAACTCTTCAGCAATCTCGCCCTCGGTTTCGCAACCGCGGCCTCCCCTGCCAACCTGCTCTTCTGCCTGATCGGCGTTTTGCTCGGCACCTTGATCGGCGTGCTTCCGGGCATTGGCGCCACGGCGACCATTGCCATGCTGCTGCCGATCACCTTCCAGCTCGAGCCGGTCTCGTCGCTGATCATGCTCGCCGGCATCTACTACGGCGCGCAGTATGGCGGCTCTACTACCGCCATCCTGATCAACATGCCAGGCGAATCCTCCTCGGCGGTTACCGCGATCGACGGCTACCAGATGGCCCGCAAAGGCCGTGCTGGTGCGGCACTCGCCATTGCAGCGCTCGGCTCGTTCTTCGCCGGCACCGTCTCGACGTTCCTCGTCGCAGTCTTCGCGCCGCCGTTGACCGAGATCGCTCTGAAATTCGGCGCGGCCGAATATTTCTCGCTGATGATCGTCGGCCTCGTCTCATCGATCGCGCTCGCCCATGGGTCGATCACCAAGGCTTTGGCCATGGTGGCGCTGGGCCTGCTGCTTGGGTTGGTCGGTACCGACATCTATTCCGGCACGCCGCGTTTCACGCTCGGCATCCGGGAGTATGCTGACGGGCTCAACTTCGTCGCGCTCGCGGTCGGTGTCTTCGGCATCGCCGAAATCCTGCGCAACCTCGAAAGCGAACGCACCCGCGAAGTGCTGATGGCCAAGGTCACCGACCTGATGCCGACCCGGGATGACTTCAAGCGCATGTTCGGACCGGTCGTGCGCGGCACCATCATCGGCTCGGCGCTCGGCATTCTGCCCGGCGGCGGCGCAATCCTTGCCGCTTTCGCCTCCTATACGGTGGAAAAGCGCGTCTCGGACCGTCCTGAAGAGTTCGGCCATGGCGCCATCGCCGGCGTCGCCGGTCCGGAAAGCGCCAACAATGCCGGTGCACAGACCTCGTTCATCCCGCTGCTCACCCTTGGCATTCCGGCCAACCCGGTCATGGCACTGATGATCGGCGCGATGATCATCCAGGGGATCGTGCCCGGTCCGAACGTGGCGTCCGAGCAGCCCGCGCTCTTCTGGGGCATCATCGCCTCAATGTGGATCGGCAACCTGATGCTGGTTGTCCTCAACCTGCCGCTGATCGGGCTCTGGGTGAAGCTGCTCAAGATCCCCTATTACGTGCTGTTCCCGATCATCATGGCGTTCTGCTCGATCGGCGTCTACAGCGTCAACTCCAACGTCTATGACCTCTATGCCGTCGCCTTCTTCGGCCTGGTCGGTTACCTGCTGTTGAAGCTGCGCTGCGAGCCGGCGCCGCTGCTGCTCGGCTTCGTGCTCGGGCCGCTGCTTGAGGAGAACCTTCGCCGCGCCATGATCCTGTCGCGCGGCGATCCGACGACCTTCGTCACCCGACCGATCAGCGCGATCCTGCTTCTGATCGCGGCGTTGGTGCTCGTCGTCGTTTTCCTGCCGAGCGTAAAGGCCAAACGGCAGGAGGTCTTTGTCGAGGAGGAATGATGGCTGCCAGCCATTTCGCACCATTAGCTATATAAATCAATAGCTTAAGACGCCGCGCCTCCAACCGGACGCGCGGCGTTCCCTTGACTGCGGCATTCTGCCCCTGCGCGGTTTGCCACATTGAGCTTTATCAAGCCGCTCGCCTATTTCTCATTCATCGAGAAAGAGACGAGGACGAAGCCGAGCGATGACACGTCGCACGAAATCAAGGTGGGACAAGGCCCTGCGCACCCTGTGCGCCATGGCTCTTTTCCTGCTGGGTTTCGCCCACCTCGGCCCTGCCCTCGCCGCCCCAATCTCGTCAGCCGACTACGCGCTCTACGCCCTTCCCGACGGTTCACTGCCGGATTTCTGTCAAACCGGCAGTGACGCCGACGGGAAGGAAAAGCCGGCGCAGAAACATGTCTGCAGTGCCTGCCGGTTCTTCTGGGCGCTGCTGACGCCGCCGGATGACACCGTCGGCGAGCGCCTGCAAGGAAGCCTTGCGCCCACGGCTGCGGTGACCGCCGTACAGCTGCCAACACAGGTTCATTCGCCGAACTCCAGTCCGCGCGGACCGCCCAAAACCAACATCTGGCTTTGAAACCGCGTTGACAGCTGTCAACGCCCTCCTTCGATGTCGGATGGCAGCGAGGCGTCGTGCCTCCTTGTATCCGCAATGCGGACCTACCCCATGCCCGAAACCCAATCCACAGCCGCGCCCTCAGCGGCCCCTCCCCTTGCGTCCTTGAGCAGACCGCCGCGTCTTCCTGCCCGCAGCCGTGTGGTCAGTGAAAACTTCACACTGCTTTTTGAAGGTGGCCGCAACCGCTCGCTCTTTCGCGTGCTCGGCGGCTGTATCGTCCTCTCTCAGCTGCTTGACGACGGTCGCAGGCAAATCACCGATGTGCTCGGTCCCGGCCGGCTTTTCGGTTTCACAGTCGATGGACGCAACATCGCCACGGCGGAGACCTTGAGCATCGCGCGTATCGAATCCCTGGGCGATGCCGAACTTCACGCAACCAATCCGGCTATCGCCAGCGAGTTGAAGACGACGCTGCATCGGCTACAGACGCATGCCACCCTGCTTGGTCGCAAGACCGCGAGCGAGAAGGTGGCAAGTGCCTTGGTCGAGCTGTCGCGCCTGTTCAATCGCAGCCGCGTCCCTGCCCCGCTCAGCTTCCACCTGCATCTCACCCGGGCAGATCTTGCCGACTGGCTCGGGCTTACCGTCGAGACCGTCAGCCGCTGTCTCAACCGCTTCAAGCGCGAAGGCCTTATCGATTTCTGCCATCCGAAGACCATGCGCGTGCTCGATCCCGAACGCCTCAAAGCTGCAGCGGGCCTCACCCGCCAGCGTGCGACCCGCGGCGTGCATCCCCAGAATTGAAGATTTCCGAACGGTCCATCCCCGCCCGGACTGCCCCAGAAAAGGAAGAACAATGATTGCCAGACTTGTCTATAACGTGCCGGTGTTCGGCTGGATGCTGAAGGAAGCCGTACAGGGATCGCAGACGGCAAAAGTCCTGTTTGTGATCAACTGCGCATTGATCTGGCTGCTCGCGATCGTCGCCTTCGGCTACCCGGCGA
Organism: Ensifer sp. GW101-20A05; assembly: GCF_059424735.1. Classification (NCBI taxonomy): domain Bacteria; kingdom Pseudomonadati; phylum Pseudomonadota; class Alphaproteobacteria; order Hyphomicrobiales; family Rhizobiaceae; genus Ensifer; species Ensifer sp. GW101-20A05. Next base: position 437,464 of record NZ_JBWKZT010000002.1, on the reverse strand, counting down.
TCATCATCCCGGCGTTGGTTCTTGTGCCAGTCGTTTTCGTGCTGCTGATCCTGATCACCATGGGCTAATGGCTGCGCGCAAAAGTGCGCAGCGATTTCGCGAAAACGACATCCGAAATATCAAAACCTTGAAGCCCAAGGAGTGATTCTGAAAGATTGCGACGCGCTTTAGATCCATCCAGCGCATGGCCTAAAGCACCCCCCAGCCGCGGTAGCGTCCGCGGCCGGTCATTTCGCGGATGCCGAGTTCCCGCACGAGGTTCAACGCACCACGCGGCGTTACTCCGACATGCTGCGCGACGAGCGTGGCTGAAACGATCGGTCGGGACAGCACCAGCTCGATCAGCGCAGGCAGGCTGCTGTTGGAGCGGCGATCGCGGATGCGCATCTCCATCTGGGTCTTGGCCAGCGATAGGCGGTCGAGTTCCTTGAGACCCAGATCCGCGGTCACCGTCATCGCTTCCAGGAAAGCGCCCCATCGTGTCACTGGATCTTGCGAGCGGCGTCGTTCGTGCCGGACGACCTTCTGTCCGGCGTTGAAGGAGAGGAGATGCGAGGTAACCTTGCCGCGTGATCTCAGATAGGCGCCAACGAGCAGCGAACCCATCCAGTGTTGGCGGCGCAGCGGCTCGAGCCGCTCCCAGGCGTCGAAGAGCAGGGTGGCGCCAAGGCTGGCCGGCAGCTGATCCGCTGACGCGACCACCTGACGCCATTCGTCCATACGTGCGTCCTCGTCCCATTCCTCGTCAAAGAGCAGCCCTAGCTGCCCCATCGGCTCCTGTGCGGTCACGCGTGCCGCGCGCTCGGCGACTTCGAGCGTATCCTTGTCGTGCGCTTCCAGCAGCTGCTGTGACCGAGCGATCGCCGCATCGATGGCCGCAAACTCAGCGGCCATGGGATTGGCGTCCTCCTCGTCGTCCGCCTCAAGATGGCGATCGTTACCGGCGGCGGTCGATTGAGGCTCCAGCCTGGCCTCTGCAGGCGTACCGCCGGCACTCACCGGTGGAAGCTGTTCGCCTCGAAGGGCGGCGAGACCCTGAGGCGTAAACGCCCATGCGGGTTCGGCCAGCCAGATGCGCCGCCGCGCGCGAATAACCGAATGGGCAATCGTCAATTCATGCGTCGGGGCACGGGCATCCATATGGGCATCGTGCAGCACGAGATCCTCGACATGGACGAGTTCACCGGCAACCCATAGGGCAGCCGCAGCGTCGAAGAAGTGGCCACGCTCGCGGAAGCCGTCTTCGACCGCATGGCGGTTTGTTCGCTCGTCCAGTCGCGCCAAGCCATCTTCTGCCGAAATCAGCAGTGGAAGCAGTGTTGGATGATAGGGATCGGGGATCTGGTATCGCATTTCAAACTAAGGGTGCCAGTGTCGAAATGGAACGTAACACGATATTCATTTCCGTCACAGATGCGTGGTACCGCAGTCTTGGCTATTTGAAAGAACGCGCCGCCGGTGCGCCGGTATAGCGTGGCCTCCGCATATGGACTTATGCAGCTCAATCGTTCTCCGATTTGAGACCAGAACGACAAGGCGTCGGACTCTGGTGGCAATTACCGTCGGCTTGCAGTGGGCTAAGCGCATCGACTGTTGACAGCTGTCAACGCGCTACGAAGTGATGAGCCAGTATCCATCTGGAGAAATGCGCTGAACACCTCAGATGGTTCACGCGAGAATGATCAAACCATCATCGAGTTCTCCGGGGCAGGGCGCGGCCAGAGGTTCGCCGGATTGGCTATCGCTTCCATGATCGTCTGCGCTGTCCGCTCCGGCGCTTCCGTGTTTGAAACCACCCGCCCGAGCTTATGCAGGTTTCGCTCGATCGCCTCGTGCGTGCGCACGACAGCATGCCCCATTCGTTCGCGCCCGACACGGTTCGCTTCCCGATCAATGACGCGATCGATTGGCGCCCAAAGCGTGAAGACAAAGACCGGCGTTTCATGAGGTAGCCCGCTGCAAAACAGATCGAGCTTCTCGGCGTCGTCAAAAACATAGTCAAAAATGACCCTGGTGGCACCCATGGCCAGATAGGCAGCAGCGAGTGCAGCGCCAGCCCGGTATGTCGAACCAGCCCCCAGTGAGTTTCGAACATCTTCCGGGGCGAAATCGCGCAAAGCGTCGCCCGCGATGCTGATCGCACCGGGATGGCTCCGCGCCAGAACCCGACTTACCGTCGTCTTGCCAACGCCGGCCGGCCCGTTGATAACTACGACATGAGACATTGGCCAAGGCCCTCGGTTGATTCGTGCCCCAACATTGTTGGCGGAAGTGGAGTGCGGGACCAAGGGCTGAACTCAGCACTCCATCTTGAGAGCAGGCGGCTACATCGCTCTTTTATCCACGGAGATTGCTGGCTGAATTTCTGGCAGTCCTCGTTCCCGTCCGCCTCGAATTGCTCTTTGCCTCAAGCGCAGCCCGCTCCGTTGACAGCTGTCAACATGAGACGCGCGCACGCCGAAGCTCAACGTGCCGACGCCCTTCCGGCCCCACTAACGTTCGAAACCTAACCAGTGGAGCCGTCTTCGCAGGCAGCTGTTTCCAATCGTAGAGAGCCATCGGCAAAACCCGCGCTAGCGGATCATCCGGCCATTCCCAAAGCCGTCCGGGCGACGGAAGCAAACGCCCCTTTTCTTTCCAAAAGGGACAAAAACAACAATGTTATCGAGGAGATGGCGGGAGACTCAAATTGAATCCTGAGCACTACAATATCCCAAAGATATCAACGAACCCCTGCACACCCAGTTTCCCGCATTTGGTTGCCTTATACAAGCTCGCTTCGATCGGCGAGAGAAGTAACGGCTACATCAGAACATCGCACTCAGCTGCCTTCAAATGGCTGTCCTCCATTCATCCAACGACCGAAGCCTGGGCGCGTAGCCGTGCCGACAGCATTGCCGAGACAGCGAAGGATTGGCTCTTCGCGCGGCGCGTCAGGTCACGCAGATAGGCGCCGGCGGAATGAATGTGCTCAGCCCGCTCCAGAAGGCACGCAAGCACGGTGGCGGTCGTTTCCGGTCCGAGAGTGGCGCAGGCATCGTTGTAGGCGTCAGGGCTGATCCCAAGCATGTTTTTGACGACTGTGGCGGCTGTCAGGAGATCGCGCCAGTTGTCGATACGACCGGATGGGCCGTAGTCGCGGATTTGCGGGCAGGCCTTCAATACGAGTGGCAGCGGCGCAGCACGGTTGAGGGGAGGGGTCACCGGGGGATGCGAACGACGTTCCGGCGGCGGCGAAGCTTCGATGTTTGCAGATAGACCACTCGCATTTTGGCCGACCGGCAGCACTTCCGTCGAAGCTTTGCGCGAAAATTCCACCCCAAGTCTTTCATCAGCCGGTTCAGATTCAGAAAGATAATCGGATTCTGAATTCTGTATGTGCCGCTCATTTTGGCGTTCATTGGCAGCCGTATTTTGTGTTTTCAGTAGATTTTCCAGACGATTAGTCAGTTCGTCCTGCAGCAGGGCAAGAACAGGGAGGAGGCGCTCGATTTCGGCGATGGAGGGCTTGCGCGAGAGGGACATAGAGACGGCCTGGCAGCGCGCTTCGGCCTCTTCAGCGTAGGCGACATCAGATAGGCGCAACAGATCGACCAGCTTTGCAACGTCACGGCGGCAGAGGCTCATGCGTTCGCGCATCATCTGAAGGTAACGCCGGTCAGCTTCCAGACGAGCAGCCTCAGCTTCGAACTCGGCCGCGCGAGAAAGCAACGGTGCAAGGTCGAACCCGAATGCCTGGCCAATCGCTCCCTTGCGGTCACGGCGAGCGTAACGCTTACCGTTGGGGCTATCGCGCCGGAAAATGAGGCCAGCCTCGACCAGGGTGGCGAGATGCCGCCGGAGCGTCGTCTCGGCCATGCCGTGTGTTCTCAGGGAAAGCTGAGCGTTGGAGGGAAACACGACGAGACCGTCGGCTGCCTCGAGTTCCGTCTTCGGGTAGAACGACAGCAATGCGTTCAAGACGGCAAGAGAGCGATCGGAAACGCCAAGGTTCGACTTGGCGGCGCAGACCGTTCGAAACAATTTCCATTTATCGACCTTGCCTTCGTCGACGGCCGAAGCGCTGGAAAGTTGGTGCGCCAACATCCCAAGCGACATCGCCCGCCGCCCGAAGGGCGTCGTGACAATCCCACAATCCATTTGTCTTCACCTTTTTCAAGGCAAAAGAAATTCGTTCGCCGAAACGACGTTGAAAACTCTTGACACCGATTCGCGGAAATGGGATTCTCTAGTTGCTACACGAGAGAAGGGTTTCCGCAGCGCTAGTCGTTCGGAAGCCTTTTTCTTTTGCTCTGTTAGTCTCCTGTTTCCTCTTGGTATTCGAGGTACAGAGATTTGAGCCTCTGCCTCACGAAATCTGCAAAGCCCGGGGCCTTCTTCCTGCTGAAGGACAGCGTCGTTTCGCCATCCGTTTCACGGATCCGGACCGGGGTTGTATCGTCGGGCGCCACCCACGAGATGGCTCTGGCGCGCGCCTTGGAGGCGCTCAGGAAGGCACAAAGCGCATCAAAACGCTGATCGCTCCCGACCGTCTGAAATTGTTTGTCTTTGACAAAGACGTCTGCAGCTTCGCCCCTTCCGTCCTGAGCGAGCAGCTCGGCGAGCTCGAACCAACGACGCCGACCGATCGTCGGTGCCGGCCCAATCGCCTCGATCAGGGCGGTCGGTAGCCGACGAACGACGGAAATCATTTTCGAAAGTGCCGCCTTGTCGACGCCAAGCGAGGACATGATGATCTCGCGGGAGAAGCCACGATCCTCAAGGCGCGTGGCGAAGAGTGATCGCTCGATGAAGGACAGATCCGTGCGAGTGTTGTTCTCCTGCCCCTGAGAGACGACCAACTGTTCGTCGCTGAGATTGCGGACAACCGCGCGGACCTTGCTGCCAAGCTCGCGTGCAGCTGCCAATCGGCGATGACCGTAGGCAACCTGGTAGCGCCCTTCGGCATCCGGATGCGGACGCACGAGGATCGGAACCTGTTGTCCGTGCTCGCGAATCTGTTCTGCAAGAGCGGATTGTGCATCTGCTCCGATCTCGAGACGATCGACGACGAAAGAGGCGTCGATGAGCGCAGGGTCGAGATCGACGATCGTCAGTCCTTCGGCAAGCTGGCGCTCCAATTCCTGGGCGCGCTCAACTTTCTGGGTGATGTTCGACAGGGACCGAGTAATGCCGCCGACGGCGCTTACTGGCCGCGTTCCGACACTCAGGCCGGCGATCGGCCGGGTTGTTGCCAGACGTTCCAGAGCCGTTTCAGCGTCGTTTCCGGCCGTGTCGTCCGTAATTCCAATCAGGTTCTTACGGGCCATGGATTACTTCCTCCCCCAAACCTGACGGATCAGTTCTTCGATCTCGCCATTGACCTGGTTCAGCGAATCCATGGCGCGGTCGTATGTGCCGCGGACGAATTGCGAGCGTTCGACTTCGTAGAGTGTCTGCTTCGTCACGCCGGCATCGGAGATAGCCGTCGACTTCACCATCGCGTTCTGCAGCATGCGGTTGCCGAAAATGGCGCGCATAAAGCCGGTCATCTGGCTCTGCGGACCGTCATTCGGCTCGAAACGCGTGCCGAGATAGCGCATCCAGTCGTAACTTGTGCGACCTCCGGCCTTCTCGACGACACTCATCAGCTCACTCGTCATCGACAGGAACTGCGACATCGACATGACGTCGAGCATCTGCGGATGCACGGTGATGAGAACGGACGTCGCGGCACAGAGCGCCGACATGGTCAGGAAGCCGAGTTGCGGCGGGCAGTCGATGACGACGATATCGTAGAAACTCTCGATTTCCGCCAATACGTCGCCGATGCGCGCGAAGAAGAGGGTTTCGGCAGCGCCACCTACCATCATTGCCTTCGGCGTCTCATGCTCGAACTCCATGAGCTCGAGATTGCCGGGAATGAGGTGAAGGTTGGCCGTATAGGTCGAACGGACGATGTCCGCGATCGGTCGCGGCTCGTCGTAGCGGATCGCGCCGTAAAGCGTTTCGCCCTCACCAACGTCCAATTCCGGCTGGTGGCCGAAGAGGGCGGAAAGCGAAGCCTGCGGATCAAGGTCGATCGCGAGCGTCCGATAGCCGCGGAGGGCCAGATATTGGGCAAGGTGGGCAGATGTCGTCGTCTTCGCCGATCCACCCTTGAAATTCATGACCGATATGACTTGAAGCTTCTCGTCGCCCCGGCGATGCGGGACGTATTTCCCGGATTTTCCGCCTTCGTCGAGAACGCGGCGGATGCGCTCGATGTCCTCAATGGCGTACATGCGCCGACCGTTTGACAAGGGCGCCGGGCCGTGGCCCTCTGAGGCCACCTGTCTCAGATAGCCTTCGCCGATTCCGATAAAGGCGGCGGCTTCGGCAGGGCTGAAGAGGCGCATTGCCTTTTGGGCTTGCGGAGGGAAGATCTTCTTTTGATGCTGCTGCAGCTGATGCGCCAGTTCCAAAGCATCGGCAGCCAGAAGCGTCGGCAGATGCTCCTGTTCGTCGTGACCTTGAATTTTCTGTTGCAACATTGGGTTCCCCGAAAACTGCGCAAAAATCGTCATATCGGAACAATATGCGCAGATGCACTATGCTCCGATTCGGTTCGGTTTTACAAATGCATAGCGATCTATACCCAGGGCCGTGATTTGGCGGCGAATGAACCCGGGATCGCTGCTGGTTGTCCGCGGACAACTAACACTTCGTGGTGAGGTTGCCACGGCTTGGCGGGCCGTTTCCCGGCCGAGAGGAGAAGCTCTAAAAGAGTATAGAATTTATAGACTATTGACAGATGAGCGGATTGTGTCACGATTGTGTCTATCAGAGACGTGACGCGAGAAGGTTCGCTATGTTCTATCTTGGTGGAATGACCCTCGGTTATCTGGCGCCGCCGCCACCGAAGGCGACACGGCAATCGCGCGTGGAGGTCGGGACAGCTCCGGTTGAGAAGTCGGACTGCGAAGAGTCTGACCGCAATCAGGAATGGGCGCGTGCATTCCTGACGCCCTGGCATCTTCTCTATTGATCAGCGGGCGGCGGCGGGGCCTTCGCCGCTGGAGCTGTTGACACCTGTCAACATTCGTCTGTTCCGGCTTCCGCCGCCATGGTGGAAAAGCGCGAAACAGCGAGAGAAGGGCTGTTTCACCGCCGGGAAATGATTAAGTTCGGTGTCATGGACACCAAGCAAGACCGAACCGTTTCGAACGATCAGCCCGACGATAATAGCCAAGGACAGCCCTTGTCGTTGCATCAGCGTATCCTCGGGGATGTGGAAGGACGCATCCTCTCCGGGGAGTGGCCGCCGGGTCACCGCATTCCATTCGAACACGAGCTGACCGAACAGTATGACTGCTCGCGGATGACCGTGAACAAGGCGTTGACCGAATTGGTCAAGCGCGGATTGATCGAGCGGCGCCGCAAGTCGGGCAGCTACGTCACCTTTCCGCAGGTGCAGTCGGCGGTCATGGAAATCCACGACGTAAAGCTCGAAGTCCAATCGCTGGGGCTCGACTATGGTTTTCAATTGGACGAGCGAAAGGTTCGCAAGGTGGAGAGCCGGGACGTCGAACGCCTGGATCTTCCGACATCGGCGAGGCTGCTGGATGTAACGTGCCGGCATTTTGCCGGTGGGCGTCCCTTTTGTTTCGAAGAACGCCTCATCAGCCTAGCGGCGGTGCCCGAGGCGGAGGCGGAATTGTTTGAGGCCGCGGCACCCGGTTCGTGGCTGCTTGGCAAGGTGCCGTGGAGTACGGCCGAACACCGCATTCGCGCCGTCGCGGCGAACAAACAGGCGGCGCAGGCGCTCGATATTTCGACCGGCACCGCCTGCCTGGTCATCGAACGCCGCACCTGGAGCGGTCGTGTGCCGGTCACGCATGTACGGCTGACCTATCCCGGCGATCGCCACGAACTTGTCGCTCAGTTCGCGCCGAGTCCGATCGGATAGCCGGCTAACACTCCGCTACCGGCTGGCGACATGCCAGTTGTCCGCGGACAACTGGCTATTCTCCAACCACGCGCAAGACAGGGGCCGGGCCGTTACCGGAAAAGGCGAAGACCTCGATCGGCTCGCCAATGCCCCTGACGGGATAGGAGCCGAGATGCTCCATGCTGGATGCGCAACCGGCCAGTTCGACGAAGGCCCGCGACAGAAGCACCGGCCGCTTCGTTTCCTTGGTCAGGCTCTCCAACCGCGAGGCGATGTTGACCGCGGGACCGATCACCGTAAAGTCCAGCCGACGGCGCGAGCCGATATTGCCGTACATCACGTCGCCGACATGGACGCCGATCCCGTAGCCAAGGGGCTCACGGCCTTTTTCGAGGTTGTCCTTGTTGAGGAGAGCGATCGCCGCTTCCGCCTCACGGATCGCCTGCAGCAGGTTTTCGGCAGCATTCGCATTGCCGAGCGGGAAGATCGCCAGTAGCCCATCACCCATGAACTTGAGGATCTCGCCGCCGTACCGCTCGATCGGCTCCGACATGGCGTCGAAATAGCCATTGAGCAGATCGATCACGTCGTCGCGCGGCCACAGGTCGGAGAGTTTCGTGAAGTCGCGCAGGTCGCAGATCAAAATGGCGGCACCAACGGTAACGCCACTGCCGCGCGTCGTGGCGCCGGCGAGGATCTGTTCACTGGCATGCGGGCCGACATAGGTTTCGAGCAACGTGCGCACGAACCGGTTTTTCAGCCGGATTTCGCTGACGAGGGCCAAGGCGGGTAGAAGATCCGAGAGAAGGCCGACGTGCTCATCCTCGAACCCGCCCTCTCGGTCGGTGGTGAAGGTCACGACATGGCGTTTGCCCAGCGTGTGTTCGAGCGGCCACGCAATGTACTCGGTCAGGCCCTCGGCCTTCAGGTCGGCATAAAGCGAGTTTTGAGACTGCTCTCCCGTCAGGGCTTCCAGGTTCGTCCGAACCTCGGTGCCGCCGTTGTTGATCACATAGAGCGGGCTATTGAGGTAGAGCGCGGTGTTTTGGGTCCCATAGTCATAGAGATCGATTTCGGCCTCGGCCAAGCCCTTGCGCCACAGAATGCGAGCACCCAGCCACTGCGGATGGTTGATCCGGAAATGCAACGTTGCGCGCGCAACCGGGACACCGACCGCCTGTAGCCTTTCGCACATGTCAACGAGGATATTGTCGATAAACCGCTCGTTGCGGGTTTCGATGATCAGCCAGTCGAGCACGCTCCGGCGCCGAGCCGGCCAGCTTTCTCCTTCGATCGACGGGGAGGGGGGCTGCGAAGATATCTGCATTTGCAATTCTCCATGCTGGTAGAACGCTCAGCCGTTCCTCCGGCGAACGTTCGCGATTGCAAATGTGGAGCATCGGCGGCGCCTTGATAAGGGGGAAGCCGATAGCTTTTGAGAAAAGGGGATAGTTACGTCCGCATTCACGCCGATTGGTGCGCCAAGTGGCTCCCGTCGAGAAGCGGCAAGTGCAAGCGGACGCGGGCCCCCTGCCACGGGCCGGCAAGGATGTCGACACGGCCACCATGCAGACGGGCGATCTCCCGTGCCAGATTGAGCCCCAAACCGGCGCCGGTGGAACGTGGACGCAAGCGATAGAAAGGCTCGAATACGCGCTCGCGTTCCTCGACAGGAATTCCGGGGCCCTCGTCCTGGATTTCCAACCCGCCCGCGGCATTGACCTGCACGGTGATCGTGCCGGTGCCGCCGCCATGTTCGATGGCGTTGCGCAAGAGATTGGCGACAGCCTGCTCGATCTGGCGTGGCCGAGCGCTGACACGGGCCTCCGGCACCTCGGTTTCGAACGCCAGCTCGTAGCCTGCTTCGAACGCCAACGGCGCAAAGTCGGCGGCGATGTTTCTTGCGAGCGCAACAAGGTCTACCACTTCGAGTGCGCCGCCGGCATGCTCGAGCACCTGCCGGTCGAGGAGCTGTTGGGCGAGGTGGGACAGACGCTCGATATCCAGCCTCAGGCGGGCGCTTTCCGGGGCTTCCTGCAGAAGTTCGGCACGGGTTCTGAGGATCGCGATCGGGGTGCGCAATTCGTGCGCTGCGTCGGTCAGGAAGCGGTTGCGCTGGTCATATCCCTCGCCGAGCCGCGCCAGAGCCTTGTTGAAGGCCCGCACCAAGGGGGCGATCTCGGTCGGTACCTGTTCGGTTTCGAGCTGAACCGCGCGATTGTCGATATCGATGCGGCCGGCCTGGTCAGCGGTCGATATGAGGCTCGCCAAGGAACGCCGAACGACGGCCGGTGCCGTGACCAATGTGGTCACACCCATGACCAGAACGATCGGCAGCAGGAAGCAGAGGATGAGCAGCGCAATCATCGGTACGACCTCGGTCCAGGTCGTCGTGCCGTCGAGGTCGCGTGCCATGTCGACATTGATGCTGATCTGCACGTCCAGCGGGCCATCGTCGCGCCGCGAAGCAACGGTCGAGGTGATGATCTGAACGCGGCCGGCGTCGGTGTCGGCGTTGTGGAGGACCGCGTCCGGTAGCGTTCCGCCATCATCGAAGAGCAGCTTCGCGCCCTCCACACGTCGGAGCAGGTCGCCGCCGCTTTCGTCATAGGGAGGAGGAACGTTTCCCTGTCGGAGAACCTGACCGGCGTCGTCGCGGACGATGAACCAGAGATTGGGGTGGGCCTGGCGTAGCTCGCGCAGCTCTTCGGACTCACGCACCATCAACGCGCCGCTCGCATCGCGCCCGACGGCGCGGTCGAGAACATCCACCGCCGCTTCATTGTCGACGAGGAGGCGCGGCTGGACGATGAACAATGCCACGAAAAGCAGGCCGATAAAGACAAACAGCGTTGCCGCCTGCAGCAGGATGAGGCGGCGCACGAGCACCCATTGCAGCGAGCGGGGCCGAGCCTTCGTCATGTCGTTGCGCGCAGGAGATAGCCGAGGTTGCGGATGGCCCTGATCTCGACGCCGGCACCGACATCATCGAGCTTCCGGCGCAGGCGTGAAAGATGCGAGTCGAGCGCATTGGATTCGATCTCGTCTTCCATGGCGTAGACCGATTCCTCCAATGTCGCCCTGAGCACGGTTCGGCCCGGTCGACGCATCAAGGCTTCGAGCGCAAGACGTTCTCTGCGCAGGAGATCGAGGGGCTTGTCGTCCACGGCCGCTTCGCGGTGATGGAAGTCGTAGATCAGGCGTCCGACCTTGGTCTGCTCGGCTTTCAATGAGACGGGGCGGCGGGCGAGCGCCCGCAGCCGGGCCATCAGTTCTTCGACGGCAAACGGCTTGGACAGATAGTCGTCGGCACCGGCATCGAGCCCGGCGACGCGGTCGTTGATCGACCCCAACGCCGTCAGCATCAATACGGGCGCGCCGACACCGAGGCCGCGCAGCTTCGGAATGAGGTCCAGGCCCTCGCCATCCGGCACACGGCGATCGAGCACGACGACGTCATAGGGCCAGAGCTCGGCGACGGCTTCGGCATCGGCCAGCGTCGCAACGTGATCGACGATCACCTGACGCCGCTCCAGCGCCGCCTTCAGGGCCGAGGCCATCTCCGGCTCGTCTTCCAGCAGCAGGATGCGCATGCCAGTTCTCCCGATTGCAGTTCTTCCTGAGCAGGTTACTTAATGAAAACATACACAAATTCAAATACTTACAACGAATTTCATCCGCCTCGCCAGTGAGGTAGAAGCCATCACTCGCATTCCAGCTTCGGCTGGCGGAAATTGGTGATGTACCAGCGGCCCTGCTGCATGCGCGCGTAGAAGGTATAGAAGCATTCCTGCTCTTCGACGTAGCCCGGCGTCGAGTATTCCTCGTAGCGCATTCCTCGGCGCGTGTCCTTGATTTCACCACTCGATGTGCCGGAGACGACATTCGTCGAGATCTTGCGCCATTGATAGGCCCGTTCGTTCCAACTGAGATCAAGAATGTTCGTCGGCGGACCGTAGTCGATGATGACGGATTCGACCGGCTGGCCGATATAGGTTTTCATGGTGTCGGAAGCGCAGCCGGCGAGGAGCAGCGCGGTAGCGGCAAAACATGCGAGGGCGCGGCGCCCTTTGCTGAAGAACATGACGGATCCCGGTTTGTCCCGCATCGCCAGGCGTCCACCCGGACGCACAAAGCCTGCGGTCGTGCTTTGACCTGCCGCATGCCCGATTGTTATTTCGGGTCGAGGCGGCGACAACCCGCTGCTAAAGGGGCAAGATTACAGGGACATTGCGGGAGGGCGGCGTGTGGCCCGCAGACAAGCCAGCGTCAGATCGCGGAGATGTTTGACGCCTGCCGGAAAAGAGCCGTGAACTGGGTGGCTTCCTGACCGCGAGGCGGTGCAGCTCAGGCGGCCAGATTCGCTTCTTTCTTTGATGTGGCCGTATCGGCTGCGTAAACAAGGCCGGGCTCCACGATCCACTCGCCGGAGCGAAGCGACAACACGTCAAAGCCGCCACCCGCGAGCCGCGGAGCCACGCCGACGAAGCGATAGCAAAGGCCGCTGCCATCCCTTACCGCTTCCCGTATGGGCCTGCCGGCAAGGGAGCCGATCACGGCGCCCTCAAATGCGATATCCGCCAGAATGAAGTATTCCGTCGGCAATCGGCGGCTGGTCTTGGGGCTGGGCTTGAACCCGTTCGTGAATTTCATTGTCTTGCTCGTCGTGAGACATTCCGGAACCGGGGAGGACCGATGCCGAGGCGTCTATGCATTTCTCTCGTCGTTGCCACGCGGGGCGCGATGGGCGTCTACCCACCGTTGCAACCAGGCCGCATATTGCAAAGATAACACGTACCGCATGCCGGCGATGTTCCCGGCGGCACGGCGCGTCTCAAGCCATCGAAAAACGGCGCTAAGAAGGCGGAGCCATCGGGGTTCGCGCCGCCTCCTGTTAGCTCGAACCAAGGTAGGAAATCGCTTGGGAAGTCAGGTGCGGGGCATAAAGAACCCATAGAGGCTGGAGCATAGTGGCGTTTTCAGGCAGCGCCTCCGCAGTACCGGCGGAAGGTCGCGTTTCGGATCGGCTGCGTCAAAAAAATCTTGCCAACACCGTTGTATCGTTTCATTCGGCCATATTCTCGACACCGAGATTGTCGACCTCTTCCCGCAGGCTGGGACCACCCGGCGCTCACCGAGCGCCCGCTTCCGCCTCCTTTTCGGGGAGGCAGGGGCGGGCATTTTGCGCCTTTCGAGAGATCATCCACTTGTCATACGACAAACCCTCCGGGCACGTCACGAAACGTATCGTGCTGCACTTTCCGGGCTTTGAGCCCTTGGATGCCGTCAGGCACCAGGCGCGCTACAAGCGATCGGCGGTGAAGACCGCCAAGCTTCAGGACTTCGAGGTCGAGGTGGGACCGGTACAGACCGAAGGGCAAAGCCGCTACTTCGATGTCGACAGTCAAGGTGCCGACTGGCAAACGTCGAGCCGCGTCTATTTATTCGATCACGACGAAATCGTCAAAAGCCTGAACGGCCGGTCGACGCTGCGCAGAATGGTTGCGGGATATTCGAGTGCCGCGCGCGTCGTCTGGGAAGGTGGTGCTTTTTCCTACTTCAGGCATGCATGGCGCTTCGGGTTGTTCTTCCTCTTCCCATTCCTGCTGGTGGCAATCGCGCTCGCTCTGAGCGTGCTGATCGTCACCGCGCCCTACTGGCTTGCGCTTGACACATCCCTTCTGATCCTAAGCGCAATCGTTGCCCATATGGCCTTCTTCCGGCTCTTTCTTCCCTGGTCGGACCGGTGGCATACGCTGCACCTTTTTTCCGATTGGGAGCTGGCCGTCGCGGTCGCCAGGCTGGAAAAACCCTATTTCCAGCAGTGGGTTGAGGATAACCTGGCGTCCGTGCGGGCGGCACTCAGCGAGCCGGCCGACGAATACGTCATCAGCTCCCACAGCATGGGCTCAAGCATCGCCACTCAGGTGATCGGCACTTTGGTGGAAAGGGAGCCGAGCCTGTTTGCGGGAAAGCGGGTCGTCTTTGTCACGCTCGGCGGCGCGATCCTGCAATGCGCATTGCTTCGCTCGGCCGAGGTCTTGCGGGCGCGCGTCGGCGCGATCGCCCGTGTGAAGGACATCTTCTGGTTCGACGTCCAATGCCTGACCGATGCGATCAACTTCTACCGGTGCCAGGTCGTGGCACTGGCCGGGCACCATGATGCGCCCCAGCCACCGATCGTCTTCATACGGCTAAAGCACATGCTTTCACCGGAACGCTATCGCAGGATCAAGCGCGATTTTCTTCGGGTCCACCGGCAATATGTGCTTGATGCCGACGTCCGCGCGCCGTTCGATTTTACGCTGATGACGGCCGGACCGCTCCCGGCCGCCTCATTTGCAAATCCGAACTGACGAAGGCGTCTCAGGATTTCAGCAGGGAGATACCGCTTTCCCGATCGAAGAGGTGGAGACCTTCGGGCTCGACCGCGAAGGTGACAGCGTCGCCCGGTTTCGGGCAGGCGCTGGCCTTGACCAGCGCGCCGATTTCCTTGCCGGCAAAGAGGAACGTCACCAACGCGTCATTGCCGTGAAACTCGACGAGATCGGCAATGCCTGACATGCGATTGGCGCCGGCCTCGGCGATTTTCAGATCCGCCGGCCGTATGCCGAGCACCAGCGGTTGGCCATGGCGCAGGGCGTACTTTCCATCCGGGATCGAGAAGTTGCCGCCGGCACTGCGCAGCAGCCATCCGCCTTCGGTCTTCTCGGTGGCGACGTCGATGAAGTTCATGTTCGGCGTGCCGATGAAGCCGGCGACGAAGAGGGTGCGCGGGCGCTCGTAGATTTCGGCGGGTGTGCCGACCTGCTCGATCGCGCCGCCCTTCATCAGCACGATGCGGTCTGCGAGCGTCATCGCCTCCAGTTGGTCGTGCGTCACATAGATGGTCGTGGTCTTCAGCTTCTGGTGCAGCCGTGCGATCTCGACGCGCATGTGGTTGCGAAGCTTGGCGTCGAGATTGGAAAGCGGTTCGTCGAAGAGGAAGACCCGCGGCGTCTTAATCATGGCGCGGGCGATGGCGACGCGTTGTTGTTGTCCGCCGGACAACTCTGTGGGCTTGCGGGTGAGATAGGGCTCGAGCCCCAGCGTCGCAGCCACAGCACGGATGCGCGTGTCGATCTCCGCCTTCGGCACCTTCATACGCTTCAGTCCGAAGGCGATGTTGTCGTAGATCGTCATGTGCGGGTAGAGCGCGTAGTTCTGGAAAACCATGGCAACGCCGCGGTCGCGTGGCGGCAGGTCGTTGACCGTCCGCCCTCCGATCGAGACGGAGCCGCCGGAAATATCCTCAAGGCCCGCGATCATGCGCAGAAGTGTGGACTTGCCGCAGCCCGAAGGCCCGAGAAACACGATGAACTCGTGATCGGCCACATCGAGGTTGAAATCCCTGATGACGTCGACGGCGCCATATAGCTTGTCGACGTTGGAGCAGACGATGTTCGCCATGGCTCAATCCTTCCCGCTGTCCATGAGGATCTGCAGCTTGATATCCGTCGGCCGGGCCGAGGCGGCTCGCTCGAACGCCTTTATGCTGTCCGCAAACCGGAAGGTTTCGGTGATCAGCGGCTTGAGGTCGACCTTGCCCGAAGCGATCAGTTGCAGGGCACGGTCGAAGATGTTGGCGTAGCGGAACACCGTTTCGATGCGGACCTCCTTCGAGATCGCGCCCGGTACGTCGAACTGGACGGCTTCGACGGGCAATCCGACCAGCACGATGGCACCACCCGGGCGGACCAGGTCGAAGATGCCGGAGAATGCCTTGGCACTGCCGCTTGCTTCGAACACGATGTCAGCGCCCCAGCCGCCGGTCTCGGTGGCGATGACGTCGGCAAAGGCGCGATCAGCGATGTTGACCGGGATGATGCCCGGATATTGGGCGGCGATCGCCAGCTTCTCGGCGCTGAAATCGGAGATGAAGACACGGCTGCAGCCGCCGGCAAGGGCGGCCAGCGCCACCATGATGCCGATCGGTCCGCAGCCGATGACGGCAGCGACGTCGCCGGGTGCGATCCGGGCACGGGCGGCCGCCTGCATGCCGATGGCGAAGGGCTCGACCATCGCCCCTTCGGCAAAGGAGACGTTATCAGGGAGCTTGTAGGTGAAGGCAGCTGGGTGGACGGAGAAGGGCGTCAGGACGCCATGCACCGGTGGCGTCGCCCAGAAACGCACCTTAGGATCGACATTGTAGATGCCGAGCTTGGAGGCGCGGGACGAAAGATCCGGAACACCCGGTTCCATGCAGACACGGTCGCCGACTTGAAGCGTTTCGACATTGCTGCCGACTGCGACGACGGTGCCGGCCGCCTCGTGGCCGAGCACCATCGGTTCGCGCACCACATAGGGGCCGATGGCGCCGTGGGTGTAATAGTGCACATCGCTGCCGCAGACGCCGACCGTGTGGATGGCGATCTTGACGTCATCCGGGCCGAGTTCCAGCGGGAGATCGATCTCCCTGAGCGCGAGCTTGCCTTTTTGCTCGAGGACCAACGCTTGCATGAAGGATTTCCTTGTTTTTCCAGTCTCGGGTTTCATTGTGTCTTGCGCTTGAAGGCGCTGTTGAGCATGCCGCTTAGGACCCCGATGAAGAGCAGCGGTGGAATGGAGAGCAGCACGACGGAGGCGTTGAGGATGCCCCAGGGCACGTCACGGCCGAGCTGGGTCAGTTCCGAGGCGACGATCGGCAGCGTCTTGGCGTCCGACGTCGTCAGCATCAGTGCGATCAGGAACTCGTTCCAGACGAGCACGAAGGCAAAGGCAACGGCGCCAATTAGCGAGCGGAGTGCGATCGGCAGCGCAATCAGGAAGAAGATCGCATAGGGACCGTAGCCATCGACGCGGGCCGCTTCCTCGACTTCCTTCGGCACCCGGGCAAAGGCCGGGACGCTGAGCCAGATAATGGTCGCGAGCGTCAGCAGCGAATAGGTGACGATCATCGACAGACGCGTGTCGTAAAGCCCGAAGTCGAGCCAGATGACCATCAGCGGAATGGCGATCGCCACCGGCGGCAGGAAACGCAGGGACAGCACGAAGAACTGGATGTCGCGGGACCAGCGGTTTGGATAACGCGCGATCGCATAGGCAGCGGGTAGGCCGAGCGCGGCACCGATCAGAACCGCAGCGCCCGATATCAGCAGCGAGTTGACGAGGCCGGCAAAGACGCTTTCACGGCCGAGCACATAGGCGAAGTTGTCGAGTGTCGGCTCGAAGATGAAGAGCGGCGTCGGCGTGACGATGTCGACGCGGTTCTTGAAGGCGTTGAGCGCCGTCCAGAACATCGGAAAGACGGCGGAGAAGGCGGCAAGGCCGAGGATCAGCCGACCGATGAGGCGGCCAAGGGTATGTGCGGTCATCACTGGACCCTCTTCCAGATGAAGGTGAAGGCGATCGAGGTGGCGATCATCATCAGCACGGCCATGCTCGAGGCATAGGAAATGCGGCCGGACTCGATGAAGCCTTGCGAAAAGGCGTACATGTCGAGTGTCTCAGTCGCGATGCCGGGGCCGCCGCGGGTCATGACGTAGATCAGGTCGAAGGCGCGCAGCGACTCGATCATCTTGACGAAGGCGAGCGAGATCAGTGGCGCCTTCAGCATCGGCAGGGCGATGAAGGCGTAGATCTCCCAGGTGCGGGCGTGGTCGAGCCTTGCCGCCTCGAACGGCTGTGGCGGCAGCGTCTCCAGCAACTTCAGCACGATGACGGCGAAGAACAGGCCCCATTGCCAGACGTCGACGAGCGCGACGGTCGCAAGTGCGGTTGCCGGATTGGAGAGCAGGTCGAGCGGCTGGCCTGTGATCGCCTTGTAGGGATAGGTTGCTATGCCATAGAGCGGATGAAAGGCGAACTTCCAGACGAAGGCGGCCGAAACGCGCGGTAGGATCACCGGCACCAGAAACAAGAGCGTCAGCAGATTGCGTGTGCGCGGCGAGACGCATTCGAACAGAAGTATGCCGAGGCCGACGGCGATCAGAAGCGTCATGCCGACGGTCACCGCTTCCCATGTCAGGGAGACGCCGATGGCGTTGATGAAACGCCGATCAGAGAAGAGGTCGATATAGTTGGCGAAGCCGATGAGGTTGCCGTCGGGACGGCTTAGCTCGCGGTTCTGGAAGGAAATGTAGATCGCATAGGCCGTCGGCACGAGTGCCAGCACGGCGAGGATCCCCATGGCCGGGGTGAGGAACACCGCCGGCAGGCTGTTTTTCTGCTTCATGTGAGACGTCCTACGGCTTGTCGCGCCGATGGTGCGGCGGTCCACCGGCGCGGCTTTCAGCCTGCCGATGGACCCTGGGAGGAACGGTGTTACTGGCTGCGGGCAACCAGGTCCTTTGCAAAGCCGTCGAGCTCGTCGAGGCCTTCCTTGATGTCGCTGCGCGTTCCGGTGATCAGCTCTTCCAGGATGATGCCCCAACGGTCGCCGAGGTCAGGCCATTGCGGGCTCTGCCAGAAATTGACGGCAGTGACCTTGCCGGTGTCGGCGAGCGCCTGGCCGAGATCGGGGCCGTAGAGCTCGGCGAATTTCGGGCTGGTCATGATGCTGGTGCGGTTGAGCTCGCTGAACTGATTGGCCTCGAGCCGCCGCGCCTCGTTTTCCTTGGAGGTCGCCCACGCGATGAACAGACCGGCGCATGTCTTGGAGGCCTCGTCCTTGTTGGCCTTCACGCCGATCGCGAGACCATGGCCGTAGCCGCCGCCCGTCAGCGGTGCCGGAGGCGGCAGGTAGCCGACCTTGCCCGCCACCTTCGAGGATTTCGGATCGATCGCCATGCCGACGAGCGGGGTGGATTCGATGAGCATCGCCACCTGGCCGGAGGTGAAGGCGCCGACTGCCTCGTCCCAGCCGCCGGTCTGGCTGCCCGGTGCCGAGTACTTGAACAGTTCGAGATAGGTCTCGGTCGCCTTGACTGCCTGTTCGCCGTCGAAGACCGGCGTCTTGCCGTCGAACCAGTTGCCGCCGAACCCCTTGAAGAATGGCATCCAGCGCCAGACATTGGCGCCCGAGCCGCGCTGGCCGCGCAGTGCCGTGCCATAGATGCCCTGGTCCGGTTGATTGAGCTTCTTCACCGCGGCGATGTATTCGTCGAGCGTCTTCGGCGGCGCGATGCCGGCCGCTTCGAGCAGGTCCTTGCGGTAGACCATGAGGTCACCGCCGCCGGTGATCGGCGCAAACCAGACCTTGCCGTCATAGGTCGCGACCTTCTGCCGGCCGGGATCGAAATCGGCATAGTCGTAGTCTGCAGGATAGTAGTCCATCAATGGCGCGACCCAGCCGGCGGACGCAAAGAGCGCGACGTTGGCCTCGTCGATGTAATAGACGTTGTACTTGCCGATGGTCGAAGCGTCGGCCTTGGTCTTGGCGCGCCGGTCGTTTTCGTTGAGATAGTCGATCTCGAAGGATGCACCGCCGGAGAGCTTCTCGAATTCGGACTTGTAGTCTTCGAGCAGCGTCAGGCCGTCGCGCGGCTGGGCCAGCACCTTGATCGTGCCGGAGCATTCGGCAGCGACCGCCAGTGTCGTCAGGCCGGTGGAAAGAAGGCATGCGAAGGCGATGCTCGAAACGAGCGTCTTTGGTTTTGTCATGTGAAGGACCTCCCCAAGGTCTTTGCGATACGCGCCGGAAACTCCTCAGATCCAACGCGCTCTTCCCGATAGCGAACCGTTTCGCTGGTCTTGATGATAGGCGCAATGACGCACCGAGCTAGCGCGCTCGATGCGGCTAATCTGTACTTTCTTGCGTAATTCTACCCATCATCAGCTATTTGCGGTGCAGCAAACGCAAGGATTCATCGTCTGCGTTCGGGAGCCGACCCTAAAAGCGTGCCGGACGGCGCTGTCCCGTCAGCCGTCGATAGGCCGACGGCGTCATCTTGTGCTGGCGCAGGAAGGTGCGGTTGAAGTTGGAGATGTTGAGGTATCCGACCTCGAAGCAGATGTCGGTGATCGGCATGTCGGTTTCGGCCAAGAGCTTGCAAGCCTGCCAGATCCGCAGCTTGTTGACGTGGTCGGTAAAGGTGTTGCCGGTGTTCTTCTTGAAGAAGCGGGAAAAGGCCGTCTCGCTCATGCCGGCGCGCCTGGCGAGATCGGCCAGATGGATATCGGTTGCGATGTTCTCGTAGATGAAGGCCAGAGCGCCGCGCAGCACGTCGAGCGATTGCTGGTCGAGCTCTGGCGCGAATTCCGGCGAGGAGAGCAGCTCGTATTCCTCGGTGTTGACGAGAAGATCGAGGAGCTGGATGAACAGCGAGAAGCGGGAGAACCCCTGAAGGCTGCCCATGCGTTCGATCAGATCCGCGCCCTCGGCGCGGGCTTCACCGTGAAATACCAGTCCGCGTTCGGCGCGGGCAAAAAAGGCCTCGAGCTCGGCAAACTCCGGCAAGGCGTCGGTGATCTCGCGCATCCGGTCCGGATGGAACTGGATGACGATGTCGCGACCTTCGATGATTTCGTCGGGCTCGGTCGCCGTCACCCAGTCATGCGGCAGATTGCTGCCGATGACCGTCAGGTAGCCCGGATCGAACTGGCCGATGTGATCGCCGACGAAGGCAAGGCCAGAGGCTTTCCGGATGAGATGGATCTCGATTTCCGGATGGAAGTTCCAGACGTTCCGTTCCCAGGGATAGTTGTCGAGACGCCATAAAAACGTCTCGTTGACGCCGGTGACGATGTGCTCGAAGGTCGGCGGATTGGTCGCCAGCGAAGCCGGCTTGGCCGGCGCCCGTTTCGAGCCTCGCGCCGCACTCATCGCCCGATCTCTGTTCGCGAAATGCCGATCGTTGTCTCCCTTCGCAGAGGTTGTTGCCTCAGGCGCGCTCCGCCCAGATCTTCGCTAGTTCGACGAGTGTCTTGACACTCCGCTCCATGTCTTGGCGGCTGACCCATTCGAGCGGCGAGTGGAAGGCATGACCGCCGGCAAAAAGGTTGGCCGAGGGCAGGCCCATGAAGGAGAGCCGCGAGCCGTCCGTGCCGCCGCGGATGCTGCCGCGCACCGGCTGCATGCCGGCGCGCCGGATCGCCTCGATGGCGTTCTCGACGATTTCCGCATTGCGGTCGAGCACTGCCTTCATGTTGCGATACTGTTCCTTGACCTCGAAGCTGTAGGTCGAGCCCGGGAAAGCGGTCATGACGTCCTTGACGATCGCCTCGAGCATGGCCTCCTTCTTGGCCAAGCCGGCCTCGTCGAAATCGCGCACGATGAAGTCAAGCTGCGCCTTGTCCATGGAGCCGGTCACACCGGTCGGATGCACGAAGCCATCTCGGCCCTCTGTTCCCTCCGGTGATACGTCACGAGGTAGCCGGCTAATGATCGTGCCGGCGATCTTGATGGCATTCTCCATCTTGTCCTTGGCGAAACCGGGATGGATGGCAACGCCGTGAATGATGATCTCGACGCCATCGGCGGAAAACGTCTCGTCCTCGATATGCCCGGCCGTCTCGCCGTCGACGGTATAGGCGAAGTCGGCGCCGAGCTTCTTCAGATCGACCTTGTCGACGCCGCGGCCGATCTCCTCGTCGGTGGTGAAGAGCAGCTTGATCGTGCCGTGCTTAATGTCGGGATTGTCGACCAGGATCTGTGCAGCCGTGACAATTTCAGCGAGGCCGGCCTTGTCGTCGGCGCCGAGCAGCGTCGTGCCGTCGGTGGTAACGATGTCGTTGCCGATCTGGTCGTTCAGAACCGGGTGATCGCTGACGCGGATAACCTGCTGCGGGTCACCCACAAGCCGGATGTCGCTGCCCTGGTAGTTGCTGAGGATCTGCGGTTTGACATTGGTGCCGGTGAAATCGGGCGCCGTGTCCATATGCGAGCACCAGCAGATGACCGGCACTGGCCTGTCCACGTTCGAAGGAATGGTGGCGTAGACATAACCGTTTTCGTCGAGATGCGCGTCTTTAAGACCGATGGCGAGCAATTCTTCGACGAGCACGCGGCCGAGGTTCTTCTGCTTCTCCGTTGAAGGCTGCGTCTTCGACTTCGGGTCGGACTGGGTGTCGATGACGACGTAACGAAGGAAGCGGTCGAGAACGGTATCGGTCATGGGCGGGATCCAATGCTGGTGGGCGTGGAATCGCTATACTCCCGCCGCATGAATTCTCAAAATCGGAATCTATGATGAATTGAGCGACGGAGCGCGTCGCGCTCACTTGATGTCGATGCGTCAACGATCTTCGCGTGTGTGCCAGATGCGGAGGATGTAGATCGTTGTCTTGTCAATCTCATAACGCATCTCGTAATGACCAACGAGCAGGCGGCGAACTTCGCGGGGTGCGAATTCGTCCAGCCGCTCGCCGAGTCGGGGCTGCTCGACCAGATGGGTCGGAGCGGCAACCAAGGATTGGACGGTTCGCGCCGCAGCCTTTCTGTTGACTGGTGCCAGAAACTCAAAAAGGCGCGCCAGATCGGACAGCGCCTTTTTCGTCCATTTCAGCTCCATCATTGCGGAACGGAAGGCGGCGTGTCGCTGTCGAGGCTATCGGCCCAGGCCTGGACCGACTGGTGATCGATGACGCCTCCGGCATCAACGTCGGCGAGCGCCTCGAGCGTCAAACGGCGTCGTTCTTCTTCCTGGTCAACCCAGGCCGCAAGCGCCTGCTTGATGATCCAGCCGCGCGGTCTTTCCAGGCGGGCGGCGAGCTGGTCGACCTTTTCCGCAAGCGGCAATGGAACATGCGCCGTCAGCACTTTCGTTTCCATATGCATCTCCATTGATCGAACTTAATCATAGCGATTAAATCTGATTAAGTCGACGATGTTCAGCGTTCCGGTGGTGTCGGGATATCGGGCGCCTGCTCGCATTCGGTGCCGCTGCCGGCAAGATTAATACGGACCGCCCAATCGCCCCGCTGCTCCGGCATCACCTTTGGCCCCCCTGAACTCCGCGGCCAGTTTAGACGTTGCGCCGACCAGCAGGCTGACGTCGTTGCCGACGGCGACGAAGGTGGCGCCGAGCTCGAGGTAACGCCGTGCGAGCGTCTGATCGGACGTGAGAATGCCGGCCGCTTTACCGTGCGACTGGATGCGCAGCAGCGCCGCTTCGACTGCCTCTTGTACTTCCGGCGCGCCGGGCTTGCCGAGGAAACCCATGTCGGCAGCAAGGTCGGCCGGGCCGATGAAGATGCCGTCGACGCCATCGATCGTGGCGATCTCGTCAAGGGCGGCAAGGCCGGCGCGGCTTTCGATCTGCAGCAGCAGGCAGATCTCGTCGTTGGCCGTCTGCAGGTAATCCGGGATGCGGTTGAAGGCGGACGCCCGCGCAAGGGCCGCGCCGACACCGCGCACACCGTGGGGCGGATAGCGCACGGCGCGCATCAGCGCGCGAGCCTGTTCGGCGCTTTCGACCATCGGTATCAGCAGCGTCTGTGCGCCGATATCTAGGATCTGCTTGATCATCCAGGTTTCGCCGATCGGCGGCCGGACGATCGTGTGGCTTGGCGAGGCTGCGAGTGCCTGAAGCTGTGCCGCCAGAAGCGGCACGTCGTTCGGGGCGTGCTCGGCATCGAGCAGCAGCCAGTCGAAGCCGGCGCCGCCACAGACCTCCGCGGTATAGGGATTGGCGAGCGCCAGCCACAGCCCGATCTGCGTGCGTTTCTCGGCGAGAGCCTGTTTGAACGGATTGCGGGGAGCGGGCATGGTCGTTCCTATTCGAAGAAGCAGCTGACGGTACCGGATGGTCCGAAATCGGCGACGATGGTATCGCCATGGCGGGCCTCGACCGGGCGGATGAAGGAACCGGCAAGCACGATCTGGCCGGCCTCGAGCCGGTCCCCGTAAAGCGAGAGACGATTGGCGAGCCAGGCGATGCCGCGGGCCGGATGGTTGAGCACGCCAGCGCCGAGCCCCGTCTCCTCCACCTCGGCGTTGCGTGAGACGATTGCGCCCATCCAGCGCATGTCGACCGCGTCGGGCCGCATCTGCCGGCCGCCGAGCACGATGCCGGCATTGGCGGCGTTATCGGAGATGGTATCGACGATGGTGCGTGCCTTCTTGGTTTCCGGATCGACGCGCAGGATGCGGGTGTCGAGGATTTCGAGCGCCGGCGTCACGTAATCCGTCGCATTCAGCACGTCGAAAACCGTGACGTTGGGGCCGGTAAGCGGCGCCTTCATCACGAACGCGATCTCGGCCTCGATGCGCGGCTGGATGAAGCGGGTGCCGGGGATGCGCGCACCGTCCTCGAACAGCATGTCGTCGAACAGCACGCCGGAATCGGGAATGTCGATGTTGAGCGCATATTGCATCGCCTTGGAGGTAAGGCCGATCTTCCAGCCGATCACCCGCCGGCCCGCGGCAATCTTCTGCCTTATCCACGCGGCCTGCACCGCATAGGCATCGTCCATGGTCATCTCGGGGTGCTTGAGCGAGAGTAGTCCGGTCTGGACGCGCTCGCGCTCGGCGGTGTCGAGGGCGGTCGCTGCCGCCTCGATCTGGATCTTGTCGAGCATGGGTCAGGCCTCGTCGGCGATCGGGTTGATGAGCGTGCCGATGCCTTCGGCCTCGACCTCGACGATGTCGCCGGGTTTCAGCCAGACCGGCGGATCGAAGCGCGCGCCAGCGCCAGTGGGGGTGCCGGTAACGATGACGTCGCCGGGAACCAGCGTCGTGAAGGTCGAGACGTAATTGATGATCTTGCGAAAGGAGAAGATCATCCGGCTGGTGCGGTCCTGCTGCCGCACCTCGCCGTTTACCCGCGTTTCGAGCCTGATATCGGCAAGCTGTGCCTCATCGGTGAAAGGCACCAGCCAGGGGCCGATCGAGCCGGTTCGGTCGAAGTTCTTGCCCTGCGTGACGTTGAACTTGGCGTGGCGCACCCAGTCGCGGATCGTGCCCTCATTGCAGAGCGAAAGAGCCGCGATGTGGTCGAGTGCTGACGCCTCGGGAATACGACGGCCGCCCTTGCCGATGACGATGACGATCTCGCCTTCATAATCGAGCTGCGGGCTTTCCGGCGGGCGGATCAGCGGCTGCCCGTGCCCGGTAAACGAGCGCGGGAAGCGGATGAACAGCGACGGGTTGGAGGGTGCCGCCTGGCCGTCTTTGTACTCTTCGTTGCGGTCGGGGAAGTTGACGCCGACGCAGATGATTTTTTCCGGCGCCGGCACCGGGATCTCAAAGCGGATGTCATCGAGCGAAATGTCTGCCGGCAGCCCGCCTGCCTCGTCGGCAAGGCGAACGAGCGCGCTTGCTTCGATCACCTCGCGCAACGTAGGCCAGGTCGACGCATATCGCTTGGAAAGATCGATCAGACCACTTCCGGAAACGAGGCCGTAGCCCCGTCTTTCGCCGGCTGAAAAGGTGACAAGTCGGGGGTGGGTCATTGGGCGGCTTTCGTTCCGTTCCGATGTTTGTTCAGCGCACCGGCGACTTCGGTGATGACCTCGAAGGCGGTGTCGGCATCCTCTTCCGTCATGTCGAACTGACCAGCCTGGAACCGGATCGCCACGTGGCCGTCGACGCGGGTTTGCGTCAGGTAGATGCGGCCATCGTCATTGATCGCATTGACGAGAGCAATGTTGTGGGCGTCCGCATCTCCGGTGGTGCGGTGGCGGAAAGAGAACAGCGACAGCATGGGTTGAGTGACGATCTCGAAATCCCTGTGTTCGGCGAGCCGCTCCGCGAGGCGCTCGGACCAGCGCACGTGATTGCGGATCATCGTCTGCAGACCGGCGAGCCCGTGGAACCGCAAGAGGAACCAGAGTTTCAACGCCCGGAAGCGCCGGCCGAGCGGGATCGTCCATTCGGAATAGTTGATGATGCCGTCGCGGCCATGGGTCTTCAGATATTCCGGCTGGATCGCCAGCGTCTTGACCAGATCGTCCGGGCTGCGGATGAAATGCGCCGAGCAGTCGAACTGGGCGCCTAGCCATTTGTGCGGGTTGAAGACGATCGAATCCGCCTTCTCGACGCCGGCCCAGAGTTCCCGGAATTCCTCGCAGATCATCACGGCACCCGCCCAGGCGGCATCGACATGGACGTAGAGACCATGCGCGTGCGCGATGCGCACCACCTCGGCGATGTCGTCGCAGGCGCCGGTGCTCGTCCCGCCGGTGCAGGCGATCACGCCCGCGGGTAGCAGCCCCGCCGCCTTATCCCTGAGGATGGCTGCTTCCAGCGCGCTCGCATCCATCGCGCGTCGCGGTCCCTTAGCCGGGATGCGTACGAGATTTTCCTCGCCGATGCCCGACACCCAGATCGCCCGGTCGATCGAGGTGTGCACCTGGTCAGAGGAATAGATGCGCAGATGCTGCTGGCCTGCGAGGCCTTTCTTGTTGCCGTTCCAGCCAAGCGCCTTCTCGCGCATGACAAGGACGGCCGAGAGCGTCGCCGAAGAGGCCGAATCCTGGATCACCCCGGAGAAGCCCTCCGGCAGGCCGATCGCCTGGCGCAGCCAGTCGAGCACTTTCGTTTCGAGCTCGGTCGCCGCCGGCGAGGTTTGCCAGAGCATGCACTGCGCCGCCATGGCGGTGACCAAGTATTCCGCAACGACGGAGACGGGTGCGGCGTTCGCCGGGAAATAGGCGAAGAACCGCGGATGCTGCCAGTGGGTCATGCCCGGCAGGATGATCTTCTCGAAATCCTCGAAGATCGCTTCCATGTCCTCGCCCGTCTGCGGCGGACGCGATGGTATCTGCGCGGCGATCGCACCCGGTGCCGTCTGGGCACGCACTCGCCGGTCGCGCAGTGATGCTCGATAGTCGGCACCCCACTGCGCTGCCCTTAGCGACCATTCTCCAAAAGTCTTCTGATCCATCTGCTTCCTCCCGTCCTGCTCTCTTGGCCCTACCCGATCCCTGTTGCCAACTGTCAGGGCGCGATGATCGGTTGGGTTTTCAGGATCGAGTCCCGTGTCTCGGCACCGGCAAACGCGCTGCCTTCCTCGAACCAGGATTTCGGTGCCGGCGCACCCCAGAGCGTCTGGCGCTGCGGGTCCTTCAGGTCCCATTTGATCGGCTCGAGATCCGGGTCGACCGTCTGGTAGTCCGAGCAATAGATCTCGATGCGGTGGCCATCCGGATCGCGCACATAGAGGAAGAAGGCATTGGAGATGCCGTGTCGGCCGGGGCCGCGCTCGATGTTGGAAAGCCAGCCGGAGGTCGACATCAGGTCGAGCAGGTCGATGATGTTGAGCGGAGTCGGTACCCAGAAGGCGGTGTGGTGCAGGCGCGGTCCGCGGCCGTTGGTAAAGGCGATGTCGTGCACGCCGCCCTTGCGGTGGGTCCAGGCGGCCCAGAGCCGTCCGGTCTCCTCGTCGGCGGTGTATTCCGTCACCCGGAAGCCGATCTCGTTGTAGAAGGCGACGGCCTCGTCGACATCCGGCGAGAAGCAGTTGAAATGATCGATGCGCAACGGCTTCACGCCGCGATAGAGCGCATACTTCTGGTGGATCGGCGGCAGGCGGTCCATCTTCGAATAGAATTCGAGCGGGATGCCCTGCGGGTCGCGGGTGCGGAAGGTCCGCGACTGGTAGGGGCGTTCGATCCACTCGACAGGCAGGCCCTTGGCCCTAAAGAAGTGCGCCGCCTTTTCGAGATCCTCGTCACCATAGACCTTGAAGCCCAGGTCACGGGCCTCGGCAGTCGCCGCCTTCTTCAGGATAATGCAGTGATGGCCACGCTCCTCCATGGCCCTGAGATAGATCGTGTCCGCCGTCTCGTCGGTGACCTGCAGGCCAAGCACGTCCACATAGAAGGCGCGCGATTTTGCGAGGTCGGTGACGGCGAGTTCCACATGGCTCAGCCGCACGATGTTGAAGGGCGGATAGAGGTTCGGTTTCGGTAAGGGCATTGATGTCTCCTCCAGATTTTTCTGCCAGCGCGCTCAGCCGCCGAGCTTGGCGATCGCATGCGCCGAGCTGGCAAAGGCGATGTTCTTGGTTTCCATGTAAAAATCGAACGACCAGTCGCCGCCGTCGCGGCCGATGCCCGAGCTCTTGACGCCGCCGAAGGGCGTCGGCAGGTGGCGCACGTTCTCCGAATTTACCCAGATCATGCCGGCTTCGAGATGATCGGTGAAGCGGAAGGCGCGGGTGACGTCGGAGGTCCAGAGATAGCCGGTCAGGCCATATTGTACGTCGTTGGCCAACGCCAGCGCGTCTGCCTCGTCCTTGAACGGGATCGCCGTCAGCACCGGCCCGAAGATTTCTTCCTGAGCGATGCGCATCGCGTTGTTGGCGCCCGTGAAGAGCGTCGGGGTGACGTAGCAGCCGCCGCCGGGACCATCGAATTTTTCGCCGCCGGCAGCAACGGTAGCACCTTCCTCGCGGCCGATGCGAATGTAATCGAGCACCTTCTTCTCGTGCACCGGATGGATGAGCGGGCCGACGACGGTTTCCGGATCGAGCGGATGACCGACCTTGATGCGCTTGGCCTTTTCGGCGACGAGCGCGGTGAAGCGCTCGTAGATGCTGTGCTCGACCAGCAGGCGCGAAGACGAGGTGCAGCGTTCGCCGTTTAGCGAGTAGATCATGAAAACCGCCGCATCGGCGGCGCGTTCGAGATCGGCATCGGCAAAGACGATCACCGGGTTCTTGCCGCCGAGTTCGAAATGAACCCGCTTCAGCGTCTCGGCACCCTGCTTCATGATCATCGAGCCGGTGCGACTCTCGCCGACGAAGCCGATCGCCTTGATATCGGGGTGCTCGGTGAGCGCCCGTCCGGCATCCTCGCCGAAGCCGTTGACGAGGTTCCATACGCCCTTCGGGAGGCCCGCTTCTTCGGCGATCTCGACCAGCAGCCGCGCCGTCAGCGGCGACAATTCCGCCGGCTTGTGCACGACCGTGCAGCCGGCGGCAAGCGCAGGCGCAATCTTCCAGGTCGACAGCATGAACGGCGTGTTCCAGGGGGTGATGATGCCGACCGGGCCGATCGGCACGCGCGTCGTCATGTTGATCTGGCCAGAGGCGCGCAGCACCTTGCCGTCGCGCGCTTCCGGCGCCCGGTCGGCGAAGAAGCGGAAATTCTCGGCACCCCGCAGCGCCGCCTTGGCCATGAACTTCAGCGATTGTCCGGTGTCCATACACTCGACGAAGGCGATCTCCTCGGCGCGTGCGACGATCGCGTCGGCGATCTTGTGCAGCAGCTTCTTGCGGGTTTCGCCGGGCATCGAAGCCCATTCGGCGAAGGCAGCTTTCGCGGCCTTTGCCGCCCGGTCGATATCGGCAGCCTTGCCCCGGGCGATCCTTGCGAGCGGTTTCAGATCGACAGGCGAAATCGTCTCGAAGGTCTCGCCGTCAAGTGCCGACACCGCTTCGCCGTTGATGTGGTTGAGCACGCCTTCGCTCTTGAAGCGGGCGAGGTAGCTTTCCGCCTTGGCGAGGTTTTCATCGAGCTTGGACATGGTGTTCTCCGATGCTGGCGCAGACTTTCGCCGCGCGCTGCTGTGCTTTGGGGGTGGCTGCGTCTAGCCTTTGGTGGCGCGCAGCCGGGGGTGAATGGCGTTTTTCTTCCAGCTCAGATCCGGGTCGATCTCGCGGATCTCCAGGCTGAGAGCAAAATGCGGTGTGGCGAAAAGCTCCGAAAGTTCGTCGCTCACGGCCTTGAAGATGGCTTCGCCGGTGGCCTTCTTCTCTGCCTCGCTGCGGCCGCGACCGATGCGGAAGGACATGTCGATGAAGCTGTTGTCCGGCAAAAGGTCGGCGATCGCATAGTCGCGGCTCCGGACCGTGCGCACCCTGACGGCGCCGAGCTCGAAAAGGCCGGTGCCGAGGATCGTCTTGTGGACGGTCCGGCAAAGTCGGGCGAAGTCGACGCGGTCGTCGAGATTGCCTGAGTATTCGATTGTCAGGTGCGGCATCTTTCCTCCCGATGCGCTCTCATATATTTAACACGTTAATGAAATCGATGGCGGTGTCAAGAAGGTCGAAGTCTCTGCCCGCGCCTGCCAAATTGCAGAACGAAAGAAAATGTCCGATAGAACGCTTATGAGCCGCGAGAAAATCCCTGCTGACCTTGGTCACGACGCCCTTTTGCCGCACAACACGCGCCGATCGCTGCCGATCGCGCTGCTGCGAGCGCGCGAAGCGGTGATGGCGCATTTCCGCCCGATGCTGGCGCGCCACGACATCACCGAGCAGCAATGGCGGGTGATCCGTATCCTGGCGGAGGCCGGCCGGGTCGATGCGTCGGAAATGGCCGACAAGGCCTTCATCCTGGCGCCGAGCCTCACCCGCATCATCCGCTCGCTCGAGGAGCGGGGCCTGATCACCAAGCACAAGGATGCCGACGACGGCCGGCGCGTCCTCCTGGAGATTGCACCCGAGGGCATGCGGGTGATCGCCGACGTCAGCCCCGAGAGCCGGGCGATCTACGAGGACCTCGAAACCCGCTACGGTCGTGAACGCGTCGAAGTCCTGCTCGACATGCTGGACGAACTGGCCAGCCTCAACGACTGAGCGTTTTTGGCTCTCGGTCATCATGTGAAGCCCAGCTCTTTGGTAAGCGCCAGCGCCTCGTCGGCGTAGCGCAGGACACGCTCGCGGGCGCCCGGCAGTTCCGGCCGCGCCGAGAACCAGCCGATATAGGTGAGACTGCGAAGCACAAGAAACAGCGGCAGGCTGGACAGCATCTCGGCGCTGAGCGTGCGCCGGCTGCGATAGCCTGATATCAACGCCGCCTCGATCGCTCCATAGGCCGGCTCGCGTCGGTTCTTCAGCAGGGCGGTGGCGATATCGAACAGGCGGTAACCCCAGCCAGCATCGTCGAAGTCGATGAGTTTGACGCCCGCCTCGCCGACCAGCACATTTTCCCGAACGAGGTCCGCATGGATGAGGCCGAAATCCTTAGCCGGAGTCGGCAGAGTTGCGAGGCGCCGCCTGAGGTCACCGCGCAAAGCCGATAGCGCCATGGCTTGGGCCGGCGATAGGCCTTCGCAATCCCAGAAGCGCCCCCACAACGGACGATCCCCAAGCAGGCCTTCCTCATCCCAGGTCGGACGCCAAAAGCCCTCGGTCGGCGTCCAGCGATCGGCGAGGTTATGCATCTCGGCCATGGAGGCGCCGAGCGCCGAGAAGATCTCGACGAGCCTCTCGGGTGAGTGGGACAGCGGTTTACCGCTTTCGCCCAATGGCTCTCCATCCATCCAGTTGATCACATCGGCATGCTGTGCGGCAAACGCGCCACCTTCAGGCAGGGCGACAAGCAAGCGCCCGTCCGTCGTCGCGATCGGTTGCGGCACCGCGAGACCGCTGTTGCCGAGTGCTGCCATCCATTGCAGTTCCGAGTGCAGTGCCGCCGCACTGTGATAGCCGGCGCGGTGCAGCCGCAGCGCCGCCGGGCGACCATCGGCCAGGTGGACGCGAAACACGGCGTTTTCCCGGTACTTCAGCAACTCCGGCTCTTGGTCAGCAACGCCCCAATGGGCAAGTGCCTGGCACGCCCGGTTGTCGAGCGCGTCGCGAAAGGGTTTGGGCAGGTCCGCCGTCATCAGTCGCTCACAGGCCCGAAAGCACGTCGTCGAGCGTCGACAGCATCAAATCCGCATTGTCGCGGGTAAAGGGCATCGGCGGTCGGATCTTGGTCGTGCACTGGTGGATGCCGAGCTTGCCCATCAGCACGCCGCGCTCGCTCATGTCGTTGATCACCTTGGTCGCGAGGGCGCTTGCTGGCGTTTTTTCCGCGCGATCGGTGACGAGCTCCGCGCCGAAGAATAGTCCGCTGCCCCTGATGTCGCCGATCATTCCATGTTTGTCCGCAAGCCGCGCGAGGCCGGCCTTGGCATAGGCGCCGACTTGGGCGGCGTTCTCGATGAGGTTTTCGTCTGCGATCACATCGAGCACGGCCATGGCCGCTGCGCAGGAGACCGGATTGCCGCCGAAGGTGTTGAAGTAGCGAAACGCTTTGCGGAAGGCGTTGAGCGTTTCGGTGCCCGCAACGACGCCGCCGATCGGGTGGCCGTTGCCCATCGGCTTTCCAAGCGTGACGATATCGGGAACGATGCCCGCCTTCTGGTGCCCCCACATATGGCCGCCGGTTCGGCCGAAGCCCGGCTGCACTTCGTCGGCTATCAGGAGCCCGCCTGCCTTTCTGACGGCGGCGACGGCGCCGTCGAGAAAGCCGGAGGGCAGTTCCGGAAATCCTTCGTTGGCGAAGAAGGGATCGATGATCAGCGCGGAGAAGCCGTGCGGGCTTTGCTGCAGCGAGGCGATCGCTTCCTCGACCTTGGCGGTGAAGGCCGCGGCAAAAGCGGCGCCCGGCTCGCCGCCAAGCGGCCGGTAGCTGTCGGGCGCCGGCACGTGGCGGACATGGCCGCCGAAGCCGCCGACCGGCGGCATCCGGGTCGAAAGCTGAGAAACGGCGGCGGTATTGCCGTGATAAGTGTGGTCGGTGGCGATCACCCCGGTCTTGCCGGTCACGGCCTGGGCCATGCGCAGCGCCACGTCGTTCGCCTCGCTGCCGGTGCAGGTCAGGATCGCCGTGTCGAGGCTGTTGTCGAAGGTGGCGGTCAGACGCTCGACATAGTCGAGAATGCCTTCATGCAGATAGCGGGTGTGGGTGTTGAGGGTTGAGGCCTGCCGGGCGATCGCCTCGGTCACCCGCGGATGGCAATGGCCGACATGCGGTACGTTGTTGTAGCAGTCTAGGTAGCGGCGGCCGTCAGCATCAAAAAGCCAAACGCCTTCGCCACGCACGAGATGCACCGGCTCCTCGTAGAACAGCGACATGTTGCGCCCGAGCAGCCGCTCGCGGCGCGCAATCAGGTCCCGGTTGTCGCCCATCGCGCTAGCCCCGTGCTGCGGTCAGGCCGGCGTCGAGGGCCGTGAGGATGCGGGCGACGTCGCCTGCGGTCACGATCAGCGGCGGCGACAGGATGACGTTGGCGCCGGATGTGCGCACCATGACGCCGGCATCATAGGTCACGTCCTGAACCTTCTGGACGACATCCTTTGCGGCACCGGCCTTCTTCTCCCTGTCCGAGACGAGCTCGATCGCGCACATCAGCCCCTTGCCGCGCACGTCGCCGATCAGTTCGTGCCGGGCCTTCAGCGCTTCGAGGCCGGCGATCAGCTCATCGCCGCGTGCCTTGGCATTTGCAGCGACATTGTGCTTGCGCGTTTCCTTCAGGGTTGCGAGTGCTGCCGCAGCACCCACCGGATGGCCGGAATAGGTGTAGCCATGGCCGATCGAACCGGCAGCCGTCTTGTTGCTTTCGAAAGCCTCGGCAACCTTGTCCGAGATCATCACGGCGCCGAAGGGATAGTAGCCATTGGTGATCGCCTTGGCGGTCGACATGAAATCCGGCTTCACGCCCCAGAGGCGTGAACCGGTCCAGGCACCGGTGCGGCCGAACGCGGTGATCACCTCGTCGGCGATCAGGAGGATGCCGTGGCGGTCGCAGATCTCGCGCATCAGCGGCATGAAGATTTCGTGCGGCACGATCACGCCGCCGGCGCCGAGCACCGGCTCCATGATCAGCGCCGCGATCGTGTCGGCGCCCTGGAAGGCGATCTCGTCTTCGAAGAGCCGCGCGATCGCCTTGGCGATTATGGCGCCATCGGTCGTGTCGAAGGGGTTGCGATAGGTATAGGGCGCCGGCAGGTGGTAGACGCCCGGCAGCAGCGGCTCGTAGTTGCGGCGGAAATTGGCATTGCCATTGACCGAGGCGCCGCCGAAATGGGTGCCGTGGTAGCCCTTCTTCAGCGCGACGAACTTGGTGCGTTCCGGCTGGCCGTTGAGCTTGTGGTACTGGCGGGCGAGGCGAAGGCAGGTCTCGACGGAGTCGGAACCGCCCGAGGTGAAGAACGAGCGCGTCAGCCCATCCTCGCGGAACCATTCGGCGAGCTCGTAGGAAAGCTCGATCAGCGGTGAGTTGGTGGTGCCGCGAAACGTCGAGTAATAGGGCAGCTCGTCGAGCTGGCGACGGATCGCCTCCTTCACCGGTTCGCAGGAATAGCCGAGATTGACGTTCCAGAGGCCGCCGACCGCATCGAGCACCTTCTTGCCATGGATGTCGACGATCTCGACACCTTCGCCGGCATTGATGATGCGCGGTGGCGTTGCCTGCATCTCGGCCGGATGCGCCATCGGGTGCCAGAGGTGGCGGGCGTTGTTCTCGATGAGGAAGTTGGTTTCGCGCATGGTCATGCTCCTGTCAGTTCGAGGCCGAGCATCTGAAGCGCTCTGGCGTAGCTTTCTGCGGGTCGGGTGACGTCGAAATGGACGTGAGGCAGGCCGACGGCCCGCGCACCCTCGATGTTCTTCAACTGGTCATCCACGAAGACGCAGGCTTCGCGCGGCAGGCCAAGCTGGCTCAGCACCAGCTCGTAGGCGTGCGGATCGGGCTTCAGGATGTTGGTGTAGGTGGCGTCGACGATCGTCTCGAAGAGCTCGATCAGCGGGAAGCGCTGACGGAACGCGACGCCATAGAAGAGGTCGAGTTCATTGGAGAGGATCGCGAGCCGAATGCCGGCCTTATGGGCGGCGAGGATCGCGTCGCGCGTCTCGGGCCGGAGCACCAGTTCCGGTTCCGCCCCACGCGCCCGCTGCACGAAGGTTTTCATGTCGCTCCAGTCTTCGCCAAGCAGGCGGCCGACTTCGCGGGTGCGTTCCGTCCAGTAGTCCCGTTCGGTGATTTCGCGCCGCTGCATGGCGGCCCAGAGCGGGTCGGTTGCGGGGTCGAAGGGACCGCGCCACGTAAGAGTGCCGGGCGCGAGCCCGAGCGCACGCTCCGTGATGTCGTGGGTTTCGAACAGCGTGCGGGTGACGACGCCGCCGAAATCGAGGATCAGTGCCTTGTCGCTCATGGTGTCGGGCATAGTGTTCGTCATGGCCGGCCCTCGGGCACGATGCCACGCGCCACCCAGTCGTCGAAGATCGCAAGCGCGGCTTGCGAGAACGCCGGCGCATTGATGTGGCTGTCGACCTCATGCAGGGCGACGCCTGAGGGGATCTGCCGGCGCATCTCGTCGATGAAGGCGTCGAGCGCTTCCGGTTCGTAGAGAGGCTCGTCAGGCTGGTCCCATTCCTGAATCCCCTTGAGCGGCAGGATGAAGGCGACCTCGGCACTGGTGCCGTTCAATTTGCCGCCGATGACGCGGGCGATCTCGCGTCGTCCCTCGGAAGATGTGGTCACCGAGCCGAGCAGCCGGTTGTGGGCGTGATAGGGGCGATCGGCAAAGGCCTGCGGAATCGGTTGCCAGGCCGGCAGGTCGACCATGTCGACGGCGCCTGGCGCGACGATCTGTGGGATTCCGGCACGTCCGGCATTCTCCAGCCGGTCGGGCCCTGATGTGACGACAGTTCCGTGGTGATGGTTGCTGACCTCCTGAATGCAGAAGTCGAAAACCGCGGTAAAGCCCTTCTCAGCCGCGATCGCCTCGAAGGCGCGGCCGCCCATGCCGGTCGAATGGAAGACAGCGACGTCATAGCCGCGGCGTTCGAGTTCGGGCTTCAGGTATTTCATGTATTTGAGGCAGCTCGAGCCGAGCGAGGTCATGCCAATCAGCGGCCGCGTCTTGTCCGGCCTGGTGCCGAAACGTGCGGCACCAACGACCGCGCCACAGGCCTGGGAGAGAACCGAGCGGCAGATGCCGTTGAGGCCGTAGAGGCCGCCGGCCCACAGGATCATCATCAGGTCGGGCGCAATGCGCTCGGGCGGCAGCAGGTGCGAATAGGCGATGGTCGAGACGATGAATTTCGGCACGCCGAGCGGCAGGGCCGCGGCGACGTCGAGGGCGAGATCCGTGCCCATCGAGCCGCCGAGAATGATGACGCCATCGGCCTGGCCGGCTTCGTAAAGGGAACGGGTGAGGGCAGAAGCACCACTTGCCATCAGCGCCATGGCGCTGTGTTCGTCGCCGCTGGCCGCAATCGCTTCAATGGTGACACCCGCGGCTTCGGCGATGTCATGGCGCGAGTATTCGGGCACATAGGGCGGATCACCGAGAATGCTGACATCCATCATCACGGGCAGGCCGCCGGCTTCGCGGATGACGGACGCCATGAACTGGAGTTCGTCGCATTTGGTGTCTCCCGTACCCACGACAAGAATGTTGGGGAGACGGTTCATTGCATTCATCAGCCGGCCCTCCTTGCCAGCGGATCGGCAGCAACCTGCTCCAACCCGAAAAGTCTTTCGGAAATGCGTCTGGCCGCTGTCATCGCGGCGCGGCCCATCTGCTCCACCGTCTCCTTCTCCGCCCGCGTTGCCGGGGCGGCGACGGCGATCGCGCCGACCGGTGTGCTGCCTGGCGCGCGGATCGGTGCGGCGACACTGACGACTCCGGTTTCGAGCCCGTGATGGCAGATCGAGTAGCCGCGCCGGAGAGTCTCGCTCAGGGTCTGGCGCAGGATTGCGGGGTCCGTCAGCGTCTGATCGGTAAAGGCCTCGAGCGGCGCCGACAGGACCGCGTCGATGTCCTTCGGCGGGCAGAAGGCAAGGAAGCCAAGGCCGGACGCGGTCGCGTGGAAAGGCAGGATGCTCCCGACATCGACGATGACGCGGTGGGCCCGCTGCGAGTCCTCCACATGAACAGTCGAAAGGCGGCCGGCGGCGTATTCAGAAAGGTGAACGGTCTCGCCCGCTAGGCTCGCAAGCTCCCGGGCGAAGGGGGTCGCCACGCTCAGATAGGGGAAGCGCGTCTCGCGGATGCGGGCAAGGCGCACCGGCGCGCCGCCGAGGCGATAGCGCCGCGTTTCCGGATCCTGTTCAACGAAACCGTGTTTCTCCAGTTCGACGAGAAAGCGCCGGGTGGTCGCCTTGTCGAGCCCGCAGTGCCGCGCGATGTCACTCAAGCCCGCTTCCTTCTCCAGGCGCGAGATCGTGTCGAGCAAAGTTAGGGCCTTACCGATGGTGCTCATCCATTCCTCCTCGTTGAGCGCCGTCGCAAGTCATCTCCGCCTGTTCCCGCCATGGGGCGGTGCGGCCGCCCTCATTGTCTCCAGCTGAGATACTTAACATGCGAAATAACTTGACAGGGCCGAACGCAATTTGCAAGTCTATATTTGAAGCTAAGGTTCATATATTGAACCGAAAGACTTGCGCGGCCAAGAAAAAAGCAAAACCCCCGCGCTTCCAGTCCGCTTCAGGGAGCTGCTTCCGGAGAGAAGGACCGGAGGCGAAAAGGCGTTCGCGCCAACCAGGGGAGCCTAAGACTATGGACAATCCATCTTCGCCCGTGACCGGCGCGAACCAGTTGCGCAAGAACGCCCTTGGCGTCGGCGCGGTCACCTTTCTTGTCGTATCCGCTGCCGCACCGCTGACCGCGGTCGCCGGCGGCGTGCCGTTGTCGATGATGCTTGGAAACGGCGCCGGCATTCCCGGCACCTTCCTGCTCGTCACGCTGATCCTGCTGTTGTTTTCCGTCGGCTATGTCGCCATGGCACGGCATATCCGCAATGCCGGCGCCTTCTACGCCTATACGGCCCAGGGCCTCGGTGGCCTGATGGGCGGTGCCGCGGCGATGATCGCGATCCTTGCTTACAACGCCATGCAGATCGGCGTCTTCGGCCTGTTCGGGGCGGCGACGGCCGGGCTCTTCGCTGGTCTGGGGGTCGATCTACCCTGGTGGGTCTGGACGTTCGTGGGCATCGCCGCCGTCGGCGTTCTCGGCTATCGCCGCGTCGACCTCTCCGCCAAGGTGCTGACGGTTCTCGTCATCCTCGAATATCTTGTCGTGCTCGTCATTGACGTGGCGATCCTTGCCAAGGGCGGCGACAGCGGGCTGACGATGACGTCGTTTACGCCTTCGGCCGTTCTGTCCGGCTCGCCGTCGATCGGCATTCTCTTCTGCTTTGCCGCCTTCATCGGCTTCGAGGCGACGACGATTTACAGCGAGGAGGCCCGCGATCCGGCAAGGACGGTGCCGCGCGCCACCTATATCTCGGTGCTGATCATCGGCGTTTTCTACATGTTCACCTCCTGGCTGATGGTGAACGCGGCCGGTGCCGACAAGCTGGTGCCGGAACTGCAGGGCCTTGCCGATCCGACCACTTTCCTCTTCGGCCTCGCCGAGCGTTATGCCGGCGGCTGGCTGCCGCCGCTGATGAACGTGCTCTTCGTCACCAGCCTCTTTGCCGGTGTTCTGGCCTTCCACAACGGCGTCGCCCGTTATCTCTACGTCGCCGGCCGCGAACGGCTGCTGCCCGCCTCGATCGGCGTCACCCATCCGGTCTACCACAGCCCGCATGTCGGCTCGCTGATCCAGACCGTGATCGCCGTCCTCGTCGTGGCACTCTTTGCGGCAACGGGTCAGGATCCGGTGCTGGCGCTGTTCTCGTGGCTGACGAATGTCGGCACGCTCGCCGTCATGACGCTGATGGCCTTCACCGCCTTTGCGATCGTCGCCTTCTTCAGCCGCAATCCCGGCCTCGAACGGAACCCGCTGGTGACTAAGGTTATCCCCGTCGTCACCGGCCTGATCCTCGTTGCCGTTATCGTCGCGATCGCGGTCAATTTCGGTGACCTGGCGGGCGCCACCGGCATTCTCGCCGTGTTCCTGCCGGGCCTTGTCGTGATCTTCGGTGTTATCGGTCTGGCGCTTGCGGCATCGCTGAAGTCGGGCAATCCGATCGAGTTCGCCCGCCTTGGCGCAGGCCAGGAGATCTGATCGCTGCCACGCAGTTCCCGGAACGACGCCAAGCGGCTTCCGTCCGGAACTGCGTATCACCTAAGAAGGGATGGCGGACCCTCCGCCGTCCCGGCAATGCAAACGGGAGCAGACATCATGCAGGACAAGATCGACCAATTGCGTAGCCTCGCCGTCGAGGGCCAAAAGCTGTTCATCAACGGCCACTGGCAGGAGAGCTTGTCCGGCGAAACGCTCGACGTCGTCTCGCCGATCGACGGCAGCCACCTGACGACGATAGCAGACGCGGGCGCATCCGACGTCGACGCGGCGGTCCGTGCCGCGCGCGCCGTTTTCGAAAAAGGAAGCTGGTCGAAGGCGGCTCCGGCGTTCCGCAAGAAGGTGCTGACGCGCATTGCCGAAATCATCGAAGCGCAGGCGCTGGAGCTTGCGGTCCTTGGCGTGCGCGACAATGGCACCGAAATTTCGATGGCGCTGAAGGCCGAGCCTGGCAGCGCCGCCGGAACCTTCCGCTACTATGCCGAGGCGCTCGACAAGGTCTATGGCGAAATCGCGCCGACCGCCGACAACATTCTCGGCCTCGTGCATCGCGAACCGATCGGCGTGGTCGCCGCGATCGTTCCCTGGAATTTCCCTTTGATGATCGGCGCCTGGAAGATCGCGCCGGCGCTCGCCGCCGGCAATTCCGTGGTGCTGAAGCCGGCGGAGGGCGCCTCGCTCAGCTTGCTCAGGCTCGCCGAAATCTGCGCCGAAGCCGGCCTGCCGGAGGGCGTTCTGAATGTTGTGACCGGCCTGGGTGCGACGACGGGTGAGGCTATCGGGCTGCATGGAGATATCGACGTGCTCGCCTTCACCGGCTCGGGCGGTGTCGGCCGCCGGCTGCTCGAATATTCGGCGCGCTCGAACCTGAAACGCGTCTATCTCGAACTCGGCGGCAAGTCGCCGAACGTCGTCTTCGCCGATGCGCCGGATCTCGATCAGGCCGCGCGCATCTCGGCCTATGGCATCTTCCGCAACTCCGGCCAGGTCTGTGTTGCCGGTTCACGGTTGCTGGTCGAGCGCTCCATTCACGAAGCCTTCGCGGAGAAGGTGGCAGCGATCGCGGCAGGTATGAAGGTTGGCGATCCGCTGCTTCTTTCGACCGAGGCTGGAGCGATTTCGAGCAGCGTCCAGCTGAGCAAGAACCTCGATTTCGTCCGTGAAGCGGAAGTGGAAGGCGCGCGCCTGCGTTGGGGCGGCAAGCGCATCCTTGAAGAGACTGGCGGCTATTACATGCAGCCGACCGTCTTCGACATTCAGCCTGAAATGAAGCTGGCGAAGGAAGAGGTCTTCGGGCCGGTACTTGCAATCATTCCCTTCGACGACGATGCCGACGCACTCCGGATCGCCAATGCGACGGACTACGGGCTGGCTTCCGCAGTCTGGACCGCAAACCTGTCGCGCGCGCACCGGATGGTGCGCGGCATCCGCGCCGGCGTCGTGCACGTCAATACCTATGGCGGCGCCGACAACACGGTGCCGCTCGGCGGCGTCAGGCAATCGGGCAACGGCCACGACAAGTCGTTGCACGCGCTGGACAAATACACCGATCTGAAGACCGCCTGGATTCAGCTCTGACCGGGCTCGCAGGGACCGGGGCCGGACGACCGCGCGTGTCTGTCGGGACCGTGCTATCCGAAGGCGAGTTCGAGATTTTGCCGGTCTCGCGCCACCACATGGCATTTGGTCTCGAAACCCTCGCCGGCGACGACCAGAACCAGCTCCGGTGGTATGCCGGCCGAATTCGAAACCGTGACCGCAGCGCCATCGGCACCAAGCGACCGGATAGTGCACTCTATCTTTGAATGCCTGTCGTCGAAAAGAATGGTGCCGGCTTTCAGTACGCGCTGACGAGGACCCAGCGGATAGCCGACTTCGAGACTGCTCCACTCGACGCAGCGGTTCCGTCCGCTGGCCTTGGCGAGATACATTGCCGCGTCCGCCTGGGCGAGCAATGTACCGATCTCCCTGCTCTTGAGCGATAGCGCCGATGTGCCGAAGCTCGCGGTGACTGCAAGCTGACCAAAGTCTCCGTGGATTGTTTGAGCGGCAATCGCTGCCCGCAGCTTTTCCGCTGCGGCGAGTGCGCCGTTCGCGTCGACGTGCGGCAGCATGATGGCGAACTCCTCGCCGCCGAGCCGCCCGAACAGATCGCTTGCCCGCAGATTGGACTGGCAGACGGCGCTCACGGCCTTCAAGACCTCGTCTCCTGCCGCATGCCCGTGCGTGTCGTTGACCCGCTTGAAGTGGTCGACGTCGAGGACGATGCACGACACGTCGTGCTGGTGCCTTATGGCGAGCGAAATCAGCTTGTCCGCCTCCTCGCGGAAGGCGCGGCGCGTCAACGTGCCGGTGAGCCCATCCGTCGCGGCCGACCGGAGCAAATCGATCCGGTCCATCGCCACGCCCGCCAGTTCGGTCAGGATCGTCAGGTCTTTGTCGGTGAAGTGTCTCGGCGCGCGGTCGATCGCGCATACGGTCCCGACCGTATGACCATCCCGCGTCTTGAACGGAACGCCTGCGTAGAACCGAACATGTTCCGGGCCGGTGACGGCGGGATGTCGCGAAAACCGCGGATCCTGCGTGGCGTCGTGCACGACAAGCGGTTCCTCGGAGGCGACAACATATCGGCAGAAAGTGTCTTCCCGGGGAACTTCGTCTAATGCGAGCCCCGAGCAGGCCTTGTACCATTGTCGATGTGCGTCGACCAAAGAGATGATGCCGATGTCGATGGCGAAGATCTGCTTTATCAGCCGCACGATCCGTTCAAGGCCCTGATCCTTCGGCGTGTCGAGAATGTCGAGATGTCCAAGGGCGGTCAGGCGATCGAATTCCCTGCCTTTCGCGTCCGTCGTCGGCCGCCCGGCTGGCTCAGCAACCACCATTCCGTTTTCCTTTCTCATTGCGCGCCAAGCAAATAGAGCGTTTTACGGAAAAAACAAAAGGCACTGAACAGCACGTGGATGTGGATTGCCTCGGCTCTTTGGCGAAACGTCTGTCAATGGGCCGTGTTCATGTAGGCGGGGCGAGACCCCGCCTACGCCTAGCCGCCGAAACTTCCGAGCTGCGTCGGCACATGCACGTAGTTGCGATCGAAATAGAGCAGCGCATTGCCGTCGCTGCGCGAGCGGATGCCGACGACCCGGCCGATGAGGATGTGGTGTGTTCCAAGCAGCCGCGCCTCGGCGAGTTCGCAGTCGAGCGAGACGATGGCGTCTTTGACCGCGAAGCTGCCGGATTGCATCTCGACCCAGTCGGCCGCGGCATAGCGGGCCGCCATATCCTGCGT
Organism: Ensifer sp. GW101-20A05; assembly: GCF_059424735.1. Lineage (NCBI taxonomy): Bacteria > Pseudomonadati > Pseudomonadota > Alphaproteobacteria > Hyphomicrobiales > Rhizobiaceae > Ensifer > Ensifer sp. GW101-20A05. Next base: position 395,715 of record NZ_JBWKZT010000002.1, on the reverse strand, counting down.
CGCGCCGGCGAAGTGGCCGGCGAGATCCCTATGGTCGTGGCTGAGCACGTTGACGCAGAAGCGCCGGTTGTCGATGAAAAGGCCGCATTGGGTGGAGTTGCGGTTCATGCAGACGAGCAGCGTCGGCGGCTCGTCGGTCACCGAGCACATGGCGGTGGCGGTGAACCCGCCGCGTCCGGCGGGTCCGTTGGTGGTGATGACGTTGACCGGCGCGCAGACCCGCGCCATGGCGTTGCGAAACTCCGTCTTCGAAACGAGCGGTTCCATGACGGGCCTCATTCGGCGGCGTTGCGCAGAGCGGCCGCATCGTCGAGCGGCGGCAGCCAGGTGCTGCCGGTCCAGCCGTTCTCGTCATAGTCCGCCATGCACTGGTCGACGAGCGCTTCCATCTCCTTGAGACGCCCGCCGCGTTCGGCCCCTTTCAATACCTGCAGCCGAACCTCTTCAGGCGCGCCGGCATAGTTGAGTTCGTAGAGCGCGTGGCGTCCGCCGAACTCCGTGCCGGTCGCGTCCCAGAGCAGTTTCATGATCTTGATGCGCTCGATGTGCCCCATATCGTTAGAGCCGCGGACATATTGCGCCAGGTAGCGGTCGATCTCGGGATTGCCGAAGTCACGCACGGAGGACGGCAGGTAGATCAGCCCCGATGCAATCACCTTGCGGATCGTCTCGACGACACGCGGATAGGCCTCCGACATGAAGGTTCGATAGGAAAGCGCGGCTTCCAGATTGGGAAGCACGGCGCCATCGGCCCAGGGGATGGGATTGTGGGCCATGGCGTTGGAGAAGCTCCAGAACATGTGGCGGAGCGCGATGACCTCGCCGAGTGCTGCCTGATTGCCGCGGAAGGCGTCGCCGCCGGTGGCGCGCAGCGCCTTGGCAAGCAGGCCTGCCAAGAAGTCGAGTTTCACGGCGAAACGGGTGCAGCCCTGGAAGCAGTAGCCGTGCATGAAGCCGGAAGCCGGGTGGAAGGAGAGGATCTTGGCGGCATCGCGCAAGACCAGGACGTCCTCCCACGGCACGAAGACGTTGTCGAGCACCAGGATCGCATCGTTCTCGTCGAAGCGCGACGACAGCGGATAGTCGAAGGGATGGCCGACGGTGTTGGCTGTCTGCTCGTAGGAGACGCGGCAGAACATCTTGATCCCGGGCGCGTTCATCGGAACGATGAACATCACCGAGAGCGAGGGATCCTCCGTTACCGTCGCCGAACTTTGCGCCAGGAAATTATAGTGCGTCAGCGCCGAAGAGGTCGCGACCACCTTGGCACCTGAGACGTAGATGCCGGCGTCCGTTTCCTTGGTGATGTGGACGAAGACGTCCTTGACCGCGTCCGCCGGCTTGTGCCGATCGATCGGCGGATTGACGATCGCGTGGTTCATGAAGAGCGCCGCTTCCTGGGCGCGTTTATGCCAGGCGAGCGCGTTGTCCTTGAACGGGCCATACCAATTGGCATTGGCGCCGAGCGTGTTCATCAGCGCCGCCTTGTAGTCGGCGGTGCGGCCCATCCAGCCATAGGACATGCGTGCCCATTCGGCGATCGCGCCCTGCTGGGCGGCAAGATCGGCGGAGGAGCGGGCGACGCGGAAATATTTGTGGGTGTAGCCGCCGGAGCCCGTGTCGGTCGGCGCCGTCAGGATGTCCCTCTTTGCCGGATCATGCAGCGCGTCATAGAGCCTGGCGAGCGACCGGGTGGAATTGCGCATCGCCGGATGGCTGGTCACGTCCTTGATGCGTTCGCCGTTGATATAGACCTCGCGGCCGTCGCGCAGGCTTTCCAGATATTCGGCGCCGGTGAAGGGCCGCGTCCTGTCGGCGCGGAAATCCTCTGCTCTCATTTTCTCCTCCTTGAGTTTCGTCAAGGCTAGGCGTTGAAATCATTGGCCGCCATGGACAGAATGGCAAAATGACTTGTACTTTTTTCGGTGGGCCATGACCGACGCCATTCCAAGTTTCTTCGTCTACGGTGAACCGGAGCAACAACTCGAACCCGGATTTTTCCATGTCGAGACGGTGATGGCGCGGCGTAACCTGCATCAGGGACAGGTGAAGGCGCATAAACACGATCAGATGGGGCAGATCACCTTCTGGATGAGCGGCCGCGGCACCTATTTCATCGACGACAGGCCATTGGACTTTTTGGCACCGGCCGTCAGCTTCGTGCCGAGCGGCATCGTGCATGGTTTTTCCGTCGATCCTGAGACGAGCGACGCGGTCGTCGTCTCGGTCGCTGATGGCGCGCTGCTCTCGATCCGGGAGAACACCACGCTTCCTGTTGATGCGCCGGTCATGATCCGTGGCGACGGCGAGGACCGGGGCTGGCGCCGTCTTGCCGAACTGCTCGATATCGTTGCCGACGAATATGCCGGCGGTGCGCCCGGCACCCAACAGATGCTCGCCTCGCTGGTCGCGGCCGTCCTCACCCAGATCGCCCGTCTGGCATCCGCCACGCCATCTCCGGCCCAGCCGTCGCAGGCGATGCTGGCGGCTCAGCTGCGCCGGCTTATCGATTTGCACTTCCGGGAAAACTGGAGCGTCGCGCAATACACCGACGCGCTGGCAACGACACCGCACCTCATCGCCAAGGCGAGCAGGGACGCCTTCGGCATGCAGGTCAAGGAGCTCATCAACGAGCGTCGATTGCTCGAGGCCAAGCGCCTGCTGCTCTTCACTGTACGGCCGCTGGAAGACATCGCCTATGAGATCGGCTTTGCCGATGCCGCCTATTTCTCGCGCTTCTTTCGGTTACGCGTGGGCGAGGCGCCGAGCGACTGGCGCCGCGCGCGGGTGAGCTCGTCAGGAGCCGGCTAAGATTGCCGGTCCCGAAAAGATAACGCATTGCCACGTTGGTCGCCGACTATCGGCCGTAGTTCCGCATCACCTCGATCAGCGGCTCATGCCGGATCGCCTGGATCTTGAAGCGATCATGGGCGGTGCCGCCGGAATCTTCCGCCGCGATCATCGCGTTGACCACCGCTTCCTCGACGCTGTCGACAGTCGCGAGATAGACCGGGTCGAGCAGGTCGTCGTTGACGATCTCCAGCGAGAGGCGCGGCGGCGCCTTGTGCGCCATCGGCTGGGTATTGGCCGTGGAGAAGGCAAGGAAGATGTCGCCGGAATTGTTGCCACCCGGAGTACCATTGCGGCCGATGCCGATCGCCGCCCGTCGCGCCAGCCGCTTCAACTGGTGCGGCGCCATCGGCAGGTCGGTGGCGATCACGACGATGATCGAGCCGCGCTCCTGCATCTGGCTTTGCGGCGTGCCGTCGCGCATGTGCTCGCCGACCGGAACGCCACGGATCGTCAGCCAGTCGCGCTGGCCGTGATTGGCCTGCACCAGCGTGCCGATCGTATAGTCGCGACCGCCGAATTCGACGACGCGGGATGCGGTGCCGGTGCCGCCCTTGAAGCCATAGGCGATCATGCCGGTGCCGCCACCGCAATTGCCCTCCTGCACCGGGCCCGAGGTGGCGCTGTCGAGTGCTGCGCGCACATCTGTCTCGGTGATCGGCTGGCCGTTGATGTCGTTCAGAACGCCGTCATAGGTCTCCGCCACGACCGGCATCAACCACAGAAAGTCGTCGCTGTCGTAGGTCGACCGGTAGCGCTCCAGCATCCACTTGATGGTGGCGTGATGGGTCATGCCGACGGCGTGGGTGTTGGTGATCATGACCGGCCCAAGGAAGAAGCCGCCGTCTTCGATCCAGTGGGTGCCGGTCATTTCGCCGTTGCCGTTGAAGCGGTGTACGCCGGCATAGACCGGGACGGGGGTGGCCGAAGCGGCATGCGGCAGGATGGCGGTGACGCCGGTGCGGACCAGACGCTTTCGGCCCGGGCGCGGGGTCTCTTCCTCGATCGTGCGGAAGCCGACGGTTATGCCGTCGACATCGGTGATGGCGTTGAAGCGGCCGGTGCGGCCGGAAAAGGGCAGGCCGATATCGCGGGCGCGGGTGGCGGGCGAGGTGAAAGTTTTATCGTTCATGATCATTTCTGCCGGGAGCGAAGATAGAGGCCGAGCGAGGCGACGACGAAGGAGAAGGAGAGCATCATCACGGCAATCGCGTTGATCTCCGGTTTGATGCCGCGCCGAAGCATGGAGAAGATGAACATCGGCAGCGTGGTGACGTCGACGCCGGCGATGAAATAGGTGATGACGAGATCGTCCATCGAGATGATGAAGGCGAGCAGCGTGCCGCCGACGATTGCCGGAAAGAGCTGCGGCAGCACCACCCGGCGAAAGGTCATCCATTCATTGGCGCCGAGATCGGCGGACGCGTGCTCCAGCGTCCGGTCCATGCCGGCAAGTCGGGCCGAGACGACGATGAAGACGTAGGAGATCAGGAAGGTGCACTGGCCGATGATGATCGTCGTCAGCCCCAGCCGGATGCCGGAATTGACGAAGAAGATCAGAAGCGCGATGCCGAGCACGATATCCGGCATCAGCATCGGCATGAACATCACCACCCGGTAGAAGCGCTGGCCGACGAATTCGAAGCGATAGAGGCCGATGGCGATCGCCGTGCCGAAGATGGTCGCAATGGCCGTCGTGGAGGCCGCGATCACTAGGCTGTTCCACACCGCTTGAAGCAGCTGCCCCGTCGATTCGATGTAAAGCGCGCTTTCGGAAACCTTGGTCTTGAAGCCGAGAACCTGGGCGTACCATTCGGTGGTGAAGCCCGTCCAGGTCATCATGTTCACCGGATTGGCGTTGAACGAATAGACGGCGATGACGACGAGCGGAATGTAGATGAAGGCGAAGAAGAGGCCGGTGTAGGCGATCAGGCCGCCGGTGAATAGTGATCGAGCGAGCTTCATGGTCACCTCACCGTGCCAGCGCAGCGGCGGCGCTGCGCCGACCGGAAAGCACCACGTGGGCGATCATCATGATCAGCATTACGGTCATCACCATCATCGCCAGTGCGGCGCCGAAGGGCCAGTTGCGGGCCGCGAGGAACTGCTGTTCGATCAGGTTACCGAACATCATTACCTTGGCGCCGCCGAGCACCGCCGGCACGACGAAGTTGCCGAGCGCCGGAATGAAGACGATCACCGCGCCACCGGCAATGCCGGGAGCCGTCAGCGGCAGGATGATGCGCCAGAAGGTGCGCAGCGGCCCGGCGCCGAGATCGAGCGAGGCGCGCACCAGCGTCCAGTCGAGTTTCTCGACGCTGGCATAAACAGGCATGAACATGAAGGGAATGAACACATAGGTCATGCCGAGGATGATCGCGCCCTTGGTGTAGATCAGGTCGAGCGGCCGCTCGATCAGCCCCGTTGACAGAAGCATCTCGTTGACGAGGCCGGTCTGGCGCAGGATCAACACCCAGACGAAGAGCCGCACGATCAGGCTGGTGAAGAAAGGCAGCGTGATCAGGAACAGGCAGAAATTCTTCCAGCGCTCGGAAAGCCGGGCGATGCAGAAGGCGGCGGGATAGCAGACGAGAAGGGTCGCGAGCACCGTCAGGGCCGCGATCTCGACCGAGCGCAGGAAGATCGCGATGTAGATCGGATCGAACTCCTCGAACATCGGATCGGCAAAACCGAGGATGCGACCGAAGTTATGCGGGTAGAAGGTCCACTCCACCCCACCATAGAGACCGGGCGCGAGAAGGCTGGTGACGACCATGATCGCGAGCGGCCCGAGGAAGAAGACGGCAAGGAAGGCCGAGACGGGTCCGAGCAAAACGGCGAGCTGAAAGCGGCGGCGGCTGGCGATCGACATCTCACGCACCCCCGGCATTGGCACCGATGAGGTGCACGGCAGCAGGGTCATAGGCAAGCCGCGCCTTGCGTGTCCGTTCGACCGTGCCGACGAGATTGCGCCGATTGGCGGGAACTTCCGCAATCACCTTGCGTCCCTCGGCAGTGCGGCCGAACAGCTCGAAGGTGGAGCCGACAAAAACGATCTGGTCGAGATCGACGTCGATCGTCGGAAAGGGGGCGTTTTCCTCCGCAAGGAAGAACTGTTCCGGCCGGATCAATGCCGTCGCTTTGGTCGAAATTTTCTTGTCGCAGGGCTGGTGGCGGATCGCCATGCCATCCGCCGTCATCAGCCGGTCGCCGTCGAGCGTGCCCTCGAACAGGTTGCTGGCGCCGATGAAGGTGGCGACGAAGGTGTTGACCGGGTGGTCGTAGATGGCGCGCGGCGTATCGAGCTGCTGGATGCGGCCACCGGAGAGCACGGCGACGCGATCCGACATCGTCAGCGCTTCCTGCTGGTCGTGGGTGACGAAGATGAAGGAGATGCCGAGCTCGTTCTGCAGCGTCTTCAGTTCGATCTGCATCGCCTGACGCAGGTTCTTGTCGAGCGCCGACAGCGGTTCGTCGAGCAGCAAGAGTTTCGGCCGGGCGATGATGGCGCGGGCCAGCGCCACACGCTGTTGCTGGCCGCCGGAGAGCTGGCGCGGCCTGCGGCCTTCCATACCTTCCAGTCCTACCATCTTCAAGGCGGCGGAGACCTTTTCACGGCGCGCCGGCTTGGCGACGCCCGCGACTTCCAGCGAATAGGCGACGTTTTCCCCGACCGTCATGTGCGGAAACAGCGCATAGTTCTGGAAGACCGTGTTGACCGGGCGGCGGTAGGGCGGCCGGTCGGTGATGTCCTCGCCGTCGATGAGGATCGAGCCGCCGTCGAGTTCGACGAAACCGCTGATCGCCTGCAGCAGGGTGGTCTTGCCGCAGCCGGAAGGCCCGAGCAAGGTCAGGAATTCGTTGCGGCGGACGTCGAGATCGATGCTGTCGAGAGCGGTCACGATGCCGCCTTCCGGAGTGGTGAAGGCCTTGCTCGCCTCCACCAGCCGGACGATGGAATTCTGCATACTTCTGTTCCCCAAAATGTTATGCAAATAACGCTTGTGCGTTTCCGATACATGGATACCATTTGCCTATCGGAGTCAACGGCCACCAGAAGCCGTGATCAAGGGCCGTAGAGGGGCCGAACGGCCATGACCATCAGAGGAGAATGATGATGACAATGACGAATGGGGTGACGTGTGAAGGCAAGAGGCCTTTCGCCACCCGCGCACGTGGCGTGGCCGTTTTGCTGACGACACTTTCCGCTCTGTTCGGCACGGCGCAAGCGGCCGAGCTCAACATCTACAACTGGGGCGAATACATCAATCCGGCTGTCCTCAAGAAGTTCGAGGAAGAGACCCAGATCAAGGTCAACCTCTCCACCTATTCCTCGAACGAGGAGATGCTGGCGAAGATCCAGGGTGGGGCCACGGGTTACGACATCGTCTTCCCGTCGGTCCACATGCAGGACATCATGGCCAAGCTCGACCTGCTCGAAAAGACGGACATCAACGACTACGAGGGCTTCAAGAATATCGACCCGACCTTCCTTCGGGCCAAGAGCGATCCGAAGGGCGAGTATTGCCTCCCTTACGCCTTCGGCTCGGTCGGCATCCTCTACAACAGAAAACTTCTCGGCAAGGACGTGACCGGCTGGCGCGACCTGATCGAGACGGTGAAGGCGAAAGGGCTGAAGTTCACGCTGCTCGACGACATGCGCGAGGTGCTTTCGGTGGGTCTGATCCTCAACGGTCACAAGGTCAATTCCACCGACCCGGCGGAATTGCAGCAGGCTGCCGATACGATCATCGCGATGAAGCCCGACGTTGCCGCCTTTACCTATGACACCCGCCCGATGGTCGCCGCCGGCGATGTCGCGGCTGGTCACTTCTTCGTCGGCTCGATGGTCGATGTCTTCGCCAACCCCAAGGATCTCGGTTACGTGATCCCGGAGGAAGGGGCGACGATGTACCAGGAGGATATCTGCGTCCTGAAGTCGGCCCCCAACAAGGACAACGCGGTCAAGTTCCTGCAGTTCTATACGCGCCCGGACGTCGCGGCGCTCAATATTGAACAGCAGACCAACGGGACGGCCAACGTGCCGGCGCGGCAATTGACCCCCGAGCAGATCAAGAACAGCAAGGAAATCAACCCGCCGCCGGAAACCATGCAGAAGCTGCAAATCTTCGAAGACCTCGGCCCCGGCGTGCGCCAGCTCGACCGGGTCTGGACGAAGGTGAAGACGGCGGAATAAACACGCGATGCGATGACAGGAGCGGATGCGGGTTTGTTACCCGGCATCCGCTTCGGCAGACTTGCGTGTTTCCTTACCTCGTGGCTGAGGATAAACATGCAGCAATTCAAAGTGCTGCAGCGACCTTTTTCCGTCTGATAAGACCGGTGGCGCTGTAGAATGGGAGGGGACGTGGCACCGCGCATCCTGAAGCTGCTGCGCAGCGACGAGATGAGACGCTCGAAGTCGGACAAGCTCATCGCCAACTACATCGAGCGCAACCTCGCCGAGATCCCCTTCGAAACGGCGCGCTCGATCGCGACCCGCCTCGAGGTCTCGCCGATGACCGTCGGGCGCTATCTCCGGCGTTTAGGCTTCGATGGCCTCGACCAGCTGAAGCACGAGCTCAGGCGTGACGGCTCCAACAATCCCGCCTGGCAGGTCAAGGGCTCTGTCGGCCGGTTGCGGGAGGATAACCGCGAAGGCAAGCTGCTTGCCGGCCTGATCCAGCAGCAGGTCGACAATCTCGGCATGATCTACGAGCTGACGACCGCGCCGGAATGGCAGCAGACGATCGACGCCCTGATTGCTGCGAGCGAAGTCTATGTCGCCGCCTATCAGAACGTTCGCGGCATCGCGCAATATTTCGCCAGCCAACTGTCCTATACCCGGCCGCGCGTGCAGTTCGTCGACGGCCTCAACGGCACCTATGCCGAGCTGCTCGATGGCTCGGTCGAGGGGCGTGTGCTGTTCCTGCACGATGTGCGCCGTTTCGCCGCCAAGGCGCGGCCGCTTGCCGAGGAAGCCCGCCGCGCCGGCGTCAAGGTCATCCTCTATACCGACGAGTTCTGCCCCTGGGCACCTGAGGTCTCCGATATCTGCCTCATTGTGCCCGGGTCGCACGGTCCGCTGTGGGACGGGGCGGCGACAACCGTCGCGGTCATGGACCTGCTCTTGAGCAACATCATTGTCGTGCTCGGCGATGATGTCGGTGAGCGCGTCGCCCAGCTGACCCGGCTGCAGAACATCTTCGGCGATTTCGAGGACTAGAGCGCCGTGCGTTCGTTTGAACGCACAAAGGACGCTCTAGCACTTTGATTCTAGAGCATCTTTCTGCCTCAAATGATTCCACTTGAGGGCAGGATGCTCTAGGCAGCGATACCAGGAAAAGTGTGCAGCGGTTTTCTGTCCGGAATCGCGTCCAAAATTCGAAGTCTCCGTTCAGCCCTGGGTCGCCTGCGGGATGTAATCCCGCGCAATATCGATCGATGTCGGGCGCCCATCGAGAAAGAGCTCACCGATGCGCGGCGCCGTCCGGGCGATGACCTTGCCAGCCTTGATCACGAACAACCGGTTTGGCTTCAGCCGCAGGGCCTCGCTGACATCGGCCGCCTGCAAGAGGACCAGATCGGCCTTGAAGCCCACCTCCAGCCCATAGCCCTCAAGGCCCATGGTTTTCGCCGAGTTCACGGTGATCGCGTCGAAGATCCTGCGCTTGTCCTCGATGCCGCCCATCTGCGTCACGTGAACAGCCATATGGGCGACTTCCAGCATGTCGCCCGACCCCATCGAGTACCAGGGATCCATGACGCAATCGTGCCCGAAGGCGACGTTGAGCCCCGCCGCCATCAACTCCTTCACTCGTGTCATGCCGCGGCGTTTGGGATAGCTGTCGTGGCGCCCCTGCAGCATGATGTTGATCAGCGGATTGGGGATCACGTTGATCTTCGCTTCCACCATCAGCGGGATGAGCTTGGAAACATAGTAGTTGTCCATCGAGTGCATCGAAGTGAGATGCGAGCCCGCAACGCGTCCCTGCAATCCGAAGCGCACGGTCTCGGCCGCCAGCGTCTCGATGTGGCGCGACAGCGGGTCATCGGTCTCGTCGCAATGCATGTCGACGGGCAGGCCGCGCTCGGCAGCGATGCGGCAGAGCGCCTCCACCGAGCGTGCGCCATCCTCCATCGTCCGCTCAAAATGGGGAATGCCGCCGACGATATCGACGCCCATGTCGAGCGCACGCTCAAGCGATGCGACGCCATCGGGCGCGCGGTAGTAGCCATCCTGCGGGAAGGCAACGAGCTGCAGGTCGATATAGGGCGCAACCTTCTGCCTGACCTCGAGCAGCGCTTCGGCCGTGACCAGCCGAGGATCCGACGTGTCCACATGGCTGCGGATGGCGAGAAGCCCCTGGCTGACGGCGAGATCGCAATAACGCAGCGCCCGCTCGACCAGCGCCTCCTTGGTCAAGGTTGGGCGCAACTCGCCCCAGAGCGCGATGCCCTCAAGCAGGGTGCCGGAGACGTTCATCCGTGGCAGGCCGAGCGACAGCGTTGCGTCCATGTGGAAATGCGGATCGCAGAAGGGTGGGCTCAGCAACCGGCCGGTGGCGTCGATCTCTTCGCCTGCGGTCGCGGCAAGGTCCGGCTCGATTGCGGCGATCTTTCCGCCCACAACACCGACATCAATGCCCTGGCGTCCGTCCGGAAGGTTGGCGTTGCGGATGATCAGGTCGAACATGGCTGGCTTCTCCAGATGTCAGCGCCGCTTGTGGACCAAGCTGGCATGCCTACGATCCGAAGCTCTTGCGATAGGCGGCCGGCGACGTGCCGAATCGACGAACGAAGGAACGACGGAAGGCGATATCGTCATGGAAGCCGATATCCGTGGCAATCTTTTTGAGTGGAATGCCGGTGTCTTCGGCAAGCCTGCGCCCCGCCTCCAGCCGCATGCTCTCCACATAGTCGGCGGGCGTCATGCCCACCTCCTGTTTGAACTGCCTGGAGAAGTTTCGCTCGCTCATGCCGACGCGCCGGGCAACCGCTGCGACGCTGAGGTCGGCAGAGAGATTGTCGGCAATAAAATCCTGAGCCGCACGAATGGGTGTCTTCTGTGCAAGCTGGCCGGCGAGAAGGGTGCTGAACTGGGTCTGGCCTCCGGGCCGCTTGAGAAAGACAACGAGTTCACGCGCGACCTTCAAAGCGATGTCCAGGCCGAGATCCTTCTCGACGATGGCAAGCGCCAGGTCGATGCCGGCCGTTACGCCGGCTGAGGTCCAGACGTTGCCGTCCTTGGTGAAAATGCGGTTGGGCTCGAGTTTCACCTCCGGGAAGCGCTTGCCGAATTCCGCCGCTTGCGACCAATGCGTCGTCGCCCGCCTGCCGTTTAAGAGGCCCGCCTCGCCGAGCACGAAGGCGCCGGAGCACACCGATCCGAAACGGCTGGCGCGAGCCGATGCTTCCTTCACCCAGGCGAGAAGCGATGCCGGCAGTGGCCGTTCATGAATGAGCGGATCCCCGGCCACAAGCAACGTATCGATGTCGGAAAAACCTTCCTCCAGCGACCGATCCGGCAGCAGCGTCAACCCGGAAGATCCGCGCACCGGACTGCCGGACGCGCTGACGACCTCCACGGAATAATGGTCGGTGCCGCTCTGACGGTTGGCCTCCGCAAACACGTCCGAGGGCCCGATGACGTCGAGAAGCTGCACGCCCTGCATGGCGACGATGGCGATCTTGTGAACGGCCATTAACGAACCTCGAACAATCTGCCGGTCAGGACGATGCTGACCGTACGATAGAAGACGACAGCGATGGCGCCGGCCAGAAACAGGAAGAACAGTCCCGCCAGGCCGGTCAGGATAGCGCTCCCGGCAGAAGCGGCATACCGGAAGAAGGCGATCGACAGGGCAGCAAGCGGAAAGCTGATGGCCCACCAGGTGACGCTAAAGGGAACATGGGAGCGGAACACCATCGGCGACAGGACGAGCATGAGAAACAGGGCAAAGTAGAACAGGACCGTGGCGAAGAGATCGACCGAACCCGTGACGTTAGTATAGGCGAGGAAGCCGACGGCAAAGGGGGCGACGAGAACCATGAGGGACGGCCGAGCCAGCGCCGGAAGCGGATCTTCGTGGCGCAACCGCGAGAAGATGAGCGCGATAAAGACCGCGGCGATGACGCTGCCGACCGAAAAGGCAAGCATATTGACTTCATGCGCCCAGGAGAACGGCATGGCGTGGCCGGTAACGGCGATATCAAGGGTGGCGACGCCGGGGATGAGTAGCGGCGGCAGGGTGGTATCGCGCGACTGCTGCCGGCCGAGGAAGCCTCTGGCGACGACATAGGCGAGGGCGAAGGTCAGCGCAGACGCGATGGTCCAGACGACCTCTGACAGCAGCGGGCTGTAAAGGTTCAGAAAGGCAGACTGCAGAAGCAGGCCGATTGCGACGGTCGCAAAGAAGTTGCTTTGAACCGGATGGGCGAATTCAGCGGCGACCAAGCCAGGGTGCCGGCGCCATTTGATGGCATAGCCCAGGGCAAGGCTCAGAAAGATCGAGGTGCCGAGCCAGCCGACATATTCCCCGGGAAGGGCCGGCAGTCCGATCGTCCTGGTGGCTTCGCGCCAGGCGAGGCTCAGGCCCGTGATGCCCATTACCGATGCGAACAGGTTGATCGGAAGCTGCGAGATCGACCGCTTGGTCAGCGGCGTGCTGTTCGAGAGATCTATGGATTGAACGGTCATTGGCTTGTTCCTGTCCGAAAGAGTGCTGACAGGATTAAAACACGCTACACCTTTGTCTTGAATGATGCAAACAGTACGATTTCGGACTGGCTGCGTATGTTTCCGGCCAAGGACCGCTCAGTATCGCCGCCAGGTCGGTTGCCGACCACCGCGGCCGGGTCACGGTGCCCCGTAGCTGCGCCAGAGAACATAGAGGCTGACGGAAAAGATGACGGCGCGGAAAATCTGCGTCAGCGTATCGCGCTGGGTCGCAAGCCGGGTGGAGACGAAGGTGCCGACGATTCCGCCCAAAATGCCGCCGGCGATGAAGTAGCCGGCGATGCGCCAGTCCACCAAACCCGAGGAAGCGTAGTTGATCGCGGTCGTCAGGCCGAAGGTGCCGACGGCAAGCAACGACGTGCCGACCGCATTGATGAGCGGCATGCCGGTTGCAAGCAGGAGGCCGGGGACGATCAGGAAACCGCCGCCGATGCCGAAGAAACCGGAGCAGGTACCGGTCAAAAGCGCCGTCACTCCGGTCTTGCCGTGCGTCCCGATCGAAAGCGATTGCGGCGTGGCCGCCGTGTCGCACTTTACCTTTTTCATGGCGAAGCTGACGAACATCATCACCAGCCCGAACAGGAACAGCAGGCGCTGGCCGTCGACCAGTTTGCCGAGGCTAGAGCCAAGATAGGCGCCGAGCGAGCCGGCCACCGTGAAAATCAGAGCGCACCGCCACCAGAGGTGGCCGCGAAGCGCATGGCTGATGAGGTTGAGATAGGCGTTTGCGGAAACGGCGAGCGCTCCGGTGCCGAGCGCCGTATGCACGTCGCGAATGCCGACCACATAGATGAGGAGCGGGGTTGCCAGGATCGAGCCGCCGCCACCGATCAGGCCGAGCGTGAAGCCGGTGAGCGAGCCGGAGCCGATCGCGAGCAGCATTTGCTGGAAAGGATCCGCCACGATGCCTCTACCCCCAGACCGAACCGGGAAGGGCGTCGAGCGGGATTTTCAGGTAGCGCCGGCCATTGTCTTCGGTGGCCGGGAGCTCGCCGCCGCGGACATTCACCTGCAGCGCATGCAGAATGAGTTTCGGCATCGGCAAGGTACGGTCGCGCGCCTCGCGCAAGCCGACGAAATCGGCCTCGGACTTGCCGGCGACATGGGGGTTTTTGGACTTCTGCTCGGCGACCGTGCTTTCCCAGCGCGCCTTGCGGCCGCCCGGGCAATAATCGTGGCCGGTGAACAGCCGAGTCTCATCCGGCAGTGCCAGGATCGCCTGGATCGAACGCCAGAGGTCGGCAGCGCTGCCCCCCGGGAAATCGGCGCGGGCCGAGCCGCTATCGGGCATGAACAGCGTGTCGTGAATGAAGGCTGCGTCGCCGATCACATAGCTGATGGACGCGAGTGTGTGGCCGGGCGAATGCAGGACGCGAGCCTTGAGCTCGCCGATCCGGAACGTCTCGCCGTCAGTAAACAGCCGGTCCCATTGCGAACCGTCGCAGGCGAAATCCGGCCAGTTATAGATCGCTTTCCAGATCCGCTGCACGCCCTTCACGTGTTCGCCGATCGCCGTCGGCGCTCCCGTCCGGGCCTTGAGATAGCGCGCCGCCGAGAAATGGTCGGCATGAGGGTGGGTGTCGAGGATCCATTCGACGGTCAGGCCTTTGGCCGCGACATGGTCGAGGATCGCGTCGGCATTCCGCGTGGCGGTCGAGCCCGACTTCTCGTCGAAATCGAGCACCGGGTCGATGATCGCGCATTTGCCCGTCGCCGGATCGGCAACAACATACTGGATGCTGCCGGTGCGGACGTCGTAAAAGCCGGTCACATCGGGCTTATGCATAGGCGAGCGCCTCTTCAGCCGTTGCGCACGGGAAGAAGATTGCGCGAGCGGGGTCAAAATCGTAATCGGCTTCGAAGGTGGGCGCGTCCGCCGCCAGCTGGGCGACGCAATCGAGGATGAACTTCACCTTTTCGTCCGAAAGCAGGACGCTGAAGTTCAGCCGTGTGAACCCGGGCTTCTCGATCTCTTCGCCGGCGAGGATCGCCTGTCGGATCTGTTCGGAGTGTTCGGCATCGATCGACAGCAGCCGGTGTACGTAGGGCCCGGCACAGGCGCAGCCGCCGCGTGCCTGGATGCCGAAGCGATCGCTGAGCATGCGAGTAACGAGCTGCTGGTGGACATAGCCGCCCTTGCCGTTCCTGATGCGGAAGGAGAAGATCGGCAGGCGATCCGGTTCCTTAAGGCCGAGCAGCTCCAGCTGCGGGACGGTCTTCCAGGCGGCAAGGGCCTGTTGGGCCAGCGCGCGGTTGCGCCTTTCCATTTCTTCAAGACCGATCGCATGCTTGACGATGAAGGCGAGGGCTGCGCGGATGTCGCCGACGACATTCGGTGTTCCCGCTTCTTCGCGTGCTTCGAGATTGCCGCTGTAGTCGTGGGTATCAGGCGAAACGAACTTCACGGTGCCGCCACCCGGCCAGGTCGGTTTGTCGGTCACGACGCGGTCGCGGCGAACGATCAGGATGCCGGAGGCGCCCGGACCGCCGATGAACTTGTGCGGCGAGACGACAATGGCGTCGATCTCGAAACCGGCAGGCGACATGGAAATCGGAACGTAAGGACCGGCGCCTGCATAGTCCCAGATCATCTTCGCGCCGGCCGCCTTGACCATCCGGGTGATCGCCGCGACGTCGCTGGTGATGCCGGTGATGTTCGAACCGGCAGAGAGCGTGCAGACCGTCAGGTCCCGTGAACCGGCGTTTAGCGCTTGGGCAAGTTGGCCAAGATCCGGACCGCCCGCCTGGCATTCGGCGATTTCCACGATCTCGGCGCCGCTTTCGCGCCAGGGAAGGATGTTGGAGTGGTGCTCATAGGGGCCGATGATGACGCGGACCTGTTTGCCCGCCTCAGCCGCCGCGGTGACGCCGAACAGCTTGACCAACCGGTTGATGCCCGAAGTGGCGCCGGAACCTGTGAAAATCACGGCGTGGTCGGCAGTCGCGCCACAGAATTCGCCGATCAGCGCGCGCGCTTCCCGCCGCAACCGGGTCATGAAGCCGCCGCAATAGGAGGCTTCCGTGTGGCTGTTGGCGTAATAGGGCAGGACTTCGTCGAGCACGAAGCTTTCGATCACCCGCAGTGCCCGGCCGGAAGCGACATAGTCGGCATAGACGAGCGGCTTCGTGCCGTATGGGCCGACGATCTGCGCCTTCGCGCCGACGAGATCGTCGCGAAGATCGGCAATCACGCCCGGGCGGTTCAAAGCCTGGCGGAACTTGGCAAGCGGGCTAAGCTCCTCACAGGAGTGGCGGTGAACTGTTGGAACGATCATCTCGCTGACCTCCCTTGGAGCGAACATTGACAGCGATTATATTCCCCTTCATGGTCAAAAAATTCACCTATCTTCCTGCGCCAGTCGCGCTGTATTGTGTCAAATGATCGAAGAATCATCAAAAATAGATAGTTTTGATCTGAAGATCATGACGTTGCTGCAAAAGGATTCGAGCCTCTCGCAGCGTGAGTTGGCCGAGCGGGTCGGGTTATCGCAAAATGCCTGCTGGCGGCGCCTTCAGCGTCTGCAGTCGATCGGCATGATCCGGGGTTCGCACTGCGACATCGATCTCAGTGCTCTGGGCCTGGATCTGACGGTGATCGTGATGATCCGCACACGCCATCACTCCAAGGAATGGAGCGACGGCTTCCGGCAGCATGTCGAGCGACTGCCGGAAGTGATCGACTTCTACAGGATCGGCGGGGACTGGGACTATCTAATCAAGGTGGTGACCCGGGGCATGGGCGGCTACGACGCCTTTTATCAGAAGCTCATCACCAACTTCGATCTCGCCACGGTCACGGGCTTCTTTTCCATGGAGGCGATCATCAACAATCGCCCGGTGGATCTCAGCCGGTTGAAGTAAGGCGCCGGGCTCCGGCGCCCCATTTTGTGGTCACATCACGCCGAAGCGCTCGAAGGCCTCGACCGTGCTCATGCCGGCCTCGATCGCGAGGCGCACCTTGCTTTCGGTTTCGGCCTTTTCCAGCGCCAGCGCGATTGCTTCCCGTTCCGCCTCGCGCGGGATGACGAGCACGCCGTCACGGTCGCCGAAGAGGATATCGCCCGGCCGGATGCGGATGCCGCCGATCTCGATCGGGATACCGTAGTCGACGACCTTGCCGCGCGGCCCCTGGTCCTGCGCATAGGATCCGTAGCAGAAAGTCGGAAAATCGAGCGCAAGAATGCCGGCGCTGTCGCGGCAATAGCCGTCGCAGATCGCGCCGGCGGCTTTTAGTTTCATTGCACGGGTCGACATCAGCTCGCCCCAGACGGCGTAACGTGGCGAGGAGCCGGAACAGACATAGATCTCGTTGGGTTTCAGGCTATCGAGCGCGTGGAACATCAGGCCGAACGGTTTCGAGCTGAATTCCGAATGGCCGCTCGCCTCGGCGGTTGCGAAGAAATCGGCTTCGAGTACGGGCATCGCCCGCCCGACGGCGACCATGTCGTCGCGGAGCGCCCGGATCTGCGGCGGCAGGAACTGGTGTTGCAGCCCCATCGTGTCGAGGATGTCGCCGACCACGGCCGTGAACAGACGGCTGCGCATGGCGGTAAACAGTTCGGTATCGTCTTCAAAACGTGTCATTTCTCTTCCCTCAAGCCATGTGTGCCATGGCGGTAGCGATGCCCTGCATCACGCCTCTGATTTCCGCGAGGCCCTTCAACCGGCCGATCAGCGAATAGCCGGGGTTGATCCGCTCCTTGCCGATGTCGTCGGCCAGGAGGTGCCCGTGATCCGGGCGAAGCGGGATTTGCCAGTCGGCGCGGCCTTCCTGTAGCCGACGCTCCTGTTCCTGCATCAGCGCAAGGATCACTGCCGGCATGTCGCTCGATCCGCCGAGATGATCGGCCTCGTAGAAGGAGCCGTCCTCCTCCCGTTGGACATTGCGAAGGTGGGCAAAGTGAATGCGTGGGCCGAATTCACGAACCATGGCTGGCAGATCATTGTCGGTGCGCGTGCCATAGGATCCGGTGCAGAAGGTGATGCCGTTGGCTTGGCTGTCGACGGCGGCGAGGATGCGCCTTACATCCGCGGCCGTCGAAACGATGCGCGGCAGGCCATAGAGCGAAAAGGCCGGATCATCGGGGTGGATGCAAAGCCGGATACCGACCTCCTCCGCCACCGGAACGATCTCCTTGAGGAAGCGCGCCAGGTTGGCATGTAGGGCGTCTGCCGTCACGCCGTCATACTCGGCAAGGGCGGCCAGAAAGCTCGACCGATTGAACTGCCGCTCGGTTGCCGGCAGGCCGGCAATGAGATTGCGTTCGATCCGGTCGATCTTCGCCTGGTCCATCTGATCGAAACGCTGGCGGGCGGCGAAAATCTGCCGCTCGGAGTAACTATCCGCGACGCGCGGCCGCTTCAGCACGAAGAGGTCGTAGGCGGCAAAGTCGATCGCATCGAATCGCAATGCGTAACCGCCATTCGCCAACGGCTGCATCAACTCCGTGCGCGTCCAGTCGACCACCGGCATGAAGTTGTAGCAGACGGTCGTGATACCCGCGCGCGCCAGCGCTCGCAGCGTGTCCTTGTACCAGCCGATGTAGCGGGCGCTGTCGGCGGTCGCGAGCTTGATCGAGTTGTGCACCGGGATGCTCTCGACGACACTCCAGCGCATACCGGCGTCTTCAATCAGCGCCTTTTGGGCAAGGATCGCTTCATCCGACCAGGGCGATCCGTCATAGATATGATGCAGCGCCGAGACGATCCCCGTGGCCCCCGCCTGCCGGATATGGCTGAGCGGCACCGGATCATTTGGCCCATACCAGCGAAAACACTCTTCCATCAGTCTCATGCAGAACTCCTACTCCGCGTCAGTGGCTATTGTTGGACCACGCCTGTCAATAATGTCCGATTGGCCCAACAATTCAAGCCTTATGGGCGCAATTTCGGACGATGTTGGCAACTTTGCGCGAAATTTGAGAGATTGCGCTTGACTGAACGCGCAAACTGGACCAACAAATAGAGCATCGCAGGGAGGATGGCCGGTGAGCAGTTCTGTACGAGAAGAGGCGTTGTCGGGTGTGGAGCCCGTCGAGCCAGGCAAGACCTCGGCCGTGGACCGGCTGGTCGAGCAGATCCGCGACATGATCTCCGAGCGCGGTCTCGGTATCGGCGATGCGCTTCCGACCGAGCGCGATCTTGGCGAACAATTCCAGGCCGGGCGCAACACGGTGCGCGAGGCGCTGCAGGTGCTGCGCGCCTATGGCATGGTCGAGACGCGACCGAAGGTCGGCGCCGTTATCAGCGGCGGCCACGGCGAGGCGATCCGCCGGCTCTTTGCTTTTCACAACGGCATCTCGCCGGACTCTTTCCGCGACCTGCAGGGCTTCCGCCGCATCATCGAGACGGGTGTCGGCGAGCACATCATCCTGACGGCTGCTGACGCCGATTTCGACCGGCTGGATGCGATCAACGCGCGGATCCTAGAAGCGGACAGCGTCGAGGAAGCGGCGCAGTGCGACTACCAGTTCCATCAGGCGATCGTGGAGCTATCCGGCAATCGCACGACGGTCGCCGCCTACCACATGCTGCGCTCGGTGATCGAGGAGGTCATGCGGCTCGGCAAGGCGGAGCGCCCGGTGCATGCGGCGACTTTCGAGGCCCATGCCGAGATCATCAGGGCGCTGAGGGCCCGCGACCGCATCGCCTACGTCTACCTGATGAGCCGCCACCTGGAGTTCGGCATCCGCTTCGTCGATGCCGCGCCCGGCGGCCAGCCGTCGCGATGAGCACATAGAGATTTTCGCCTGGACCGCTCCCCAAATGGGCGGTGCTGGCATCCGTTTGCCGGATCCACTCGCCCGTTGGTCCGGCGGCACGAACAGGGCACTTGGGAGGAGAACCGACATGAACAATTCGAAACGTCACATTCTGGCGCTTGCAGCATTGCTTGCCACCGTCAGCCTTGCGCCGGGTGCGGCACATGCCGGCGGCAAGGCGATCGCCGGCATCGTCTTTCAGCAGGACCAGTATTTCCGCGGCATCCAGATCGGGATGGAAAAGGCGGCCGAAGCCGCCGGCGACGAACTGCTCGCCGGCAACAGCGACAGCAAGCTGGAGAAGGAAGCTCAGCTCATCGACACCTACATCGCCCGCGGCGTGAACTCGATCGTCGTCGCGCCGCTTTCGGCCGACGCTTCGGTGCCGGCTCTGAAGAAAGCGCGTGACGCCGGCATCACGGTCGTCACCTACGGCACCTCGGCCAATGGCGACGTCGCCCAGGCGACGGTGACGAGCTCGGACCGCGATATCGGCATCGGCACTGGCAAGGCCGCGACCGATTTCTTGAAGACGCTCGGCAACGGCGAGAAGGTCAAGATCGGCACGCTCGCCTTCAAGGCGCTGCTTCCCGAACAGTCGAATGCCCGCGTCGATGGTTTCCTGAGTGTCGTCAAGGATCAGGTGGACATCGTCGCGCAACAGGACGCCTGGCTCGCCGAAAAGGCACTCGCCGTCGCAAGCGACATGCTGACGGCCAATCCCGATATCCGGGTGATCTATGCTGCCAACGAAGGCGGCACGATCGGTGCAGTGCAGGCGGTCAAGAAGGCGGGCCTTGAAGGCAAGGTCTTCGTCTTCGGCACCGACGGTTCCGAGCAACTCGCCAATATGCTCTTGAACTCCGACAACGTGCTGCAGGCGACGACGGCGCAGCAGCCGCTCGAGGTCGGCAAGCAGGCAATCGAAGCCGCGCAGAACCTGCTCGACGGCAAAAAGATCGAGACCAAGGTCAACGTGCCCGTTCTGCCTCTGACACGCGTCAACGCTGAAGGGGTCGCTGCCTACAAGGAAGGCCTGAAGGCCCTGAAGTAAGAGCCTAAGAGTGAACCGAGCGGCGGGCATCGCCCGCCGCTCCTTCGCCGCCGACAGCAGGAAATCCGCATGAGTTATCCGCAGCCAAGGTCAGCCGCGTTGCAAGGGGTGCAGGGACGGCTGGACTTTCGGACCGTGACCAAGCGTTACGGCCCGACTGTAGCCCTCTCCGAATTCACCCACAGCTTCGCACCCGGCCAGGTGCATGCCCTCATGGGCAAGAACGGCTCGGGCAAGTCGACGCTTGTCAAGCTTCTCGCCGGCGTGACCGAGCCGACATCCGGCACGATCAGCGTCAATGGCGAGGACCGCCATTTCACATCGCCGCATGATGCCTTTGCCGCCGGCATCGTCACCGTCCACCAGGAGCTCTCGCTGGTGCCGGAGCTCTCTGTCGGCGAGAACATCTTTCTCGGTCGGCTGCCGCACCGCCGCCGCGCCGGCTTTAGCGTCGTCGACTGGGCCGGCCTGCACCGGCGCGCCGGCGAACTGCTCGCCGACATGGGGCTTGCGATCGATTCCCGCCAACCGGTCTCCGCACTCAGCGTCGGCCAGCAGCAGGTGGTCGAGATCGTCAAGGCGATGTCTTTCAACCCGTCTATCCTGCTTCTGGACGAGCCGACCTCGGCGCTCGCTTCCCGCGAGGTCAAGCAGCTCTTCGCGCTGATCGAGCGGCTGCGCGCCCGTGGCGTGACGATGATCTACATCACCCACCGCATGAGCGAACTCTTCGAAATCGCCGATACTTGCACGGTGATCCGCGACGGCCACTATATCGGTTCCGTTGCGATGAAGGAGACGACGCCTTCCGCGATTGTCGGCATGATGTTCGGCGATGCGGCGCGCGCCACACGTCCGCCGCGGCGAACGCTTGACCGCGCCAAACCCGTGCTCGAGGTCCGCAATCTCAGTCGGGCCGGACATTTTCAGGATGTCTCCTTCGATCTCTATCCCGGCGAGATCCTCGGCATCGCCGGTCTGCTTGGTGCCGGCCGCACCGAGCTCATGCGGGCGATTTTTGGGGCCGACCGGATCGACGGCGGTTCGGTCACGTTCGACGGTCGCGACATGACCGGTGCCAGCCCGCGCGACATGCGCAAGGCCGGGCTCGGCTATACGCCGGAAAACCGCAAGGAGGTCGGCCTCGTGCAGTCGCTCTCGACGGCGGACAATCTCTGCATGGCGAGCCTCGGGCCGATTGCACGCAACGGCTTCATCTCGCGCCGGCGCGAGCAGCCGCATGTCCGCCGTCAGATTGCCGATCTGCACATCAAGTGCGGCGATCCGGAACTGCCGGTGTCGTCGCTGTCAGGCGGCAACCAGCAGAAGGTGGTGATCGGCAAATGGCTGAACCGGCAGCCCTCGGTGATGTTCTTCGACGAGCCGAGCCGCGGCGTCGATGTCCAGGCCAAGCGGCAGATCTTCGACATCATCTGGCAGCAGGCGGCTGACGGTCTCGCCAGCCTCTTCGTCTCGACGGAACTCGAGGAAGTGCTGGAAGTCGCCGACCGCATCCTCGTCATGCACCACGGCGCTGTCGTCGCCGAGGTGGATCCGACGAAAACCGACCTTACCGAACTTTACGGCCTGTGCATGGAAGGGGCCAAGCAATGACACTTGTGAGCCAAACGACCGAAGCTGGTGGCCAGAACACGCCGCTCAAGTTCCTCAAAACCTACCCGATGGAGATCATTCTCGCGGCGCTGGTGATCTTTCTGATCCTGGTCGCGCCCGGCTTCGCCTCTACCGGCAATGTGCTGAACGTGCTGCGCACGGTCTCGATGCTCGGCATCATCGCCTTCGGCATGACCGCCGTGATCATCAGCGGCGAAATCGACCTTTCGGTCGGAGCCGGTGCCGCGCTCGCCGGCTGCATCGTCGCCTGGTTCGCCGACCGCTTCGCCGGTGTCTTCGGCGACTGGGGTGCGGTCACGGTCGGTTTTGGCGTGGCGCTGTTACTCGGCTTCACGCTCGGCTACCTCACCGGTCGCTTCCGGCAATGGTTCAACGTGCCGACCTTCATCACCACGCTCGCGCTTTTCGCGGCGCTGCGCGGTGTCGCCAACCTGATCACCGGCGGCTTCCCGATGTCGTCCTTCCCGCTGGGCTTCGATTTCCTCGGCGGCGGCTATCTCTTCGGCATTCCGTTCCCGGTCTATATCTTCGCGCTGACCTTTGCCGGCATGCACTTCCTGATGAAGTACACGAGCTTCGGCCGCGAGGTTTATGCCGTCGGCGGCAATATGGAGGCCGCACGCCTTTCCGGCATCGACATCTGGAAGGTGAAGGCGCTGACGCTCGGCCTCACCGGCGCGCTGACCGCCGTGTCCGGCACGCTGATCGCCTCGCAGATTGGGGCTGGAACCGGGACGACGGCAACCGGCATGGAGCTCGACGTGATCGCGGCCGTCATCATCGGCGGCACGTCACTCTTCGGCGGCAAGGGCCGTATCTGGGGCACGCTGATCGGGGTCCTTTTCCTCGGCTGCATCTCCAACGGCATGACGCTGATGAATGTCAGCGAGTACTGGCAATACGTCGTGCGCGGCGGGATCATCCTCGGCGCCGTGCTTCTCAACCAGGTCCTGGAACGGGTGCGTTGAGACCGGAGCGGGGTGCTCGCATCCCGCTCCCTCAAGAAAATCGATCACGCTTGTGATTTCGGGTCTGTGCGGCCCGAGACCATCGCGATCCATCGCGGAGACAATCATGACTGAATTCAAGGGAAAAATCGCGCTGGTCACCGGCACCTCAGGGATCGGCCTCGCCTCGGCAATCCGTCTGGCTTCATCAGGGGCGACTGTGCTGGCCTGCGGCAATGACGTCGCCACCAATGAGATCTTCGATCGGATTGCCAAAGAACGCGACCTGCCGATGTCGACACGGCTGACGGACGTCTCCGTCGAGGCCGAGGTGGAGGCAGCGGTGCGCGAAGCGGTGCTGCGCCGTGGCGGGCTGGACATCATCGTCAATGCGGCGGCCGTTCATCCCTATGGCACGGTTCTCGATACCAGCGCCGAGACCTTTGCGCGCTGCCTCTCGGTCAATGTCGGCTCGATCTATCTGACCGGTCGCTTCGGTATTCCGGAAATGATGAAGCGCGGCGGCGGCGCCATC
The DNA here is from genome assembly GCF_059424735.1 of Ensifer sp. GW101-20A05. Classification (NCBI taxonomy): domain Bacteria; kingdom Pseudomonadati; phylum Pseudomonadota; class Alphaproteobacteria; order Hyphomicrobiales; family Rhizobiaceae; genus Ensifer; species Ensifer sp. GW101-20A05. The sequence goes on along the minus strand of NZ_JBWKZT010000002.1, from coordinate 372,194 downwards.
GTCAACATTTCCTCGGTGCAGGGCCATGCCTGCCAGCAGAACGTTGCGGCCTATGTCGCCTCCAAGGGCGCGATCCATGCGCTGACCCGTGCCATGGCGCTGGACCATGCGGCGGCGAAGGTTCGGGTAAACTCGGTCAGTCCCGGCTCCGTACGCACGCCGCTGCTCTCGCTCGCGGCCCGCACCTATGGCGGCGAGGGCGTCAGCGAGGCGGAAGCCTTCGCCCGCTTCGGCGCCGCGCACCCGGTCGGACGCATCGGTGAGCCGGAGGAGGTGGCGGAACTCGTCGCCTATCTCGCCTCCGACCGCGCCGCTTTCGTCACCGGTTCGGATTTCCGCATCGACGGCGGCCTCACTGCCGGTATCGGCGTCAAGTAATCAGACAGGAATTGATAAGATGAAGATCGGCCTCGGGCTTTACCGGGAACAGCTCACCCCGGACAATTTTCAGTTTGCGCAGCAGGCAGGTGCGACCCATGTGGTCGCGCATCTGACCAACTATTTCGCCGGCAAGGATCCGAAGATTGACAGCGGTGACCAGGGCGGCTGGGGCGATTGTTCCGGCGACCGGCTCTGGACTTACGAGGAGCTGTCGGCACTGGTGAAGGACGTGCGCGCCGGCGGCCTGGAGATCGCGGCGATCGAGAATTTCTCGCCGCGCTTTTGGTCCGATGTGCTCTTGGACGGACCTGAACGGGCTGAGCAGATCGAGGGGCTGAAGCAGCTGATCCGCGACGCCGGTCGCGCCGGCATCCCCTGCATCGGCTATAACTTCTCGCTCGCCGGCGTCTATGGCTGGACGCGTGGACCCTATGCCCGTGGCGGTGCGGAATCCGTCGGCTTCGGGGTCGAAAACAGCATCGCGCCAAGCCCGGATGCGCCGATTCCCGACGGCATGGTCTGGAACATGCGCTACCGCCGTGGTGTCGCGGGAGCCGCTTCGGTCTCCGTCAGTTCGGCGGAGCTCTGGGATCGGCTTGCCCATTTCTTGAAGGAAGTCGTCCCGGTCGCCGAGGAGGCGGGTGTGGTGCTCGGCGCCCATCCGGATGATCCGCCGGCGGAGGAGTTGCGCGGGACTGCGCGGCTCGTCAATCGGCCAGAAAAATACGACCGGCTGATGGCCATCGTCGACTCGCCGTCGAACGGCCTGGAGCTCTGCCTCGGCTCGCTGCAGGAGATGCCGGGCGGCGATATCTATGAGCACGTCCGCCGTTTCGCCCGCTCCGGCCGCATTGGCTACATCCATTTCCGCAACGTACGCGGAAAGATGCCGCGTTATGTCGAAACCTTCGTCGACGAGGGTGATATCGACATGGCCGAAATCATCCGCATCCTACGTGACGAAAACTATCAGGGCGTGATGATCCCGGATCATACGCCGGCGATGACCTGCGGCGCCTCCTGGCACGCCGGCAAGGCTTTTGCGCTCGGCTACATGAAGGCGCTGGTGCAAAACGCTGAGGCGCTTGGGCCGTCGCAGTCGATCCCGACGAGCGTGGCAGCGGAATAGGAGACGCAGATGGCACGCGATCTCATCTGTGTCGCGCCCGTCGGCGACCGCTGCGGCGAGGGCGCCGTCTGGTCGACGGCGGAGGCGGCGCTCTACTGGACCGACATCAACCGCTTCCTGATCCATCGCTATGACGAAGCGACGCGTGCCGTCCGGACCTGGTTGTTCGAGGAGCCAGTGGTCGCGATCTCGCTGACTGAGGAAGACGGCCGGCTGCTCGTCGCGCTTGGATCGAAGCTGATCTGGTGGTGGCCGCAGACCGACCGGCGCGAGGATCACGGCTTCGTCCTGCCCGGTACGCCGCGGGTGCGGCTCAATGATGGTCGCGCCGACCCGGCCGGGAATTTCTGGGTCGGTTCGATGAAGAACAACGTTCTGCCCGATGGTCAGCTTGGCGAGGTTGGGCCGGGACAGGGCATTCTCTACCGGATCGCGCCGGATGGCGCCGTCAGCGAATGGCGGCATGGACTCGGCATCTCCAACACGCTCTGCTGGAGCCCGGACCGAAGCACCTTCTATTTCGGCGATACGCTGGCAAACGAGATCTACGCCTACGACTACGATGCCAAGGTGGGGGCGATATCGGAAGAGCGGCATTTCTTCACCGGGTTCGACCGAGGTTCGCCCGACGGTTCGGCGATCGACAGCGAAGGCTTTCTCTGGAACTGCCGCTATGGCGGCCGTTGCATAACGCGCATCGCGCCCGACGGCAGTCTTGCCGAGGCGATCGACATGCCGGTCACCAACATCACCACCTGCACCTTTGGCGGGGCGGATCTGAAGACGCTTTACATCACCACCGCCGGCTCGGGGCCGGAGGAGCGCCTGGCCGGCAGCCTCTATGCAATGCGGGTCGAGGTCGCGGGCCTTCCGGAAAACCGCTACGGGGTAGCGACCAAGTGAGCGCGGAGACGACACGACGCGCCCTTGCCTGGGCGCATGGGTGCCTTTCGGTGCAGTCGCTCGGCGGCATGCTCGGCCCCGTGCTGTTCCTGCTGCCGGATGGACGTCAGGTCAGCCCGCTGCATATCGCGCCTTGGGGCAATGATCCCGAGCGCGAGACACTGCCGGAAATTCTGCAACAACTGCGCGGCGAATGGCCCTGCGTCCCCTTCGGCAGCGACACCAACCGGTCGCTCCCCGCAGGCTGGTCCGCAACGGGCGAGAGCTTCGAGGGTGCCGGTGTGCCACATGGTCACGGCTCCAATGTCCATTGGACCTCGGGCGACTGCGATGTCCGCCAGATCACCATGGAATGCCACTACCCCGACGACCATCCGATCCGGTTGCTTCGCCGGCGGATCGTTCCGGATCAAAGCGCGGCTGCCATCGACATCACGCTGGAAATCGAGGCGCGGCGGCCATGCCGTCTTCCGATCGGGCTACATCCGACATTTCGCCTGTCGCCGCGGCCGGGCTCGGTCGTCATTGAACCCGGCGCCTACGATCGCGTCTGGAGTGTTCCCGGCGATGTCGAACCGGGTGCAGCGTTGTTCACGCCCGATCGGCAATGGTCGTCGCTCGACAAAGCCGAGGCGCGCTGCGGTGCGACGATGGATGCGACCCAGGTGCCGCTCATGGAAGACACCGAGGACCTGCTGCAGCTCTCGGGCATCGATGGCAGCGTCGCGCTTCACTACCGCGACGAAGGTTTTCGCGCGCGGCTTTCCTGGCAGAAGGAACACTTTCCGAGCCTGCTGCTCTGGTACAGCAACCGCGGCCGCAAGGCCTATCCCTGGGACGGACGACATGTGGCGCTCGGCGTCGAGCCGATCGCCTCCGCCTTCGACCTCGGACCTTCCATCTCAACGGCTGCCAACCCTCTGGCGGCATCCGGCATTGCGACGGCAATCGCGTTCGAGCCCGGCCATACCTTCACCACCCGTTACCGGCTTTCCGTCGAAGCCGCTCGCTTGGGCTGAGCGTCGCTCGCCCAGACATTTCGCATTGAAAGGCCAAGAGAATGAAATTGTTGCGCCTCACCGTCGACGGCTTCGCCGTGCCCTGCATCCTCGATGGCGAGGGTCGGGCGCGGGATGTCTCCTCGCTCGTGCAGGACTTCACGGCGGAAACCCTGTCAGCTGTCAGGGTGGCGCTGTCTGGTATTGATCTATCGGCCCTGCCCGTGGTGCCGGTGATCGACGCCGATATCCTGCCGCCGGTCGCAAGGCCGGGAACGATCTGGTGTGTCGGGCTCAACTATTCCGACCACGCGGAAGAAGCGGGCCTGCCGGTGCCGACTGAACCGATCCTTTTCAACAAGGCGGCCGGCACCTATTGCGGTCCGAACGCGCCGCTTCTCCATTCCGAAAAAATGTCGAAGCTCGACTGGGAAGTCGAACTGGGCATCGTCATCGGCGCGCGCGCGCTGAACGTATCGCGCGCCGACGCGATGGATCACGTCTTCGGTTACACAGTTGTCAACGATGTCTCCGAGCGCGCCTGGCAGATGGAGCGCGGCGGCCAATGGGTGAAGGGCAAGAGTTTTCCCAATTTCTGCCCGACAGGCCCCTGGCTCGTCACCCGCGACGAAGTGCCGGACCCGCAGGCGCTTTCCATGTGGCTCGACGTCAACGGCGAACGCATGCAGGTAGGCACCACCGCGCGCATGATCTTCGATGTCGCGACCATCGTCTCCTACATGAGCGAGTTCTGCGTGCTGGAGCCGGGCGATCTCATCTGCACCGGCACGCCGCCGGGCGTCGGCATGGGCAAAAGGCCGCCGCGCTATCTGAAGCCCGGCGATGTGGTGGAACTCGGGATCGACGGCCTCGGCCGCCAGCGGCTGATCGTTCAGTCCCTCTAGATCGATACGGAAAGGCCTGACCATGAATGGAAATACGGGACGATCGGCCGGACGCGTGGCCGTGATCACCGCCGCAGGCCAGGGCATCGGCCGTGCCGTTGCCGAGCGGTTGATGGCCGAGGGTGCGGAGGTCCACGCCAGCGACATCAATGCCGACCTGCTCGCAACGCTCGACGGTGCCGCAACGACGACGCTCGATGCGACGGATCACGCGGCAGCCGCCGCCTACTTCGCCGGCTTCGCACGGGTCGACATTCTCGTCCATGCGGTCGGCTATGTGCACCAGGGCACGATCGAGGAGTGCTCGGCCGAGGACTGGCGTCGCTCGGTCAACATCACGCTCGACAGCGCCTATAACGTCATTGCCGGTGCGATCCCGAAGATGAAGGCCGAAGGCGGCAGCATCATCACCATCGGTTCGGTTGCCTCGTCGATCAAGGGCTTTCCGCGGCGCGCCGCCTATGGTGCCGCCAAGGGCGGTGTCATCGGTCTCACCAAGGCGGTCGCCGCCGACTATGTGTCCCATGGCATTCGCTGCAATTCGATCTGCCCCGGAACGATCGCGTCGCCTTCTCTGGAGGAGCGCATCGGCGAACTCGGCGAGAAGCTGGGAAGCCGTGACGAGGCTTACCGGTCTTTCATCAGCCGCCAGCCGGCCGGACGCTTCGGCACGGTGGAGGAGGTTGCCGCCATCTGCGCCTTCCTCGCCTCCGACGAAGCAGCCTTCATCACCGGCCAGGCGATCAATATCGATGGTGGCATTACGATCTGACGCACGCGGCCGCCCGCTGACAGGCGGCGCAACATCATCGGAGAGGACCGCTGCTCAACCCGGAAGTTTTCGATTTTCCGAGAGGAGCCAACCCAATCTCCCTCATCCTCGCCCCTGTGGCGGGGATCCAGCGACCCGACGTCCGTCGGGTCAAGGGCCTTTCAGCCCAAGGACTTGGTCTGGCTGGATTTCTGTGACAGGCACAGAAATGAGGAGGATCTGGTTACGTCCTCTTCCTTTCTGCGACGTCGCAGTAACAGCTCGCAATCTTGTTTGTACGAGATCAGCAAACGCAAAACACCTCCGGATGTGTGCCGGAGGTGTCTGTTCTTGTCTGCAGGTCGGCGTCAGATCACGCCGACTGGAATCGTTGGTGGCTCAGGCCGACAGTGCCTTGAACGCGGCGAGGATGGCGTCGCCCATTTCCGTCGTGCCGACCTTCTTCGCACCCTCGGCCATGATGTCGCCGGTGCGGATGCCCTGGTCGAGCACGGCGGCGATCGCCTTCTCCAGATTGTCGGCTTCCGTCACCAGGTTGAAGGAATAACGCAGGCACATGGCAAAGGAGGCGATCATCGCGATCGGGTTGGCGATGCCCTTGCCGGCAATGTCGGGGGCCGAGCCATGCACCGGCTCGTAGAGCGCCTTGCGCTTGCCGGTCACCGCATCCGGGGCACCGAGCGAGGCCGACGGCAGCATGCCGAGCGAGCCGGTCAGCATGGCGGCGACGTCCGACAGCATGTCGCCGAACAGGTTGTCGGTGACGATGACGTCGAACTGCTTGGGCTGGCGCACCAGCTGCATGCCGCCGGCATCGGCCAGCATGTGCTCGAGCTGGACGTCGGAGTATTTCGCCTTGTGCGTCTCGGTCACCACCTGGTTCCACAAGACGCCCGACTTCATGACGTTGCGCTTTTCCATCGAGCAGACGCGGTTGGACCGCGTGCGGGCCAGCTCGAAGGCGACGCCGGCGATGCGCTCGATCTCGTAGGTGTCGTAGACCTGGGTGTCGATGCCGCGCTTCTGGCCGTTGCCGAGATCGATGATTTCCTTCGGCTCGCCGAAATAGACGCCGCCGGTCAGTTCGCGCACGATCAGGATGTCGAGACCTTCGACCAGCTCGGGCTTCAGCGACGAGGCGGCGGCCAGTGCCGGATAGCAGATCGCCGGGCGCAGGTTGGCGAACAGTTCGAGATCCTTGCGCAGGCGCAGCAGGCCGGCTTCCGGACGCACCTCGTAGGGCACCGCATCCCACTTCGGGCCACCGACGGCGCCAAACAGCACCGCATCGGCGGCCAGCGCCTTCTTCATGTCCGCTTCCGAGATCGCCTGGCCATGGGCATCATAGGCCGAACCGCCGACCAGGCCCTCGTCGGTCACGAAGCCGGCTCCAAGCTCGGCATTCATGTAGGCGATGATTTTGCGGACTTCCGCCATGGCTTCCGGGCCGATGCCGTCGCCGGGAAGGATGAAAAGTTTGCGGGCCATTTTCGGCACTCCTGTGTTTAGTCAGATGTCGAGCGGCAGGGCCGCGTTAATGATGAGGATGCGGGCGAGGTCCGGGCTAAGTCGCCGGTTTCGCGCCTTCGATCTGTCCGATGCGCTCGCGCAGCGTGTTCGTTACGGCGTGCGAGGCCGAGGACACGGCGATTTCGAGGTTAGCCTTGCCGCCGTCCACCTCGACTGCAAGCTTCGAAACGCTGACGCCAAGCCGGCGAACGATATCGAGTAGCCGGGAGACGATGTTTTCCAGATCGCCGCTTTCGACGGTGTAACGCATGGTGTCGGTCATGCTGCCACCTTCGGCCAGGGACGCTGCTCAGGACGTATGGTTTCGTAAGCACGGGCAAGGCGCAGCACGCCGATATCGTCGAAGGACTGGCCGATGATCTGCAGCCCGATCGGCAGGCCGCCAGCGGTATAGCCACAGTTGATCGAGATCGCCGGGTGTCCACCCATGTTGACCGCGACGGTGAAGGCGATGTGTTCGAATGGTTTCTGTGGGTCGTTGACCGGCGAGGCCCATTCGGCTGGATAGGATGCTGTCGGCGCGGTCGGCGACAGGATGAAATCGAAGCCGGTGAGTGCGGCGTGCAGCGCATTGCGCATGGCCTCGATCTGGGCGAAGCCGGTATAGACCTCGCGGCCCGAGAAACTCTCCGCCGTTTTGATCCAGTCGAAGATGTAGGGCAGGATTTGCGCCTGTTTTTCCGGCGAAAGGCGTGACACGTCTTCCCAGCCGCGTGCGCGCCAGAAGCGGTCGAGACCGTCGATCATCTCGCGGGTGAGGAACGGGCCGACCGGTTCGATGATTGCACCGGCATCGGCGAAAAGCTTGGCCGCTCGGCTGACGGCCTGTTGCGTTTCTTCGCTGACCGATTGGCCAAAGCCGGCGTCAAGCCAGAGACCGATCTTCAGGCCCTTCACGTCACGATCGAGATCCAACCAGGGGATATCGGCATAGGGCAGGGCCATCGTGTCGCGGGCATCCGGCTTCGACAGCACCGACATGTAGAGCGCGGTATCGGCGACCGTTCGGGTCATCGGCCCGGCGACACGGCCAATGAAAGGCGGATTGATCGGGACGCGGCCCGCCGAAGGCTTCAGCCCGACGACGCCGCACCAGCCGGCCGGCAGCCGGACCGAGCCGCCGATGTCCGTGCCGATGTGAAGGGGACCATAGCCGGCGGCGGCTGCCGCGCCGGCGCCGGCGCTCGATCCGCCCGGATTGGCCGAAAGGTCCCACGGATTGCGGGCAAGCTTGTGAAAGCTGGAAAGTCCTGAAGAAAGCATGCCGTAGTCGGGCATGGTGGTCTTGGCAAGAAGAATGCCGCCCGCTTCGCGGGTGCGGGCGGCCGGCGGCGCGTCAGCGGCGGCTGGAGTGAGCGACACGGCGGCGCAACCGAGCGGCACGGCCGTTCCCTTCGTCGCGATATTCTCCTTGATCGTCACCGGCACGCCATCGATCGCGCCGAGCGGTTCACCCTTCGCCCAGCGTTCTTCCGATGCCTTTGCTGCTTTGCGCGCTTCGGCTGGGTCATAGGCCCAGAGCGCATTCAGCTTCGGTTCCGAGGCGTCGATGCGGGTGATGACGGCCTCGGTGACCTCGACGGGAGAGAGCTTTTTCGAGCGGTATGCCTCGACAAGGGAGACGGCGGAGAAATCGGCGAGTTCGGACATGGCGTATATTCCTGCGATATGCGCAGTTCCGTGGAACTGCAGAGCTTGGGGCTCTAGAGCGCCGTGCGTTCATATGAACGCACAAAGGACGCTCTAGGCAAAATGACAGCGGGCGGACCAGGCCGGCGTTACCGGCTTGGCCACGGGCGTGCGGGTCAGGCAGATCTCCTGCCTCATGGGACAGACGGCGGCATAGGCGCAGCCGGCTGCGGTCGTTGCGGTATGGACGGGCGTCTGCGGGGGGCCGTCGGACCGCACGCCCTTGCGCCGCCCGGAGAAGGGTTTCGGCACGGCGGCGACCAGCGCCTGGGTATAGGGATGGCGCGGGTTGTCGAAGACTTCGTTCGTCGGCCCTTCCTCGACGATCCGGCCGAGATGCATGACGGCGACCCGGTCGGTGATGGCGCGGACCACGCCGAGATCATGGCTGATGAACAGGTAGGAAAGGCCGAGCTTTTCCTGCAGGTCCATCATCAGGTTCAGCACCTGCGCCTGGATCGACACGTCAAGCGCCGAAACCGGCTCGTCGGCGACGATCAACGCCGGCCGCGTGATCAGCGCGCGGGCAATGGCGATGCGCTGGCGCTGGCCGCCGGAGAATTCGTGCGGGTATTTGTCGGCCGATGCGAGCGGCAGCCCAACCGCCTCCAGCACCTCGGCGATGCGCCGGTTGCGCTCGGCGGTGCCGGTCCCGCGTTCCAGCGAGACGATCGGCTCGGAAATGATCGTGCGGACCGTATGGCGCGGATCGAGCGAGCCGTAGGGATCCTGGAAGATCGCCTGGAATCCCTTGCGTGCCTCGCGCAAGCCCGCCCGGTCGAGCGCGTAGATGTTCGTGCCGGCGATATTGACCTCGCCCGATTGCGGTCGCTCCAGTCCCATCACCGCGCGCACCAGCGTCGATTTGCCGGAGCCGCTTTCGCCGACGATGCCAAGGCTCTGGCCGGCGGCGAGTTCGATGCTGACGCCATGGAGCACGCGCAGGCGGCTGTGTTTCGAGAAGATCGACGGGCGTGGCAGATCGTATTCGCGCACCAGATCGGTGGTCTTGAGAATGGTCTCGCTCACGGTGCCACCATCCTTTCGCGGGGATGAAAGCAGGCCGCGCGATGCTGCACATTTCCATCGGTATTGATCAGGTCCAGCGTCGGGATCGCGCGGCGGCAATCCGGCTGCGCGAAGGAACAGCGCTCGGCGAAGGAACAGTAGGCTGGCCGGCCAAAGGGATCAGGCACGATGCCGGGGATGGCGTTCAGCCGCGGCCGCCCTTCGCCCGCGCGACGTGGCGCGAGTGCTGCGCCATGCGGCGAGGCGGCAAAGAGGCCGCGGGCATAGGGATGCGCCATGCGGGCGAAGACGTCGTCCGTACGCCCGGTCTCGATGATGCGGCCTGCATACATGACGGCGATGCGGTCGGTCATTTCGGAGACGACGCCGAGATCGTGGGTGATCAGCATCAGCGCGGTGCCGGTGTCTTCGATGAGTTCGTCGAGCAGGTCGAGGATCTGCGCCTGCACCGTCACGTCGAGCGCGGTCGTCGGCTCGTCGGCAATCAAAAGGTCCGGCTCGCAGGCAATCGCCATGGCGATCATCACGCGCTGCCTCTGGCCGCCCGAGAGCTGGTGCGGGTAGAGATCCAGATCGAAGCGCGGCGCAGGCAGGCCGACCCGGTCGAGAAGCGCGCGCGCCTTCGTTTCGGCATCGGCTTTGGGTTCGCCGAGATGCAGCCGCCGTCCCTCTGCGATTTGTGCGCCGATCGACTTCACCGGGTTCAGCGCCGTCATCGGCTCCTGAAAAATCATCGCGACGCGTCGGCCGCGATAGCCGCAATACTCGGCCTCGGCCAAGCCAGCGAGATTGCGGCCGTCGAACAAAAGCTCGCCGCGCACCCGCATGCGCTGCGGCAACAGGCCCATCACGGCGAGTGCGGTCATCGACTTGCCGCTGCCGGATTCGCCGACGATGCCGAGGCGCTCGCCGCGGTTGAGTTCGAGATCGATGTCGCAGACGATATCGACCTGGCTCTTGCCCGCCGAGAGTTCGACCGACATGCCGGCCATGTGAAGCAAGGGTTTCGTCATCGTTGCCGCCTCACGCGCGGGTCGAGAATGTCGCGCAGACCGTCGCCAAGCAGGTTGAGGCCGAGCACCGCGAAAGTGATCGCCAGGCCCGGGAAGATTGCAAGCCACGGCGCCTGGTAGATGAAGGTCTGGGCGTCGTTCAGCATCTTGCCCCAGCTCGGCATCGGCGGTTGCGTGCCGAGGCCGACATAGGAAAGCCCGGCCTCGGCGACGATCGCCAACGCGAACTGGATCGTCACCTGCACCAGCAGCACGTGGTTGATGTTGGGCAGAATGTGCAAAAGCGTGATCGCCACGTCGCCGCGGCCGGCGCAGCGCGCCGCCTGCACATATTCGCGCTTCCACAGGCCCATCGAGGCACCGCGGGTGACGCGGGCAAAGACGGGGATGTTGAAGATGCCGATCGCGATCATCGCGTTGGTTGCGCCAGGCCCAAAGATGGCGGTGATGATCACGGCAGTCAGAAGCGCGGGGAAGGCGAAAGCAAGGTCGCTCATGCGCATGACCAGACCATCGACCCAGCCGCCACGTGCGGCAGCCCAGGCGCCGAGTGGCACACCGATGCCGGCGCCGACCAAGACGGCGACGATCGAAACTGAGATCGAATTGCGGGCGCCGACCATGATCATCGACAGGATGTCGCGACCGAAATTGTCGGTGCCGAACCAATGGGCAAGGCTCGGTCCCTGCAGCTTGTCGCGGAAGTTCATCGCGGTCGGCGAATAGGGCGTCCAGGCAAAGGAGACGAGCGCCATGGCCACGAGGATCAGGGTGACGGTGGCACCGATCGTCAGGCTGCGGCTGCCGATGAGCTTGGAGATCACGCCGGGTTCAGAAGTGGCTGCGGACGTGGACATCAGTGGCCTCCCCGCGAAAGCCGCGGATCCAGATAGCCGTAGACCAGATCGACGAGGAAATTGATGGTGATGACGGAGGCCGCAAGCAGCGTCACCAGCGTCTGCACCGTCACGAGATCGCGCTGGGCGATCGCCTGGAAGACGAGGCGGCCGACGCCCGGCAGGTTGAAGACGTTTTCGATGATGATCGTGCCGGCGAGCAGAAAGGAAAACTGCAGGCCGATGATGGTGACGACCGGGATCAGCGCGTTTGGCACCGCGTGTTTCCATAGGGCGCCCGAACGGCTCAGCCCCTTGGCGCGCGCCGTGCGGATGAAATCCTCGCCGAGCGTTTCGATGACCGCGGAGCGGGTCACGCGTGCGAGAATGGCGGCAAGCGGCAGGCCGAGCGCGAAGGCCGGAAGGATCAGTGAATGCAAGCCGTTCCAGAAACCGCCTTCCCAGCCGGCAAAACCTGAAGCCGGGAACCAGGCGAGCTTCAGCGCGAAGAGCAGGATGAAGAGCAGCGCCAGCCAGAAATTCGGGATCGCGACGCCGACCTGGGCGATGCCCATGACGACGGTGTCGCCGGTCTTGCCGCGATTGGCGGCGGCATAGACGCCGATGGCGATGGCGACGACGACGGAGATCGCCATGGAGAGCAGGGCCAGCGGCAGCGTCACGAGGATGCGGGGCCCGAGCAGTTCGCGGATCGGCACCGAATAGGTGAGGCTCGTGCCGAAATCGCCGACGACGAAACCGCCGATCCAGTGGAGGTAGCGGATCCAGATCGGCTGATCGAGGCCGAGCTGCCGGTGCAGCGCCGCGATCGCGTCGGCGTCGGCATTCATGCCGAGCATCAGCACGGCGGGGTCGCCGGGCAGCACCTGCATCAGCAGAAAGACGATGACTGAAGCGGCAAGCGTCGTCAGAATGAGCGACACGAGGCGACCGCCGATAAAGGAAATCACATCAACCTCCCGGAAAGAGCGAGCGTTGACCGGCGCCGGGTGTGCCGGTCAACGCGTGATCTGCCTCCGCCCCTCGTCAAAGGGGCGGATGCCAATCCTCAGTTTTCCCAATAGGTCTGGGTCTGGTCGTCGGCCGGAACCGGCATGTTCTTCCAGAGACCCTTCACCTTCTTGTTCCAGACGCCGATCTTCGGCAACGCGTAGAGGAAGACGTTCGGCTCGTCGGCCGCCAGCTTGCGCTGGAGCTGGCCTGCGAGGTCCAGCTGCTCGGCTTCGGTCGAAGCGAGCGTGAAGGACTTGTAGAGCGCCTTGTACTCGGGGTTCTGGTAGTTGAAGTAGTACTTGTCGCGCGCATAGATATCGAGGTCGCGGGCCTCGGCATGGGCGATGATCGTCGCGTCGAAGTCCGAGTTCTTGAACACCTGGTCGAGCCACTGCGCGAATTCGATCGGCACGAGGTTCACCTTGACGCCGACTTCGCTCAGCATCGCCGCGATGATCTCGCCGCCACGCCGGGCATAGGCCGGCGGCGGCAGCATGATGGTGATCTCAAGGCCTTGGACTCCCGCTTCTTGCAACAGCTGCTGCGCCTTGCCGGGGTCATAGGGGTAGGTTTCGTTGAGATCGACATAGCCGGGTTCGACAGGCGAATAGTGCGAACCGATCGTCGTTCCGAAGCCCGAATAGGTGCCCTCGACCAGTGCCCTGCGGTCGATCGCGTGGGCAAGCGCCTGGCGGACCCGCACGTCGTCGAAGGGTTTGCGCGCATTGTTGAGCGCGAGCACCACCTTGCCCGATGTGCTGCCGACCTCGACCTGCAGGTTCGGATCGCTCTGGAACTGGCTGACCAGTTCTGCGGCCTGGAACATCGGGAAGGCATCGACATTGCCGGCGAGAACGGCGGCAGCGGCAGCCGAGGGATCGCTGATGAACTTGAAGGTCACTTCGCTGAGCTTGGCCGGTTCACCCCAATAGTCGGCGTTCTTTTCGAGCACCACCTTGTCGCCCTTCGCCCACTCCTTGAATTTGAACGGGCCGGTGCCGACAGGCTTGGTCTTGTTGTCCGCCGCCGCCGCCGGCGCGATCATGACCGCATCGCCCCAGGCCATGTTGAAGAGGAAATTGGAGGCCGGGCGCTTCAGCGTCACGACCGCCGTCGCCGGGTCCGGGCATTCGGTCTTTTCGATCGGCTCGAACAGGCCTTTCTGCGCGTTGGTCGAATCGGCCCCGACCGCGCGTTCATAGGAGAACTTGACGACCGAGCAGTCGAACGGCGTGCCGTCGTGGAACTTGACGCCCTGGCGAAGCTTGAAGCTGTAGGTCTTCTGGTCGTCGGAGACCGTCCAGCTCTCGGCGAGCAGCGGCTTGACGCTGCCATCCTCGACAACACGCACGAGACCTTCGAAAAGGTTGCCGTAGGTGATGTAGCGGATCGGTGCGGCGGCACCGGCGGTCGGGTCGAGGCCCGGCGGCTCCAGCACCTGGCCGACGGTGATCGTATCCTTGGCCATCGCCGTCGTCAGCGACGCGGCGATGAAGCATGAGGCAAGTGCCCATTTCGTCAAATTCAGCATAGTTCCCCCGCTTTGCGGTTTCGTTGTTTATGGTCCCAGTAGTCAGATCGAAGCAATCAGATCGATCGGCCGCCGTCGACGTCGAGCGCGACGCCAGTGATCATCGATGCCTGCGGCGAGGCGACGAAGGCGGCGGCTTCGGCGAGATCCTCGGGCTTCAACAGGCGCCCGAGCGGAATGGAGTCGCGGAACTTCTTGCGGATTTCCTCGGTGTCCTCGCCCATGAAGGTCGAAAGCAGCGGCGTTTCGCCGGCGACCGGATTGAGCGCGACGACGCGGATGTTGAACGGCGCGAGCTCGATCGCCAGCGCCTTGGTGGCGGAGACCACCCAGCCCTTGGTCGCATTGTACCAGGCAAGGTTCGGCCGCGGCCGGTTGGCGCCGGTCGACGCGATGTTGACGATCACGCCCGACTTGTTTTCCTTCATGTGCGGCAGCAGCGCCCGCGTCATCAGGTAGACGCCGCGCACGTTGACGCCGAGGATCCGGTCGAACTCATCCGGCTCGACCAGTTCGGCGTTCTGCGGCTTGTGGCCGATGCCGGCATTGTTGATCAGGATATCGACGCGTCCGAATTTCTCGAGGCCTGCAGCAACGGCTGCCTCGACATCCGCTTGTTTGGCAATATCAGCGACCACGGCAAAGGCATTGCCGCCGAGTTCGTTCGCCACGCGCTTGGCGCCCTTGGCATCGCGATCGACGACGATGACCTTGGCGCCGCCTTCGATGAAGCGCTTCGCAATGCCCTCACCGAAGCCGGAGCCCGCGCCGGTGATAAGAGCGACTTTACCTTCCAGTGACATTTTGTTGTTCCTCCCTAGGGGACTTAGATCAAGGGTTAGAGCGGGATGCGGGCGGAAAACCGCGCACACTTTTCCTCATCCGGCTCTAGCCGTGGTAGACAGAAATGGTTTTCATGCTGGCAAACCCGTAGAGGGCCTCAAAGCCCTTCTCGCGGCCATGGCCGGATTTCTTGACGCCGCCGAAAGGCAGCTCGACGCCACCGCCGGCGCCGTAATTGTTGATGAAGACCTGGCCGGCGTGAACGGCACGCGCCATCCGCAACTGCCTACCGCCGTCATTGGTCCAGACGCCGCAGACGAGGCCATAGGCGGTGCCGTTGGCGAGCCGGATGGCTTCGTCCTCGCCGTCGAACGGCATGATCACCTGCACCGGGCCGAAGATTTCTTCCTGTACCGTGCGATGGTCGTGCGGCACGTCGCGCAAAAGCGTCGGCGCGACATAGGCGCCCTCGGTGGGCGCATCGGCAACGATCTCGCCGTGCGCCGCCACTTTCAGGCCATCCTTTGCGGCATCGGCGAGGAAGCCTTCGATGATGGCCTTTTGCCGCTGCGAGACGACCGGGCCGACGGAGAGATCGGCGCCCGCCGGGCCGACCTTCAGCGCGCGGTACCGTTCGCTCATGCGCGCGACAACCTCCTCGTAGACGGCCCGTTCCACGAGGATGCGCGAGGAGGCCGAGCAGGTCTGGCCGGCATTCTGGATGCCGGCGTTCACCAGGAAGGGAACGGCGCGATCGAGGTCCGCATCGGCGAAGACGATCTGGGCCGACTTGCCGCCGAGTTCCAGCGTCACCGGCACCGCGTTCTTCGCGGCTGCCGCCTGCACCATTTCGCCTGTCCGGACCGAACCGGTAAAGGAGATGTGGTTGACGTCAGGATGTTCGGAAAGCGCGGCGCCTGCCTCCGAGCCGAAACCGGTGACGATGTTGAGCGCGCCCGACGGCAAGCCTTCTTCTTCGGCGATGCGGGCAAATTCGAGGATCGTCAGGCACGCCTCTTCGGCCGGCTTGACCACGGCCGCGTTGCCCATGGCAAGTGCTGCACCGAGGCTGCGGCCGAGGATCTGCATCGGGTAGTTCCAGGGAATGATGTGGCCCGTCACCCCATGCGGCTCATAGACCGTCAGAACGGTGAAACCGTTCTGATACGGGATGGTATCGCCGTGCACCTTGTCGGCGGCGCCGCCGTAGAATTCAAGGTAACGGGCAAGCGCCACGACGTCGGCGCGCGCCTGCGTCACGGGTTTGCCGACATCGCGCGCCTCGAGCTCGGTCAGAAGATCGATGTTGCGCAGCACTGCAGCCGATATCCGGGTCAATACCCGGCCGCGCTCGGTCGGCGTCATCCGACCCCAGTCACCGGAGAGAGCCGCGCGCGCGGAGCGCACTGCGAGGTCGATGTCGTCCCGGGTCCCCCGGGCGATGCGCGCGAACTCCTGGCCGTTTGAGGGATCCCGGACAGTGATGAATTCGCCGCCCGCTGCGTCCTGCCAGTTGTTCGAGATGAAATTGCCGTAGGTCTTCACGTCATGCCTCTTTGTCAGTCTCGCGCGCCTCAAGGAGCGCTTTCAATCTCGTTGCCGTCGCGTTGATATGGGCGCGTGCCAGCTTCTCGGCCTCGTCGAGGTTTCGTGCCGCGATCGCCTCGACGATCAGCCCGTGCTCGGCGACCGCGGTGCTCGCGCGTTCGCTGGACAGCGAAAAGGCGGGCGCAAAGACCTGCGAGGTCATACGCAGAAGCGGTCCGAGCGGTGCGAGCGATGTGTTGCGCGAGGCGGCGACGATCGCCTCGTGAAAGATCACGTTGGACTGGGTGTAGGCGGCGGGATCCCAGTTCTCGACAGTCTTGCGCTGGCGCTCCACCTGCTTTGCCAGATCCTTGATCTCGGCGGTGGTGGCGCGCTCGGCGGCGTTGCGGGCAGCCACGCCGTCCATCGCTTCGCGCACGGCATAGGCGTCCAGAAGCTTCGGCAGGTCTGCGGTTGCGACCCTGACACCGCTGCCCGGCTTGTTGACCACCAGCCCGTCGCGCTCGAGCACCCGCAAGGCTTCGCGCAGCGGCGTACGGCTGATTCCGAATTCGGCGGCGATCCGCTCCTGGCGCAGCGTCGCGCCCGGCGCATAGACGCCGGCATAGATGCGTTCGCGAAGTGCCTGAGCTACTTCGTCAAGAAGGCGCGATTGGCTTCGCCATTCGAAGGATTGGTTCATCGATCCCTCCCAAGATCGAGGCAAATTGTATCCAGGATACAGAAGATGTCAATCGGCGGCCCGCGCGAGTTCCGCTCTGTGCAAGTACTTCCGCTCTCCCGCACGCCCGACTGGCCGCCGGCCGGGTCCTAGCCGTCAAAGCGATCGCAAGACGAGGTGACCGTTTGCCGAATATCTGGCGCTTTCGACCCTTGGCACCTTCCATGAACGGCGTGGCGAACAATCGCTGCTCGACAGGGTGGGCACCCTGACGGCAAGCTGGGGCCATGTCTTCGGCCAAAAGACGGAACTGGACTGGAAGGGAACTGTCGATCCCAGCTTCGACGGCAATATCCTAGGCTTTCAGATCGGCCAGGATCTCTTCGGTTGGGAGTCGGCGCAAGGCCATCACGACCGCGTCGGCGTATTCTTCAGCCACGCGCGTGCCGATGGCGACATCGCCGGGCAGGCGGTCGGCTGGAACAATCTGCATGTCGGCGAGATCGACGTCAGGGCAAACAGCTTTGGTGGCTACTGGACCCATATCGGTCCCGGCGGCTGGTATCTCGACGCAATTCTGATGGGCAGCTGGTTTGACGGCGACGCCCGGTCGGTCGGCGGCAGCGGTGTCGAGGTCGATGGTACCGGCATCACGGCCTCGCTCGAAGGCGGTTATCCGATCGCACTCGGGGAAAACTGGACGCTGGAGCCGCAGGCGCAGATCATCTGGCAGCATCTGACGCTTGACGATCAGCGCGATGCGTTCTCGACCGTCAAGTTCGACAGCGACGACGCGGTGACCGGACGGTTGAGCTTCCGCCTGCAAGGCGAAGTGATTGCCGAGACGTCTGGCACAGTTTCGACGCTGATCAGCGCGTGACCTTCGGCGCGGACCCGATCGTGACAGAGGGGGGCGGAACGGCGCTGGAACTTGGCGGCGGTCTTGTCGCAAAGCTGTCGGAGACCACAAGCCTCTATGTGAAGGCTGACTACACCACCAATCTCGGTGGGGAAAAGATCGACGTGCTCGAGGTAATATCGGCCTGGGGGTGAAATGGTAACCAGCCCTCGATCGGTGTGACCCAGCACATCCGCCGCCCTCAAACTTAGACCAGTGCGGATGGTTCGATCGCGCCACCGCTCGCGAGCGCGTTGACGTGCCCGTCCTACCTGTTTCAATTAGCAGCGGGTATGGTGGGAGGCTGGCCGTGCAGATACTGGATTGGATTGCGATTATCCTGTTCCTCGTAACCTGGGTGGGATTGGAGCCGATGATGGCGCTTGGCTGGCCGCGCCGGACAGACAGCCTGATGCTCGACATGGTGCGTATCAGGCGGGCCTGGATGCGCGAGGTCCTGACACGGGATACCAATTTCATCGGCGATGCCGCCATCCTCGGTCACACGATCAACTCAGCCTCGTTTTTCGGTTCGGCCAATCTCATCGTCATCGTCGCCATGAGCAGTGCGCTTTTCATCCAGCCGACGGCAGGTCTTCAGGCGGGGATCATTTCGATGTTCGCGCCGATCGAACCGCTGTGGCTATTCCAGTGCAAGGTGCTGCTCGTCATGGCGACATTGCTGCGGGGGCTTTCCGAATTCATCTGGGCGGTCCGGCAGATCAACTACTGCCTTGCGGCGATCGGAGCCAGTCCGTCGCGGGACGAAGCCCGAGACATCGCCGCATGGACCCACGCCTTGTCGCTGATGATCAATCCGGCACTTCGCTCATTCAGCCAGGGCGTTCGCTCCTACTACTTCACCGTTGCCGCGGCCCTCTGGTTCTTGGGCCCGATTGCGTTTCTCGTCGCCATCATCGGCTCGGTGGGACTTCTCGTCTGGAGACACAGCTGGTCGGATACGGCAAAGGGCGTGATGGAGGTGCGCAAGCTGCTGGATGAGAGCAATCCGCCTGCCGCCGAGGCAGAGCCTGCCGCAGCGATCAGTTCGCCGGTGGCGAATATCTGAAGACGAACCGCGGCGCCCGCGGAAAAAGCCGCCCTGTTCGCCCGTCCTTGGTCAGGCGTCGCAGGCGCTTTTGGCGTGAGCGGTTGGAATTCGACAGTAAGTCTACCATCTAGACATGAGCAACGTTTCAGAGGCGGTCGCTCATGTCAGACAAACCGATCAAGATTCCCGGCCCCGATCATCCGATCACAGTCGAGAGAAATCCGGCGCGTGTCGTCGTCACCCTCGGTGGGCGCGTTATCGCCGACACCCGCGATGCGCTGACTTTGCGCGAGGCATCCTACCCGGCGGTGCAGTACATTCCGCGCAAGGATGCCGACATGTCGTTGCTGGCGCGCACGGATCATTCGTCCCACTGCCCATACAAGGGCGATGCTTCCTATTTCAGCATCCCATCCGGCGGAGAGCGGTCGAGGAACGCCGTCTGGACCTATGAAAGCCCGCATGCGGCGGTGGCCGCCATCAAAGATCGGTTGGCATTCTATCCCGACAAGGTGGATTCGATCGAAGAGATCCAGCCCTAAAGCGCGTCGCGATCTTTCAGATTCGCTCCTTGCGCTTTAAGTTCTTGATATTTCGCATGTCGTTGTCGCAAAATCGCAGCGCACTTTTGCGCGACAGGCTTTGGCCGCGAGGTCACTCGCTCCGGACCCGGAACGTTTCGCGCACCGCCCTCAGGAATTCTGCCACTTTCGGCAGATCACCCAGCTGCTGATGGTAGAGATAGTAGAGGTGTGTGGCTGGTCCGGACCATTCGGCAAGGACCGGAACGAGCCGCCCGGTGGTGACACCATCGGCGGCGAGCGCGTCGCTCAGCATACCGATGCCGAGACCCTCGGCGATCAGGCGCTCTCCGATCGCCGGATCGTCGACGACGATCGAGGGTGGGCGCTCAAGCGTGAAATGCCGGTTGCCGTCGGAGAGCACCCAGTGGGCCAGCTCCCGCCGCATGCGGGTCCGGTGCGCCACCAGCGCGACATGCATCAGGTCCTCGGGTGACGAGAGGGATAACCCGTCGCAGTAGGCCGGGGCGGCATAGAGCCGCTGTTCGATTGTTCCGATCTTTCGGTAGATCATCTCGCTGTCGACCGGCTCGCCCATTCTCAGCGCCACATCGACGCTTTCTCCGATCAGATCGACATTGTTGTGTGCCGTCTGCAGATCGACCTGAACCTCCGGGCAAAGCTCCGCATAGCGCTTCAGGATCGGCGGCAGGAAGGTGCGGGCAAAGGCGACGGATGTGGCGACCCGCAGTCGCCCGCGGGCGGCGCCATCGGCGGGCCGGAAACCCGCAATGCCGCGATCGATGAGCTCTACGGCCCCGCCGATCGACTCGAGCAGGTGCTTGCCCGCCTCGGTCAGGGAGACCCGGCGCGTGGAGCGCAGCAGCAGCGCGACGCCAAGCGCGGTTTCAAGCTCAGCCAAGCGCCGGCTAACCGTGCTTGGCGGAAGGTGCAGGCGAAGTGCTGCGGCTGAGAAACTCTCGGTGCGGGCGACCTCGAGGAAGATCCTGAGGTTATTGAGATCGGGAGACTGGGGGGATTTCATGCGTTTCCGGAACAATCACTTCCATGATCGCAGGATAATCGACGGAGAGTTGAATTGATAGCTTCGTCGCATCCAATCGAAGGAGCCGATCATGACCACTCGCAGACAAGCCCTTGGCCTTCTCGCCGCCACGGCCCTGTTGCCGCTCGCACCGCGGTTTGCCTTTTCCGCCGCGCCGTTCTCGACCGTCGCCAATGCCGGTTACTACCGCTTTCGTTTCGGAAAGTTTGAAGTCACCGCGCTTTCGGACGGCACGCTGGCACTGCCCATGGCGAAGATCTATCAGAACGAGCCCGAGGGCGAACTGCAGCGCAGGCTCGACGAGGCCTTCCTCGGCAAGGAGCCGCATTTGTCGATCAACGCCTATCTGGTAAACGACGGCGAGCGCCTGGCGCTGATCGATGCGGGGTCGGGCACATTACTCGGCGCCGCTGCCGGCAAGCTCATCCGCCATCTCACGGCCTCCGGCTACCGGCCCGACCAGGTCGACGCCGTTGTTTTGACCCACGTGCATGCCGATCACTCCGGCGGCCTTACCGTCGACGGCAAGCCCCAGTTTCCGAATGCCGAAATCCATCTCGCCGACCGCGAGTATCGTTACTGGATCGAGCGCGAGGGCGTGACGACGATGACGGAGGCGCAGAAGACCGACTTCCAGCGCGCCCATGACGCTGTGGCTCCCTATATCGCCGCCGGAAAAGTAAAGCGTTTCGCCGACAATGCGGACGTGTTGCCGAACCTCGGATCGATCCTGCGAGCGGGGCATACGCCCGGACATTCCTCGATCGTGCTCCAAGCCGATGACGGCCAGCGTCTGGTCTTCTGGGGTGACGTGATCCATGGCGACCACGTCCAGTTCGACGCTCCCGACGTCTTCGTCAGCTTCGACGTCGATGGAACAGCGGCGGCCGCGACCCGTGCGGTGGCACTGGCAGATGCAGCCGATGGCCGCTACCTCGTCGCCGGCGCTCACCTGCCGTTCCCCGGTGTCGGCCACGTGGCCCAGGACGAGACGCTCTATCGCTTCATCCCCTGGAACTACGTCGAATAGCGAGGGTTTCGAAGCCGGATCACTTGTAGGCGTAGGCGTCGATGGTTTCTCTGCGCCCGCGCAGACGCACGCCGTTGTGGCGCACCCACCTGTCTGATCCGGCTTCGTCGATCTTTCCTGCCGCGAAGGCTTCCGCCGAAACGACGATCGATGCGCCGAGGTGGCGGGATTCGGCCTGCAGCCGCTGGCCGACCCCAGCGCCCGACGATGATCGAGAGCGCCAGCATCAAGGCGGCGATCGCCAGCGAGAAGGCGAGCCGCGCATTGGCGGCGAAGCGTTCGGCCTCACGCTCGGTATCGAACAGGACACGGCCGTCCTGGCTCATCCAGCCGTCCGGTGGTTCGACTTTCAGAAGCATGCAGATCCCCGTCGCTCACTCGCCGAGTGCCGGGCATCCTTCCATTCGGGTCTGCGCGTATCAAGCGCGCGCCGGACCGAGCTTCCGCGATTGGTGAGCCGGTGCCTTCACGTTGTCGTGTGGAGCGGTGTCCCCTCCGGCTCTTGCCCGCCGGGCTGTGTCTGTTAGGCGGCTACCGGTGAGTTAGGAAATGACGTTGCGGACGAACCGCACGACTTCGCCACCGTCATTGATGTAGGCATAGGCCTGGGCGGAGCTATAGACCGCGAAGGTACCGCTGGCGTATCGCTTGCGCACGCCAGCGACCTCAAGCGTCAAGGTGCCTTCCGTTACGAACAGCATTTCGTGCCACCCTTGCGGGTCGGGCTCGGCGTCATAGCGCTCGCCTGGGGCGAGCGACCAGAGCCACATCTGGGCTTCGGACGTAGCAGGGGCAGAAGCGAGTAGCCGCGCTTCGCTCTCTGCCTGTTGGCCGCGCCAGGTCACAGCGTCGATGTTGTCGCGGGATTGGCGAGACGGGTCCCTGACGAGATCGACGAAGCCGACATTCATCGCAGCCGCCAGCTTGTCGAGGCTGGAGAGGCTGATGTTGGCGTCAGCGCCTTCGACTGCGACGATCATGCGGCGGCTGATGCCGGAGGCTTTGGCGAGTGCCGTCTGGCTCAGTCCCGCCGCCATGCGGATGCGCCGGAGATTGTCCGCGACATGGGTCAGCACGTCGGATCGATCTTGACTGTGCAATATATTGCTCATATCGTTCTTCTATACGGATCGACCGTCAACGGCCAGCCATTTCTGGTGCCTCCGACCGCGACGGAGGCCACATGCGCAGCTGTGCCAACAGGAAGGGCTTCATGTCACAGCAAGCGACAATTCTCAACGTCGCCGACAGGTCCGGCTTACTCGCAGCCATAGCCCAACATTCGAAAGGTCACTGACATGAAAATCCGCGACTTCGGCGTCGAAATCTGGATGAACCGCTACGAGAACCATTGCGAATGGAATCTCGCCGAGACCTGCGTTGAATCGCTGACCGTGGCGGAATTGTTGGAAATGGCGGGCAAGACGGACACGATCCTTGCCGAACTGCTGCCGCTGAAGCTGACCTATGGCGCCATCGAGGGTTCCGAACGGCTGCGCGGGCAGATCGCAAGCCTCTATGCGAAACAGGCGATCGAAAACGTCGTCACCACGCATGGTGCGATCGGCGCCAATGCACTGGTGCATGAGACTCTCGTCGAACCGGGCGACCGGGTGATTTCGGTGCTGCCGACCTACCAGCAGCACTATTCGATCCCGGAAAGCTATGGCGCCGATACGCAGATCCTGAAACTGACGGAGGAGACCGGTTTCCTGCCTGATCTCGAGCAGTTGCAGCGGCTCGCTATCCCCGGCACGAAGCTGATCGCCATCAACAATCCGAACAACCCGACCGGCGCGCTGATGGATTGCGGCTACCTCGAAAAGATCGTCGGTATCGCGCGCGGCTGCGGCGCATGGATCCTCTGCGACGAGGTTTATCGCGGCACGGATCAAGAGGGCGACGGTTTGACGGCATCGATCGCAGACCTCTACGAAAAGGGCGTCAGCACCGGCGGCATGTCGAAGACGTTTTCGCTCGCCGGCCTGCGGCTCGGCTGGATCGTCGCGCCACCCGAACTGATCCATGCCGTTTCGATCCACCGCGATTACAACACGATCAGCGTCGGCATGCTGGACGATCACTTCGCGGCAATGGCGCTGGAAAACCGCCACAAGATCTTGGCGCGCAGCCGGAGCATTACCCGCACCAACCTCGCGGTGCTGTCGGACTGGGTCGACAGCGAACCGCGGATCTCCTGGGTCAAGCCGCATTCGGGCACCACGGCACTACTGAAATACGATCTGCCGATGACCTCCGAAGCATTCTGCCTCGGATTGTTAGAGCGCACCGGGGTGATGCTGACGCCTGGCAGCGCAATGGATATGGAGGGCTATCTCAGGATCGGCTACGCCAACAGCGAAAGCATTCTTCGCGAGGGTCTGCAGCGCCTGTCCGGGTTTCTTCGCGAGCAACAGTCTGCCGCCGCGTAAGGAGCAGGCGGGATTGTCCTTCAGGGCTCGATATCCAGCTCCGGGTAGCGGCGGAAGATACCGTTCTCGTTGAAAGCCAGGCGTCGCGGCGACGCGAGATAGGCGGCGATGTTCGGCCTCGCTTTCACCGAAGCGTGCAGCTTCAAAAGCTCGGAGTATTGCCGCTCGTAATGGCGCATCGCCTTCGGGAAGGCATAGCGAAGCCCTTCGATCACCTGGAATAGCGAGAGATCGATATAGGTTGCGCCGTCGCCGACGGCGTGGCCGCTGCCATCGGGGTTTTGTTCAAGCACCCGTTCGAAGTAGCCGAGAAACTTGGGGAGGCGGTTGGTGACGAATTCGATCGCCCGGTCCTTCGCCTCCACCTTCTGCTCCTCGTAGTATTTCGAGGTTGCGATCGGGTGGTGGGTGTCGTGCACCTCGGCAATGAAGTCGGTGATGGTGAGTTGCAGACCGTTGGCGAACCAGCGCAGCGCCTCCTCCTTGGGCGCGAGCCCGAGCCTCGGGCCGAGGTAAAAAAGGATGTTGGCCACATGCGAAATGATCTGGTCGCCATCCCTCAAGAACGGAGGCGCAAAAGGGATGCGTGGCTCGGCAGTGTTTTCCATCAGCTTCATCATTTCGCCAGTGCCGCGGCCCCGTTCGCGCGTAACGTCGACGTAATCGGCGCCGGCGTCTTCGAGCGCAAGGCGCACGAATTCGCCCCGGCCCTGAATGCCGTCCCAGTAGTACAACTCATAGGTCATGGAAGCCCTCTGCCGATCTCGATTACCCGGTTGATATAGGCCATCGGCGGTTTAGGGCGAGGGCAACACAGCAATTGCAAGGCGCGCTCTGTCGAACTGGCCGCGACACATGCTATGGCGCTGTGGAGACGCATCTGAAATCCGGCGAGGATGCCAGGGTGAGCAAGCCGAACTATCGCGACATTGCAGAGTTGGCGGGTGTCGGAACGGCCACGGTCGAGCGGGTGCTCAACGGACGTGGCGGCGTTCGCCCCGAACTGGTCGAGAGGGTGGTTGTTGCGGCGCGCACGCTGAACTATCCGCGCACGCTGCCCGACACCCATCGCGGTCTTTTGCGCATCGACGTGCTGATGGTCCGCCCCGAAACGACCTTCTATCGCCGGCTCTCCAAAGCGTTCGAAAGGATCGCGGAGACGCTCGATCCGCTTGTCGTGGTGCAACGCAGCTTCACCGAGGAGATGAAGCCGGACGAGATTGCCAGGCGGATTCTTGCGACCGAGGTCCCGCGCGCTGGCCTGATCCTTGCCGTGCCCAACAGTCCGCTGATCAGCGCCGCGGTCGAGACCGTCGTTTCGCGCGGGGTGCCGGTAATCCATGTCGTTACACGGGCGTCCGAGAAGCAGGGCGAATTCGTCGGCATCGACAACTACGCGGCCGGACGAACGGCGGCACTCTTCATCGCCCGCATGGCGCGCAGGAGCGGCCCTGTTGTTGCCCTCTGCCACCCGATCTATCAGGTCCATCGCGATCGCCTCAGCGGCTTTTCAGACTATTTCCAGGAGCATCCGGGCGAGCGCCGGTTCGAGTGGCTGGGCTTCACCCGCGACGAGGAGCACTACGGCGCCGAAGCGCTGCGATCGGCGCTCGAGATGTATCCAGAAATGGCCGGGCTCTACAATGCCGGCGGCGCGAACGCCGCTCTGATCGATGTTCTTCGCCGGCATCCGCGCGGCATGGAGATTTTCTTCGTAGGCCATGAGTTGACCGATTATACGCGCAAGGCTCTCGGCGACGGCATCATGGACGTCGTGCTCGATCAGGCGCCCGAGGCGCAGGCCCGCCGCGCCCTTGACCTTGTGCTGCGCCGGATCGGCCTTTCAGAGCTGGAACCGGACAAGGCGCCTATTCGCTTCATCACCATCACCGCCGAGAGCCTTTGATCTGATTTGATCAAACAAGGCTTCGCCGTTCAGAACGCCTCCTGCTAGATTTTTATCAAGAAGGAGAGCGCGGTCCCGAGCGAACCGGAAGGCGCTCTCCTTCATCGGAATTTGTGCGGAACGCCCGCGATCCGCCGGGAGGAGAGCGTTATGGACGACTTGAAGTATGGAACGCGCAACAAGCGAGGCGACTGGGCACCGAACCAGCCGATCGAAACGGCGCCGCTGTTTGCCTTTCCGCCCAAACTGCTGGCGCTCCTGAAGTGGCTGCCGCACTATTTCTTTCCGTGGAACGCGATCTTCGCCGCTTCGGCCGTCGCCTACTGGGCCTGGGTAATCCCGCCGATCGAGACGATGCAGACTTTGAGCATCGGCTGGATCGCATGGCTCTACGTTGTGAACGCGGTCTGCGTCTTCCTCTTCTACGGCGCCTTCGAACTGCACCTCTACGTGCTGAAACGGCAGGAAAACCGCTTCAAGTACAATGGCAAATTCCCGGCCGAGCAGAAGAGCAAGGCTTTCTGGTTCGAGAGCCAGAACCTCGACAACATCCTGCGCACCTTTCTCTCAGGCGTGACGATCTGGACCGCCGTCGAGGTCGCCATGCTCTGGGCCTATGCCAATGGCTATGCGCCTTGGCTGAGCTTCGCGGAAAATCCCTGGACGCTCGCTTTCGTCGCGCTCGTCGTGCCTGTGATCCACGAGTTCCACTTCTTCTGCGTCCACCGGCTCATCCACACGCCGCTGCTCTACAAGTGGGTGCATTCGGTCCACCACAATTCGGTGAACCCGTCGCCATGGTCCTCGCTGTCGATGCATCCGGTCGAGCACCTGCTCTATTTCGGCACCGCCTTCTACCACCTGGTGCTGCCGTCGAACCCGATCCTGATGCTCTACCAACTTCACTATGCGGGCTTCGGCGCCATTCCCGGCCATGTCGGCTTCGACAAGGTCGAGGTCGGCGAAGAGACACTCGTCGATAGCCACGCCTATGCGCATTACCTGCACCACAAGTATTTCGAGGTGAATTATGGCGACGCCCTGATCCCGCTCGATCGCTGGTTCGGCACCTGGCACGACGGCTCCAAAGAAGGCGAGGCGCGGATGCAGGAGCGCTACCGCAAGCGCAAGGAAAAACTCGCAGCCCGCAAGGCGCGCAACACGATCGGGGAGGCAGCAGAATGAGCAACGTGATCACCTGGGTACCAGCCTGCAAACTGGATGACATCGAGCAGGAAGGGGCGATCCGCTTCGACCACGCCGGCCGCACCTACGCGGTCTACCGCGGGCCGGATGACAGCGTCTATTGCACCGCCGGTCTCTGCACCCATGAGGCGATCCATCTCGCCGATGGGCTGGTCATGGACTTCGAAGTGGAATGTCCCAAGCATTCCGGCGCCTTCGACTACCGCACCGGCGAAGCCCTTAGGCTTCCCGCCTGCGAGAACCTGAAGACCTATCCCGCCGAAATCGTCGACGGCGAGGTTCGGGTGGCCCTCGGTTAGGGCCCGCGCTTACCGCGCGCTCGAACCACTCGAGCATTGATCGGGTCCGTGGGACCCCCGGAATGCACTCGGGTGATCCGGCACCCATTGGGAGGAAATCATGAAATCCATGTACCTGGCGGCTGCTCTTGCCGCCTTGATGGGAAGTGCTGCCTCGGCGGAGACGATCGGTGCCTCGATGCAGAGCTTCGACAACAACTTCCAGACGCTGCTGCGTGAAGGCATCAGCGCCAGAGCATCGGAAACCGGAGGCGTCAATGTCCAGATTGAGGACGCCCAGACCGACATCTCCAAGCAGCTCAACCAGGTAAACAACTTCATCGCGTCGGGCGTCGACGCGATCATCACCACGCTCGCCGACACCTCCGCCGCTCCAGGGATAAGCGAGGCGGCAGAGAAGGCAGGCATCCCGCTCGTCTATCTCAACCTCCAGCCGGACAATGTCGCCCAGTTGCCGGTAAAGCAGGCCTATGTCGGAAGCCGGGAAACGGACTCCGGCAAGCTGGGCGCCGAGGCCGCCTGTTCGCTGCTCAAGGAAAAGGGCAAGGCAGGTAACGCGCAGGTCTATATCCTGATGGGCGATCTCGCCCACCAGGCCTCGCGGGACCGCACCTTGTCGTTCAAGGAGACGCTGGCTGCCGGCGACTGCAAGGGCGCCACCATCGCCGACGAGCAGTCCGCCGCTTGGACGCGCACCAACGCGATGGACCTTACCACCAACTGGATCACGGCCGGGCGCCCGATCGACGTGGTTTTTGCCAACAACGACGAAATGGCGATCGGCGCCATACAGGCGCTCAAAGCCGCCGGCGTGTCGATGGACGACGTGATCGTCGTCGGCATCGATGCGACGCAGGATGGTCTCGCCGCTATGGCCGCGGGCGATCTCGATGCGACGGTGTTCCAGAATGCCAAGGGCCAGTCGGCGAGCGCGCTCGATGCTGCCGTCGCGCTGGCGCGCGGCAAGGCCGTCGAACGCGAAGTGATGGTTCCCTTCGAGCTCGTCACGCCCAAGAACATGGCCGACTACGCGACTCGCAACTGATCCTCCCGGCCGGCGCATTTCTCCTGCCTGCGCCGGCCACCTTTCCTGAGCGGGATGAGGAACAGTGCGTGCGGTTTTCCGCCCGCATCCCGCTCCAACTTATGATCTTTGGAGCAAGCCATGAATGGCATCGTCATCATCGGCGCCGGGGAATCCGGCACCCGCGCGGCCTTTGCGCTGCGTGAATCGGGCTTTACCGGCAGCGTCACGCTGGTCGGCACGGAACCGCATCTGCCCTATGAGCGCCCGCCACTGTCGAAGCCGCTCAACGGCGCGGTGCAGATGAAGCCGATCTGCGGCGCCGAGGCGCTCCAGGCTGCCGGCATCGACTACCTCCAGGGCGTATCGGCCCTGAGCCTCGATCCGGATACCCGGTCTGTCGCTTTCAGCGACGGGCGGACGCTTACATACGACAAGCTGCTGCTTGCGACCGGCGCTCGCCCGAGGCGGCTGACATCCCCTGGGGCTGAGCGCGCGCTCGACTTTCGCACCTATGCGGATGCGGCGACAATCTTCTCCAGCGCCGACCCGGGAAAAAGTATCTCCATCATCGGTGGTGGTCTGATCGGCATGGAGCTCGCGGCCGTTCTGCGCGGCAAAGGCATAACCGTCAGCGTTATCGAGATGGCGGCTAAGCCGCTCGGACGCGCGGTTCCACCGCGCTTTGCCGCCAAGCTCCATGCGCGGCATCAGGATGAAGGCGTTGCGTTTCATCTCGGTCAGGGGATGGCCGCGATCACCGACGATGCCGTTCTCCTCGCCGATGGCAGCGCGGTGCCTGCCGATATCGTCGTCGCGGCGATCGGCGTTCTGCCAGATGTGGCGCTCGCCGAGGCGGCGGGCCTTGCCACCGGAAACGGCGTCCTGACGGACAGTTTTCTTCGCACCAGTGACCCGAACATCTTTGCGGCCGGTGACTGCGCCGCGGTGGCGCAGCCGGGCGGCGGGTACATTCGCTTCGAGAGCTGGCGCAATGCGCGCAGCCAGGCGGAGACCGCGGCCCGCAACATGGTCGGCGGAAAGGAAGCTTTTGGCGCAATCCCCTGGTTCTGGACCGACCAGTACGATCTCGGTCTGCAGGTCGCGGGCCTGCCGCAGCCGGAGCATCAGAGCGTGATCCGCCAACTCGACGGCGGCGAGCTGGAGTTCTACCTGGACGATGGGCGCCTCCTTGCCGCGGCGGGCCTCGGTTCCTGCAATAGCGTCGCCAGGGACATCAAGCTCGCCGAGATGCTGATTGCCGCCGGTATCAATCCAGACCCCGCAGCGCTTGCTGATCCCGGCGTGAACCTGAAGGCGCTTCTGAAGAACGCGCGGGCGGCCTGATGCAGAAGTTGCTTGTCTTTCAGTCGCTCTGGGCGATGGAGCGCCGGCATGCGGACGGCTGCGAACGCGGTCTCGAGGAAAACATCGCTGTTATCGTCGAGGCCGGGTTCGACGGCATCAGCGCGCATTACACCAACCGTGATGACGTCGTCCGCCTCAACGAAGTGATCCGCGGCACCGGATTGAAGATCGAGGGAGTCTGTTTTCCCCGGAGCGTCGAGGACCTGCGCCCGACCCTGGAACTGGCGAGCGAATTTCCTGTCAGCCACATCGACCTGCAGGCGGACGTCCGCCCGCGCCGGGTGGAAGATTGCCTGCCGCTTCTGGACGGATGGATGCGGCTCGCCGAAAGGGCGGGTGTCCCCGTCTATGTCGAAACCCATCGCCACCGGATCACCAGCGACCTCTTGTTCACGCTGGACCTGCTGGACCGGCGCCCCGATTTGCCGCTGCTCGCCGATCTCTCGCACTATCTGGTCGGCCGCGAGTTTGCCTTTCCGGTCGAAGAGGAAAGCCACGCCCAGGTCCGGCGCATCCTCCACAACGCCCAGGCCTTCCACGGCCGCGTCGGCTCGTGCCAGCAGATCCAGATCGAGATGTCCTTTCCGCAGCATCGCCCCTGGGTCGATCTCTTCCGCGACTGGTGGGCCTACGGCTTTCGCCACTGGCGATCCCGTGCCGCCGACGATGCCGAACTGGTCATGACCTGCGAGCTCGGCCCCAGACCCTATGCGATCACCGACAGGGACGGCCACGACACGACGGACCGGTCGGCGGAGGCGCTTTTGCTT
This sequence comes from Ensifer sp. GW101-20A05, assembly GCF_059424735.1. Classification (NCBI taxonomy): domain Bacteria; kingdom Pseudomonadati; phylum Pseudomonadota; class Alphaproteobacteria; order Hyphomicrobiales; family Rhizobiaceae; genus Ensifer; species Ensifer sp. GW101-20A05. The sequence continues at coordinate 341,901 of NZ_JBWKZT010000002.1, read as the reverse complement.
CGGCAGTTGGTGCTGGATGTGTGGGCTGAGAGCGCAGACCCTTCGGGCAACCGAACGCATGGCGCGTGCGTGCCGGACCCCGTCATTTAACGAAGGAGGGCCGGAATGGCAGATTGTGCTCGAGGCCAAGCCAAGGCGGGTTTTCCGCATACATCTCTTCGATCAACTGCTTGATCAGCTCAATGTGGCGTGAATTGTCGCCGACCCGGTGATTGAGGATGACAGGAGAGGTCGCGCGTTCCCCCTCGATCATGCGGTAGTGGACGTCTGACCGCACCTGACGCGCCGAGGAGGGGACGATGCACAGACCGGCTTCCGAGGCGACGAGGCCAAGGGCACTCTGGATCTCCCGCACTTCATGCACCTCGGCAGGGCGCACATCGTGGGCATGAAGCAGGCTCAGCACATGGTCGGCATAGCTCGGCCGCGGCTCCTTCGGATAGACGATCAGCTTCTGGCCGGCGAGCGCATTCAAGGGCAAGGGCGACGTGTCTTCGGCTAGCGGCGTGCCCTCGGGTATCGCCACGGCGAGGCGCTCTTCGCGCATGAGGATGCCGACGACATTGGGATCGCTGTGGTGAAGCCGGCCGAAGCCGACATCGATTCGGCCCTCCTTGAGCGCGGCGATCTGCTGCACCGACACCATCTCCAATAGCCGGATATCGAGTTCCGGCGCATTCTGCCTCAGCTTGCGCACGAGTGTCGGCAGCCCGCCATAGAGCGTGGAGGCGACGAAGCCGATGGACAGGACGCGGTTCTGGTTGAGACCGACGCGGCGCGTGGCCTCAACCATCTGCTCGACTCTCCCCAAAATCTGCAGCGACTGCTCGTAGAACAACCGGCCCGCCTCCGTCAGCCGGACCGGACGGCTCGCGCGGATGATCAGCGGCACGCCCAGCTCTTCCTCCAGAAGCTGGATCTGCCGGCTCAAGGGTGGCTGGGCGATATGCAGCTGCTCGGCGGCGCGGGTGAAGTTGCGCTCACGGGCGACGGCGACGAAGTAGCGAAGCTGGCGCAGATCCATATTCAGGCCCTCATTTTCCTACCATTGCGGTATGTTGCAGTGCGGTAACCGCATGAATCTGCGAAATCTCTATCGCACTATACCATGAAGGTATCATAGAGAACCTATTTGGTGTTGGACGCCACCCAGTGCGCGGCGCACAGTCACGCCATGAACACGACCCTTGCACCCATCTCTCCGACTGCAGCCTTCGTCTCCGTCGTCGAACGGGTCGAAACGATACTGGTCGATCTGCCGACGATCCGGCCGCACAAGCTCTCAGTCGCGACCATGACCGGCCAAACGCTGATGCTGGTGAAGGTCCATTGCAGCGACGGCACCGTCGGGATCGGCGAAGGCACGACGATCGGCGGTCTCGCCTATGGTGGCGAGAGCCCCGAAAGCATGAAGCTGGCGATCGATACCTATTTCGCGCCTGTCATGATCGGCGAGGACGTGACCCGCGTGAAGGCGCTAATGGCGCGCATCGGCAAAGCGGTGAAGGAAAACCGTTTCGCCAAGAGCGCGGTCGAAACGGCGCTGCTCGACGCCCACGGCAAGCGTCTCGGCCTGTCGGTCGGCGAACTCCTGGGCGGAGCGCTGCGCAAGCGGCTGCCGGTCGCCTGGACGCTCGCTTCCGGTGACACCGCCATGGACATTGCCGAGGCCGAAAAGATGCTCGACCTTCGCCGCCACCGGATCTTCAAGCTGAAGATCGGCGCGAAGCCGTTGAAGGACGATATCGCCCATGTGGCGGCGATCAAGCAGGCGCTGGGCGACCGCGGTGCGGTGCGCGTCGACGTCAACATGGCCTGGAGCGAATTCGAGGCGTCCTACGGCATGGCGGCGCTCGCCGATGCCGGTTGCGAACTGGTAGAACAGCCTGTCGCGTCGACGGCAGCGCTCAACCGACTGGTCCGCCGCTTCCCGGTGGCGCTGATGGCGGACGAGTCCCTTACCGGGCCTGAATCGGCCTTCGAGATTGCCAAGACCAAGGGCGCTGACGTCTTCGCGGTCAAGATCGAGCAGAGCGGCGGGTTGTTCAATGCGCAGCGCGTGGCGGCGATCGCCGATACCGCCGGCATCGAGCTCTACGGTGGCACGATGCTCGAAGGCGCTGTCGGCACGGTGGCCTCCGCCCATGTGTTTTCGACCTTTGCCAATCTGCAGTGGGGCACCGAGCTTTTCGGTCCGCTGCTCCTGACGGAGGAAATCCTGGCAACGCCCCTCGACTACAGCGACTTCGAACTGACGGTGCCGGATGGGCCGGGTTTGGGCGTCGAACTCGACGAAGACCGGTTGAAGTTCTTTGCGCGCGAAGGGCTGCGCAAGACCATCAGTGTTGCGAAGTGAGGATCGGCTGATGCTGTTTCACGTCAGAATGGATGTTCGCATTCCCCATGACCTGCCCGCTGAAGAGGCGGCCCAGATTCTCGCGCGAGAGAAGGCCTATTCACAGGCGCTGCAGCAGAGCGGCAAGTGGCGGCATATCTGGCGGATCGCCGGCCAGTACGCCAACTACAGCGTCTTTGACGTCACGGACAATGCCGAGCTGCACGAGATCCTCTCGGGTCTGCCGCTGTTCAAATTCATGGACATCGAGGTGACGCCGCTGCTTCGGCATCCGTCGTCAGTCCGGGAGGATGACACCTGAGATTTCGTTCGGCCGCCGCCGGGAGGTTGGCAGGCGGCACCCGCTTTCAAACTATCCAAGTGGAGGATTTATCATGAGCGTGAAGATTTTCGACAAGCCGGAGACGCAAGGTTTCCTGAAGGTTCTGAGCGGCCTCGACAAGGACGGCGGCAGCCCGCGCGTCAAAGAGATCGTGCACCGGCTGATGTCGGACCTGTTCAAGGCGATCGACGATCTCGACATCACCCCGGACGAATACTGGACCGGCATTGCCTGGCTAAACGAAATCGGTGCTGCCGGCCAGGCCGGCCTGATCTCGCCCGGCCTCGGCCTCGACCACTTCCTCGACGAACGTCTCGACGCTATCGACGAGGAGCTCGGCATCAAGAATCCGACACCGCGCACCATCGAAGGGCCGCTTTATGTCGCCGGCGCACCGGCATCGGAAGGCTTCGCCCGTCTTGATGACGGCCGGGACACCAACGGTCACCCGCTGATCATGCACGGCACCGTCTATGATTCCGCCGGCCAACCGCTGAAAGGTGCGACGGTCGAAGTCTGGCACTGTGATACCCGCGGCTTCTATTCGCATTTCGACCCGACCGGTGTGCAGGCGCCGTTCAATATGCGCCGCACGATCGTCACCGACGCCAAGGGCCGTTACAAGTTTCAGAGCATTGTGCCGCACGGCTACGGCGTGCCGCCGGGCAGCCCGACCGAACAGCTGCTTTCGGCGCTCGGGCGTCACGGCCAGCGCCCGGCGCATATTCACTTCTTCATCAGCGCCGACGGTCATCGCAAGCTGACGACCCAGATCAACATAGCCGGCGATCCGTTGGTCAACGACGACTTCGCCTATGCGACCCGCGACGGCCTGGTGCCCGATGTTACCGAGCGGACCGACGAGGCAAGCATCAAGGCGAACGGTCTCTCCGGCCCCTTCGCCGAGATCGAATTCGACATTCATCTCACCTCATTGGTGAATGGCGTCGACAACCAGATCAACGAGCAGCGCAGGCGCGCCGCCGCCTGATCATTGTTGCGGCGGCCGACTGAGCCGCCGCCCCCACACCGACATTGTTGCAATAGCCGAACCGAGCACGGATCAGCCGTTTGCGGGAGAAGAACCATGTCTGCAGTTATCGACAAAACCCAGGCCCTCGACGATCTGCTCGCCACCGCAGTCGAGGACGATCATGAGACCGGGATGTTCCGGTGCCGCCGCGATATCTTCACCAACGAAGACCTCTTCGAGCTGGAGATGAAGCACATCTTCGAGAGCAATTGGGTCTACCTCGCCCACGAGAGCCAGATCCCCGAGAACAACGACTATTACACCACCTATATCGGCCGCCAGCCTGTCGTCGTCACCCGCGACAAATCAGGCGAACTGCACGCGGTCATCAATGCCTGCGCCCATCGCGGCGCGATGCTCTGCCGGCGCAAGCATGGCAACAAGGGCAGCTTCACCTGTCCTTTCCACGGCTGGACTTTTTCCAACACCGGCAAACTCCTGAAGGTGAAGGACGAGAAGACCACGCAATATCCGCCGCAATTTGCGAAAGATGGCTCGCACGACCTGAAGCGCGTCGCTCGTTTCGAGAGCTATCGCGGCTTCCTCTTCGGTAGCCTGAATCCTGATGTCTCGTCGCTCGAGGATTATCTCGGCGAGACCAAGGTCATCATCGACCAGATTGTCGACCAGGCGCCCGACGGGCTCGAAGTGCTGCGCGGCAATTCCTCCTACATCTACGATGGGAACTGGAAGCTGCAGATGGAAAACGGTTGCGACGGCTATCACGTCAGCTCCGTGCACTGGAACTATGCCGCGACCATGGGCCGCCGCCACGAGGAGGGCACCAAGGCGGTCGACGCGAGCAGCTGGAGCCGCTCGATTGCCGGCGTCTACGGCTTCGACAACGGCCATATTCTGCTCTGGACCAACACCATGAACCCCGAGGTCCGGCCGGTCTTCCACGCCCGTGAGGAGATCAAGGCGCGCGTCGGCGAAGTGAAGGCGGATCTCATCGTCAACCAGACGCGTAACCTCTGCCTCTATCCGAACGTGTTCCTGATGGACCAGTTCAGCACGCAGATCCGCGTCACCCGTCCAATCAGCGTCGACAAGACCGAGATCAGCATCTTCTGTTTCGCGCCGAAGGGCGAAAGTGCTGAAGACCGGACTCTGCGCATCCGCCAATACGAGGATTTCTTCAACGTCTCGGGCATGGGCACTGCCGACGATCTCGAAGAATTCCGCGCCTGCCAGCAGGGCTATGCCGGCATCACCGCGCTCTGGAACGACCTGTCACGCGGGGCGCCGCTCTGGATTGACGGTCCGGACGACAATGCCAAGCGCATGGGCCTCGAACCGTTGCTCTCGGGCGAGCGCAGCGAAGACGAAGGCCTGTTCGTCCGCCAGCACGAATATTGGGCGAAGGTGATGCGCAACGCGCTTGCCTCCGAGACGAAGGGAGCGGTCGCATGAGCATCTCCTACGACACCGCCTGCGCCTTCCTCTACCGCGAAGCGCGCCTGCTCGACGACCGCGAATGGGACGAATGGCTGACCTGCTATGCGCCCGACGTCACCTACTGGATGCCGGCCTGGGACGATGACGATCAGCTGACCGAAGATCCGCAGTCTGAGATCTCGCTGATCTTCTATCCGAGCCGCGACGGCCTGGAGGATCGCGTCTTCCGCATCAAGACCGAACGCTCGGGCGCCTCCACGCCAGAGCCGCGCACCAGCCACAACGTCACCAATGTCGAGTTGCTGGCCGACCGTGGCGAGGAAGTGGATGTCCGCTACAACTTCCACACGCTCAACCACCGCTACAAGGTCACCGACCACTTCTTCGGCACCATGTTTGTGACGTTGCGCAAAAGCGGCGAAGAGCTCGTGATTTCACAAAAGAAGATCGTGCTGAAGAACGACTACATCCGCCAGGTCATCGACGTTTACCACATCTGATGACCGCCGCCTGACGACAAGGGATTGGGAGGAGCAACCATGGCCAGCTACAGGATCGCTTTGAATTTCGAGGATGGCGTCACCCGTTTCGTCGAATGTAGGGACGACGAGAAGGTGCTCGACGCCGCCTTCCGCAACAAGATCAACCTGCCGATGGACTGTTCCGACGGTGTCTGCGGCACCTGCAAGTGCCGCGCCGAAAGCGGTGCCTATGACCTCGGCGACGACTTCATCGACGATGCGCTGACATCGGACGAGGCTGAAAGCGGTCTGGTGCTGACCTGCCAGATGAAGCCGTCGAGCGATTGTGTCATCGCGGTGCCGACGACCTCGGCCGCCTGCAAGACCGGGCAGCAGAAGTTCGCGGCAACGGTTGCGCGGGTCACCCCGCACAATGATGCGGCGATCGTGCTGGAGCTGGACGTGGACGCAGCACCCGCCTTTCTGCCGGGGCAATACGTCAATATCGATGTGCCCGGCAGCGGCCAGAGTCGCTCCTATTCCTTCTCCTCGGCTCCGGGTGAACAGCGTCTCGGCTTCCTGATCAAGAAGATCCCCGGCGGCCTGATGAGCAGCTGGCTGGAGCGCGCGGAAATCGGGACGAAACTCGAGCTGACAGGGCCGCTCGGCAGCTTCTATCTGAGAGAAGTCCAACGCCCCCTGCTGCTGCTAGCCGGCGGCACCGGTCTTGCGCCATTCCTGTCGATGCTCGAAGTGCTGGCCCAGGCCAACGCGCAGCAGAAGATCCACCTGATCTACGGCGTCACCCGAGACCTGGATCTCGTGCTTGTCGATGAGATCGAGGCCCATGCCAAACGGCTTGCCAATTTCACCTGCAGCACAGTCGTGGCAGACGCTGCCTCCAGCCATCCGCGCAAGGGCTGGGTCACCCAGCACATGCCGGAAGAGCTGCTCAATGGCGGCGACGTCGACGTCTATCTCTGCGGTCCGCCGCCGATGGTCGACGCCGTGCGCAAGCACCTCGACGACACCGGTATCGTGCCCAACAGTTTCCACTACGAGAAGTTCACGCCGAACGTCTTGGCGAAGGAGGCGGCATGAGCGCGGCCCGTTTTGAAGGGCGCTTTGCCGGCAAGGTGCTCGTGGTCACAGGTGCCGCTCAGGGCATCGGCCGCGCTGTGGCGCTGCGTGCTGCGGCTGAAGGCGGCAAGGTGCTGTTCGTCGACCGCGCCGACTTCGTCACAGAGGTGGCGGCGGAGGCCGGGGGCGATCGGGCGGCAGCCTACAACACCGATCTCGAGACCCACGAGGGCGCCGCTGCGGCGATGTGCTTTGCCGCCGAACGCTTCGGCGGCATCGACATCCTGATCAACAATGTCGGCGGGGCGATCCGCATGCGGCCCTTCGCCGAATTCGAACCATCGCAGATCGATGCGGAAATCCGCCGCTCGCTGATGCCGACGCTCTATTGCTGTCATGCCGTCTTGCCGCATCTCTTTGCGCGCGGCGCCGGCACCATCGTCAACGTGTCCTCGAATGCGACGCGCGGCATTCACCGCGTGCCCTATTCCGCGGCGAAAGGCGGTGTCAACGCCATCACCCAGTCGCTGGCGATGGAACTTGCCGAGCGCAACATCCGCGTCGTCGCGACCGCGCCGGGTGGGACGGAGGCGCCGCCACGCCGTGTCCCGCGCAATGCCGCGGGCGACAGCGACGCCGAGAGGGCCTGGATGGGCGACGTCGTCGCCCAGGTAAAGCAGTCGAGCTTCATGAAGCGCTACGGCAGCATCGAAGAGCAGGCGGCACCCATTCTGTTCCTGGCCTCCGACGAGGCCTCCTACATCACCGGCAGCGTGCTGCCGGTCGCCGGCGGCGATCTCGGCTGACGGCTCTCTATCTGAAACGCGCAACGACCTGGGGAGGAGATGATGCGCTCTATCGATGTGAATGAGGCAATAGACGGGAGCCCCCTTGGGGGCTTCCAGTGGATGGTGGTTGCGCTCTCAGCGCTGCTGCTGATTGTCGACGGTTATGACGTCTTCGTCGCCGGCACCGTGCTGCCGACGCTGATCGCCGAATGGGGACTGAGCAAGCCGCAGGCCGGCGCGCTGCAGGCCTGGGCACTGTTCGGCATGATGTTCGGGGCGCTGATCTTCGGCCCGCTCGCCGACCGGATCGGCCGTAAGAAGGGCATCGCCATCAGCTTCGTGCTGTTCACGGTCTCGACCTTGCTGACGGGGCTTGCCGGTTCGCCCGAACAGTTCAAGATCTTCCGGTTTTTCGCCGGTCTCGGCTGCGGCGGCTTGATGCCGAATGCCGTGGCACTGATGAACGAATACGCGCCGAAGCGTCTGCGCGGCACCCTGGTGGCGCTGATGTTCTCCGGCTATTCGGTCGGCGGCATGGTGGCGGCCGGCCTCGGCATCGGCCTCATCCCATCCTATGGCTGGAAGCCGATGTTCTTTATCGCCGCGGTGCCGTTGCTTCTGTTGCCGGTGGTCCTCTGGAAGCTGCCGGAATCGCTCGGTTTCCTCATCCGTCAGGGCAAGCAGGACGAAGCGAAGCGGATCTATCAGAAGATCGATCCCGGCGTGCGTATCGGTGCGGCCGACAGGCTGGTCTTCGCCGAAACGAAGGGCGCCTCGGCGTCGGTCCTGGAACTCTTCCGCCATCAGCGCACCCTGCGCACGATCATGCTGTGGGTCGCGTTCTTCTGCTGCCTGCTGCTCGTCTACCTGCTGTCGTCCTGGCTGCCGAAGGTGCTGCAGGAAGCCGGCTATGCGGAGAAGGCAAGCCTGCTCAGCCTCTTCTCGCTGAATTTCGGTGGTATGGTCGGCGCCATTGCCGGCGGCTGGCTCGGCGACCGGTTCGGCCTGCCGAAGGTGGTGGTCGGATTCTTCGTCGCGGCAGCCCTGTCGATCGCGCTGATCGGCTTCAATCCGCCGGCGACCCTCCTGTTCCTCATGGTGTTCGTCGCCGGCGCCACCACGATCGGCACGCAGATCCTGCTCTATGCCAGCGTGGCGCAGCTCTATAACCTCTCGGTCCGCTCTACCGGATTGGGCTGGGCCTCGGGCGTCGGTCGCATCGGCGCCATCGTCGGCCCGACGCTTGGCGGCGTGCTCCTGGCGCAGGAGTTTCCGCTGCAGCAGAACTTCGCGATCTTCGCCATCCCGGCTGCGATCTCGGCGCTCGCCATGCTGGTCTTTGCGATCAGCAACGCCCGCCGCGACGAGGTCGTGCAACTGGCGACGGCTTAACGAACGGCGATGGCGGCCGGACCATGAAGGCATCCGGCCGCCATCCCTTTGCGCGTGCGAGACTCGTGCCGCAGCGCGTATGCCTATGAGGCGCAGCGTCGCGCCAACAACCATGAAGCCGCCTTCGCTGGCGGCTTCCCTGATTGGAGTGCCGGTTTCATGGCCTATCTCGACCTACCCAGCCATCGGCTTCATTACCGCATCGACGGCGACCTAAGCGGCAACGCACCCTGGCTGCTCTTCTGCAATTCTCTCGGCACCGATCTCACCATGTGGGATGCCCAGATCGGGGAGCTTTCGCCGCATTTCCGCGTGCTGCGCTACGATCGCAAGGGCCATGGTCGTTCCTCGGCGCCGCCACCGCCCTATACGCTCGCTGATCTCGGCCATGACGTGCTGGCTCTTCTGGATGCGCTGGAGATCGAACGGACGCATTTCTGCGGCCTGTCGATCGGCGGCCTGACCGGGCAATGGCTCGGCGTGCACGCCGGCAAGCGCCTGGACAGACTCGTGCTCTGCGCGACGGCGGCGCGCATCGGCACGCCCGAGGGCTGGGCCGCGCGCATCGACAGCGTCAGGGCGGACGGCCTTGCGGCTTTGACCGCTTCCACAGCCGAACGCTGGTTCAGCCCGGAATTCGCAGCCAGCCATCGTGAAGCCGTCGGTCGCGTCCTCGAGAGCTTCGGCACCACCGCGACCGATGGCTATATCGGCGGCTGCACAGCGCTGGCGGGTGCGGATTTGCGAGAAGAAATCGTCAAGATCGCCAATCCCGTGCTCGCCATTTCCGGCGACGGGGATCCGGTTTGTCCGCCATCCGACCTCGAAAACATCGCCGCCCGCGTGCAGCAGGGGCGGCATCTGTCATTGCCCGGTCGCCATATCGTCAACATCGAGTCCGCGCCGGCATTCAACGCGGCGCTGCTCGAATTCCTTCACGCTTGAAGGCGGATTCACCAGCAGCGCCGCGCAGCCCATCAACGTGCCTCACTTGACTGGAACCACGAGCGGCGCGTCCTTGGTGACGATGTAGGTCGCGAGTTCCGACGCCTTGGCGGTGCCGACGTTCTTGGCCACATGGGCAACGCCAGCCGGAATGAACAGCGCCTGGCCTGCCTGAAGCGTCACCGGTGCCCGGTCCTCGAGTTGGTATTCCAGCGAACCCTCAAGCACATAGGCGATTTCTTCGCCGGGATGGGAATGCTTGATCGAGGTGGTTCCCGGGTCGATATCGACGCGGACCTGCACAGCCTCGTGTCCGGGCACGCTGATCTCGTTCTTGATCAGGTCCGTGCGCTGAATGCCCTGCATCTGCTGAGCCTCAGCCATGCGAAGCGTCGTTACGCTGCCGGCGATCAGCAGGGCGGCGGCAATGAGGCGGTGCGTTTTCATGGGGTTCTCCGTCATAGCGTTGATCGAGTGGGCGTCGTTGGAAGCATCCTGATTTCAACGGAGGTGTGTATTGGCGGTGTGTCGGCCGGGCGCGCTTTTTGTAAGCCAATGTATTTCGCGGTTGGTCTCGATGAATCCACTTGCGGTGTCGAGGTACCGTTTCTGGAAGAAGGGACGGCAAAGCGCGGTCCTGCTTGGCCGGGCGGCGATCCTGGGTGCGCATCGCCGCCAGCCTCGCGATCTCGCCAATCGCTATTCGCCAAGGCTCTGCTGCAAGGCTTCGCGCGCCAGCTTGATGATATCGGCATGGATGTCGGCGCGGGGGCGCTCGGTCGGCTCGCAGATGGGGTCGACTTCGCCGAAGGATTTCAGCGCTTCGGCGGCGCCGTCCTTGCATTCCGGCAGGAAGCTGAAGTGGTCGGCCCCGGCAACTGCGGCATAGGAGCCCTTTGGCGTCAGTGCCGCCAAAGGTTTGGAGGCGACGGCCAGGGGGATGGTCTCGGCGCTGCCGAGGTTGATGAAGTGCATCGGTATCTCGATCTTCTTCAGGCTTTTTTCGCTATAGGCCTGGGCGAGACCCGGATCGACCAGTACTGCCGCTTTGATGCGCCGGTCGAGATTCGATTGTTCGAAGCGGGCTTTGTCGATGGTGCGAAGATCGAGCTTCTCGACTGCGACCGGCGTGTCGTCGACATAGCCCTTGCCGCCGGAAAACCAGGCGCAATCCCATTTCCTGTAGCTGTCGCAATAGCGGACATAGGCATCGAGATCGGCGCGGGCGCCTGACATCTCCATGGCGGTCGAGCCTCCGAGGGAAAAACCGAGGACTGCGATCCGGTCGGCGTCGATAGCCTTGTTCCATTCACCGGTGCCGGTGAGCTTGTCGATGACGGCGGAAAGATCGGCCGTGCGCTCCCAGAGCTTCGGCGTGTTGGCGGGCGTCGAATCGCCGCTGGTCGTGCCGGGATGGTTGGGGCCGGCGACGATGAAGCCGGCCTCTGCGAGCGCGGTCGCCAGCCAGCTCATCGCTTGAACGCGGCCTCCGGAGCCGTGCGAAACGACGACCAGGGGGAACGGCCCCGGGAGGGAAGGAGCGTTTCGTGCGGCCTCTGTTCCCTTAAAGATCCGGTTGTCGCCGACAAGGGTGGTTTCGCCGCCGGCCGCGGCCGGATACCAGACGGTAACAGAGAGATCTCGTCCCCGTTCGGAAGCCGGAACGCTGATTTCGCGCACGCCGACATCATTGGCATGCGAGGGGGTGGCAACGGCCAGGATGAAGACGGCGGCGGGCAAGAACTGGAAGAGGCGCATGGGCATCTCGCTTTGTTGAAAAAGACGGACGATCGTCGCTGGCGCCACGCCTCCCCGCGTCCTTGATCGCGATTCAGGTCGTCCCGAATCGCGATCTGAGCCATGACTTGCCAGGTTATCTGCCCGCCAAAGGACTCGCTCTTGATCTTTCTGCCGTTGCCGTTCGTCGTCGCCTTGCTATTGCTGATCCTGCTGGTTGTCATGCTGCGCGGCGACGAGTCCGCGAAGCGCAATCGGGCTTTTCTCGCCTTGGTGGCGCTCTGTGCCCTCCAGTCGGTGGTCGTCGGCCTCCGCTGGGGCTACGACGTTGCGGCCTTGCGATTTGCTCTGCCGGTGCTCGCAAGCTGTGTTCCGCCGCTGGTGCTCGCGAGTTTCCACAGCCTGATCCGCAGCGAGGAGCGAAACGTTCCGGGCGCTAGCTGGATTCACGCGATGCCGGCCATCGGCATCCTCATGCTCGTGCTGCTCGCGCCGAGTTACATCGACTTCGCCCTGATCGTCGAATATGTCGGATATGCGCTGGCGCTGTTGAACCTTGCCCGCACCGGCACGGATGCATTGGACGAAGCACGTTTCGAAGGCGCCGTTGCGGCGCACCGCGCTTTGGTCATTGCCGCGGTCTCGCTCTGTGTCTCGGCCCTTTTCGATCTTGTGATCATTCTGGACTTTGAATGGACCAAGGGGGCGAATATCGGCCTCATCGTCAGCAACGGGAATATGCTGGGATTGCTCTTCATCGGGCTGACCGCCATGGTCGCGGACCGTGCGCGCGCGCTTCCGGTAGCCAGCACGGTCATCGATGAAGATCCAGTTTCAGTGCCGCAGGACCGGGAGATCCTGGACCGGGTCGATCAACTACTGGTCAGCCAGAAACTGGCCCGCGACGAAAACTTGACGCTGTCGCGCCTGGCACGGCGCGCGGGCCTTCCAGCCCGGCAGATATCGACCGCCGTCAATCGGCTGGCCGGCAAGAACGTCTCGCAGTACATCAACGATTTTCGAATTGCCGAAGCCTGCCGTCTGCTGCGTGAGACCGACATGTCGGTGACCTCGGCGATGCTCGAATCCGGTTTTCAGACGAAGTCGAATTTCAATCGCGAATTCCGGCGGGTAACATCGTTCAGTCCCGGATCCTGGAGGGAGCAAAACCGGGAAGAAAAGCCTGGCCAAGAGGGCGGGGCGATCAACGCCAGAGGCTATCGCTGACAATTGCGCCCGGCCGCCGTGCGGCCGGACAGGTACGCCTCGCGGCGGCCGATAGCTACTGTTGATCCCCCGTGTTGCGGCCGACGGTGATCGAGAGATCCCTGGTCTTGCCGGTCCGCCAGACGCTCAAGCTCTTCGAGGTGCCGGGCGAGAGGTCGGCGACCATGCGCGAGAGATCGCGTGGCGACTTGATCGGGCTGCCGCCGAGGGCGGTGACGATGTCGCCAGCCTTGAGGCCTGCCCTGGCGGCGGGTGTTCCATCATTGACGCCGGCGATGAGCGCGCCTTCTGCCTGACGGAGGCCGATCGCATCGGCGATGTCAGCGGTCACCGGTTGAATTTCGACGCCGATGAAGCCGTGCTGGATCGAGCCGTCCTTCATCAACTCGGCGACGACTTTCTGCGCCTGATCCGAGGGAATGGCGAAACCGACGCCGACACTGCCGCCGTTCGGCGAATAGATGGCGGTGTTGATGCCGACCACCCGACCCGCAGCATCGACCAGCGGTCCGCCGGAATTGCCGCGATTGATTGGCGCGTCGATCTGGATGAAGTCGTCATAGGGACCGCTGTGCAGATCGCGTCCACGTGCCGAGACGATGCCGGCGGTCACCGTCGTGCCGATGCCGAACGGGTTGCCGATCGCAAGCACCTGGTCGCCGACCCGCAAGGTGTCGGAATCGCCCCAGGCAACGGTGGCAAGCGGCTTTGCGGGCTTGATCTTCAGTACGGCGAGATCGTTCTTCGGGTCGGCACCGACAAGCTTGGCGGGCACTTGCGTGCCGTCGTCAAGGGTCACCGTGATGCTCGACGCCTTGTCGATGACGTGGTTGTTGGTGACGATGTAGCCATCCGCGGCCACGACGAAGCCGGAGCCGAGCGCTTCGGCCCGTTGCGCGGGGCGCTGTTGCGGGGCCCGGTCCGGCAGCGGAATGCCCTGGTCGCGGAAGAACTGGCGGAACTGCTCGTCGAAGGGCGAGTTTTCGCCGAGTTGCGAGGTTTCGTCGTTACCAGCGTTGTCGGCCTTGATTACGGTGGTAATCGTGACGATCGCCGGCTTGTCCGCCGACACGATCGGAGCGAAGGAGGCGCCGGAGGCAAGCGGCACCGCAACGGCCGGGCCGGTTCCGGCGGCCGCAGCCGCGTCATGGCCAGCAAAGGCTGCCATGGACAAAGGCGCGACGATGACGGCTGCGCCGAGGAGCGCGGCAGCACGGTGCCTCATGAGAATGTTTGACATGATCTTGTTCCTTTCGCTGCCAGGTCGCCGAGAGATCTCAGGCGTGCGCCCGTTCGGAGGCGAACACGGCTCATTGCTTCGGTCAGCTTCGTGTAAGGGCTTGTGTTGGTTGCCGAGGGACCGGGCTCAGGGAGCGAGCCCGGCGCCGTCGGTGGCGCCCACCCGGAAGCCGGGTGGGCCGCATCTGCCTGTCGATCACGCCATCCGGGCGATATCCCGGTCGAGGTGGCGAACTTCGTTCTGCAACCGCGCATAGGATTGCGTGGGCAGCATGCCGTTGTGGGCGGCGGCGGTCTTGACCGCCTGGGCGCGCACTGCACCGTCCTCGCGTTCAAGCTTCCTGTAGTTTGCCGCAGTCAGCGTGCCCTGTTCGCGGTCGGCATTGATCCGGTGGTTGTCGACCCGGAGTTCATGCAGGACGCGGTCTAGGCGCGACGATGCCATGTGAACCGGTGCGCGGTAGACCTGCATGGCCGGGGCCGTCATGTCATCCTGGGTGAAAATGCCCTGGTAGTAATCGCCCGTGTAGGCGCCCTTGTCACTGTCGCGACCGAAGTCGTGGTGATCGGCCGCAAAGGCACCGCCGGCGAAAACGACGAGGGCGAGGGTTGCGATGGTGGTGGTCTTGAGGGGCGAGCGCATATCTGCATCTCCTTCAACGCGGGAAGCGGGAGGAGCTTCCCTGCGAGGCCGTCTCCTATTGTCGCGTCGCGGCCGAAGCGGTCGCCGGCAATATTCAGCCTCGGTTCGAAGGTAATACTCCGATGCGGGTTAGTCATGTTAATATAATGTAATATTTCTCTGACTTTTCTTCGAAGTTCAAATTATTAATTTTATGTAATAAACGCTGTCCGCGCTTTCTCCTGGAAACTATTCTACTCGCCCATGCCTCGGAAAGGGGTTTGCGGGCCCCGTGTTTGCGTGAGCGTCGGAGAAATAGCTAGGAGCCGGCGTAGTGCGCCCGAGGGCGGATAAGTTCGCCGCTCTCGACCTGTTCCATCGCATGAGCAAGCCAGCCGACGGTGCGCGCAAGCGCGAAAATGACGAGCGGCGCATCGTCAGGCAGCGCGTAGGCTGCTGCGAGGGCGGCCAGCGAAAAGTCGAGATTGGCGGGTTCGCCGAGCAACTCCTCGCCGGCTTCGGCTAAGGTGGTGTAGAGCGCCGGCACCTCGAAGCTTGCCATGATCGCCTTGGCGCGCGGATCGCCATCGGGATAGAGCCGGTGGCCAAAGGCCCTGACCACGCCCTCGGAGGAAAGCATTCCCCGGATCGCTTCGCGCACGCCGCTCGCCGCCGCCTGTTCGGCCAGCCGCGTGACGCTGAGCCAGGCGCCGCCGTGTCGAGGCCCGGTGAGAGTGGCAAGCCCCGATAGCGTGGCGGCGGAAAGCGCCGCGCCGGAGGAAGCTGTGACCCGGGCCGCGAAGGCCGAAACGTTGAGCTCGTGCTCCGCGGTCAGCACCAGGCATTTGCGGATCGGCTCCGCCGCCTCCGGCCGTCCCCAGCCCAGCGCCAGCCGCCGGTGCAGCGGCATTTGCTCTGGCGATGGCGCCATCTCCGTCGCGACGCTTGCAAGCACGTCGGCGGCTTCAGCCTTCAATATCGCCGGGCGGCGGCCGAGCGCCGGCAGGTCGCTTTCGATCCGTGCAGCCAGGCGCGCGAACGTTGCCGCCAGGCGCGATTGGCTGCCGCCATGATCGCCGGCGGGAACGGTCACTGGCTCGGATGCTTGCCAAAGCAGCGCCGCGACCTGCTCCAGCGTCGCGTCGCCGGAGAGTTCGACCGCATCGCGGCCGCGATAGAATAGCCGTCCGCCGGCAATATTGGAGATCGTCGTCTGCAGAACCGGCTCACCCCAGCGGATCGCTTCGGCGGCGACGACCGCCGCCTGCCGCCGCCCGGCATGGCGTTCGGCCAGCCGATGCACGTCGTCGGCCTGATAGAGGCTGCGGCGCGGGTCGGAAGGGTCGGGTTTGGCGCGAATGCGCCCGCGGCTGACATTGGCATAGAGCGTCTGCCGCTTGCTGCCGAGCCGGGCGAGTGCCTCTTCGGCGGTGATCCAGAGCGTCTTCATGTTGATCGATTGCATCAAGATTGACGTCAATAGATCTAGGCCGGATCATCCAAGGCGTAAAGGAGAAACTTGATGATGAAGAACGGACTTGAAGACGTCGTCGCCGCCGAAACGCAGCTCTCCCATGTCAACGGTGAGGCCGGCGAATTGATCATCCGCGGCGTCTCGCTCGATCACCTGGTCGGGCACGCGCGCTATGAAGATGCCGTCGCCCTGTTGTTCGGCGGACTGCTGGGGCCCACGCCGGATCGGGCCGAGCTTGCGAAGCGCCTCGGGCAAAAGCGGGTGGAGGTCTTCGCTCACGTCCCCGCCATCGACGATGTGTTGCTGGAACTGCCGCCAGTCGACATCATGCGTGCGTTGATCGCCCGGCTTCCGGATGGAGACGATCTCGATACGGCACTGCGCTTGCTGGCCGCCCCGGCGGTCTTCCTGCCGGCGGCGTTGCGCCTGAAGAAGGGTGAAACCCCGGTCGCGCCGACGCCGGCGCTTTCCCACTCCGCCGATATTCTCGCAATGCTTGGTGCAAGCGTGCCGAGCAAGGAAGGAGTGGCGGCGCTCGATGCCTATCTGGTGACGATTTCGGATCACGGTCTCAACGCTTCGACCTTCGCGTCGCGTGTGGTCGCGTCCACCAAAGCCGGCCTCACATCTTCGGTTCTTGCTGCGATCAGCGCGCTCAAGGGGCCGCTTCATGGCGGTGCGCCGGGACCGGTGCTCGACATGCTGGATGCGATCGGGACGCCGGAGAACGCGCGAGTCTGGCTCTCGGAGGCGCTCGACCACGGCGAACGGCTGATGGGTTTTGGCCATCGCGTCTATCGCGTCCGCGATCCCCGCGCCGACGCGCTGAAAGGCGCACTGAAGCAGCTGAGCGCCGCCGACCCGGCAAACCGCGATCGGATTCAACTGGCCGAAGCGGTCGAGCAATCGGCGCTTGCCATCCTGAAGGTGCGCAAACCGGACCGTCCGCTCGACGTCAATGTGGAGTTCTACACGGCGCTTCTGCTCGACGCTTTGAAGTTCCCGCGGGAAGCCTTCACCGGCGTGTTCGCGATCGGCCGAACCGTCGGCTGGATCGCCCACGCACGCGAACAGGCGTTGGAAGGCCGCCTTATCCGGCCGCGTTCGCTCTATGTCGGGCCGCTGCCGCAGCAGGCGGCCTGAGCGCCGGCACTCCATTGTGAGGTCTATGCCACCCGCGTATTTCGCAGGTGCTTTTGAAAGAACATCTTCAGGTCGCGGAAGTCGTTGAAGCCGAGGACGGTCGCAAAGCGAGCGACCGTCGTTGGCGAACGAACAGGCGAGCGCGATCGAACGGGCGCTGCCGAAAGCGACGAGGTCCGGCTTTGCCAGTGCTATCAGATGCCTCTACGTCGTCTCGGGCACATTGAACATCCATGTGCCGGAAGCGGAAGGCCAGGTCTGGTTCGAGCTCAATCCGCGCGACGGCTTCTACATTCCGGCGGGCTTCGATCACCAGTACTACAACATGTCGGGAGACAAGGCGGAGTTCGTTTTCGGCGTGGCGCCGGACTTCTGACCTTCCACGAAAAAGCCGGACAACATCTGTCGATATTGTCCGGCTAAAGGTATCCGGAGACGCTTTGACGTCATCTGGAACGAATGGGCGACCGTCAGGCCGCCTTCTTCGCGTCAAAGGGGATCTCGATATCGACCGCGAGCGTCGAAACCTGCGCGCCGCGTTCCATCGTCACCTTGACCTTTTCGTCGTCGATCTGCATGTGCTTGGAGATCGCCTTCAGAATTTCGTCGCGCAGCTTGGTGACGAGATCCGAATCGCCTGCGGATGCGCGCTCATGCGCCAGCAGGACCTGCAGCCGTTCGCGGGCGGCCGGTGCTGACTGGGAGCGGGAGAAGAAACCGAACAGATTCATGCCGCCTTCCTTCCGAAAATCTTGCCGAGGAAGCTGCGCTTTTCACCGGGAATGGTGATTGGCAGGGTTTCGCCCTTCAGCCGGCGCGCTGCGTCGAAATAGGCCAGCGCCGGCGCTGAGCGGTTGTCTGCCAGCGTGACCGGCGAGCCGACGTTGGATGCACGAAGCACGTCTGCGCTCTCCGGGATGATGCCCATCAGCGGGATCGACAGGATTTCGAGCACGTCGTCGACCTTCAGCATGTCGCCGCGCTCGGCGCGAAGCGGGTCGTAGCGGGTGAGCAGCAGGTGCTTTTCCATCCGCTCGCCGTTTTCGGCCTTCAACGTCTTGGAATCGAGCAGGCCGATGATGCGGTCGGAATCGCGCACCGAGGAGACTTCCGGATTGGTCACGACGATGGCGATATCGGCGTGGCGCATGGCGAGCGTCGCGCCGCGTTCGATGCCGGCAGGGCTGTCGCAGATCACCCAGTCGAAGGCGTTCTGCAGGGCGGCGATGACCTTCTCGACCCCTTCCGGCGTCAGATTGTCCTTGTCGCGGGTCTGCGAGGCCGGCAGCAGGTAAAGCGTTTCGACCCGCTTGTCGCGGATCAGCGCCTGCGAAAGCTTGGCCTCGCCCTGGATCACATTGACCAGGTCATAGACCACGCGCCGTTCCGCGCCCATGACGAGATCGAGATTGCGCAGACCGACATCGAAGTCGACGACCACGACCTTGTCGCCGTTCTGCGCAAGCGCAGCACCCAATGCGGCGCTGGACGTCGTCTTGCCGACGCCGCCTTTGCCCGATGTAACTACGACTACCTTGCCCATTCATCTCTCCAAGTATTTAAACTACGCCTTCGCCTTACGTCACGATGGTTCTGGATCGACCCAGAACCCTAAGCGGGATGCGGGCGGTGTCCGCCCGGCCATCCCCATCCCGCTCTAGCCGAGCGTTCCCGCCTTGAGCGCTTCGCCGTCGAGCCAGATTTGAACGGACTTGCCGCGCAGATGCTGCTCCATGTCGTCGGCGGTCTTGTAAAAGCCGTCGATCGCAATCAGTTCCGCTTCGAGCTTGCGGCAGAAAATCCGTGCCGAAACATTGCCGGTGGTGCCGGCCATCGCCCGGCCGCGCAGCGCGCCGTAGATGTGGATCGACCCGCCGGCGACGACTTCGGCGCCAGAAGCGACCGAGCCGATGATCGTCACGTCGCCTTCCGGGAAGAACAGCGACTGTCCGGAGCGCACCGGCTGGGTCACGACGATCGAGGGTGTTGCCTTGGCGGCGAGCGGCTCGGCCGTGATGACGGCTTCCGTTTCTGCTCCTGGCACCTCGGCCTTTTCTGCCTGCTCCGCCATCTTCGCTTCGTAGTCGGCTGCCGGGCGCCCGTCGTTCATCGCCGGCGGCAGATCGGCGCCGAGCAGCGACTGTCGCGCGCCTTCGATGCCCATGATTCGGACATTGCGTTTGCCGAGCTGATCGACGAGCTCGCGCAGTTGCGAGCGATCGATTTCGAGGCCATTGACGTCGAGCACGACGGGCCGCCGGAGGAAGAAACCGGCGGAGCGGGAAGCCAGATCGTCGAGCCGAGTGAGCCAATCCTCGAGGGGCAGCTCGGGGGTCAGCGCTAGCGCAAGGAAGGAGCGCCCCTTGAGGCGGATCGGCCGGGATTCGGTTAACACATCGTTCATCTTGGTAAATTTTCCGTTGCCTCGGTGTATCGAAGAAATGGTTAACAAATGGTTAATTCAGCAGTGCGAAGGTTAATGAGGCGGGTCCCGCGGCGGGCCTTCCGGCACTGAAAAACAAGGTAAATTGGTCGTCGGAACAAACCGATCTTTTGGCCATTGTCGCCTTGGCGATGGCGGATTTGACCGTCTGCTGCCCGCTGACGAGAGGGTGATTCATCGATCCCTTTGCATGCGATTCGCCCGGCCTCGCGAAGGGAGTTGACATTGGAGTGCTAAAATAAGAACATAACGTGAACAAATGGAGGTTTCCCATGAGCCGGACAGAAACCATGACCCATACGGAAGAAGTGATCGAACGCGCCATGGCTGCCGTTGCAGCCGCCCGGAAGAAGCGGGAACGCGAAGCCGAGTGGCGGAAGCGGACCTTCGGACGCATCGACATGACGCCGCCCCTGCCGCGGCTGAAGCGCGGCGGCGTGCAGCTTTCGCTGCGGCTCGACGGTTCGGCACGGTGATAGACATAACGACTACGCGGGACCGGTGGGCCGATACCTGGGCGCCTAGCGTAGCTCCACCGGGGGCAATCCGCCCGAAAGCCGCCGATGCCCGCGTGCGGTGATGAGCGGATCGAGACGAAGCTTCGAGAGGACTGACCATGAGGCATCGTCGAAGCATCGACCTGATGCCGCGCGAAAATGCTGCCGACTACGGCTCGACCCTGGAGCTGCTACCGGAATGGTATGTGCTCGTGGCGAAGTGCGGGAAGTGCCGGCATCAAGGGCGAATTGACCGTCGGGTGATAGCCAGCACCTACGGATGGGGCATCCACCTCAATTCCATCGGCCGAACACTCAAATGCTCGCGCTGCGGAAACAGGGAGGGGAACAAACTGCTCCTTGGCAAGTTGCCCCCGCGACTAGCGCGGCAGATCGTGTGCCGTGTGGCAGAAATCCGCTGCTCACGGGTCAGTCGGCGGTTTCAAAATGGAACCATGCGAACCGGGCGTTTCTATAGAATATGGTCGCGATTATAAAGTATCTAATTGCTCTTTGTCGGAATATGTAAGGCATCGTCCGTGCTTGTTTTGATTGTGCAGGCGACTGTTAACGGAAGTTATCAAGCGTGATCCGAAAACAAGAAGGTGATATTGGAACAATTTATTATCCCTTTCGTTGAGTTTGTGATCGAACGAAAGGATGAGATCATGAAGAAGCTTGTAATCACGGCGGCTGTTGCTGCTCTACTGGCAGGCTCCGCCTTTGCTCAGGACGCCAACAAGCAAGCCGGTACGGCTGCAGGCATGGCCGGTGGTGCGGCAGCGGGTGCTGTCGTCGGCGGCCCGATCGGTGCCGGCGTCGGCGCCGTTGTGGGTGGCGCGCTCGGTGCAGCGCTGACGCCTCCGCCGCCGGAAGTGGTCACCTATGTCGAGCAGCAGCCGGCTCCACCGTCTGTCGTCATTCAGGAACGGATCGTGGTCGGTAAGCCCATCCCGTCGGCTGTCGTCCTGACGCCGATTCCGCAAAACCCGCGTTACGCCTATGCGGTCGTCAACGACCAGCGGGTGATCGTGGAACCGCAGTCGAGAACGGTGGTCCGGGTCATCAACTGACCGAGCCCAATAGTCTCTCCTCTGGGGCGGCGCTCAAGCGCCGCCCTTTTTGTTGTTTCCCGTCCGGCTGTCGTCGCAGCCGCGCTCGCTTCTCTGAAAGCGGATGGATCTATGATCAGCAACACCGCACCATCGTACCGATGCAGCAGTGCTGCTAAACTCGCAGCGACAAACGCCATGATCGACTAGTGGAGGCCGGCATGGAAGTGATCGTGCATGAGAACTGGCCCGTTGAGCTATGGCGCCCCGGCGTCGAAACGCGGATGGTGATCTCCGCGGTGAGCGGCGCCTCGCAATTGTGCCTGTTCGAGCAATGGGTGGCGCCCGGCGCGGGCGCTCCGACGCATCATCATCCCGTTGAGGAAATCCTGACGGTGATCGCCGGCAAGGCCGAGATGTGGATCGAAGAGGAGCGCATCATCGTCTTGCCCGGCCGGTCTCTTATCGTGCCGCCGCTCCGCCGCCATGGCTTCACCAATATCGGCAGCGAGACGCTCCAGCTTCAAGCCATCCTTGCGGCAGCAAGCTTCGAGGCCCGGTTCGACGGTTCGGTCGAAAGCGTCAGACGCTGGTGCGGCGAGGTCGACTAGGCCGCCGGCTCCCTGGACCTAAAAGATCCCTCCTGCACCCGATGACGTCCCGGTGCATCCGTTTGCCCGGCTTCGTCTTCCGGGTATAGTTTAAAAGCCCCTCAGCACAATTTCCGACCGCAGCTTTTTCCAGATCTCGTCAAACTCGGCGAATGCCTCGGGATATCTAATATATATTTCAAATTAAATTGCCTATATTTCGGAAAGTTTATTCGATATTGCTTTGCGCCATCCCTGTAATACATTCCATAATCGGGATGTATATTCGAGTCTTTGAACATATTCTTAAGTCGATCGAAGAGGATAGCGATATGGCGAAGATCGTAGGCTCGTCTGCGGGCGACGTTTTGAAGGGCACCGAGGAAAGCGACCGCATCTGGGGCCTCTTCGGCTTCGATACGATCGATGGCGGCGGCGGTGACGATTTTGTCGACGGCGGGGCGCATGACGACATGTTGACGAGTTCGAGCGGCTACGACCGGATCGACGGCGGCGACGGCAGTGACCAGATCGTTCTCACCGGGACCGGCGGTGCCGTTACCGGCGGCAGGGGTTTTGACGGTCTCGTCGTCGACTTCTCGCAAAGCGCCGAGCGGATGGTCTTCAACGGTGCCGGCGGCCATGGCTATGTCGGGGATCCGAGCGCTGTCAGCCGGCATGTCTTCTTCCACGATATCGAGTGGCTGCGCCTTCTTGCCGGCAGCGGCGACGACCGGATCACGGGGACCGCCGCGGCCGACCGGATCTCGACCGGAGCCGGCATCGACGTCGTCAATGCGGGCGCGGGAAATGACGTCATCACCAATACGGGCGGACACGACCGTCTCGATGGCGGCGATGGAAACGACCGCTTCGTTCTCGTCGGGGCGGGCAGCACCATTCTTGGTGGTGCCGGAGACGATACGCTGGTCGTCGATCTTTCGGGATCGACTGCTCCGGTCGTGTTCAACCTGGCGAATGGTCACGGCATTATCGGAGACGGGACGCAGACGGAGCAGCACCTCTTCGTCCAGCATCAGGATGTCGAGCGGGTTGTGCTGATGACGGGACGCGGAAGCGACCGTGTTACGGGTAGCGCCCTTGACGACGTCATCGAGACTGCCGGCGGCAACGATGTCGTCGAAGCCGGCGCGGGCGACGACAGGATCACCGACGGGCTCGGTGCCAACCGTCTTTTTGGCGGCGACGGCAGTGATGGGATCATCTCCACATTCTACTCCGCCGAGATCGACGGCGGTGCGGGCCAGGACTGGCTCTATATCAGCGAGATGGAGCGCACGAGCGATCTGGCTATCGATTTCGCTGCTGGCAAGGCTTCAACCGGCACAGTGCTGCGCGGATTTGAGGAAGTGAGTCTCGCGCTCGGCAGCGGCAACGACCGGGTCAGCGCGGGTGATCTCAACTCTCTCGGGGTCGATGCCGGTGCCGGAAACGACCATCTCGAAGGCGGCGCCGGGCGTGACCGGTTCGATGGCGAGGACGGAAACGACTATATCGATGCGGGCGCCGGAGACGACATGATCGAGACGGGCGCTGGCGACGACGTGGCTTTTGGCGGGGACGGCCGGGATACGCTCGCCAATGATGGCGGCAGCGACGTGCTCGACGGCGGCGCTGGCGATGATTGGCTGCAGGACACCTTTCCCGGCAGCGGCACGCTTGGCGTCGCGTCTATCCTGCGCGGCGGTGCGGGTAACGACACGATCAATGCCCGTTACCTCGGTGAGGCCGATGGCGGCGACGGGCGGGATCTGTTGTACCTCAACTATGGCGGCTTGCCTGAAGCGACGGTTTTCGATGCGGCGCGCGGCATAACGCATACCGGACTGACCTTCGCCAATGTCGAATATTTCAACGTCACGTCCGGGCGCTACGACGACGTGCTGCGCGGCGCCGAAGACAACGACACCTTCTATTCGTCGAGCGGCAACGATATCCTCGACGGGCGCGGCGGAGATGACACGCTGAGCGGCGCCTCGGAAAACGACCAGCTCTTCGGCGGTGAAGGTGCGGATATCCTCGACGGCGGTTCGCAAAATGACCTCTTGAGCGGCGGCAATGGCACCGATCGGCTGACGGGTGGCAGCGGCGCCGACACGTTTCTCTGGTCGTCGGAAACCTCCGGCGAGGCCGGTCTCGATCGCGTCCTTGATTTCAACGGCAGGCTGGGCGATCGGATCGCCTTTTCCGAGGACGCCCAGGACGCCACCGGCATTCACAGCTATGCCGATTTTCTCGCTGCCGCGCACGATACGGCCGACGGCGTGTTCGTCGCCTTCAACGGTTCCGATGCCGAGGGCATTCTGATCGAGGACGTCTCGCTTTCGGTTCTCACGGAAAGCGATGTCGTCTTCGGCCTCGGTTGAGGTTTTCGCCGGGCGTCAGGTTTGCGGCGACTCGTTTTCGCCTGAGACCGCGGCCCTGTCCGCCTCCGTGGTCAGGCGCCCATCGATCAACTGAAGGCGCCGGTCCATGCGCGAGGCCATGTCGAGGTCGTGGGTGACTGCGACCACCGTCTTTCCCCGCTCGCGCACCAGCGTTTCCAGGATCCTGAAGACCTGTTCGGAGCTCTGGCTGTCGAGGCTGCCGGTCGGCTCGTCCGCAAGGATCAGCGGCGGATCGTTGGCCAGTGCGCGGGCCACGGCCACGCGCTGGCGCTGGCCGCCCGAAAGCTGGTCTGGCCGTTTGTCGATATGATCGGCAAGGCCGAGTGCTGCAAGCAGATCGCTCGCCCTTTGGCGCATCTCGTTCCGGCCAAGGCGACCGAGCCTGCGCATGGGGATCTCGACATTCTCGCGGGCAGTGAATTCCGGCAGCAGGAAATGGAACTGGAAGACGAAGCCGATGTTGGCAAGCCGCGTGGCGGCCCTTTCGTCCTCGTCCATCCGGGCCGTGTCGCGGCCGCGGATGCTGAGCGTGCCGCCGGTCGGCCGGTCGAGCAGGCCGAGCAGGTAGAGGAGCGATGACTTGCCCGAGCCTGAAGGGCCGGTGACTGCGACGAACTCCTGCTCTCCGATAACAAGAGAGATGTCCTTCACCAGGGTGACCGGCACCGTCTCCCTGAGGATGCGCGTCAGATCCCTTGTTTCGATCAGCGTGCTCATGTCGCGCCCCTGATGATGTCGACGGGATTGGCGCGGGCCGCCCGCCTTGCCGGCAGATAGCCGGCGACGGCGGCCGATCCGAGCGCGAAGGCGGCGGCGATCAGATAGTGCAGCATGCTCCAGGCGATCGGTAGCCGGGTCATCTCCTGGCCGGTCGCGGATATCTCGAAGCGGACGAGCGAGAGCGCGTAGACCATCGCGAAGCCGAGCGTCCAGCCGAGCAGCGTGCCGGCTGTGGCAATCGCCACACCTTCGATCACGAACAGGATGCGCATGTCTGCCTCGGTGAAGCCGAGCGACTTCATGATGGCGATGTCGCGCGCCTTTTCGTGCGTGATCGTCGAGATGATGTTGAAGATACCGAAGCCTGCGACCAGCATGATCGCCGCAACGACCGTGTACATGATGACGTTGCGCACGACGAGCGCCTCGAGGATCGACTCGTTCGCATCCTGCCAGGCGACCGCCTTGTAGCCGAGTTCCGCCTCGATGCGGCGCGCCACCGTGGGCGCCGCGTTCGGATCGTCGAGCTTGATGTTGATCTCGTTGATCGCGTTCGGCCGGGCCGAGAGGATCTGTGCGTTCTTCTGCAGCACATAGGCTTCGCCCTCGTCGCGCGCCGTCGTGCCAGTGTGGAAGAGACCGACGATCTTGAAGCGGCGGCTGAGCCCCTCCGAAGAGACGGCGGTGAGCGTATCGCCGAGCTTGGCGCCGAGCCGGGAGGCCATGGTATCGCCGACCACCACATTGTTGCCACCGGCGGCAAGTGCGGCGAAGCTGCCGGCCTTGAAGTCTCCGATGATCGGCGAGACGCCGGGTTCCGCCTGCGGATCGATGCCGATGACGGCAGCACCGACCTCCTGGCCGGAATAGCGAATGACGCCTTGTGCCTTGAGGGTGGCGGCAAAGCGGCCCGGGATCCAGCCATCGAGCCAGGAGAGTGCTGCGGTGGGGTTGATGATGCCGCGCCGATCGTCGCGTGGCCTGAGGCCGGAAATGGCCGCTGCGTCGAACAGGTCTTCTGCCGGTTGCCGCCGCGCCGTCCGCTGCTCGTCGGTCACCTGGACATGCGGCATGGTGTCGACGAGCTGGCGGACGAAATCGTCCTGGCCGCCCTGCATCAGAGCCGCCATGGCGATGGAGAACCCAACGCCGACCGCGACGCCCAGCATCGCGACGACCGTCTGCCTGCCGCGACCGGAGATGTGGGTCAGTGCGAGGTCGAGGATGAGGCGCATGGCGAGCTCATGTTCCTGGGACAGGCGTGGCCTTGACGCGCGTGCCATCGGCAAGGTCGGTCGGGAAGGGGGAGACGACGCGCGCACCATCTTCCAGACCGGAGAGAACCTCGACGCCGTCGGCGCCACGTATGCCCGTTTTCAATTCCCGGATACTGGCATGATTGCCGTCGATCACCGCAGCCTTTGTCCCCTCAAGCGCCACGGTCGGGAGGATCAAGGCACCATGCGACACCCGCACGACGATGTTGACGTCGGTCGACATGCCGATCCGAAGCGGCGTGCCGTCGGGCAGGCGGAAGCGGACGCGATAGGTCTTCGTCACCGGGTCGCCCTTGGGGGTGATGCTGTCGACCGTCGCCTCCAGTTTCTGGTTGGGGAAGGCATCCGATCGCAACAACGCGCGCTGACCGACTTCGACGCGCGGAATATCCTCTTCGTTGACGTCGGCCGTGACGATCAGCGGTTTCGGTTCCCCGACCCAGAAGAGTACCGTGCCGAGATCCGCGACTTCGCCGATCTCGCCGTCCTGCCTGAGCACCTGGCCGGTGCTCGGCGCGCGCAGCACATAGGTCGCAAGCCGCGCCTGACGGCCGGCGACAAGGGCTTCGAGCTGGCCGAGTTCGCTGCGTGCCCGGTCGACTTCCTGTTCGCTGATCGTGCTGCGTTCGGAGAGCGCCAATTTGCGCCGATACTCCTCCTGCGCCAGCGTCAGCCGTGCCTGGAGTTCGCCGAGTGCTGCCCGTGCCTCGGTGTCGTCGAGGCGGGCGAGCACATCGCCCTTGGCGACACGTTCACCTTCGCAATTGCATTGTTCGACGATCCGTTCGGCGACCGTTGGAGTGACTTTCGCCCAGGTGCGCGGCTCCACGACGCCATCCGCATAGATGATCTCCGCCGCGTCGCCGCGCTTTGGCGCAATGATGGACACGGGAACCGGGCGAAACAGATACCAGGAAACCGCCGCGCCGATGGCGACGATGATCGCCCCTCCGATTGCAAAACGAGCCAGCCGCACGAGACGCTCCTTGAATGCTCCCACTCCATTCTGTATAAGTAGACCGACGGTCGGTTTGTTTCAAGGGTGTGTGTTACCCTTGCCATCGGGAGCGTCGTGGACCGCGCTGTGAACCCGTGCTAAGCCGCGGTTCTGGGAGTGCTTATGGTCAGAACGAAAAAATCGCCGGAAGTCCGATCGAACGAGCTGATCGATTGTGCCGAGCGGCTGTTCTTCCAACACGGCTACGAGAATACGACGGTCAACGACGTCATCCGTGAGGCCAATGTCTCCAAGGGCGCCTTCTACCACTATTTCGTTTCGAAAGAGGCGTTGCTGGAGGCGGTTGCCACTCGCCTGGCGCAGCGGAACCTGAAGGAGTTGCAGCCGCTTTTCGACGACCCGTCGCTTGATGCGGTCGGCCAGCTGAACGCGCTTTTCGCCGGCTCGCGGCGGCTGAAACTCGACATGGCGCCGCAGCTGAAGAACACCTTCAACGCGCTCTTCAAACCCGAGAATGTTGCCCTCTATCACCGCATCGACGAGGCCCTGCTGGCGGTGAGCCTACCCCTGGTCGCCGAGATGCTGCGGCGCGGGCATGAGGAGGGGACGCTCGATGCGCCCGATCCGGAAGCAGCAGCCTTGATGCTGCTGCAACTGCGCGTGAGCGTCGCCAAGGTGATGTACAAGGCGCTGCAACGTTACGAGGCCGGCGATCTCGATGGCGCGGCGGCGATGCTCGATGGCTGGATGCGAACCTACGGCACCGCGATCGAGCGCTTCCTGAAGCTTCCGGATGGCTCGATCGAGGTGACCGAGCCGGGCTTCGCCCGCACCTTCCTGGAGGCGTGAGCTGTCGCTGCGCTGCGACGTGTGCGTCTCTCAGCTCTTCTGCGCGGCACGCAAGGCGGAGGCCGGATAGCGCAGTGTCGGGTCGAAGGGGTTGAGCTTGCTGCTGATTGCCTGCGCCTCGGCCTTCAGGAGATCGGTGATGGTGCCGCTTCGCGTTTCCGTCAGGCGCGATGCCAGCGTGCCGATGCTTAAGGAAGCAACTGCGATGCCGTTGCGGTCGAGAACCGGCACGCCGAGACCAGCCATGCCCTCGATCATCTCGAAGTTCATCTGCGCGGCACCGATCCGCCTGACCTCCTCGATCTTGATGCGCAGATCCACCTCGTCGATCGCAGCCCGGTCCATGATGCGCGGCATGTTGAACTTGATGATCGCTTCCCGCTCCTCCTCCGGCAGGTGGGCGAGAATGGCGATACTGCCCTGGCCGATGCCGAGCGGCACCTTGCCGCCGATGTCGCCGGTAAAGGAGCGGATCGGGAAAGGCCCCTCGACCCGGTCGAGGCAGATCGCATCGAAATTGCTGCGCACCAGCAGGAAGACGGTGTCGTTGAAGGTGGCCGAGAGCCTGAGAAGCGATGGGCGGGCGATGTCGAGAATGCCTTCGCGCCTGCGCGCCTGCGACGCGATCGAGAAGAACTCCAACGACAGACGATAGGATTTTCCTTCCGGCATCTGCTCGACCAGCCCTTCGGCGATCAGGCTCTTCAGCAGCCGGTGCGCCGACGGCTGGGTGAGATTCAGCCTGCGCGCGAGATCGATCACGCGCACACCCTCTGTCGCGTTCTCCGCGAGATCTTTCAGGATGTGGATCGCCTTGGAAAGGCTGGAGCTACCTGCATTCTCTGATTCCGACATGCGCGCAAATCTCTCAAAATTCACATGACAAGATTCCGTATATCGGATTTTTCTAACAAAAAATTCCGAAATAGAAAATTGCATTTGTGTTTTTCATCAATTTCCTGGAGTTAATTCGCAAGCCTTTCTTGAGGGTGGATGCGCCACAACGTGGATAGCCGGGAGGCTATCCCGATCGCGAAATCGCGCCTTTGTCGTCGCGGTTGCGTCCGGCGGAAATCGCATCGCCTGAGATGAGGTTTGATGGTTGACGACGTGTCGTCGCCGCCGGGATCGCCGACAAGAAAAACGGGGCAGGCGATCCCTGGGGGCAGCGACCCACGGGAGAGTGAGCATGAGTTTCCTGAACCTCGAGAAGGTCTCCAAGTTCTATGGATCGGTTGCGGCCGTTCACGATTTCGATCTGGCGGTCGAAAAGGGCGAATTCATCTCGCTGCTCGGCCCTTCCGGTTGCGGCAAGACGACGACCCTGCAGATGATCACCGGGCTCGTGCGTCCCTCCGCCGGCACCATCACCATGGGCGGGCGCGACATCACCCACCTGCCGCCGCCGCAGCGCGAACTCGGCGTCGTCTTCCAGAGCTACGCGCTTTTCCCGCACATGACCGTCGCCCAGAACGTCTCCTTCGGCTTGGAGATGCGCAAGGTCGCGAAGGCGGAGCGCGACAGGCGCATCAAGGAAATCCTGGCACTCGTCCATCTCTCGGCCCTTGCCGATCGCTACCCGCGCGAGATGTCCGGCGGTCAGCGCCAGCGCGTCGCGATCGCCCGTGCGCTCGTCATCAATCCGCCGGTGCTCTTGCTCGACGAGCCGCTGTCGAACCTCGACGCGCAGCTTCGCGAAGAGATGCAGTTCGAGCTTCGCCGCATCCAGCAGACCGTCGGCATCACCACGATCATGGTGACCCATGACCAGGCGGAAGCGTTGTCGATCAGCGACCGCGTCGTGGTCATGGAAAAGGGGCGCATCACCCAGGTCGATACGCCCTACGAGCTCTACGAGCATCCGCGCAACGACTTCATCTCGTCCTTCGTCGGCAAGTCCAATTTCCTGCGCGCGACTGCGGCCTTCAACGGCAAGGGCGCGTCGATCAGCATCGACAACACGCCGATCCGCTTCAACACCGATCGTCGCGAGCCGGATGGCAAGGTCTCGGTCTTCATCCGTCCGGAAAAGCTGCGGCTGACGGAACCGACTGAAGGCCAGATCCAGGGCAAGGTGACGACGCGCTATTTCATGGGCAGCCAATGGCTGGTCAGCGCCGAGACGTCGGCGGGCGTTCTCGCGGTTGCGGTCCCCAATCTCGGCGCGCCGCCGCCCATGGAAGGCGAAACCGTCGGGCTCGCCTGGCAGAACGCCGATTGTCGTGTGCTGGCCGGAGCGGCGAACTGATGAGCGCCGCCACGTCCGCCATCAAGCCGCGCCTGCTCGCGCCGCTGGCACTCTCCGGGCCGACGACCCTGTTCTTCGTCGGCCTCGTCCTCTTGCCGCTGCTCTTGACGGTCATTCTTTCCTTCAACAGCTACGACTATACGGCCGGCATAAAGAGCGACTTCACCTTCGCCAACTACCTGACGGTGCTGCAGGACGAATACTATCTTTCGACCTTCTGGCGCACGCTGCGTCTGGCGCTGCTGACGACGGTCATCACCGTGCTGATCGGCGTGCCGGAGGCCTATATTCTCTCGAACATGCGCAAGCCCTGGCGGTCGATCTTCCTCCTGGTGATCATTGGTCCGCTACTCGTTTCAGTGGTGGTGCGCACCTTCGGCTGGAGCATGCTGCTCGGCAAGAACGGCTTCGTGAACAGCGCACTTGCCATTGTTGGCGTCGACCCGGTCCAGCTTCTCTACACCGAGACGGCGATCGTCATCGGCCTCGTGCACATCATGCTGCCGTTCATGGTGATCCCGGTCTGGACGGTTCTGCAGAAACTCGATCCGACGGTCGAGGCGGCAGCGCTCACCCTCGGCGCCTCGCGCTTCACGGCCCTTCGCCGCATCGTCTTCCCGCAGGCGGCACTCGGCATCCTCTCGGGCAGCCTGATCGTCTTTGCGCTGTCGGCAAGTTCCTTTGCTATTCCCGGCCTGCTCGGCGGCCGGCGGCTGAAAATGGCGGCGACGCTCGTCTACGACGAGTTCCTGATCGAGCTCAACTGGCCGCTCGGCGCGACCATCGCGATCATCGTCCTCGTCGCCAATCTCGTGATCATGCTTGCCTATAACCGCCTCATCGAGCGGCAGGCGAAGCGCAAGCTGGGTTGAAGCCATGCAGAGGAACGGCCCCATTGCTCTCGTTTTCCATAGCCTCGTCGTCGTCTTCATGTTGGCGCCGATGGTTGTGGTCTGCCTGGTCGCCTTTACGCCGGAGAACACGCTGACGATGCCCTGGAACGGGCTCTCGCTGCGCTGGTTCGAGGCGGTCTTCCATCACGCCGACTTCATGTCATCCTTCGGCAACAGCGTCCGGCTGGCACTGCTTTCGGCGACCATCTCCACCGTGTTTGCGGTGCCGGCGGCGCTGGCGATCACCCGCTACGAGTTCCGCGGCCGCGAGGCGCTGAATGCCTTGTTCCTGTCGCCGCTGATCATCCCTCACCTGGTTCTCGGCGTTGCCTTCCTGCGTCTCTTCTCGCTGATGGGCATGGGCGGATCCTTCGGCTGGCTGGTCGCCACCCATGCGATCGTCGTCACCCCCTATACGCTGCGGCTGATCCTCGCGTCGCTGACCAGTATGGACCGCAATGCCGAGAATGCGGCGCGCACGCTGGGTGCCGCCGAATGGACGGTGTTTCGCCGGATCACCATGCCGCTCATGCTGCCGGGCATCAGCGGCGGCTGGCTGCTCGCCTTCATCAACAGCTTCGACGAGTTGACGATGTCGATCTTCGTGACCTCGCCGTCGACCGTGACGCTGCCAGTGCGCATGTACATGTATGCCAGCGAATCCATCGACCCGATGATGGCGGCCGTTTCGACGCTGATGATCGCGCTTGCCACCGTCACCATGATCATTCTCGATCGCCTGTTCGGTCTCGATCGGCTGCTGGTGGGCAAGGGCTGAGATCCGATGTCGATGCATGCACAATTCCGGCGGCGCTACCGCCTGGACGAGACACCTGTGCCCTTCACGCTGAACGGCGCGGCGGAAAGCGGGCGACGCGGCGACACGGTGCTGACGGCGATCCTCTCCGTCAGTGGCCGTCTGCGTCAGAGCGAATTCACCGGAGAGGACCGGGCCGGTTTCTGCCTGATCGGCGCCTGCCAGGATTGCTACGTGATGTTGGCGAATGGCAGCCGGGTCAGGGCCTGCAGCACGGCGTTGCAGCCGGGCATGGCTTTTATCACCGATCTCGGCGCCATGGCGGAGGTCGCCCATGAGTGAGCCGTTGCAGCCGGTTATCGTCGGTGCAGGCCCCGCTGGCATTCGTGCTGCCGAGCGCCTCGTCCGCGCCGGCCTCAGGCCGATCGTGCTCGACGAAGGCCAGCGCGCCGGCGGCCAGATCTATCGCCGTCCGCTGATCGACGACGGGCGCTCCTACCAGAGCCGCTATGGTTCGGAAGCCGGCAGGGCGAAGAAACTGCACGAGACCTTCGAGGCGCTGCTGCCCGAAATTGACTATCAGCCCGAAACGCTCGTCTGGAATATTTCGGCACCCGAACGTCGCAACCAGCTCGATATTCTCTCAGGCGGTGTCCACCGGCAGATCGGCTTCTCGCAGTTGATCCTCTGCACCGGCGCGACCGATCGCGTGCTGCCGTTCCCAGGGTGGACGACGCCAGGTGTCTATACGCTCGGCGCATCGCAGACCGCATTGAAGGCCCAAGGCTGCACGATCGGCGATCGCGTCGTCTTCATGGGGTCCGGGCCGCTGCTCTATCTCGTTGCCTGGCAATACATGAAGGCCGGTGCGCGAGTACAAGCGGTGCTCGATACTGCACCCCTCGCGTCGAAACGCCACCTGCTTTCGCTTGCCGTTCATGCACCGCGCATTGTCGCGCTCGGTCTCTTCTACGGGCTGCAGCTCCAGCTTGCCGGCGTGAAGATCCGCTGTGGCGTCAGGCCCGAGGCGGTTCTCGGCAAGGGCCGCGTCGAAGGTCTGCGTTTCCGTCGACGGACGCTCAAGGGCGATGTCGTCGAGACGATTGCCTGCGACGCGCTCGCCTACGGCTTTGCGCTCCGGCCGGAAACCCAGCTTGCCGATCTTGCCGGCTGCCGCTTCCGCTTCAACGAGCGCGACCGCGTCTGGCTGCCGGAGCGCGACACCATGGGGCGCACGAGCCGGCCGGACGTCTATGTTGCCGGCGACGGCAGCGGCATTGCCGGTGCGGATGCAGCGGAAATCTCTGGCGAGCTCGCGGCTGCCGCCCTGCTTCAGGACATGGGTCAAAGATCGGCGGATACGACCCGCCTGGTGGCCGCGCGTGACGCGATCCTGCGTCAGCGCGACATCCTCGAACGCGCATTTCCCTTCCCGGACGATTGGTTCGAGACCGTACCGGAGGAGACGATGCTCTGCCGTTGCGAGGAGATCACCATCGCCGAAGGGCGCCGCTCTATTGCGAATGGGTCCGTCACCGAGATCAACCGCCTGAAGGCGTTGAGCCGCGTTGGCATGGGCCGTTGCCAGGGGCGGATGTGCTCTGCTGCTACGGCCGAGCTCCTGAGTGCTGCATGCGGCACCTCCGCCGGCGCGGTCGGCCGTCTACGCGCCCAGGCGCCGGTCAAGCCGATCCCGCTCGGTTTCGGCGCTGGTGTCGAAACGGAGACCCGCTCATGAGCCGGCGCATCTCCGTCGACGTCGCGATCATCGGCGGCGGGCTGGTCGGCAGCTCCGCAGCCCTCGCCATGCGCAAGGCCGGGCTCTCTGTCGCGCTGCTCGACAAAGGTTATTGCGGCGCCCAGGCAAGCGGGGTGAACTATGGCGGCGTGCGCCGGCAGGGTCGCCCTCCGGAGCAATTGCCGCTTTCGCAGCGGTCGCACCGCATCTGGCCGCAACTGAAGGCAATGATCGGCATCGATGCCGAATATGTCCGCTCCGGCCATCTGAAGCTTGCCCGCACCGAGAAGGATTTCGCCAAGCTCGAAGCCTATGCCGAGACCGTGAGGGACTACGGCCTCGGCCTCGAACTCGTCGCCGGATCAGCGTTGACTGAGCGGTTTCCCTGGCTTTCGGCGAAGGCGGTCGGCGCTTCGCTCTGCCCCGATGACGGCCATGCCAATCCGCGGCTGGTGGCACCCGCCTTTGCAAGGGCGGCCGAACGTGCCGGTGTCACCGTGCTTGAGCAGACACCGGTGCGCGAGGTCACAACGACGGGCAACGGCTTTGCCATTCTTGCCGGCGACGGTATCGAGATCCTTTGCCGGCAGCTGGTCAACAGCGCCGGCGCCTGGTCCGATCGCTTTGCCGCCCAGTTCGGAGAGATTGTGCCGCTGACGCGGATCTATCCATCGATGGTGGTCACCGAGCCTTTGCCGCTGCGGCTGCCTGTCAGCATGGGCGAGCAGGGCGGCAGCTTCTATGGCCGGCAGGTGGCCCGTGGCAATTACGTCATGGGCGGCGGCCGCGGCCTGCCACTGGGCGATCCGGACTATTCGCGCCCGTCGGTGACTGCTGCGTCCTCGGTGATGCAACGCGCAATCGCGCTCTTTCCGCATCTGGCGCACGCCCAGGTCATTCGTTTCTGGTCCGGCACCGAGGCGGAGATGCCCGACGGCAACCCGGTGATCGGCCCGAGCGAAACGACATCTGGCCTTTTCCACGCCTTCGGCTTCTGCGGCGCTGGGTTCCAGACCGCGCCCGCCGTCGGCGAGGTGCTCGCAGAGCTCGTCACCGACGGCCACAGCACCACGCCCATCGACGCCTTTTCCATTGGCCGCTTCCGCAAGGTGGCGGTCGAAACTGCAGCCTCGTTGTAAACAGAAAGGGGAATACCATGATCGACCAACGGCTTACCAAAACCACGGCCCTCGCATTGCTGGCCTTTGTCCTGCAGCAGAATGCCGCGTCGGCGGAAACCAAGACGCTCTATATCGGCATGAACGGCGGCAACTTCGAGCGTGCCTATACCGAACACGTTCTGCCGCCCTTCGAGAAGGCGAACGACGTCAAGGTCGTCGTCGTGCCCGGCACCTCCGCCGATATCCTCGCTAAGGCGACGGCCGCCAAGGACAATCCGCAGATGCATGTCATGCTGCTCGACGACGGCGTGATGGTGCGCGCCATCGGCGGCGGCCTCTGCCAGAAAATAGCCGCCGATCCGGTGCTCGACCAGATCCAGCCGTCCGCGCGCCTGAAAGACGACATGGCGATCGGCGTCGACATGGGCATGACCGGGCTTGCCTACAACAAGAAGCTCTTCGACGAGAAGGGTTGGCCGGCGCCGACCTCATGGATGGACATGGCCGATCCGAAGTTCGAAAACGCCGTCGTCTTCCAATCGGCTTCCGCATCGAGCTTCGGCCTGCACGCCTTCCTGATGTTCAACCGCATCCAGGGCGGTGACGAGACCAATGTCGAGCCCGGCTTCGAGAAGTTCTCCGATACGATCGGCAAGAACGTCATCGAGTTCATCCCGAGTTCGGCCAAGATCTCCGAGATGGTGCAGACGGGCGAGGCGGCGATCTTCCCGCTGACGCCGACGGCCGTCAACAATCTGAAGGACAAGGGTATTCCGGTCGAATACGCCCAGCCCAAGGAAGGCTCCGTGGTGCTCGCCGTCACCGAATGCGTGATCGCCAACAACAGCGAGCCGGAACTCAGCCAGAAGCTCGCCCACTACCTGCTTTCGGCCGAGGCGCAGAGCCTGGCGCTCGACAACGGCAACATCATCCCGTCGAACATCAATGCCAAGGCTGGTACGGATGCGGCGAACGCGAAGCTTGCGACCTTCAAGACCAACATGCAGACCGCCAAGGTTCTCGATTGGGATGCAATTAACCAGAACCGGCAGGAATGGAACAAGCGCTGGAACCGCATGATCGAAAGGTAAGCATTAGCTAACCTTTGTTCGCGCATGCACACGCCCTCGTGGAAGCCACGGGGGCGTTGCTGCGTTCAGGCAAGGCGCGCGTCAGAGTGCGCCGTCGATGGGACGGCTGTTGCGTTCGCCCTTGCTCGTCGACGACGGAAAGAGCTGTGAGCCAAAGGCCCCTTGGCTGCTGATATCGGGAAAGCTGACATCGGCGATCTCGAAATCGGGCATCAGCGCCAGCATCGGCAGGATGCGCTCGAAGACCGCGCCGCCGAGCGGCGTTGCGTTCCAACCCGAGGTGCGGAAACCATAGGTTTCCGGCAGGCCCTTCGGCTCATCGAGCAAGGTGAGCAGGAGATAACGCGGGTTATCCACCGGGACGATGCCCATGAAGGACGTGATGTTGAGTTCCTTGGAGTAACGGCCGCCGACGACCTTCTCGGCCGTGCCGGTCTTGCCGCCGATGAAATAGCCTTTGACCTCGGCCCGTTTCGCCGAGCCGGTCTTGGCATTGAGCCGCAGCAGATAACGCAGCGCCTCGCCGGTCTCCGGCTTGATCAGGTCGCGGGCCAGCAGGCGATTTTCGAGCGGTGCGCCCTTGATCAGCGTCGGCCTTATGAGACGGCCGCCATTGACGAGCGCCGCAACTGCGATACTCGCCTGCAGCGGCGTGACGGCGATACCGTGACCGTAGGAGGCGGTTGCCGTATCGATCTCGCCCCAACGCCGCGGCAATTGCGGATGGGCGCTTTCCGGCAGTTCGGTCGTCAGCCGCGACATCTGCCCGAACCGCGTCAGGAACGTCCGCAGATTTTCCGGACCAACGGCAATCGCCATCTTCGCCATCGAAATATTGGAGGAGTAGATGAAGGCTTCGGGCAGCGTCAGCGGCCGATACTGGCCGCGATAGTCGTTGATGCGGAAACGGCCGAAGGCGAGCGGCCTGCTCGCGTCGATGACGGAGCGAAGGGTGAACTGGCCCGAGTCGAGCGCCATCGCCGTCGTCAGCGCCTTGAAGGTCGAGCCCATCTCGAAGGTGGCGGCGGCGATGCGGTTGATGCGATCGGGCTTCAGCGCATCGACAGGCAGATTCGGGTCGAAATCGGGATAGGAAACGAGCGCCAGGATCTCGCCATTGGTGACATCAAGCACCAGCCCGGCGCCCGCCTTGGCGCTGAACTTGGCGATCGCCTTGCGCAGCTCGGTCTCGAGCGCGTGCTGGATGCGGATGTCGAGCGTGACACTCACCGGCTCGAGATTGCGGTGGGAGAGATCCATGCCGCTTTGGCGCAGGACCTCCAGACCCTGTCCCTCGATCCATCTCTCGATACCGGCAATGCCGATATTGTCGATGTCGACGGTGCCGAGCACATGGGCGGCGAGCGATCCGTTGGGATAAAAGCGCTGCTTCTCGCGCTGGAAGCCGATAGCGGGAATGCCGGCGTTCCAGACGGCCTGTTCCTCCGCCGGCGTTACCTGACGCTTGATCCAGGCAAAGGCTGCGCCGCTCTTCAGCCGTCGGTAGAGATCGCGCCCGTCGATGTCAGGGAAGATCGCGGTCAGCTTCTCGACGGCCTCGTCGACATCGACGATCAGCCGTGGTTCGGCATAAAGCCCGGAACTCGGCACATCGATTGCCAGCAGATTGCCGTTCCGGTCGAGGATCGACGGGCGGCCAAGGCTCGGCGGCGGCGGTATGTAGCCGGTCCGCTCATAGTCCGCGACGCCAAGCTGGACGAGGCGCGCGAGCATGAGGCCGAAGACCAGCGCGAAGGCGCCGATGACAAAGAGGAGCCGGCCACGACGATCCGGGCGGGACTGAACCTGACGTACCATATCAATAGAGCCCGTTGCCGTTGGTGAGCAGCTTTTCACGCAGTTCCGGGGAGAGGTCTGGGTCGGCGGTGGCCGACGTGCTCGCCGTTTCGAAACCGTCGATGACGGCGCACCCGCTCATGCAGGGGGCCGTCCCTGGCTTGAAGGATTCGACAATGGCCCCGGGCGTGCCCTCGGGCACAGGCTGGCCGCTCTTCCTGTCGATCGCCTCCAGCATCATGCCTGGTGGCGCGTGGAAATCGGCCGCCGGACGCCCTTGAAGGGCTATCTTCATGAAATCGATGAAGATGGGTGCGGCGAGACCGCCGCCGGTTTCACCATAGCCCATCGGCTTCGGCGTGTCGTAGCCAAGGAAAACGCCGGTGACGATGTTCGGGGTGAAGCCGACGAACCAGACGTCCTTTTCGTCATTGGTGGTTCCGGTCTTGCCGGCGATCGGCACGCCGAGCGAGCCGACATTCCTGGCGGTGCCGCGCTCCACGACACCGCGCAGCATCGAGGTCACCTGATAGGCGGTCATCGGGTCGAGCACATAGTCGCGATCGTCGACCGGCACAGGCTCTTCCTGGCCGGTCCAGTCGGCGCCGTTGCAATCGTCGCAGCGGCGCTGGTCGTGGCGAAAGATCGTGCGGCCGTAGCGATCCTGGATGCGGTCGACCATCGAGGGCGTGACCGCCTTGCCGCCATTGGCGATGACCGCATAAGCGGAGACCAGCCGCAACAGCGTCGTCTCGCCGGCGCCGAGCGACATCGGCAGATAGGGTTTGAGCTCGTCATAGATGCCGAAGCGCTTGCCGTAATCTGCCACGAGATCCATGCCGAGATGCCGGGCGAGACGCACGGTCATCAGGTTGCGACTGTTTTCCAGCCCGACGCGCAAGGTGGAAGGACCGCTGAAGCGCCCGTCGTAGTTCTTCGGCTTCCATGTCCTGCCGGCACCGTCGGCAAGGGCGATCGGCGCATCCATCACCAGCGTCGTCGGCGCATAGCCGTTGTCGAGAGCGGCGGCATAGACGAAGGGCTTGAAGGATGAGCCGGGCTGGCGATAGGCCTGCGTCGCGCGGTTGAATTCCGACTGTACGTAGGAAAAGCCGCCGGCGACTGCGAGCACGCGACCGGTGTTCGGATCCATGGAAACGAGAGCGCCCTGAACGAGCGGCGGCTGCCGCAGGACATAGCCGTCCTCCTGCTTCTCCACATAGACGACATCGCCGGGCGTCAGAACGCCATCGATGCCTGCGGCACAGTTGTGCTTTCCCTTGGCCGAGCGGCAGAGCGCCCAGGTGGCGCCTTTCCGGTCAAGGCCTATGGTCTCTGCCGGGGTGATCCCGTTTGACGCCGTGGACTCCGGGCGGAGACCGATTTCCGCGTCGGCCTTCCCGGCGGCGAGCACCACGCCCAGCCGCCATTCCGGCACGTCGGAAAGCGGCCGGAGCTTGGCGAGCGCCGAAGGCCAGTCCTTGATCGAGGATATTCTGGCGACCGGGCCGCGGTAGCCTTTCGCCTGGTCATAGGCGACGAGGCCCTTGCGTAACGCTTTCATCGCAGCTTCCTGCAGCCGCGGATCGAGCGTGGTGCGCACCGAAAAGCCGGCGGTGTAGAGTGCAGCCTCGCCATACTGGGTGTTGAGCTGGCGGCGGACTTCTTCGGTGAAGTAGTCGGCAGCGGCGACGGCGGGCGATGGCGTGCGCCGATCGACGCCGAGAGGAGCTGCCGCCGCCTGGGCAGCCGCCGCTGCGTCGACAAAGCCGTTCTGGCGCATCTGGTCGATGACCCAGTTGCGGCGCCCCATTGCGCGCTCCGCCTGGCGATCGGGATTGTAATTGTTGGGCGCCTTCGGGAGGGCGGCGAGGAAGGCGGCCTCAGAAACCGAGAGCTCGCTCACCGGCTTGTCGAAATAGGTGAGCGCCGCCTGTGCCACGCCATAGGCGCCGCGCCCGAGATAGATGTCGTTGAGATAGAGTTCGAGAATACGGTCCTTGGAATAGGTCTGGTCGATCCGCAGCGAAAGGATCGCTTCGCGCAGCTTCCGCTCCACCGTCCGGTCGGAAGACAGGAGAAAATTCTTGGCGATCTGCTGCGTGATCGTCGAGCCGCCGATCATGCGACGGCCGGAACCGTAATTGGCGAGATTGGACAGAAGTGCCGTGCCGATGCTCGCAACGTCGATCCCGGGATGGGCGTAGAAATTCTTGTCCTCGGCCGAAAGGAATGCCTGGCGGATGCGGGCGGGGATCGCGCCGATCGGCAGGAACAGCCGGCGTTCGCGCGCGAGTTCTCCGACCATCGTGCCGTCGCCGGCATAGAGGCGGGTGGTGACTGCCGGTTCCCAGTTCGCGAGCGTGCGGTGATCGGGCAGGTTTCGCGTCAACGCTGCGACGACCGTGGCCGCCGCGAGTGCGACGACGGTTACGAGATTGAGGGATGTACCAAGCAGGTTTGCGATGAACTTCATAAGGGCGGAACGGACCTTTGGGATAATAGATAGCCTGGCCGGCACGGATGTCCGTGCGGCTCGCGGCCTGTCTTGGAACGGCATTTGGCTTCGCCGGCATGCGTGATGTCGGCGGCGGAGACGATGCGAGCGGGCGCTATGGCGACTGCATGTCTCCTTAAATCGACATCGATTTGAGGACGAAGACATGCAGTTCTACAGCGACCTTTGCGCGTCTGCTAAGACGCGCGGCGCTGTAGGCGAAACGGCGCATGGGATCGATCCCCGTAAGCGGCGCAATCGGCCGCACCTTCCTGAGCTGATGCTGCCGAGCTACAGCCGCGTCAGCCGATGGAGTTCACCGTAAAGGGATTGTGCCGGAGCAACAAACCACGTTTATTTGCGAGACCCATTAGATGAGTTAGGGCATACATGGTCAGGCCATATCTTCCGCTCAATGCGCTGCGCGCCTTCGAGGCATCGGCGCGGCATTTGAGCTTCACCCGCGCGGCGATCGAACTCTGCGTAACGCAGGCTGCGGTGAGCCACCAGGTCAAACTGCTCGAAAGCCGGCTGAACGTCACCCTGTTCAAGCGATTGCCGCGCGGACTGATGATCACGGCTGAGGGCGAGGCGTTGTTGCCGGTCTTGCGGGATTCTTTCGATCGGATGGCGGATATGCTTGAGCGCTTCGAGGCCGGCCACATTCGCGAAGTGCTGATGATCGGCGCCGT
The DNA here is from genome assembly GCF_059424735.1 of Ensifer sp. GW101-20A05. Lineage (NCBI taxonomy): Bacteria > Pseudomonadati > Pseudomonadota > Alphaproteobacteria > Hyphomicrobiales > Rhizobiaceae > Ensifer > Ensifer sp. GW101-20A05. The sequence goes on along the minus strand of NZ_JBWKZT010000002.1, from coordinate 301,056 downwards.
CGGCACCTTTGCCGTCGGCTGGCTGTTGCCGCGGCTTGCCGACTTCCAGGCCAAATACCCGTTCATCGATGTCCGCCTTTCGACCAACAACAACCGGGTCGACATGGCCGCGGAAGGCCTGGATTTCGCCATCCGCTTCGGCGGCGGCTCCTGGCATAATATCGAGGCGACGCGGCTCTTCGAGGCGCCGCTTTCCGTGCTCTGCATTCCCGAGATCGCCGATCGGCTGAAGACGCCCGCCGATCTCCTGAACGAAACGCTGCTCAGGTCCTACCGGGCCGACGAATGGGTGAACTGGTTCGAAGCGGCCGGCATTGCCTATCCGGCGCCGCTGCTGAAGGGCATCGTCTTCGATAGTTCGCTGGCGATGATGGAGGCTGCAGCCCAGGGGATTGGCGTGGCACTCGCGCCCCCACTGATGTTCTCGCGGTTGCTGTCGAACGGCACGATCCGACAGCCTTTCGACGTCCACACCTCGATGGGTAGCTACTGGCTGACGCGGCTGAAATCACGTCCGGTCACGCCGGCGATGCAGGCGTTCAGCGAATGGCTGGCTGCTGCGGCGGCTCAGCAGGCAGCGGCCTTGCCACCGCCTCCGGCACAGGAAGCGCTCGCCGGCTGAAACGGAAGATCTTTTCCTTGAGGAGTAGACTCGGGGTTCCGCCTCGCGGCGCAGCGCGCACGTGCTTGATGCAGCCATAAGGCCAAATAATTCTAATGTCTGCCCTGAATTCTTGTGATGCCCGTTTGTGCCCAACCAAGGCGCCGCCCTTGCCGGCATTAACGGGAAGAGGCAGCCCGCTCGCGTCTTGCTCAGCCATCCTTTGCCGTCGAATATTCATACACTGTGCGGCCGGTTTGCGGGTCGACGCCGGCGAGGCTGACTTCGTAGCCCCAGAGGTGGCGCACATGACGCAATGTCGCGTTACGGCTGCCCTCTTCGAGCACGATGCCGCTCTTGATGTTGTGCTGCAATCGAAGGTGCCGGTCCCCCAGCAGATCGACGTCCATCACCTGAATATCAGGCTGGTTGGCGGCGACGTCGTAGCTGTTGGAAAGCGCCGAGCGAACGGCCGAATAGCCGCGTTCGTTGTGGATCGACGCGACCTCGACAAAACGCTCGGAAGCGCGGTCCGCGAGGTGGAACAGCCGGAATTTGCGCATCACGGCCGGGCTCAGATACTGCAGAATGAAGGATTCGTCGCGGTGGTTGGCCCAGGCATCGCGCAGCGTCTCCATCCAGTCACCGTTGCCGGCAAAGGACGGAAACCAGTCGCGGTCCTCGGCCGTCGGCTCGGTGGCGATCCGCTGGATGTCCTGCATCATTGCAAAGCCGAGCGCATAGGGGTTGATGCCGGGATAGCGCCGGTCGTCGAAATCCGGCTGGAAGACGACGTTGGAGTGGCTCTGCAAGAGTTCCAGCATGTGGCCCTCGCCAATCCGGCCCTGGTCGTAGAGCCGGTTGATGATGGTGTAGTGGACGAAGGTCGCGCAGCCCTCGTTCATCACCTTCGTCTGCCGCTGCGGGTAGAAATATTGCGCGATGACCCGAACGATCCGGAGCAATTCCCGCTGCCACGGCTCCAGGATCAGGCTGTGTTTCTCGAGAAAATAGAGCAGGTTCTCTTCCGGCAGGTTGAGCACCTTCTTGCGCTCGGAAGCGTCTCGCTCGGCTTCGGCCGGGTCGTGGCTCTCGGCCGTCTGCGGCAGCGTTCGCCAGAGATCGCTATAGGTCTGTTCCTCATATTCCAGCCGTTCCCGCGCCCGTTCCCGAACCTTTTCGGAGGAGAGCCGCGGCGGCCGGCGATAGCGGAAGACGCCCTGGTCCATCAGCGCATGGGCCGAATCGAGGATCGCCTCGACGGCGGCGGTGCCGTGCCGCTCCTCGCATTTGGTCACGTACTTCTTGGCGAAATCCATGTAGCTCAGGATCGCGCCGGCATCGGTCCACTGGCGGAAGAGGTAGTTGTTCTTGAAAAAATGATTGTGGCCGAACGCGGCATGCGCCGTGACCAGCGCCTGCATCGCCATCGTGTTTTCTTCCATGAGATAGGTAATGCAGGGATTGGAATTGATCACCAGCTCATAGGCGAGGCCGCGGTGCCCCTTGCGATAGTGGTGCTCCTCATAGGCGAAGCGCTTGCCGAAGGACCAATGCTGGTACATGAGCGGCATGCCGACCGAGGAATAGGCGTCGAGCATCTGCTCGGAGGTGATGATCTCCAGCTGGTTCGGGTAGACGCTGAGGCCCATTTCCTCAAGCGCGACTTGCTCGATCGCGTCATAGGCACGCGAAAGGGTCGTGAAGTTCCAGTCCGAGCCCTGGAACAGGAGGCCTGAAGTCGCACGTCGAGCCATCCGGTCGTCCCCTCATTTCCGGGTGCGTGTGGCCGGCTGCCGGGCAAAGAGCCTGCGGAAGACCGGGTAGATATCGGCGGGCTTGGCGATGCGCGTCATCTGGAAATTCGACTTCTCGCCATCCACCGTGCGATAGGCGCGCCAGAGCGCGGTGCCGTTGTCCGTCGATCCGAAGATTTCCGTCTCTCGCTCGTCGATGATCTCGACATAGGCGTAGTACTGGCAGAGCTTCGTCAGCTTCTCCCGGAGCAGCGCTGCGCAATGCTCGCTGTCGCCGATGATGTTGTCGCCGTCGGAGGCCTGCGCGGCATAGATGTTCCAGATCTGCGAGGGGTAGCGGTCCGCGATGATCCTGATCATCTCCTCGAGCGCGGTCGAGACGATCGTGCCGCCGCTCTGGGTGCTGTAGAAGAACGTCTCCTCGTCGACCTCGCGGGCCTCGTCCGTGTGGCGGATGAAGACGATGTCGATCCGTTCGTAGCGCCGCTTCAGGAACAGGTGCAGAAGCACGAAGAAGCGCTTGGCGAGATCCTTTTCGCGTTCGCCCATGGAGGCCGAGACATCCATCAGGCAGAACATCACCGCATTGGCGTTCGGCAGCGGCTGCTGTTCGAAGCGGTTGAAGCGGATGTCGACCGGGTCGACATAGGGAATGCGCCGCCGCTTGCGCTCGATCCTCTCCAGTTCGCTGCGAAGCTCGCTGAGCCTCTGGCGGTCCTTCGGTGAAATCTCCGGCGCCGCCTCCAGCCGCGCGATCTCCTCGGAAAGGACGGTCAGTTCCTTTTCCTTGGGCCGATGCAGCGCCATGCGCCGGCCGAAGCTGTTGCGCATCGTCCGCCCGACATTGATGTTGGTCGGCGTGCCGGCGGTGGCAAAGCCTGCGCGACGCGGTTTGAACGTCACAGTTTCCTTGAGGCTGAGCTTGACCATGTCGGGCAATTCCAGATCCTCAAAGAAGAGATCCAGCACCTCTTCGCGCGACAGGATGAACTGGAAGTCGTCTTCGCTTTCTCCGGTCCCGGGGCGGCCCTTGCCGCCTCCACCCCCACCCGCTTCCGGCTTCGGCAGGCGGTCGCCGGCCGAAAACTGCTTGTTGCCGGGAAGCACATAGTTACGTTCGCCGCTCCCGCGGGCCGGCTGGAATGTCGGCTCACTGGCACCGTCGGTCGGCATCGGTACGCCGTGCGCAGCATCGACGTCGATGATCCTGTCGGATTTGACTTGTTCCTTGATGACCCGCTTGAGTTCCTCGCGGGCCCGTTTCAGAAAACGCTGTCGGTTGCCGAGGCTCTTATCCTTCGGATTGAGCCGCCGGTCGATGAAATTCGGCATATACCAATCCCCTGCTTCGGCATCGTCAGCCCGCCTTGTTGACCCGCATGTACCAATCGACCAGCCGCCGGACCTGACGCTCGGTATAGCCGCGTTCGGTCATGCGCTGGACGAATTCGGCATGCTGCTTCTCGGAGGCGCTGTCCTTCTTCGAGCCGAAGCTGATGACCGGCAGCAGGTCTTCGACCTGGCCGAACATGCGCTTCTCGATCACGTCGCGAAGCTTCTCGTAGCTCGTCCAGGAGGGGTTGCGCCCATGGTTCTTGGCGCGGGCGCGCAGGGTGAACTTTACAACCTCGTTGCGGAAGTCCTTGGGGTTGGCAATGCCGGCCGGCTTTTCGATCTGCGACAGCTCGCTGTCGAGGATCTCCCGGTTGAGGATCTGCCCAGTGTCGGGATCCTTGAAGTCCTGGTCTTCCAGCCAGGCGTCGGCATAGGCGATGTAACGGTCGAAGAGGTTCTGACCGTATTCGCTGTAGGATTCGAGATAGGCCTTCTGGATTTCGTGGCCGATGAATTCGGCGTAGCGCGAGGCAAGCTCGGACTTGATGAAATCGAGATAGCTCGCCTCGGTCTCCTTCGGGAACTGTTCGCGGCGGATCGCCTGTTCCAGGATATACATGAGGTGCACGGGATCGGCCGCGACCTCCTTGGTGTCGTAGTTGAAGGTCTCGGACAACACCTTGAAGGCAAAGCGGGTGCTGATGCCGGTCATACCCTCGTCGACGCCGGCGGCGTCGCGATATTCCTGAACGGACTTCGCCTTGGGATCGGTGTCCTTCAGGTTCTCGCCATCATAGACCCGCATCTTGGTATAGAGCGGTGAGTTCTCGTGGCGGGCAAGCCGGGTCGAGACGGTAAAGCGGCTGAGGCTTTCCAGCACTTCCGGCGCGCAGGGGCTCTTGGTGAGCTCGCTTTCGCGCAGCAGCTTCTCGTAGATCTGCCGCTCCTCGGTGACACGCAGGCAGTAGGGCACCTTGACGACCAGGATGCGGTCGAGGAAGGCCTCGTTGTTCTTGTTGTTCTTGAATTGCAGCCATTCCGATTCGTTGGAATGCGCAACGACGATGCCCTGGTAGGGGAACCCTCCGAAGCTTTCAGTGCCGTTGTAGTTGCCTTCCTGGGTCGCCGTCAGCAAGGGATGCAGGACCTTGATCGGTGCCTTGAACATTTCGACGAACTCGAGCAGCCCCTGCGTCGTGCGGTTGAGGCCGCCGCTGTAGGAATAGGCGTCGGGGTCGGCCTGGCTGTAGTTTTCAAGCTGGCGGATGTCCACCTTGCCGACCAGCGAGGAAACGTCCTGGTTGTTCTCGTCGCCGGGTTCTGTCTTCGCGATCGCCACTTGGCGCAGCCGCGATGGCATCAGCTTGACCACACTGAACTTGGAGATATCGCCGTCGACTTCGTCGAGCCGCTTCGTCGCCCAGGGCGAAATCAGACCGGTCAGACGGCGCCTGCCGATCCCGTATTTGTCTTCCAGCAAGTCGGCCATGCGGTCGGGGTGAAAGAGGCCGAGGGGGGATTCGAAGACGGGGCTGACCTTGCCGCCGACTGCCAGCGTGTAGATCGGCTGCAGCTCCATCAGTTTCTTCAGCCGCTCGGCGAGTGACGACTTGCCGCCGCCGACCGGTCCGAGCAGGTAGAGGATCTGTTTGCGCTCCTCGAGCCCCTGGGCAGCGTAGCGGAAGTAACCGACGATCCGCTCGATCGTGTCTTCCATGCCGTAGAAATCGGCGAAGGATGGATAGATCTTGACGGTACGGTTTGAAAAGATGCGGCCGAGACGCTCGTCCGCGCTGGTATCGATCAGGGTTGGATTACCGATGGCAGTGACCATCCGCTCTTGCGCGGTGGCATACATGCTTTTGTCGTCGCGACATGCGAGGAGGTATTCTTGAAGGCTGATTTCTTCTTGCGCTGCACTGGTATAGATCTCCGAGAAGAGATCAAAAACGTCGCATTCGCTCTTTTGCATCATGCTCTCCCGCGGCCGCTGGCTGAGACGGGGATCGCTGCTTATCGGCTCGCTCATTCGAATAAACGGCGTCCCATGCGCAATGTTCCCTCAGAGTACTCGCTTTCTGGTGATTCTCGAAGGGGTTGTTTCGATGAATGAAAAATCGTGACTGCGACATCACAAAATCCTGATCGGACCGGTGGTGGTGGGGCAAGAAGGTCGGCACGATCGACCTTCGCGAAGCCTGAAAGCCGTGCTTGCCGCCCGCGCACGAAGAGTTGGTTTCCTCAACCGCTGACTGGCGTGCCGAGGTGGTGGGAGAGGAAGGCCAGAACCGCCTCCCGCATGGTCAGCGTTTCGACGTGGCCGATGCCGGGCTCTGCAACCAAGAATAAGTTGCGCTCGGCGCCAGCCGCCCGATAGGCGGCGCGCGTTGCGGCATGGGCCCGCTCCACCGCTTGTGGCGGCGTCAGCGGATCGTCGAGCCCCACACAGATCAATTGTGGCCGCGGGGCAACGAGCCCGGCGATTTCGCCAGTCGAGGTCTCCGCGAGCAGACCGGGGATCGTGAGATAATGGCCGTGCAGATCGTGAGCGCCGGTTGCGACGAGCGTGGCGAAATCCGCATAGCAGCAGAGGTGGGCGATTGCCGCGATCCGGGGGTCGAGCGCAGCCAGGAAGTAGGAAAGGGTGGCGCCCATCGAGATCCCGGTCATGCCGATGCGCGCGGGGTCGACGTCGTTACGCATTGAAAGCCAAGTGAGCGCTGCCTGCTGCTCGGAAAGCATCTGGCCGAAAAGGGTTCCGCCATACCAGAGGGCAGCCTTTGTCGCGGCGCTCTCTCTTACGATCGAGCGCTCTCCGAACGTCGGCATGTCGATGCACAGGGTAACGAAGCCGTGCTCCGCGAGAACGGGCCCGGGCGGGCTGAGCAGTGCCGGCCGGCCATCAAGCAGTTCGTTCGCACCGATCTCGTAGCGTCCGCCATGGGCATGGGCGTAGAGGATCGCTGGTCGAGGCCCGTCGTTGACGGGTGGTCGTGTCAGAAAGCCGCGGATTTCAGCGCCGTTGCGAGGTGTGCGAAAGCTCAGCCTCTCGACGATGTAAGAACCACGATCCTCCATCACGCAGACATCCAGGAACAGTTCCGTATCAGCGAGACCGAGAAGCGTGCGCAGGCGCTCGGCGGAGAAGGACATTGGTGGCGCCTAGCGAACGAGCCAGCCGCCATCGACCGGCAGCACCGTTCCGGTGACATAGCCGGAGGCGGGTGCTGCGAAGAAGAGCACGGCGGTCGCGAGATCGTCGGGCGTGCCCCAGCGCCCCATCGGAATGCGGGCGGAGATCTGGGCGTTGCGATCGGGGTCGTTGCGCAGCGCCTCGGTGTTGTCGGTCGCCATGTAGCCCGGGGCGATCGCATTGACGGTAATCCCGCACGGCGCAAGCTCGTTGGCCATCGCCTTGGTGAGGCCGGCGATGCCGTGCTTCGAGGCGGCATAGGCCGGCACGCGAATGCCGCCCTGGAAGGTCAGCATCGAGGCGACATTGACGATCCGGCCGGCGCGTCCGGTCGAAACCATGTGTCTCGCTGCGGCCTGCGACAGCAGAAAGGCCGCCTTCAGGTTGACGTCGAGCACGCTGTCCCAGTCGTCCTCGGAATAGTCGAGCAGGTCGGCGCGGCGAATGATGCCGGCATTGTTGACGAGGATGTCGATGCCGCCGAGGGCAGCCACGACGTCGCCGATCGCCGACGCCGCGTCGAAAGGCCTGGAGAGATCGACGGTCAGTTCGTGAAAGCGAACACCCGCCTCTCGTACCAGCACTGCCGTCTCCGGCATGGGCGTCGAACCGAGGGCGGCGATATCGGCGCCGGCCCGCGCCAACGCCAGAGCCATGCCCTGGCCGAGGCCGGTACGGGCGCCGGTGACGAGGGCGGTCTTGCCTGTGAGGTCAAACAGCGCGTTCAAGGCGAAGCCCCTTGTCGTTGAAGAGATGTATGGGGGCAGCCGCGAGCGACAGCCTGATTTCCGATCCCGGTGCCAGGTCATGCTGACCGGGGGCGACGACCAGGATCTTCTGGCCGGCGACATCGGCATGCAGCACGGTTTCGGAACCGAGCGCCTCGACGAGGCGGATCTTGGCGGGAATGCCGCTTTCACCGGTATCAAGCGTGATGTGCTGCGGCCGGACGCCGAGCGTGATGGGCGAGCCGGCTGCAGCTGCTGCGTCGGCGATCGGAACCTGCAGCCGGTGGCCGCCCTTCAGCGTTGCGACCGCCGAACCCGTGCCGGCCGCTTCCAGCGTGCCTTCGAGGAAATTCATGTGCGGCGAGCCGATGAAACCGGCGACGAAGCGGTTGGCCGGCTTGTTATAGAGTTCGAGCGGCGTGCCGATCTGCTCGATGCGGCCGGCGCGCAGGACGACGATGCGGTCGGCGAGCGTCATCGCCTCTACCTGGTCGTGTGTCACATAGATCATCGTTGCCGACAGCCGGGCGTGAAGGGCCGCAAGCTCGGCGCGGGTGGAGCCGCGCAGTTCAGCGTCGAGGTTCGACAGCGGCTCGTCGAGCAGGAAGGCAACGGGGCGGCGCACGATCGCGCGGCCGATCGCGACGCGCTGGCGCTGGCCACCCGAAAGCTGCCCGGGCCGGCGCTCGAGATAGGGCTCGATCTCCAGCATGCGCGCGGCTTCCCCAATACGCTCGGCGATCTCCGTCTTCGGCATGCGGGTGTTTTCGAGGCCGAAGGCGAGGTTCTGGCGCACGCTCATATGCGGATAGAGCGCGTAGGACTGGAAGACCATGGCGAGGCCGCGGTCGGCGGCCGGCACGTCATTGACCACCTTGCCGTCGATCGCGAGTTCTCCGCCGGTCGGCTTTTCCAGCCCGGCGATCATGCGCAGCAGCGTGGACTTGCCGCAGCCGGAGGGGCCGACGAAGACGACGAGCTCGCCGTCCTTGATATCCAGGTTGATGCCATGAAGCACGTCGACGGCGCCGAACGACTTGGTCACATTGGTAAGCTTGATGTGGCCCATGGGTGCCCCCTTATTTCAGTCCGGTGCCGGCAATGCCGGTGGTGATGAAGCGTTGCAGGAAGATGAAGACCAGGACGACCGGGATCATGGTCACGACCGTCATGGCGAGAATGAAATGCCACTGCACGTTCAGCTCGCCGGAATAGATGCTTAAGCCCACCTGCAGCGTATAAAGCTCCTTGCGGGAGAGCACGATCAGCGGCCAGAGGAAGTCGTTCCAACGCCAGACGACGGAGAAGATCGCAAGCACAGCGAGCGCCGGTGCCGTCAGCGGCAGGATGATGCGCCAGTAGATCTGCCACTCCGATGCCTTGTCCATGCGCGCGGCGTCGATCAGCTCGTCGGGGATGGTCAGCATGTATTGGCGCAGGATGAAGACGCCGGTCGGCGTCGCGACCGTCGGCAGGATCACCCCCCAGAGATTGTTGAAGAGGCCAAGCGCCGAGACGATCGAATAGAGCGGCACCATGATCACCGAGAGCGGCACCATCAGGGTGGCGAGGATCAAGAGCATCGCGAAGGTGCGGCCGCGAAACTCGTATTTGCTGAGCGCGAAGGCGGCCATCGAATTGACGATGAGCGTAATCACCGTCGCCGTCACCGTGACGAAAACGGAGTTCCAGAGATAGCGGACGAAATCGAAATGGGTGAAGGGCTCGCTGTAGTTCGAGGTGGCGAAGGACATTGTGCGCACCGGCGTGCGCTCGGCGATGTTGACCTTGACGATCTCGGTCGGCTTCTCCGGCGCGACCATCTGGCTGACGATGCCGATGCGGCGAACCTCGGCGAGCACCTTCTTGCTGCCATCCGGCAGCGTCACCTCGTAGAGATCGAGCGGCTTGTCGTAACCTTCGACGGTCGCCTTCTGCGTTACATAGGGCATGATCGTCGGCGGGAATTCGGCAAGGGCTGCCGGCGACTTGAAGGAGGAGCCGACGAGCCAGACGGCCGGGCCGAACATGATGAAGAGACCGCCGATGAGCCAGACCCAGGTGACGATATCGGTCCAGTGCCAGCCATTGCGGCCGCGACGTCGAAAGATGAATTCGGCAAGACGGCTCATTTTCGGGCTCCCTTCTTCTCGCCTTTGCGGCCAAGGCCGAGCTGGACCAGGGTGAGGACAACCAGCACGGCGCCCATCAGGATCGAGGCGGCTGCGGCAAGGCCGGGATTGCGCAACTGCGTCGCGAAGCCGGTCTCGTAGATGTATTGCGTGATATAGAGTGTGCTGGTGCCTGGGCCCCCGCCGGTCAGCACGTAGATCTCGTCGAAGATCTGCACGGCGCGGATAAGCACGAGCACGATGACGACGAGCAGGTTGGGCATCAGCAGTGGCAAGGTGATGCGCCAGAAGGCGCGCGCCGGACGGGTGCCGTCCATCTCGGCCGCTTCATAGAGATCCTTCGGGATCGCCTGCAGGCCGGCAAGCAGGATCAGCGTGTAGAAGCCCATATGCGCCCAGATCGAAACGCCGACGGTTGCCGCAAAGGACCAGTTGCGATCATTGAGCCAAGTATGCGGCTCGAGGCCGAGGCTGTAGAGGCCGAAATTCAAGAGCCCCTGTCGCTGCAGGATCCACTTCCAGATGAGGCCGACGACCACGGGCGACAGGAGCACCGGGAAGAAGAACACCGCCCGCCAGAAGCTGCGCGCCATCAGGTCGCGGTTGAGGATCAGCGCCGTCACCAGCGAAAACAGGATCATCAGGGTGACCTGCAGCACCACGAACCAGGCAGTGTTGCCGACGGCGGTCCAGAAGGTGTCTTCCGCGCAGCTGTTCGGGTTGGTGTAATTCACGCAATCGAAGAGGCGCGCATATTGGTCGCCGCCTACGAAGCTTCGGTCGGGGAGGAAGAGGGCGGTTCCGCCGGTCATGGAATAGGCGAAGTTGATAAAGAACGGCAGCAGCACGAATATGCCGAAGATCAGCATGTTCGGCAGCAGGAAGAAGGTCGCCATGCCGCCGATGCCGAGCCGGCGCTGCACGAACCGCAGCGGCGCGTCGACGGCGCCCATCAGCAGTCGTACGGGCACCATGACCGCCTCGCCAAGGCGTGAGCCGCCTCCTCTTGGAACATCTGCCTTCATCGTTTGCTACCTCGCCACCGGTCGCGCTTTGTAGCGCAACGATCGTCGCCGGATTGTGATCTGCTGCCCGCAAGAGACGGGCAAGCGCTGCTTGCCGGATGTCAGCATTATGTAAGCTAATGCTTACTGGTGTGTCGGCGGCTGATCCGACGGCATGATACGTCACACCGTCGGAAACCGGGTATCGATCGCCCGGATCAGTTGCCGCTATCTTTCACCTTGGTGGCGATATCGCTATCGATGCGCGTGAACGCTTCGTCGACTGTCATCTCGCCGGCAGCAGCCTGGCTGACACGGGTGACGAGCGCGCCGTAGACGGCGTCGGACCAGAGCCAGCCGGGCAGCTTGCGCGCCTCGTCGGAGAGCGACTTGCTCGCCTCGACGAAGCCGTTGAGCGCCGCCTTTGCCTGGGGGTCGTCGGTCCTGAAGTCGAGCTCCTTGGCAAGCACGCCCTTATGCGCAGGCAGGAACAGGGTGCGCTCGGAGAACTCCTTCACGATCGGTTCGCTCGCGAGATAGTCCATCACCTTGGCCACTTCCTTCGGGTTCTTGGTGTATTTGACCGCCACCAGACCGGCGCCGCCGGTCATGCCGGTGCAGTTTGAGGGACCGCAGGGGCTGCCGGTCGCCACCCAGTCGAAGTTGGTGCCGATCTTCGTCGAGAAGTTCGGAACCTGCCAGGAACCGGAATAGTAGTAGACGAGCTGTCCGTTGATGAAGTCGTCGGCGGCGGCGCGATAGGTGGAGCCGGCGGCCGAAACCCAGACGTCCTTGCTCATCGTGCCGTCGGCAACCCAGCCGACGAAGGTCTTCAGGAAGTTCTTCGAGCCATCATCAAGCGGCGCCGGCTTGCCGTCGGCGCCGATATAGTTGCCGCCATAGGCAAGGTTCGGGCCGCTGAGGCGGTGACCGGAGCGGTCGAGCGCCATCGGGAAGGGAACCTGCTGGTTTTCTGCCACCTGCTTGGCTGCCTTCGCCCAGTCGTCCCAGGTCGCATCCTTGCCGGGGATCGCGACGCCCGCCTGGTCGAACAGCGTCTTGTTAGCAAAGCCGCCGGCAATCGTGATCTGGGTCATGAAACCAGAGATCTGGTTCGATCCGTCGGGGCGCATCCAGTCTGCCTGCCCGCCGAAATTCTCGTCCCAATAGGCGGCGTCGGCGACCAGCGGCCTAAGGTCGAGCCAGTGCTGGCTCTGGGCCTTGAGGTTGGTGACGCGAGCGATGTCGGGGCCGTTGCCGGCTTCGAGCTGCACCGGCAGCTGCTCCTTGACGACGCTGTAGGACACGTTGTCGAGGATCACGTTGATCCCGGGGTTCTCCTTCATGAAGCGGTCGAGCAGGTCCTTCAACACCTCGCCTTCGACGCCATCGGAGTACCACATGATGCGCACGTCGCCGGCCATTGCCGCCGTCGACGTCAGGAGCCCGACGGCGAGCGCCGCGAGCATCTTTCCGGTCTTCTTCATTGTCTTTCTCCTCCACTTATCTAGGCGAGCGTCCTCCCGCTCGTTTGGGGCTTGCGCCGGCTTCCCCGGCCGGCGCGATTCTATTTGCCTTATCTGGCGGCGAGCATGGTTGCCTCACCTGCCACGGTGAAATCCTTGGCGGCGATGGTGCGCCCTTCGGCTTCCGTCGAACCGTCGTTGCGGAAGACGATGCGGCCATAGTCTGGATCGTTGATGACGAAAGCACCGTCGGCAGTTTCCACGACGGAGAGCCCGGCAAACTTCGTTTCCACCCCGGAAAGCTCTTCGGCTTCGCAAACCCGGATGATCCAGCGCGTCTTGTGGCCGGCCTGGCGCAGCTCCGCATTCGCTGACGGGCCATCGGTCACCGGTAACAGTTCGGTTGCGCCGATCAGGGCAACGGCGCCACGGCCGCTGCGCGCAAGTGCCAGCTTTCCCTTGACCCTGCTCTCGTCGAACTCGGCGACCGGGAACCACGCGTGGGTGAAGTCCGGTTGTTCGCTGACGGCCGCAAAGTCGAGTACGGCCAGCCCCCTGTACTGGTGGGCACGAGGGAGGGTGCCGCAACCACCCCAATAGGATGGCCGGCCGTACCCGAACTGAATGGTTTCGCCCGGATGGTTGATCCAGATCGCCGCTTCGGGGCGCTGGCCAAGGCGCAGGTGCAGCACCGTTTCCTGATAGCCCCATTCATTCCAGCGATAATGCGCCGCCGAGCCCATGGCGAAATGGCGGCCTTTGTAATGGTATAGCGCCGCGAAGCGGTTTTCGCCCTGGGCGAAGCGCCACTCCTGATGGGTGGCCTCATCCTCGTGGCAGGCAACGGCGGCAAGTGTTTCCGGAACCACAACGCCGTGGTCACGCAGGCAGACGGCAAGCTGCGGCAGCGCATGCACGCGGCGGCCGTACCAGCCCTTGCCCCAGAGCAGGCGTGCGACGCCGGAAAGCTCGAGCGAGCGACCGGCGCAAAGCGTGTGCTCGTAGGAGCGCCCTTGCGCTGCCGTCACCATGCCGTGATGGGCCGAGCGGGCGATGATCTCGCAGAGACGGACAATGCCCTTCTTGGCGCGGTCGGCGATGTCGGCGTCGGGCGAGAGTGCCGCCAGTGCCGTCAGGCCCTTGAGGTCGATCGGGAAATAGGGCGCGGAGTTGAACTCCGCCATTTCCCAGGCCTCGAAATGATCGAGCCAGGCGCGAACGCGGGCAGCGCCGACGGCGCTTTGCTCGCTGCCCTTGCGGCCCGAGCGACGGAAGGTCGCCTCGGGGAAGAGATGGCCGGCGAGATAGGCCGAAGTGTGGAACAGAAGCGCGTGGTTTTCGGAGAAATACCACTGCACGTCGTTGCCGGGTTCATCCATCCAGTAGCGGAAGCCAAGGATCGCCTGATCGATGCGATCGCGCGTCTTTTCGCCGATATCCTGACCCCATGTGGTGCGCGACCAGATGAGCGGCACCAGCGAGAAGTCGGCGCAGTCGTGGCAGTCCTCGATTGAGGGCAGAATTTCCTCGATCATCGCGTCGGTGTCGGTACCGCCGCGACCGCCGGCAAGCCGGGCGAACGCGCGGACCGTGTCACGTTCGGAAAAGCCCGAGATCTCGTCGAGCGTCTCGGTAATGCGACGCGCAAGCGTCTCCGACGGTTTGCCCTGGCGGCCGGCGTGGCAGATCTCGACGCCAAGAGAGCGCGACGCAACGAAGCCGCTGGCATCAAGCGTGATGCGGAAATGGCGGAAATCGGCCGGTGTCTCTTCCGATGGTCCGACAACCAGCCTCTTGTCGCCGGCCTTCAGCACGAAGTCGTGGTCGAAGCGCTCGGTTGACATGAAGTCGCCTTCGACCGCGACATTGACCTTGACATCGAGCGGCAGGGCGGCGGCGAAGAGAAGGGTGATGTCGCCCTCGAAATAGGCGGTCCGGTCGAAATGCATGCCGTCGAGTGCGGTCTCGATATCGGCGGCGGCCGCACTCGGGCAGGGAACGGGCAGCGCCACGCGCGCCGTCGGTCCCGAGAGATAGTCGAACTGGAAGAAATAACGCGCATCGCGTTCGGCGAGGTCGTCGAAGAAGATCGTGACTTCGTTGAGGCCGGCTTGAAGCGGCAGTTCGAATTCGGCCTTGGCCTCGAGATTGCGGCTATAGGGCGCCATCCAGCCGACCTCAGTGCCGTTCAGGAAGAGCACCGCGCCGCCGCAGGTGCCCAGGCGAATCTTGGCGGTGCCACCCGTGTCGGTCTCGATCGAGGTGCGGGCCCAGGTTGCAAGCCGTGTCGGCCGGAACCAGAAGCCGGAGAGGTCGAGCCGCGGCGATCCGAAGGGCAGCCACCAGCGGCTGGCCTCGAATGTGCCGCGCACCTGCGGCCGCTTGCCGCGAAACTGTTCGGCAAAAATCGTCCGGCAGGGGTACTCGTGCGGAATGAAGTTCTTGTGCTTGGTCAGGAAGAAGAAGGGGTCCATTTCGCCCTTCATCGGCTGGTCCGGCACGTCGAAACGCTCCTCGGCAATCGTGCCGAGCTGCCAGTAGCCGACGGCCTGCCCCGCAACGAGGCTTTTCTTCAGATGGAAAATAGTATCGCTCATTTCAGCTCAGCCAAGGCTACGGGGGTGACGTCGTTGTATTCCTGGTTCTCGCCGGTCATGCCCCAGACGAAGGCATAGGGGCCGGTGCCGGCGCCCATATGGATCGACCAGGCGGGCGAAAGCACGGCGTCGCCGTTTGCGACGATCAGGTGCCGGGTCTCCTCCGGCTCGCCCATCACGTGGACGATGCGGTCTTCCGGCGCCATGTCGAAGTAGCAATAGGCCTCCATGCGCCGCTCGTGCACATGCGGCGGCATGGTGTTCCAGGCGCTGCCTTCGGCCAGATCGGTAATGCCCATCAGAAGCAGGCAGGAGGGCATGACTTCCGGGTGGATGTACATGACGAGACGGCGTTTGTTCGAGCGCTTGACGTCGCCGAGCTCAAGCGCCTTTGCCTCCGCCCTCTTGATCAGCCGGTGCGGCAGATCGGCACCGGCGGGCACCGAGTTTATGTAGAAGCGGGCCGGGCGGTCGGCGGTCTCGCTTGCAACGACGATTTCCTTGGCACCGCGTCCGACATAGAGCACGTCGCGATTTTCGAGCACGAAGTTCTTACCGTCGACGGTGATCGTCCCGGTGCCGCCGAGATTGGCGATGCCCATCTCGCGCGCCGAAAGCAGATAGGGTGTGCCGATATCAGCGCCCGATCCAAAGGTGACGCTCTTTGTTTTCGGCATGGCGCCGCCGAGGATCAGCCGGTCGACATGGGTGTAGGTGAAGTTCACGGCGTCAGCTGCAAAGAGATCGCTGATCAGGAACTCGCGGCGCAGCCGCGCCGTGTCGTAGCCTTTGATATCCTCGGGGTTGGCCCCGTAGAGAACCTTCATTGTCATGCTGCCTGTCCTTCCGGGCCGACATGCTGCAGGGCTTCGGAGAGGCACAGGATTGCCAGTGCCTGGCCGTAGCCGGTCGGCTGAATTGGGATGTCCTTGTAGAATTGCAGGTCGTGGCCCATGCGTGTGCCGTAGGAGACGTTGAGCACGGTGCCGCTCTCGTCGATGTTGCGCATCACGACTTCAAGCGCGCGCAGACCGGCGGCTCTCCAGGCGGGCGTTCCATAGCCGAGCCGATAGCCCTTGAGCAGGCCGTAGCCGATGCCGGCGGTCGCCGAGATCTCCTCGTACGAAGTCGCGTCGTCGAGCAGCGTGCGCCAGGCGCCGGAAGCGGCCTGCAGCGGCAGCAGTGCCTCGACCTGGGTGACGAGCACGCCGCGCAGGTATTCCTTGACCGGTGCGGCGAGCTCAGCGAGGTCGAAGAAATCGAGCATGCCGGCGGTGATCCAGGCATTGCCGCGGGCCCAGCGGGCGCGGGCGAAATTGTGCCGGCCGTCGAAGGTCCAGCCATGGAACCAGAGGCCCGACTGGGTGTCGGCAAGGTAGCGGGCATGCACGAGAAATTGCCGCGAGGCCTCGTCGACGAGTTCGCGCCGGCCGCTCGCCTGGCCATAGGAGGCGAGGAACAGGGCGACCATATAGAGCGTGTCGTCCCAGAGCTCGTTGTCATTCACCTTGTCGGAGACATGGTGCTCGAATCCGCCTTCCGGCGTCCGGCCCATTTCGCTCATCACCCGGTTTGCCCAGTCGTCGAGCAGCGGCTTCCAGCGGGGATTCCTGGATTTGGCCCAGAGAACCGAGAGGCCGAGCATCGGCGCGGTCGTGTTGACGTTGAGTTCCGGAAGCCCGGCAGCAAGGCGGCCTTCGTACCAGCCTTCGATAAGCTGACGGATGTCCTCGCGGCCGGTAAACAGCCAGAGCTTGATCAGGCCATAGAGGCCAACACCCTGCGGCCATTCCCAGCTGTCGAAGCTGATGTAGTCGCCTGCGGTCCCGTCGAGGTTCGGTTCATCGAACCGGCCGTCATGCTTGAGACCGGTCATGCCGCCGACAAGACGATCGAGACCCGTGCGAATATCGTGGGCGTTGAGGCCCATGGCACTCCTCCTCCTTAAGCCGCTCTTCCCTCGGCCTTCTTGAGAAAGATAAAGGCACGATGTTTTTTCTTGCGCAATATGAAAATTTTTCCCAATATTGTGGCAAGGGAGGATCACATGATCGCAAAACCGCTGCCCGGCAAACGCGGCAAGAAGAGCAAGCGTGTTCGGCTGGAGGACATCGCCGAAGCCTGCGGCGTCTCCTTGAGCACCGCCTCCCGCGCCCTTGCTGGCGAAAAGGGCGTGCGCGCGGAAATCCGCCAGAAGGTGCTGGAAGCGGCCAAGAACGCCAACTACGTGATCCCGACGGCGGTCGCCGGTCAGAAGGTCATCGTGGCGGCGTCCAGTGCTGCGATGATCGACTATGTGCGCAACCAGTTTACGCATTACGTGCTGGAGGGGCTGAAGGAGCGGGCCCAGGCGCTCGATCTCGAAATCGTCACTCGGCCGATTGCGGATAGAAGCGAAGAACTGGCCGTGCTTGCCGAGGCAGAGGAGGACGAGCAGGTCGCCGGTCTGCTGTTTCTCACCATCGACGACGAAGGTATGATTGCCGCGACCCGTGGCTTCGAAAAGCCGGTGGTGCTCTTGAACAGCGACGACCCGTTCATGCGGCTATCGAGCGTCACGCCCTGCAACCGATCGAGCGCGCGGCTTGCGACCGATCACCTGATCGAGCTCGGCCACGAGCGCATCCTGTTCCTGATGCGGCCGGGGCGCCGTACGATCGAACGGCGCTACGAGGGCTGGCGCGACGGGCTGCTCGCGAAAGGCCTGCCCGCAACCGACGACTTGCTCGTCACCGTCGAGGACTGGCTGCCCGAGCTTGCGATACAGGCGCTGACGCAGCGGATTTCGGAGCGGGGGCTGGATTTCACCGCGGTGCTCGCGGCCGGCGACAGCCTTGCCGTCGGCGCCATGCTCGGCATCCAGCAAAAGGGCTTTTCGGTTCCGGGCGATGTCTCGGTCATGGGAATGGACGACCTGCCGCAAGCGGCCTTCCTCAATCCGCCGCTGACGACGATGCACATCCCGATGCGCGAGATCGGCTCGGTAGCGCTCGATCTTCTGCGCGACACGCTGTCGGGCATCCCGGCGCCGCCGCGTCGCGTCGAACTCGCCTGCCATCTGGTGCCGCGGGCCTCGACGGCACCGCCGCGCGGCGCCTAAGCCCGCGGCGAAGTCGCTACGACAGCCAGGCCGGCATACGTGCCGGGACGCGGCCCGTGAGCGCCGCTTCAACGCAATCGGCGAGGCTGCCGAAGCGGACGGCGCGGCCGGAGAGGCCGGGGCCGTAATGGGCGTACTTTCCGGAATTGGTCATCAGCGCCCGCGTCTTCGTCGGGAACACCGGCTCCGAGATCGAGCACCAGCAGAGATCCGGCAACACCTGGATGCCGCTTGCCTCCAGTCGAGCCAGCACACCTTCTTCCCGTGCTGCGGCGATCGCGTCTCGTCCGGCGGTCACGATCACGGCGACATCGCCATGCCGCTTGCGACCATCGAAGGCGTCGGCCAGCGCGCGGCATTCCTCGAGCGAGGCGTGCGGGCTGCCGATGGCGACGAGCTCGACCTCGGCTGGTCCCTCGTTGAAATGTGCCCAGGCCTCGGCCATGTCGGCGCGCGTGGTGGCCGTGTGATCGGCATCCTCAGCCGCGGCACCTTCCGCTTCCGGGGTCACACCTTCCACATGCAACATGGGGGCTGCGGATGTCGTGCCGAAGGCGGCGCAGAGCGCCTTCAGGTCGTCGCGCGAGGGCCGTGCGGACGCAAGTCCACGCAACAGCGGGATGCGATCGGGGGCTGCCCGGCCAGCGAGGTAACCGATCAGCGGCCAGAAGGCGTCGTCGATATTCTCAGGCAGGTCCACGTCGATGACGCGTTTTGCCCTGCGCGGCTCGTCGAGATAGACGCCCGAGAGGGGCGCGCGGCCCGTCAGCGCGATGCAGAGGTCGAGAAAATCCGGGTGCTTTGCCGTGCGCGCGCCGAGCACGGTGTTGGCGAAAATGACGGCATTGGATTCCGCCCAGGCAATGGATTCGCCTGATTTCGGTGCGCTGTCGAGCAGATAGGGCGAACAGGTGAAGGTCGGGCGACAGCCCATGCGCACATAGGCGTCGGCAAGCTGAGCCGCCGGGTCGCCGAAACTTTCCGGCACGCCCTGCGCCCGCCAGTTGGCGCGGTCGACCGAGATCGCGTTCATCGTGGTCGGCACGCGAACCTTGGCGCCCATGTTCGCCATCTTTTCGGCGAAGGTGAGGTTGGCGGGGCTCGCATAGATGCAGCCGTCGATATGGCCCTGGACCACGTCGATGAGCTTTTCCGCCCCCTGCTGCGCTGCCATCGCCGAAATGATCCGCATCGCCTGCTGGACCGCAACGCCATCGCGGCCATCGAGCATGGCGCGGTCGGCTTCAGTGAGATCGAGAGCCGCCGTCGCCGGCGGTTCGACCGGGATAATCAGGCCGTCGGCCTCGATCGTGCCAGCGCCGATCCGTGCTGACTTTGCCTGCGAGAGCATCTTGAAGGCGTCGCGGGAAAGCCTGAGCACCGGCAGAGATTTTCCGAACATCTCAGCCGCAATCAGTGCGCCGAGCGTCAACACGTCCTCGGCTTCGCAGAAGACCAATGCGGCAGGCCCCCGGCCGGTGAGCGCCATATCGAGCAGAACGCCCGAACCGGTACAGGAACCGCGGCTCGATGGCATCATCAGGATGCCGCCGGTGAGACAGATCCCGTGCAGCGGGTGATGCACATCGATCACCAGGGCGGTTGCCGGATCGACCCCGCCCCAGAAGCTCAACGCCTCCTCGGTGGCGATGATGGGGCCATCGGCGGAGCCAGAGAGAATGCTGCGGGCGGAGATCGATTGGGTCATTTTACGACAAATCCATGGGCGAAGGGGTCGCGGTCATCGATGAAGATCGTGTTGATGCCGGTCATGCGGGCCCAGCCGGCGATCGAAGGGATGATGGCGTCGCGGTCGGCAACCTTGGTCGCCGCCTCGACGCGGCCCTTGAACAGCGAGCCGATGATCGATTCATGTACGAACTCGTCACCGACACTAAGCTTGCCCTTGGCGGCAAGCTGGGCCATGCGCGCAGAGGTGCCGGTGCCGCAGGGCGAGCGGTCGATCGCCTTTTCGCCGTAGAACACGGCGTTGCGGGCATGGGCTTCTGCCTGGGTTTGCTTGCCGGTCCACTGGATGTGGCTGAGGCCCTGGATCTCGGGGTGTTCCGGATGGACGAACTCGTACTTGGCATTGAGCGCTGCGCGCAGCTTCGGGCTCCAGCCGACGAGTTCGCCCGCGGTATGGTCGGCCATGTCGCGGAAATTCTTCTGCGGTTCGACGATGGCGTAGAAATTGCCGCCATAGGCGACGTCGACGACGATCTCGCCGAGGCCCTCGACCTCGGCTGTCAGCCCCTCGGCGTAGAGGAAACCGGGCACGTTGGTGAGCCGCACTTCCTCGACGAAGCGGCCTTCCTGGCGGTAGGTGATATCGACCTTGCCGGCCGGCGCGTCGATCGACAGTTTGCCCGGCTCGCGCGGGATGATCAGCCCGTTCTCGATCGCCATGGTGATGGTGCCGATCGTGCCGTGGCCGCACATCGGCAGGCAGCCTGAGGTCTCGATGAAGAGCACCGCGACGTCGCAGTCCGGCCGCGTCGGCGGATAGAGGATCGAGCCCGACATCATGTCGTGGCCGCGCGGCTCGAACATCAGGCCGGTGCGGATCCAGTCGAACTCGCGCAGAAAGTGAGCCCGCTTCTCCAGCATGTTGGCCCCTTCGAGCCGCGGCCCGCCGCCGGAAACGAGGCGGACCGGATTGCCGCAGGTGTGGCCGTCGATGCAGGAGAAGGTATGGTTGGCCATGGTCGAAGCCCTATCAGAAACGTTGCGGCGAGAAGGATTGGATGTCGATTGCCGGCCGTTGGCCGGTCAGGAGTTCGGCGACGAGACGCGCAGTGCCGGCCGATTGCGTGAGACCCAGATGGCCGTGGCCGAAGGCGTAGATGACGCGCCCCGTGGCGCGGGCGCGGCCGATCGCCGGCAGGCTGTCGGGCAGTGACGGGCGGAAGCCCATCCATTGCACGCCGCCTTCGCTTTTGAAGCCGGGCAGGAAGATCTGCGCCTTCTTCAGCATCGCTTCCGAGCGGCGGAAGTTCGGCGGCAGCTTCAGGCCGCCGAGTTCGACGGCGCCGCCGACCCGGATACCGGTCGAAAGCCGGGTGACGACGAAGCCGTGGCCCCCGAAGGTGACCTGGGTGCGCAGGTCGAAGGCGTCCTGCGGCAGCGTGGTGTTGTAGCCGCGCTCGGTTTCGAGCGGGATGCGCTCTCCAAGCGTACGTGCGACCTGATGCGAGAAGGCGCCAGCGGATAGCACAACCTGGTCCGCACGTTGTGTCTTGCCACTGGCCGTCAGTTCGACGCCGCCGTCGACCGGTTTCAGCGCCCTGACCTCGGCACGCTCGATGGTGCCGCCCTTGGCGAGGAAGTGATCCGCCAACGCCAGCGTGTAAAGTTTGGGATCGGCGATCGAGTACCAGCCGGGCGTGAAGGTGCCATGAGTAAAGCGCGGCGCGAGACCGGGCTGGATCTCGGCCATTTCGGCAGCACCCATATGGCGGAATTCGATGCCGTGCTCCGCCCGCGCCTTCCAGCCGGGAAGCGACGCCTTCAGTTCGGCTTCGCTTTCATAGACCTGGAGATTGCCTTCCTTGCGCAGCATCGGCAGGGTGCCGGTTGCGGTGAGGAAGGGTTCTAGCTCCGCCTTGGACAGGTCCATGATCGCGGTCTGCGCCGTCGTCGAATGCGCAACGCGGCCCGGCGAGCAGGCGCGCCAGAAGCGGAACATCCACGGGGCGATCTGCACCGCGTAGGCCGGCGGGACGCTCAAGGGCCCAAGCGGGTCGAGCAGCCACTTCGGCGCCTTTTTGAGGATGCCGGGAGAGGCGAGCGGCAGGATGTCGGTAAAGGCGAAGGCCCCGGCATTGCCGGCAGAGGCACCTGCGGCCGGGCCTTCCCGGTCGAGCACGGTAACGGAAAGTCCCCGTGCCTGGGCGGCGATCGCCGCGGAAAGGCCGACGACGCCGGCGCCGATGACGATGACGTCAGGCTGAGCTGCATCCTTCATGATCGGCTCAGTGCGTCGCTGCCAGGAACTTCTGGAGTTCCGGGTCCTTCGGCGCGCCGAAGAGCGCCTCGGGTGCTGCGATTTCCGCCATCACGCCCTTGTGGAAGAAGGCGACGCGGTCGGAAACTTCGCGGGCAAACTTCATTTCGTGTGTGACGCAGATCATCGTCATGCCTTCGGACGCAAGCATGCGCAGCGTGTCGAGCACTTCGCCGACGAGCTGCGGGTCGAGTGCCGAGGTCACTTCGTCAAACAGCATGTATTCCGGCGACATGGCAAGCGCGCGGGCGATCGCCATGCGCTGCTGCTGGCCGCCCGACATGCGGGTGGGATAGACGCCGAGCTTCTCGCCGAGGCCAACGTGCGTGAGCTGCTTGACGGCGTTCTCCTCAGCCTTTTCCTTGGAGAGGCCGAGCACCTTGCGCGGCGCCAGCATGACGTTTTCAAGTACGGTCAGGTGCGGGAAAGCATTGAACTGCTGGAAGACGATGCCGAGCTTGCTGCGCAGCTTGTTGAGGTTTGTTGATTTCGCGTGGACCTCGGTGCCGTCGACGAGGATGCGGCCGGCATCGATCGGCTCGAGACCGTTGATGCAGGTCAGCAGCGTCGATTTGCCGGAACCGGAGCCGCCAATGATGGTCAGCACCTCGCCCTTGTTGACGGTGAGGTCGATGCCTTTGAGAACCTCCAGCGAGCCGAAGGATTTGCGAACGTTCTGGATCTCAATCATTGGACCACCGTTTTTCAAGGTAACCGCCGAGCCGGGCGATTGGGAAGCTGATGAGGAAGTAGATGGCGCCGCAGATCAGAAGGATCAGCAGCGGCTCCTGCAGACGGGTGACGAGCACCTGCGAGGCGCGCAGCAGCTCGATCAGGCCAAGCCAGAGAACGAGTGCGGAGTCCTTCATGACACCGAGCGTCAGGCCGATCCAGGACGGTAGCGAAACACGGGTCGCAAGCGGCGCCACGATGTAGCGCATGTCCTGCCACCAGGTCATGCCGAGCGAGCGGGCAGCGCGGCGCGTCGTCGGCGGCACGGAGGAGATGCCGCCGCGCACGATCTCCGTGCAGTAGGCGGCCGTGTAGAGCGACAGCACCACGCAGGACGTCGTGAACGGCGCCCAGCCGAGCTTGGCGATCGCCTGGAAGGCGTTGGCAAGCACCAGCTGGATCAGGAGCGGCACCGAGCGGAAGATGTCGAGCACGAAGGTGAGCGGTGCGGCCCAGTAGGGGCCGACCTGGTTGCGCACGACGCCGAAGATGATGCCGAGCACGGTGCCGGCGGTGACCGAGACGGCGGTGACCGCAAGCGTCATCAGGGCGCCTTGCAGCAGGAAGCCGAGATCAGCGAGGGTGAGGGCGGTATTGAACATCTCTCACCTCTCCTTAGTAGCGGAACATGCGCGCGGCGAGCAGACGGGCTGCCAGCGTCACGGCCTTGGCGATCAGGTAGTAGATCACTGCGGCGATCGCGAAGAATTCGAAGGTGCGGAACGAGCGGGCGTTCAGTTCCTGGGTGATGCCGGCAAGGTCGGTGTTCATGCCGACGGTGACGCCGAGCGAGGTCATCAGGATTGCCCAGACCATCTGGTTGGTAACGGGGAGGAAGGCGATGCGCAGCATCTGCGGCAGCACGATATAGCGGAAGGCCTGCACCGGCGTCATGCCGAGCGAGCGGCCGGCGCGCGTCTGGGTGTCGGGAATGGCCTTGAGGGCGCCGCGGAAGTTTTCCGCGAGATAGCCGGCGTTGTTGAAGGCGATCCCGGCGAGCAGCGCCGTATAGGGGCTCAGGTGGATGCCGAAATTGCCAAGGCCGAAATGGGCCATGTAGATCTGGAACAGTGCCGGCGTGTTGCGGGCGATCTCGACCCAGGCGGTCGCGAAACCGCCGAGAATGCGATTGCCGGACAGGCGGCAGGCTGTCAGCGCCAGCGCCAGTGCCAGGCCGATGACCATCGAGAGCAGAGCCACCTGCAAGGTGACCAGCGCTCCATCGAGCATCTGCGGCAGGGCTTTCAGCGCCTGGTTCCAATGGAAGGTATAACTGAACATGTTTCGTCTCGCCTCTTCGGAAACGAATAGCGGCGCGAAGCTACACTTCGCGCCGCCAGATGGACGGCAGATTAGCGGTAAACGCCCTTTGCCGTAAGGTCTGGCAGTTCGCCGCCGACCCACTTTTCATAGAGCTCAGCGTAGCGGCCGGTGCGGACCTGCTGGTTGATGAAAAGGTTGAGGAAGTTGACGAAGCCGTATTCTTCGCGGTTGGTGAAGAGCGCGACGTAGTCGGTGTCGAACGGAGCCTTGCCGACGACGGCGATGCCCGGGAACTTGCCGGTCTTCACGTTGGCCTGGGCAACGGTCGAGGTCGAAACCGTGGCGTCGATCTGGCCTTGGCTCAGAGCGAGGAAGACGTCGGCCTGGGTCTGGTACGGACGGAACTCGCCGGCGCCCCATTCCTTGACCTGTTTTTCAAGCGCGATGGCTTCGAAGGTACCGGCGGTGGCGCCGACGACCTTGCCCTTCATGTCTTCGAAGGACTTGACGCCCGACTTTTCATTGGCGGTCACGGCCATTTCGAAGGCGAAGTAGGGGATCGTCATGCCGACGGTCTTGGCGCGCTCAAGCGTGTCCGAGGTCGAGGCAACGCCGACGTCGACACGGCCCGACATCAGAGCGGGAATGCGCTCCGGGAACGGGGTCTCGACGATTTCGGCGGTGACGCCGAGTGCCTTGGCGAGGTCATTGCAGTAGTCGACGTCAAAACCGATCGGATTGTTGTTCTCGTCGCGAGAACCCATCGGCGGGAAGTCGAGCACGACCGCGCAACGCAGCGTTCCCGAGCCGATGACGTCATCCAGCTTGTCGGCATGGGCCTGGCTGGTCAGAGCAGCGGCCGCAACGAGGCCGAGCGCAAGCACCGAAGTCTTCATTATCTCTCTCCCTGAAATGAGTGCCGTTTGACGGCTGGGGCACTATTCCGTTTTAGAGAGCGTAAATCAATAGAAAAATACAATTAGTATACAAAAAGTATATCATCATAACGCAGAACGCACGCAGACATCCCATTTGTTTCGCCAAATGGGATGTCTGCGCAGCGATCTGTCGTGTCTCATACGTGAGAGCGGACTGCGGGCGGCATGCCGCCCGCACTTTTCCTCTTCCGTTTTAGCCCTGGAAATCCTCGGGCAGCAGGCCTTCCGGCATGTTCTGGTAGGCGACCGGCCGCAGGAAGCGGCGGATCGACAGGGTGCCGACGCTGGTCGCACCGAAGTTGGTCGAGGCCGGGTAGGGGCCGCCATGCACCATGGAATCCACCACCTCGACGCCGGTCGGGAAGCCGTTGACGAGCACGCGGCCGGCCTTGCGCTCGAGGATTGGGCGCAGACGACGGGCGGTTTCGAGGTCGGCCGTATCCATGTGGATCGTCGTGGTCAGTTGCCCCTGGAATCCACGGGCAAGCTGTTCCATCTCGCCGGTCGAACCGACGCGGACGACGAGGCCGAGCGGACCGAAGACTTCTTCGCCGAGCGCATGGTCGGCGAGGAACTGGTCGCCGGTCGTTTCGAACAGGTTCGGCGAGACCGAGCGGCCTGAGGATTCGGTCACGAGCAGTGGCTTGACGGTATTGCGGCTTTCGAAGTGCGCCTTGCCGTCGTGGTAAGCCTTGGCGATGCCGTCGGTCAGCATCGTCTGCGGCGCCACCTTGCCGAGCGCTTCGACGGCGGCGGCGGTGAAGCGATCGGCGTCAGCGCCTTCAACAACGACGGCGATGCCGGGATTGGTGCAGAACTGGCCGGCGCCCATGGTCAGCGAGCCGGCCCAGCCCTGGCCAAGGCCTTCGGCGCGCGCCTTGAGTGCTTCCGGCAGCAGGAACATCGGGTTGACCGAACCGAGCTCACCGAAGAACGGGATTGGTTCCGGGCGCGCGGCGCAAAGATTGAAGAGCGCACGGCCACCGGCGAGCGAACCGGTGAAGCCGACGGCCTTGATCAGCGGATGCTGCACCAGCGCTTCGCCGACCTGTCGGTTACCGCCTTGGATGAGCGAGAATACGCCCGGATGCACGCCCGTCTTGCGGATCGCGGCTTCAACAGCCTGCGCGACGATTTCGCCGGTTCCGGGATGGGCCGAGTGGCCCTTGACGACCACGGGGCAACCGGCGGCAAGTGCGGCGGCCGTGTCGCCGCCGGCGGTCGAGAAGGCGAGCGGGAAGTTCGAGGCGCCGAAGACGGCGACCGGGCCGATCGGCCGCTGGATGAGGCGGATCTCCGGACGCGGCGCCGGCTGGCGCTCGGGCAGTGCGGCATCGAAGCGGCGGTCGAGATACTCGCCCTTCTCGATGTGGTCCGCGAACAGGCGGAGCTGGCCGGTGGTGCGGCCGCGTTCGCCCTGCAGGCGGGCTTCCGGCAGGCCGGTTTCTTGGGCGCCGATCTCGGTGATCGCCTCGGCACGCGCCTCGATCTCGTCGGCGATCGCGCGCAGGAATGCGGCGCGCTCGGCGCGGGTCGAATAACCGTAGCTCAGGAACGCTTCTTCCGCGGCTTCAGCCGCACGGTTGACCAGCTCCACGGTGCCGGTGGCAAACTGATGGACCGGTCCGTGAGCGGGTGCTGATGCGAAGGTGCCCGCGCCGTCGAGCCATTCGCCGGCGACTAGGTGTTTTCCTTTGGGGGTGAAGGCCATCTGGCGATCCTTTCTCTCGATCCCGGATTGCCTTTTGTGGCAGAGGGGATAATGGCTGAATTGCACTTGTCGGATCTTTGTATACTATATGTATGCATAACATCAATCGCCTGACTGGCTCATCCGGATCAGGCGCAGCATTTGAGAGGGAGAGAGATGAGCGAAACCAACACCCTGACGATTTCAGCACTTTTCGAGCGCGTCGAGGCGATCTTCCTGAAGGCTGGGCTAAACGGCGTTCAGGCAGGCGCACTTGCCCGCGTGATCGTCGCCGGCGAGCGTGACGCCTGTAAATCGCACGGCGTTTACCGCATCGAAGGGGCGCTCCGGACAGTCAAGGCCGGCAAGGTGAAGGCGGATGCCGTGCCGGAGCTCGATGCGCAGGAAGGCTCGGCGATCGTCAAGGTGAACGCCAAGGGCGGCTTCGCCAACCCGGCCTTCGAGCTCGGCCTGCCGGTGCTTGCCGAGCGCGCCCGGTCGCTGGGGATTGCTGCGCTCGTCATCAATGATTGCACCCATTTCTCTGCCCTTTGGCCCGAGGTCGAAGGATTGACGGGCGAGGGCCTCGCCGGCCTCGTCATGTGCCCGAGCTACGCAACGGTTGCGCCGACCGGCGGCAACAAGCCGCTGCTCGGTACCAACCCCTTCGCCTTCGGCTGGCCGCGCGAAAACCAGCCGCCCTACGTCTTCGACTTCGCGACCTCGGTTGCCGCGCGCGGCGAGATCGAGCTGCACCGCCGCGCCGGAAAACCTCTGCCCGAGGGCTGGGCGATCGATGCCGAGGGCAACCCGACGACCAATCCGGAAGCAGCCCTTGCCGGCGCCATGCTGCCCTTCGGCGGCCATAAGGGCTCTGCGATCGGCACGATGGTTGAGCTTCTCGCCGGCATCATGATCGGCGACCTGACGAGCCCGGAAGTGCTCGACTACCTCGGCACGACGACGCTTGCGCCCTTCCACGGCGAATTGATCGTCGCCTTCTCGCCGGAGAAGTTCGCGGCCGGAAGGCCCGGAAATCCGTTTGCCCGCGCCGAAGTGCTTTTCGAGGCAATCGTTGGCCAGGGCGCCCGCCTGCCGTCGCAGCGCCGTTTCGCGGCGCGCGCCAAGTCTGAGGCCGAAGGCGTCGTCCTCAACAAATCCGAGATCGAGCAGCTTGACCGGCTGCTTGCCCTCGGGATTGACGCTATCGCGTAGGCCGATACTTACGCGAACTGTACTCTGCTCGACACGCCGTCGAGGTCGTCAGACGAAAAAAGGCCCTCCAACCGGAGGGCCTTTTTCAATTGCGGGCCGATCGAACGATCAGGCCTTGCACTTCTGGACGGCGCCCGGGAGCTTGCTCCATTCGGCGTACCAGCTGTTGAACAGCTTGAACTGGGCTTCGACGTAGCCGCGCTGGCTGTCCGAAAGCACGTCGCTTTCGTTGAAGTGCAGCGTGTATTCCTTGTCGCCCTTCAGCACCATCATGTGCTTGAAGTAGAGAACGAGGTCCGGGCCTTCGTCGAAGGACGAGAGCACGGCGAGCGCCTGTTCCAGTTCCAATGCGCGCTGGCGGGCGTCGACGTCGCCTTCGGCGGCGGCGCGCGACAGGTTGCACATGTGGATGACTTCCTTCGGCAGCACGCAGCCGATGCCGGTGATGGCGCCGGTCGCGCCGCAGTTGACGAAGCCGTGGAACACAGCCGTGTCGACGCCGATCATCAGCGAGACGCCATCGTCACGGCTGGTGATGTTTTCGGCCGCATAACGCATGTCGGCAGCGCCGCCGAATTCCTTGAAGCCGACGAGGTTCGGATGTTCGGCGCGCAACGCGAAGAACAGGTCGGCGCGGGTGGCAAAGCCGTAATAGGGGCTGTTGTAGATAACGGCCGGCAGGCTCGGGGCGGCCGAAAGAATGGCCTTGAAGTGGTTCTTCTGGGCGGCGACGACCGAACCACGCGACAGCACGCGCGGGATGACCATCAGGCCCTGGGCGCCAACCTTCTCGGCGTGCGCCGCATGGGCGACGGCCGACGCGGTGTTGACGGCGCCGGTGCCGACGATAACCGGGATGCCGGCCTTGACCAGGCGCTCGACGCCTTCCATGCGCTGCGCATCGGTCAAGAGCGGCCAGTCACCCATCGAGCCGCAATAGACGACGGCGGACATGCCCTGAGCGATCAGCTCCTGGCCCTTGCGCACCAGCGCGTCGAAATCGGGGGTGCGGTCTTCCTTGCAGGGGGTCATCAGCGCCGGGATGACGCCGGTGAAAATCTGAGCCTTCATCTGAAACTCCTCTCGGCTTTGTCTTCGGGGCAACGGCGCACGCGCGCCCTTGCCTTTGATCTAGACAATAGCCGTTTGTATTTTATTTGTCGACAAGAAAAATACAAAGATCTCTAAAGGGCGATATCAAGCTTATTATTGCGGGCAAAGAGCTTCTGTACCTGCTCGACGATCTGCTCGGCATGCGCCTTGCCGAGACGGTCCGCCGTCTCGATGTCGCGCGCCGCAATTGCAGCGATGATCGCCGCGTGCTCGTCGACGAAGCGCTGCGGGAACTGCTCCTCGTAGGACTGGTAGTAGAGGCGCAGGATGCGCCGCCCCTCGTCGAGCAGCCGGCGGAACAGGCTGGTGAAATAGGGATTGCGGCCGGCCTCGGCGATCGCCGCATGGAAAGCGGCATTGGTGGCGATCATCGTCAGCGCGTCGCGCGCCTGGACGGCCGCGGCATAGTCCTCGTGGAAGCCGCGAATGATCGGCAGGTCTTCCGGGCGGTGGTTCTGCGCCGCAAGCCGCGTGGTGACGCGGTACATCAGCACCAGGGCGTCGAAGAACGGGTTCAAGTTGAGGAAGTCGATGTTCGCTACCATCGTCGAGCGGTTGGGCAGCGTGTCGATCAACCCTTCGCCGGCAAGTCGGACCAGCGCCTCGCGGATCGGCGTGCGCGACATCTTCAGTCGCTCGGCAAGCTGCACTTCGTCGATCGGGCTGCCCGGCGGCAGCACCAGGTCGAGGATCTCGTCGCGCAGGAGGTCATAGACCATCTTCACGCCGGAACCGCGCTTGCGTTCGGGGATGGGGCTGTTGTCGGTGTCGATATCGGTCATCTCGGATTCCTTTGTCGACAAAAGAAATACTTGTCTCTGCCGTCGGGATCAACAGCTTCCGTGGCAACGATTGTGCGAGGCTGACATTTCGAATGCACGCAGCTGTTGCTTTTGCCTTCTGTCCGGTAGGGCGCGAACAAGGGAAGATCACAACGCGCGGGCTTTGCGCTTGACCTTGCGGCACGCAAAACGACCCATGCATTTCCCACATGGGAGCGCTGACTTTTGAGCGCTGCAACTTACCAAGGGCCTGAGTTATAAGGTGTTCATCGAAGCGAAACGAGGCGCCACGGACTGGCTGCCAGGCTTCGAAAGCCCATTGAAAGGGGGATCAAATGAACATCGCACGCTCCATCAACAACTGGCGCAAGTATCGTCAGACGGTCACCGAGCTGGGCCGCATGTCGAACCGGGAACTCCGTGACCTCGGCATCGAACGCGCCGACATCGACCGCGTCGCACGCACGGCCTTCGCCCGCTAAGGCGATCTACACAGACTGAAAATTTGCCAAGCGCCTGCATCTCCTGCGGGCGCTTTTGCTTTGTGGCGAACGGTTGCACGCGGGGCAACTGCTCCGCCGAAATCCAGGTTGCCCCGGCACCAATTCCTCGAATTCAATGCTGACAGAATCTGGCAGGGGTCGCGCGTAAAGTGCTCCCATGATCAGAGATCGAGGGATGACCGATGTTGGCGCAGGATGTGTTTCAAGTGGGTGCAGGAAGCCGGCAGGGCGAGCGCAACTTCTGGATCGGCGCGGTTTCCGGCGATGACATGCAGCATGCGCAGGAAGGCGGCTTCTCGCGATTCGGCCACGGCAACGTGCAGCCGTTGACGCGCATGAAGGCGGGCGACGGTTTTATCGGTTATTCACCCAACGCCGCCTTCAGCGGCAGAGCGGGGCTCGCTTGTTTTACGGCCATTGGTGTGGTCAAGGAGCGTCCGCCCCACTTCTTTGCAATGGGTGGAGTCGCGCCGCATCGCGGCGATATCGATTGGGCCGACAGTATGGAGGCTCCCGTCCGTCCGTGGCTCGACAGCCTGGAATTTGCCGAGGGCAATCGAAACTGGGATCAGAAACTTCGTTTCGGTCATTTCGCCATCAGCGAACATGATTTCCGCGTGATCGCGCGCGCCATGCATGCCGACCTTGGTGGCGTTTTCCCAAGGGTAGCCGAATACCGCCGGCAAGCCTGGGCGTGATTGCAGCCCGCGGGTCGAAAACTTGACCCGCGCGCGATATTTTCGCCCGCGGGGAAAGATGTTAGTTCTCCGGGAGATACCGCGTTTCTGGCTATCCACGAGAGACAAGATCGAATGGGCGGAATGGGACTTGCGGATACGGAGGCTCATATCCGTCGCTTGCAGCGGGGGTTTTCCCCGCCGGTCATTCCAGAGGTGTTCTCCGGCGATACGCGCCTGGTCGGCCGTTGGCGCAACGAGCCCTTCGAGTACCACCTGCCACCACTGAAGGATCATATTCTCGCGGCGAAGTATGCAGGCGACGGGACTGCTTCGTTGAAGGTTGGTCGTCAGACGATCACCGCCCCGGCGCATGCCGGCACCATCACTTTTGCGCCCAGAGGGCACGAAGGACTTTGGCGCGCGGATGGTGCCGTCGAAGTGTCGAATATCTTTCTGGGGCACCAGCGCCTGCTTGCCTGCGCGGATCAGGTTGGGAATGGTCGTGAGCCCGAGCTTCTCGACCGCGTGAATTTCAGCGATCCCAAACTGTTTACGATCATGTCCTTGATCAACGACGAGATCAGTACCGGTGACGCGGTATCGCACCTGTTCATCGAGCAGCTTCTCGATCTTGTCTGTCTCCAGCTTCTGCGCGGGCACGCCGCAATATCCGTGCCCCTCGCCCCCGGACCACGGGGTGGCCTTTCAGCCTGGCAGATCAAGCGTGTCACCACCTACATGCGTGACAATCTCACCAAGGATATTCGGCTTCAGGAACTGGCGGATCTCGTGAATCTCAGTCGTTTTCATTTCTGTACCGCTTTTCGTGTGGCGACCGGGCACACGCCCTATGTCTGGCTGACACGGCAGCGCATCGCCCACGCCAAGGCGCTGCTTGCGGACCGGACGCTGCGCATCACCGATATAGCTCTTGTCGTCGGCTATGAAACGCAATCGGCTTTCGCGTCGAGCTTTCGCAAGGTGACGGGCCTCACCCCGAGCGAGTTTCGCCGTCGGCTTTGACCTCGGCTGCGGCCGGGCCGGCGCTCCCGTGCGCCGGCGTCCTCGACCGCCGCAACTTTCAAGCAGGATCGAAAGATCGCAACAGTAACGCCGTCGTTCGACGCCTATCTTCTGCACGGTTTGGTGAGGCAGGAGAGTGTTTCCGACATGGTCGAAAATAGATCAGAATCCTATGTGCAAGGTCCGGTGCTGTCGCGCCGGGAAGCGCTTCTGGCAGGTGCCGGAACCGTGGCGCTGGCGGCGCTGCCGTCCCAGTCGACAGCAGCGACAGGTTCTCCGGCGAAGGAGGTAAGCCCCATGACCCTGACCATGACCGTGAACGGCGAACTGCATGTTCTGACCATCGACCCAAGGCAATCGATCCTGGACGTCCTGCGCGAGACGCTTGATCTCACCGGCACCAAGAAAGGGTGCAACCAGGGCGCCTGCGGCGCCTGCACGGTGCTTGTCGACGGCAAGCGCATCGTCTCCTGTCTCACACTGGCATGCATGCATGACGGCGCCAGGATCGAAACGATCGAAGGGCTCGAGAAAGATGGCGTGCTGCATCCGCTCCAGGAAGCCTTCGTGGCGCATGAGGGCCTACAGTGCGGCTTCTGCACGCCGGGGCAGATCATGTCGGGTGTCGGCTGTATCGCTGAAGGCCATGCCGGCTCGACGGACGAGATCCGCTTCTGGATGAGCGGCAACATCTGTCGTTGCGGCGCCTATCCCGGCATCGTCGCGGCTGTTGCCGACGCGGCGGGGAGGGGCTGACCATGCTTCCTTTCACGATGGAAAAACCTGAGAGTGCCGAAGCGGCGATTGCGGCGGCCGCCGGCGGCGCGCGCTACATTGCCGGCGGCACCACGCTCGTCGACCTGATGCGCGAAGAGGTCGAGCGCCCGGAACGGCTCGTCGACATCAACGCGCTACCGCTTGGCGGTATCCGCGTTGAGGGCGACGACCTCGTCATCGGCGCGCTGGCTCGCATGTCCGAAGTCGCGGCCGATCGCAACGTCCAACGGCTGCAGCCATTGATCGCCGAAAGCTTGATTGAGGGCGCCTCGCCGCAACTGCGCAACATGGCGTCGATGGGCGGCAACATGCTGCAACGGGTGCGCTGTCCCTATTTCCGCATGCTGGACGCCGGCTGTAACAAGCGCACGCCCGGCTCCGGCTGCGCCGCCATCGACGGATTGAACGCCGGTCACGCGATCCTCGGCACCAGCGAGCACTGCGTTGCGACGCATCCCTCCGACGTCGCCGTCGCACTGGTGGCGCTCGATGCGACGATGCGGGTGCGGGGGCCTGAGGGCGAACGCAGCTTTCCGATCGAAGAACTCTTCCGGCTACCCGGAGATACGCCGCATCTCGAGCACACGTTGCTGCCCGGTGAGCTGATCGTCGAACTGCGTGTGCCCGGAGGGCCGTACAGTCGCCGTGCGCGCTATCTCAAGGTTCGTGACCGCGCCTCCTATGAATTTGCCCTCGTTTCGGCTGCCGCTGCACTTTCGGTCGAAGGCGGCGTGATCCGCGAGGCTCGCCTTGCCGTCGGCGGCGTCGGGACGAGACCCTGGCGCCTGCGCGATTGCGAAGCGGCCCTCGTCGGCAAGCGTTTGGAAAGGCCGGCATTCGAGGCAGCGGCGCATCTGGCAACACAGGGCGCGCGGCCGTTGCAGCACAATCACTTCAAGGTCGAACTCTTGCCGCGGACGATCGTCCGGGCACTCGAAATGGCAGGAGAAGTCGCATGACCGTCAGCACCATTGGAAAACCAATGACCCGCGTCGACGGCCGGGCCAAGGTTACGGGTCGGGCGCGCTATGCCGCCGATTTCAACCAGCCGGGTCAACTCTACGCGGTGATCGTCAGCGCCACCGTCGGTCTTGGCCGCATCACCGGAATTCAGGCTGCCGAGGTCGAGCGCATGCCCGGCGTCGTCGCGCTCATCACACACCGCAATGCGGAGAAGCTGGCCTATCTGCCGCACAAGGCCGGCATCGACCCCGCGACCGGCGAGCGGCTGCACGTGTTGCAGGACGATACCGTGCGCTTCTATGGCCAGCCGGTTGCGCTCGTCGTTGCCGACACGCTCGATCATGCCGAGCGCGCCGCCACAGCACTCCGCGTGACCTATGAGGCGCGGCCGCCGCTCGTCGACCCGATGGATCCGAAGGCGGAGAGCATTGTCCCCGATACACGCGGACGCGTGTCTCCCGACCGGGCGCGCGGCGACGCCGACAAAGCGGTGGCAGGAGCGCCTGTCACCCTCGATGCCACCTATGAGATGGCGCGGGAAAACCACAATCCGATGGAGCCACACGCAACCATCGCCGCCTGGAGCGGCGACCGGCTGACGCTGTGGAGCAAGAGCCAGTATCTCGTCAACGAGCAGGCGGAGATCGCTGCAGTCTTCGGCATGCCGGTCGAAAACATCGAGGTGATCTGTCCCTTTATCGGCGGTGCCTTTGGAACGAGCCTCAGGACATGGCCGCATGTGACGCTGGCGGCACTCGCCGCCCGTCAGGTCGGCAAGCCGGTGAAGCTCGTGCTCACCCGCAAGCAGATGTTCTTCACCACCGGCCACCGGCCGCGCACGCTTCAGCGCGTGGCGCTGGGCGCCACCAACGACGGCAAGCTCACCGGTGTTGTTCACGAAGGCACCGGCGAGACCAGCCGTTACGAGCAGTTCATGGAGGCGCTGACCGCAGTCACGGATTACCTCTATTCGTGCCCGAACGTACGCACCCAGTACCGGCTGACCGAACTCGACACCGGCACACCCAATCACATGCGCGGGCCGGGAGAGGCGAGCGGCATCTTCGCGCTCGAAAGCGCGATGGACGAGCTGTCCTACAAGCTCGGCATCGACCCGATCGAGCTTCGGCGCCGCAACGAGCCCGAGAAGGACGAAGCGGAAAACAAACCGTTCTCGAGCCGCTCGCTGATGCAATGTTACGCGCTCGGTGCCGAGCGTTTCGGCTGGGCCCGGCGCACGCCCGAACCGCGCTCGATGCGTGACGGGCGGCTGCTGATCGGCATGGGCGCGGCCACCGCCACCTACCCGGCGTTCCATGCGCCGGCCAACGCCCGGGTGCGGCTGCTTGCCGACGGCACGGTCGAGGTCGAGGCGGCTGCGAGCGATATGGGGCCGGGGACCTATACGTCCATGACCCAGGTTGCCGCCGAGACGCTTGGGCTGCCACCGGAACGGATCCGCTTCCGGCTCGGCCGGTCAAGCTACCCGCAGACCCCATCGCATGGCGGTTCCTGGACCATGGCTTCGGTCGGGTCGGCCATCCAGGCGGCTTGCATCGAGGCGCAGGCGCAGGTCTCGCGTCTCGCCACGGCCGATTCTGCGTCGCCGCTCTACAATGTTGCGGCCGGGGAACTCGAGTGGAGCGACGGGCGGCTGCGGCGCCGCGGCGAAACGACGGGCATCAGCTATCGCGAGATCGTCGCCAAAGCCGGCGCGCCGATCGAGGCGGACGGTTCGGCCCAGCGCGATCCTGAGGTTGCCGAGCGCTATTCGATGCATTCCTTCGGTGCCGTCTTTGCCGAGGTCGCTGTCGATCCGGATGTCGGCACCATCCGTGTGCGCCGCATCGTCGGCGCCTATGGCATTGGTCGGGTCGTCAATCCGCTTCTCGCCCGCAGCCAGTGCACCGGCGGCATGATCGGCGGCATGGGCATGGCCCTGATGGAACGCACGGTTCTGGATAGCCGTGATGGCCGGCCGGTCAACGCCCATATGGCCGACTATCTCATGCCGGTGAACCTCGACATCCCCGAGCTCGACGCGCATTTCGTCGACGAGGTCGACCCGCACGTCAACGCCCTCGGCGTCAAAGGCCTCGGCGAAATTGCCCTGGTCGGAACGGCACCTGCCATTGCCAATGCGGTGTTCCATGCGACGGGGACGCGGGTTCGCTCGCTGCCGATCCACATCGAGGACGTGTTGACGGCGTAAGATTGCTTCTCTGCGCGGTGGTACCAGCGCTGAAACCCGGTGCCGCCGCGTCTGCGGGGGGGCGTTAGTCCGATGGCGCCCTATCGCCAATGTCCTCGGATGGCTCTTCGACGGAGCCGGCGGCGACGCTGGCATACATGCCGGTCGTGCGGAACTCGGTCGGGCTCAGGCCGAAGGACCGGCGGAAGACCTTGGCGAAGTAGTTGGGGTCTTCGAAGCCTGAGAGGATCGCCACCTCCTTGACCTGCAGGCTCGCCGTCTTTGTCAAAAGCTTCACGGCGCGCTGCAATCGCTTCTGCAAAACATATTCGGCCGGCGCCATGCCTTCGCTGGCGGCAAAGACGCGCGAAAAATGCGCGCGACTCAAGCCCGAGACGCGCGCCAGTTCCTCCACCGGGAGCGGGCTCTGCAGGTTGTTCATGATGTAGTCGACGACGCGGTGCATCGTCCTGTGCTCATGGCTGAACACCGGGTGCGAGCCGAAGACGTCGTCATAAAGCGCCATCGCCGCCTCATAGGCGATCGCGGAAGCGCGTCCGGGCGTCTCGCCGCCGCGGATCAGCCGCAGGCTGCAGTCAGCCAGATGCTCGATCGTTTCCGGCTGCAGCTTCAAAACCGGGCCGGTGACGGCGAGGATCGCGCGATGGACGCGCAAGGCTTCGTCGCCGTTCATCGAGATCCAGAAGAACTCCCAGCGCCCGCCGTCTTCCAGCCAGTAGCGATGATTGTGCGGCACGAGCAAAAGCAGCGTCTCGCCCTCGCGCACCCGATAGGTCCGGTTCTCGTAGCGCAGGTTTCCAGCACCCGCGATCGTGTGCTGCAGCACCGTGAACGGCGTATTGCCGCGCTTCCGCCCGTCCCAGTCATAGGTGGCATTGGTGCGGACTTCATAGCCGGTGCTGGTAGGCATCGTGTGCAGGCTCTGGCGCCCCCGCGGCAGCGAAACCGTTCGCATGATCGGGCCATTATTGATCAAATCGTGCAGCATAAAATTACCCATGAAAGCACAATACCGCTCTGGCGGGGTCGGCGATTATACACATAATGACGGCCAATCGCGCAACAGTCGGCTCTTGTAATCGAATGGAAAGACGGATCCGCGGTCAGGTTGCACAGGCGGCGGGTCAGGATTTTTGAATTAATTTTACCCTTCGCTTGAGAGCGCGCAGTCCAGGAGGAGTGAAAAGGGCATGGCAAGTTTCAAGATCGCCATCATTGGCGCCGGCAGCATCGGCTTCACCAAGAAATTGTTCACCGACATTCTCGCAGTGCCGGAACTGCGCGATATCGAGGTGGCGCTGACAGATCTCAGCGCCCGCAATCTGGAGATGATCAAGGCGATCCTCGACCGGATCGTCGAGGTCAACCGCCTGCCGACGAAGGTGACGGCGACGACCGATCGGCTGAAGGCGCTGGAAGGCGCCCGCTACATCATCAGCTGCGTTCGCGTCGGCGGTCTGGAAGCCTATGCCGACGACATCCGCATTCCGCTGAAATACGGCGTCGACCAATGCGTCGGCGATACGATCTGCGCCGGCGGCATCCTCTACGGCCAGCGCAACATCCCCGTCATTCTCGATTTCTGCAAGGACATCCGCGCGGTCGCAGAACCGGGTGCCAGGTTCCTGAACTATGCCAACCCGATGGCGATGAACACCTGGGCGGCGATCGAATACGGCAAGGTCGACACGGTCGGTCTCTGCCATGGCGTCCAGCACGGCGGCGAGCAGATCGCCGAAATCCTTAACGCCGGCGAGGGTGAACTCGACTACATCTGCTCCGGTATCAACCACCAGACCTGGTTCGTCGACGTCAGGCTCAAGGGCCGCAGAATAGGCAAGGACGAACTCGTCGCCGCCTTCGAGGCGCACCCGGTGTTTTCGCAACAGGAGAAGCTCCGCATCGACGTGTTGAAGCGCTTCGGCGTCTACTCGACCGAGAGCAACGGCCATCTCTCCGAATATCTTCCCTGGTACCGCAAGCGCCCGGAAGAGATCAGCCGATGGATCGACATGTCGGACTGGATCCACGGCGAAACCGGCGGCTATCTCAGGTATTCGACGGAAACCCGCAACTGGTTCGAGACCGAGTTTCCGCAATTCCTGGAAGCCGCCGGAAAACCGCTCGATCACCAGAAGCGCTCGAACGAACATGCGAGCCACATTCTGGAAGCGCTTGAGACGGGGCGTGTCTATCGCGGCCACTTCAACGTCAAGAATTCAGGTGTCATTACCAACTTGCCGGCTGATGCGATCATCGAATCCCCCGGTTTCGTCGACCGCTTCGGCATCAACATGGTCTCGGGCATCACGCTTCCGGAAGCCTGTGCCGCCACCTGCCTTTCCTCCATCAACGTGCAGCGGATGTCGGTGCATGCGGCTGTTACGGGCGATCTCGACCTTTTGAAGCTCGCAATGC
Organism: Ensifer sp. GW101-20A05; assembly: GCF_059424735.1. Lineage (NCBI taxonomy): Bacteria > Pseudomonadati > Pseudomonadota > Alphaproteobacteria > Hyphomicrobiales > Rhizobiaceae > Ensifer > Ensifer sp. GW101-20A05. The sequence goes on along the minus strand of NZ_JBWKZT010000002.1, from coordinate 262,828 downwards.
TGCACGATCCGCTGGTCGGTGCGATCTGCACGCCGGAGGAGGTCTGGCAGATGGTCGACGAGATGGTGGTCGCTCAAGGCCAGTGGCTGCCGCAATACGCCCACGCCATCGACGGCGCGAAGGAGCGCCTCAGCCGCGCCACGGTCAAGACCCGCGACTGGAACGGTGCCGCGCGGCGCCAGGTGCGTTCGCTCGACGAACTGCGTGCCGAACGGCAGGCGGCCCGCGCCGCCGGCTGACCGATTGCAGCGCATGCCCGCGTGAGGAGACGCGGGCATGCGCTGCCACAACTGCAGACTTTCAAGGAGGAGGCCACGCTTCGGCGCGGCGAAAAGAGGGAGAATCTGAGCCAATGACCAGCCACAGACTGACGAAAATGGCGAGCCTGCTGCTCGTCGGCATCTCGACCTTCGCGCTTAACGCGGCGGCGTCCGATCCATCAGTCGTGCCCGAGCAGCCGCCATTCCCGGCCCAGGGCAAGATCACCTATGTGCCGCGCGACTCGATCGCCGAGTTCAAGGCGCTGCCGGAATACAAGGAGCCGGCCTGGGTCACCGAAAAATACGTCAAGGCCGGCAAGCTGCCGCCGGTTGCCGAGCGCCTGCCGAAGGAGCCGATGGTCTTCAAGACCGGCAACATGCCCGATGGTGTCGGCGTCTATGGCGACACGCTGCGCCACGTGATCGGCGGCCGCCCGGAAGGCTGGAACTACTCGGCCGGCCAGAGCCAGGGCTGGGGCGGCATCGACATCGGCATGTCGGAATGCCTGACCCGCACCGCACCACTCTTCCAGGTGGAAGCGAACGACGTCGAGCCGCTGCCAAACCTTGCCAGGAGCTGGGACTGGTCGGCCGACGGCCACAAGCTGACGATGCATCTCGTCGAGGGTGCGAAATGGTCGGACGGCGACCTCTTCGACGCCGATGACGTGATGTTCTACTGGGACGACAATGTCCTCGACCCGAATGTATCTCCGCTGAACGGCGCGACGCCCGAGACCTTCGGCGTCGGAACGACGCTGAAAAAGATCGACCAATACACCGTCGAGTGGACCTTCAAGGAGGCCTTCCCGCGTCAGCATCTCTATGCCATGGCCTATGGCACCTTCTGCCCCGGCCCGTCGCATATTCTCAAAGCCAAACATCCGAAGTATGCCGGCACGACCTACGACCAGTACAAGAACGCCTTCCCGCCGGAATATATGAACATCCCGGTCATGGGCGCCTGGGTGCCGGTCGCCTACCGCCCCGACGACATCATCGTGCTCCGCCGCAACCCCTACTACTGGAAGGTGGACGAGGCCGGTAACCAGCTGCCCTATGTCAACGAGCTGCACTACAAGCTCTCGACCTGGGCCGACCGCGACGTGCAGGCGATCGCCGGTTCCGCCGATCTTTCCAACCTGGAGCAGCCGGAAAACTTCGTCGAGTCGCTGAAGCGCGCCGCCCAGGACACGGCGCCCGCTCGGCTTGCCTTCGGCCCGCGCCTCATCGGCTACAATCTGCACATGAACTTCTCGGCCAATGGCTGGGGCGAGCCGGACGAGCGGGCTCAGGCCGTGCGCGAACTCAACCGCAACGAGGATTTCCGCAAGGCGGTGACCATGGCGGTCGATCGCAAGAAGCTCGGCGAAGCATTGGTCAAGGGTCCCTTCACCGCGATTTATCCGGGCGGGCTTTCCTCTGGCACCAGCTTCTATGACCGGGAGTCGACCGTCTATTATCCCTTTGACCTCGATGGCGCGAAGGCTCTGCTCGAAAAAGCTGGCCTGAAAGACACCGACGGCAACGGCTTCGTCAACTTCCCGGCCGACAAGGCCGGTGGGCAAGACGTCGAGATCGTGCTTCTGATCGACAACAGCTACGCGACAGACCGCAACCTCGCCGAAGGCATCATCGGGCAGATGGAAAAGCTCGGCCTTCGGGTCGTGCTGAATTCGCTCGACGGCAAACAGCGCGATGCGACGAACTATGCCGGCCGCTTCGACTGGATGGTTCACCGAAACGGCCCGGAATATGCGTCCGTCGTGCAGAACACGCCGCAGCTTGGCGCAACGGGTCCGCGCACCAGCTGGCACCACCGCGCGCCGGAGGGCGGTGAGGTCGATCTGATGCCGTTCGAGCAGGAGCTTGTCGATACCATCAACAAGTTCATCGCCAGCAACGACAATGCCGAGCGTGTCGCACTGATGAAGCAATATCAGAAGATCGCGACAACAAACCTCGATACGATCGGGCTTACCGAATACCCGGGGGCGCTGATTATCAACAAGCGCTTCGCCAACGTTCCGACCGGCGCTCCGATCTTCATGTTCAACTGGGCGGAGGACACGATCATGCGCGAACGCCTCTTCGTGCCCGCGGACAAGCAGGGTGACTTCGAGCTCTTTGCTGAACAGCTTCCGGGCAAGCCCGGCGAGAAGGGCCTCAGCAACTGATGCCACGCAGCTCCTCCGGTCGCAGGCCGGAGGAGCGCTCCCATCACCCCAACCGACAGAAGGAAACGGCATGTTCAGGTTTCTGCTTGTCCGCATCGCCTCTGCCATTCCGGTGCTGCTTGTCCTCAGCGTAGCGACCTTCGCCATCATCCAGGCCCCGCCCGGAGACTATAGCGATTACATCCGCTCGCAGCTGATCAACCAGGGCGGCGCGTCCTACGAGGAAGCGGAAGCCCAGGCCCAGGCCTATCGCAAGGAGCATGGGCTCGATCAGCCGATGGCGGTGCAATACGTCAACTGGATGACCGGCATCCTGACGCGTGGCGATTTCGGCCACAGCCTCTACTACAACAAGCCGGTTGCCGACGTCGTCGGCGAGCGCCTGCCGCGCACGCTGGCGCTGGCGCTGGTCTGCCACATCCTCGCGTCGGTGATCGGCATTTCCTTCGGCATTATCGCCGCCACCCGGCAATATTCCTGGATCGACAGCCTGCTTTCGACGGTTGCCTTTCTCGGCATGACGGTGCCGCGCTTCCTGATGGCGCTGATCATCGTCTATATCCTCGTCTTCCACTTCAATGTCAGCGAAATCAACAGCTTCCACTCGGCCCGCTACGGCGGCGCGCCCTGGTCCTGGGACAAGTTCGTCGACCTCGTCAAACATGTCTGGCCGGTCGTGGCGATCGCCACCTTTGGCGGGCTCGCCTACAATATGCGGGTGATGCGCGGCAATCTGCTCGACACGCTGAACGCGCAATATGTCGAAACCGCCCGGGCGAAGGGCCTCAGTGAAGGGGCCGTGGTCATGCGCCACGCGGTTCCGAACGCCCTGCACCCGCTGATCATGTATCAGGGCGTCGTGTTGCCCTATATGCTGACGGGCGAGATCGAGACCGCGATCATCTTCGCACTGCCGACCGTCGGTCCGGCCATCGTCGGCTCGATGTGGGTGGGCGACGTTTATGTCACCGCCACCTTCATGCTGGTGCTGTCGGCCACCCTCATCCTCGGCAACATCATCGCCGACATGCTGCTCGCAGCACTTGATCCGCGCGTGCGTCTGGGAGGAGCCCCGGCATGACCGTCGAGATTGAGACAACCCTTCCGCTCGTTGTCGAGCCCAAGCACGAGCAGCACAATGAAAGCTACCAGGCGCTCGTCTGGCGCCGGCTGAAACGCTCCTGGACGGGCATGCTCGGGCTGGTCCTCGTCGGCCTGCTGATCTTCATGGCGGTCTTTGCCGACTTCCTGTCGCCGGTCGATCCGAAGGCAACGGGTGTCGCCTTCGCGCCGCCGCAGGCGATCAGCTTTGCCGACAAGGACGGCAACTTCGTCTTCCCGCCGCGCAGCTACCCGCTGAGCGAGGGCACGGAGCTTGACCCGATCACCTTTCAGCCGATCATCGGCCCCGATTACGACAATCCGCAGATCCTCGGCTTCTTCATCAAGGGCGCGCCCTACCGCCTCTTCGGCCTGATCCCGGCCGAGCGGCATCTCTTTGGCGCGGTCGATGGTTCGCCGGTGCATCTGCTCGGAACCGACAAGTTCGGCCGCGACGTGCTCTCGCGAATTTTGGTCGGATCGCGCATCTCGCTGATGATCGCGCTGATCGTGGTATCGATCGTGACCTTCGTCGGCACCACCGTCGGCATGGCGTCGGGTTACTTTGGTGGCCGCTTCGACGTCTGGACCCAGCGCTTCGTCGAGCTGGTGCTCGCCTTCCCGCAACTGCCGCTCTATCTGGCGCTGACGTCGCTGATCCCGGTGACGGCGCCGACCAATGTCTTCCTCGCCTTCGTCATCATCGTCATGTCGGCGCTCGGCTGGGCGCAGATGTCACGCGAGGTGCGCGGCAAGACGTTGGCACTCGCCCGCATCGACTATGTGCGGGCGGCGATCGCCGTCGGTGCCAGCGACCGGCGCATCATCTTCCAGCACATCCTGCCGAACGTGATGAGCCATGTGATCGTCGCGGTCACGCTGTCGATCCCGCAGGTGGTGCTCTTGGAATCCTTCCTCGGGTTCCTCGGCTTTGCGGTCAAGCCGCCGCTGATTTCCTGGGGACTGATGCTGCAGGACACGTCCACCTATTCCGTCATCGGGTCCTATCCCTGGATCCTGTCGCCCGTCGCCTTCGTGCTTGTCACAGTCTTCGCCTTTAATGCGCTTGGCGACGGTCTGCGCGACGCCATCGATCCCTATTGAGGAGGACGCTTCATGACTGAGACAATCGACGTCCTCGTAGCCGCGCCCGCCGAGCGCAAGGATCTTACCGAACGAAACGGCCGGCCGATCATCGACGCCCGCAATGTCGCTGTTCGTTTCAAGGTCGAACACGGCATGGTGGAGGCGGTGAAGGACGTGTCCTTCCAGCTCTACCGTGGCGAAACCATCGCCATTGTCGGCGAGTCCGGCTCGGGCAAATCGGTGACGGCGCGCAGCGTCATGGGGCTTCTCTCCAAGCGCGCCACCATCGCTCCGCAATCGCGCATCGACTATGACGGCAAGGACGTGTTGAAGTTCTCGCCGCGCGAGCGGCGCGCCTTGCGCGGCAATCGGCTGGCGATGATCTTCCAGGAGCCGATGAGTTCGCTGAACCCGGTCTATACGGTCGGCACGCAGATCATCGAGGCGATCCGGGCGCACCGCAGGATCAGCCGCCGGGCGGCGATGGAGCGGGCACTGGAACTGCTGCGCCACGTGCGGATCCCGGACCCGGAACTGCGGCTCAATCAGTATCCGCACCAGCTTTCTGGCGGCCAGCGCCAGCGGGTGATGATCGCCATGGCGCTCGCCAACGATCCTGATGTGCTCATCGCCGACGAACCGACGACGGCGCTCGACGTCACCGTGCAGGCGCAGATCCTCAACCTGATCCGCGACCTGCAGCGCGAACTCGGCATGGCGGTGATCCTGATCACCCACGACCTGACGGTCGTGCGGCAGTTCTCCGACTACGTCTATGTGATGCAGTATGGCGAGGTGAAGGAGCACAACACGACGGCTGCGCTCTTCGCCAACCCGTTGCATGCCTATACCAAACGGCTGCTGTCTTCGGAGCCGTCGGGTGCCGCCAAGCCGCTGCCCGACAATGCGCCGATCATGCTTGATGGACGGGACGTGAAGGTCTGCTTCACGCTGAAGAAGGGTGGCCTGTTTCGCCCGCAATTCTCCGAGTTCGTCGCCGTCGACAGGCTGAGCCTCAATCTGCGCAAGCATGAGACGCTGGGGCTCGTCGGCGAATCCGGCTCGGGCAAGACGACCTTCGGCCAGGCGCTGATCCGTCTCATCAATGCCGATGGCGGCGAGGTCTTCTTTGACGGTATCCCGATCCACGACAAGGACCGGACCGCGATGCGGCCCTTGCGTTCGCGCATCCAGATCGTCTTTCAGGATCCCTTCGCCTCGCTCAATCCGCGCATGTCGATCGGCCAGATCATCGAGGAGGGGCTCGTCGTCAACGGCATAGGTCAAAACCGCAAGGAGCGGCTCGACCGGGTGGTGGACGCGCTCAGCGCCGCCGGCATGCCGGGCAACATCCTGTCGCGCTTCCCGCATGAGTTTTCCGGCGGCCAGCGCCAGCGCATCGCGATCGCTCGGGCCATTGCGCTCGAGCCGGAATTCATCCTGCTCGACGAGCCGACATCGGCGCTCGATCTCTCCGTCCAGGCCCAGATCATCGAGCTCCTGCGCAAGCTGCAGGACGAGCGGGGCTTGAGCTATCTGTTCATCTCCCATGACCTCAAGGTCGTGCGCGCGCTCTGCCACCGGGTGGTGGTGATGCAGCATGGCAAAATCGTCGAGGAGGGGCCGGTGAGCGAAATCCTTTCCAATCCCAAGACCGCCTACACCGAACGGCTCGTTAAAGCCGCCTTCGATGTGGCAGCATGACCACGAGAAAACAGAGGCAATCCATGACCAGACAACCCAAGATCACCTTCATCGGCGCTGGATCCACCGTCTTCATGAAGAACATCATCGGCGACGTGCTGCAGCGGCCGTCCCTGTCCGCCGCAACGATCGCGCTGATGGACGTCAACCCGCAGCGCCTTGGTGAAAGCGAGATCGTCGCCGGCAAGCTGGTGCGCACGCTCGGCGTCAAAGCCAAGATCGAGACCCATTCCAACCAGCGCAAGGCGCTCGAAGGTGCCGATTTCGTCGTCGTCGCCTTCCAGATTGGTGGTTATGAGCCCTGCACGGTCACCGATTTCGAGGTTCCGAAGAAATACGGCCTGCGCCAGACGATCGCCGACACACTCGGCGTCGGCGGCATCATGCGGGGCTTGCGCACCGTGCCGCATCTCTGGAAGATCTGCGAGGACATGCTCGAGGTCTGCCCCAACGCGATCCTGCTGCAATACGTCAACCCGATGGCGATCAACACCTGGGCGATCGCCGAGAAGTATCCGACGATCCGCCAGGTTGGCCTTTGCCACTCCGTCCAGGGCACGGCCTTCGAACTGGCGCGCGATCTCGATATCCCGGTGTCGGAGATCCGCTACCGCGCCGCAGGCATCAACCACATGGCCTTCTATCTGACGTTCGAACACAAGCAGGCCGACGGCAGCTTCCGCAATCTCTATCCGGATTTGGTGCGTGGCTACCGCGAGGGACGTTTTCCGAAGCCCAGCCACTGGAACCCGCGCTGCCCCAACAAGGTTCGCTATGAGATGCTGACGCGGCTCGGTTACTTTGTCACCGAAAGCTCGGAGCACTTTGCCGAATACACGCCCTATTTCATCAAGGACGGCCGTCCGGATCTGATCGAAAAGTTCGGCATTCCACTCGACGAATATCCGAAGCGTTGCGTCGAACAGATCGAGCGCTGGAAGGGGCAGGCGGCAGCCTTCAAGGAAGCCGAGACGATCGAAGTGGCCGAGAGCCACGAATATGCCTCCTCGATCATGAACTCGGTCTGGACCGGCGAACCCTCGGTGATCTACGGCAACCTCCGCAACAACGGCTGCATCACCTCGCTGCCGGCAAACTGCGCCGCGGAAGTTCCCTGCCTGGTCGACGCATCGGGCATCCAGCCGACCTTCATCGGCGACTTGCCGCCGCAGCTGACGGCGCTGATCCGCACCAACATCAACGTTCAGGAACTGACGGTCCAGGCGCTGGTGACCGAGAACCGTGAGCACCTCTATCATGCCGCGATGATGGACCCGCACACGGCGGCCGAACTCGACCTCGACCAGATCTGGTCGCTCGTCGACGACCTGCTCGTCGCCCATCGCGACTGGATCCCGGAATGGGCGCGAGTTTCGAAAAAGGCCCAGGCGGCTTAGCTCTTTCTCCCGGCTAAGCTGCGATCAAGCCCCGGAACTGCTGTTCCGGGGCTTGTCCTTTCACTACAGCGCCGCGCGTCTTATCAGACGCGCAAAGGTCGCTGTAGCACTTTGAATTGCTGCATGTTTTTGTCCTTTGATCGGAGACGATTAAAGGAAACATCCAGTTAGGCTTCAACGCCTTGCGAAAGCGGCAGCACAATGCGCATGCAAGCGCCGCCGGACGCCGAGCGGGCGACATCGACGTAACCGCCGTGCAGATGGGCGATTTTCTGCACGAGATTGAGCCCAAGGCCGGCGCCCTTGCCGTCCTTGCGCAGCCGCTGGAACGGCTCGAATATCTTGTCCGTCTCGCTGCGCGGTATTCCGTCGCCGTCGTCGCACACATCGATCGAACCTTGCGAGTCGACCTTAACCGTGATCGTGCCCCGGCGACCGCCATGGTCGATGGCGTTCTGTACGAGATTGGTAAGCGCCCGCTCCAACGATGCTTCGTCCCCCGTCACCATAACAGGGCGTTGATCTGCCTCGAAGGTCATCTCGTAGCCCGCTCCGAAGGCAAGTGGTGCGAGCGCAACGATCACCCGCTCGGCAAGCGCTGCGAGATCGACGGGCCTGAACTCGTCCTTTTGGGCATCGAGACGTTCGAGGTCGAGCAACTGGCCTGCCAGAATTGAAAGGCGCGTCACGTCCTCGTTGAGTCGGGTCTTGTCCGGTCCCGGTGGAAGCGACGCGATACGGGCGCCGAGGATGGCGACCGGTGTGCGCAGTTCATGCGCCGCCTGCGCCAGAAAGCGCTTATGTCTTGTATACCCGTCATCAAGCCGCACCAGCGCATCGTTGACCGCCGTCACCAGCGGCAGGAATTCCGAGGGAACGTCCGCGACCGGCATCTGGATGCCGCGCTGGTCATATTCGATATGCGCTGCATGCGAGGCGGCGTGTGACAGGCCCGACAGCATCCTGCGAACGACGATCGGCGTGACCACCACGGTCGCAAACGCCAGAAGCAGCAGCATCGGCACGAAGATCGTGAGGAAGGCGCCGGTCGTGCTGAGCAGAAGGCGGCTCAAGGTCAGCTCCCCTTCTGTGCCGCTGAATATCTGGACGCTGCCGGCCGGGGACTCGAGCCATTTGACAACGGCTTCCGGGCGCGCGTTCTTGTCCGGGGAAAGCCTGAAGCGGGCGTCGTTCATGTGCTCGAGGCCGGCGGTCGCAAAGGCGAAGGCGTCGGGCACCTCTCCTTCGGAGAGACTGTATCCTTCCTTGTCACGCACGATGAACCAGATGTTCCCCGCCTGCTGACGCAACCGGGTCAAGTCAGGCGTTTCCTGAAGGACGAGGTCGCCGTTCTGATTGCGGGTGATGGCATCCTTTAAGACGTCGACATTGCCGTTCTCGTAGCCGTCAATGAGATAGCCGGTCACCCAGAGCAAACCGACGGCAATGGCGATCACGACCAGGGTCGCGACCGTCTCGAACAGCACCAGCCAGCCGACGAGACGCCATTTGAACGAATGCGAAGCGCTGCCGCTCATGAGCCTTCCCGCAAGAGGTAGCCGACGCCGCGGATGCCGTTGATGATCACGCCGGCGTCCGCCTGCTGCAGCTTGCGGCGGACGCGCGAGATATGGGTGTCGAGTGCGTTGGACTGGATTTCGTCGTCGAGGCCGAACACCGCTTCCATCAAGGCGGCGCGCAGCACCATCCGGCCCATGCGGCGGGTGAGGGTTTCGAGCACCAGAAGCTCGCGCCGCGGCATTTTCAGCGATGTGCCGGCCACGCTTGCCTCGCAATGCGCGAGGTCGAAGGAGAAGCGCCCGGCCGTGACTATGTCGGACTGCACAGGGATCGGCCGCCGCGCCAACGCCCGCAGTCGCGCCAGCAGCTCCTCAAAGGCAAAGGGTTTGCCGATGTAATCGTCGGCCCCACCATCGAGCCCTGCAACCCGGTCGGCGAGGTCGTCGAGTGCGGTCAGCACCAGCACGGGCACGTTGTTGCCGCGCGCCCGTATCTTGGGGATGAGCGAGAGCCCGTCACCATCCGGAAGCTTGCGGTCGAGCACGATGACATCGTAGACCGCATCGCGCAGGATCAAGGCCGCTTCGGCGAGGTCGCGCGCATGATCCGCGATCATCCTGTGATTGCTCAACGCCGCCCTCAGCGCATCCGCGAGTTCCTTCTCATCCTCGACCAGCAAGACCCGCATGATTGCGCTTCACCTCGTGCAAATGTCGTTACGCGCGCGCAACGTAGTGCCGCTTCATTGAGGGAACCTGTCATTCGTCCTATGGGGCAAATGCTGGTTCGATCGGTATCTTCAAAGAGGGCGTTCCTTCCGTAGGATGCCGCAAGCTAATCCCGATCGCCAGCATTGCACAATCATTCGTTGCGAGCGCGGCGCATGACATGCTGTCTCAATGTTGATCCTTAGGCTGTGCGACAATCGCTCGTGGGCATGCGTTCCGCGAGATATCGCCAAAGGGCCTGGATCAGGACGCATGAAAATCGGGAACCGAAGGTGGCGTTCGCGCCACGCACATGGAGATCGACCCGGCCGCAACCCAGCCACGGGGTGGGCTGCGGCGATCCATTCCTCAAGGCTTCTGCAGTACGCGGTTCTGGCATTCGCGCTTGCCATGGCTGGCTGCGTCGGCCCGGACGTGACGCCGACGAACAGGCGGCTGGAATTGACGACCGGAGCCGTCCCGCTGCAGCAACCGACGCCGGATGCCGACGACACGGGTATCATTCTTGCGTTTTCCGGGGGCGGCGCCCGCTCGGCTGCGTTCGGCTATGGTGTGCTGTCGGCTCTGGCGGAGGCGCCATCGCCAGGGGTAAGAGGACGCAAGCTCGCGGACGAGGTTGCCGTCGTCGCCGGCGTTTCTGGCGGGGCGGTGCTTGCGTCGTACTTCGCACTTTACGGCCGCCCAGGCCTCGCCGACTTCCGCGAGCGCTTTCTCGGGCGAAACGTCGAGGCGTCGCTCCGGTTGTCGTTTTCGCCGGGGAACATCCTGCGCGGCTATCAGGGCGGGGTGAACGACCGGTCCGGCTTGCCCGCCTGGCTTGATGCGAACCTGTTCAAGGGCGCAACGCTCGGCACGGTGGCGCGCCCGGGCCATCCGCGCCTGGTGATCCATGCGACCGACCTCTACAACCGCGCGCCGTTCATCTTCGACCGTGAATCTTTCACTGCCATTTGCAGCGATTTTGACGACTATCCGCTCGCCTATGCTGTCGCGGCCTCGGCCGCCGTCCCGGTCGTCTTTGCGCCCTTGACCTTGCAGAACTTCCGGACGGGTTGCGAGGCGCTGCCTGAAAAGGCTGCCCCGGTTGCCGGATCACGCGCAGCGGGTTCGCTTGTCGCAAGCGAGTACGCCGACGCCCTTCGGCGATACGAAACAGCAAAAGACCTGAACTACCTCAAGCTCTACGACGGCGGTCTGGTGGATGGCGTCGGAACACAGAGTCTGTTGCATCTGATGGTGCGGTCTGCACCCGAACCCATTCCCGAGGAGCGGGCCCAGCGCTTGAGGCACGTGATCGTCATCGTCGTGGATGCCTCGACCCGGATCGGAGGGGATCTGTCGAAAACCGTCGATAGCCCCAAGGCGCCGGACGCGATTGTCGCGGCCATCGACGCGATGATCAACAATCCCAATCTCCAGAGTTTCGATGCCTTCCGCAATCATCTGCCGGCATGGCGCGACAGGTTCGTGAAGTGGCGTTGCGGTAACGGGAGGGCGAAACGGAACTGCGGCGATCTCGATGTCGACGTCGTCCGGCTGGCCTTGACCGACATCGTCGACCCGCCGGTGGCACGGCGGATCATGACGCTCCACAACAGACTGACATTGGATGCGAAGGATGTCGATTTCCTGTCGGGCCTCGGCCGGCGGCTGCTTATCGAACATCCCGGATACCAGCGATTCCTGGACCGCATCAGGCGGGGCACCACGGATGGGCGTATCAGCGCCTTGTCGAATTGGCGCTGAGGCAATCTCAAATAACAGTAAATACTAATACAACCTCTCTGAATAAGGCTTTCGATGTGATAAACTCATCGCGGGAGCAACAGCCGGCTTAGGAGATGCCGGCCTCCGTTTCATCTCGCAGTTCAGTCGTTCGTGGATGTCGAGGCAGTGTCTCCACCATGCCGGACCAGGTCAGGCCGTCCGCAAAGTCGACCATTGACCGAAACTCGGATTGGGAGGTGTATGATGGTTCGCAAATTGTTTCTCATCTTGGCTGCCGCGGCGTCCGCGCTTGCGATCAACGGAGCCGCTTGGGCCGATTTCACGGTCCTCGTGCCATCGAGCAGCGAGGGGGACGGCCTTAGGGCTGCTGCCGACGACTACTCGAAGATGAAGGGCACGAAGGTGGAGATCGTGCAGGCGCCCTATGCCAACGTCTTCGAACAGGGAGCCAATGCAGGGGCAACCAAATCCGGCGTATTCGACATCATTCTGATGGATGACCCGTGGATTCCGTTTTTCGCCGAGAACGGACATCTCGAGGATTTGACACCATACTTCAAGAAAGCGGGCCTGGAGGGGCCGGACACCGACTTCCTGTCGAAGTCGCTGGCGATCTGCCGCAACCCTTACAATACCGGCCCCTATGTTTGCCTGCCCTATGTGGGAAACGCCCAGATGTTCTTCTATGACGCCGCCAAGTACAAGGAAGCCGGCGTCGACGCTCCCAAGACCTGGGATGACGTCTTGAAGGCGAGCCAGGCGCTGACCAAGGACGGCGGCGGCCGCTATTTCGGTTATGTCTTCCGCGGCGGTCAGGGTAACCCGGTCGTGGCCGACTTCATGCCGATCTTCTGGTCCTACGGCGCCGATATGTTCAACGCGGATCGCACAAAGGTGACGATCGACACGCCGGAAGGCGCGGCCGCGATGAAGACCTTCATGGCGCTCCGCGACGTTTCGCCAAAGGGGATCGAGAGCTACAACGCCAACGAAGTGGGCACTGCGCTTGCCGCCGGCACCGCCGCCTCGTCAATCAACTGGCCGAACTGGGTTGCGACCTTCGAGGATCCGAGCCAATCGAAAATGGTCGGCAAGATCTCCTACAGCCCGATCCCGGCGGGCACGAAAGCGGGCAGCTCGGAAATCGGCCATTGGACCATGGGCATCATGTCGGCCTCCAAGAACAAGCAAGAAGCCTTCGACTTCATGCTGTGGGCGACTTCGCCCGAGCAGATCAAGATCTCCGCCGAGCGCGGCAACCCACCGGTGCGGACCTCGGTCTTTACCGACCCGGAACTGACCAAGCAGGAGAAATTCCGCCACTACCCGGTGCTGATGGAGGCGATCCAGGCCTCGACGCCACGGCCGCGCCATCCGAAGTGGCCGGAGATCGAAAATGCCTTCGGCATCGAGCTTTCCAAGGTGGTCGCGGGCACGATCACGCCCGAGGAAGCGCTGAAGAACTCACAGGCAGCGGTCGAAGAAATCACCGGCCTTAAATAGGCGGAGGCATATATCGGCGGGGCCACAGACCCTACTCTCGCGGCCGCACCGGCATCGGTCCGGTGGGGTCGCACTTGAGGTCTGTATGGACAGCGCCTGCGGGAGAAATCGATGTTGAAGCCCGGCAAAGGCATACCGGCGGCGTCGCTCCGACTGGGTGGCGCACTCGAACATTGGACCGAGCGGCACCTGCGCTACCTGATGCTGGCGCCGACCATGCTCATCCTTCTGGCGCTGACGATCTTCCCCAGCCTCTACATGTTCTATGCGGCGGTCCACAAGATCAGCCCCAATCCCGACCTGCCCTGGCAATTCGTCGGTCCAGGCAATTTTGCGCGGCTCTTGACCGATGCACAATTTCACGCCGCGCTGCGCAACACTGCAGTCTTTACCATCGTTTCCGTGTCAGTGGAGTTCGTGCTCGGTCTCGGCCTGGCGCTGCTTCTTGATCGGTTCATTCGCCGGCTCACCTTCTTGAAGACTGTGCTGATGATCCCGATGATGCTGCCGCCAATCGCCGTCGCGATCACCTGGAAGATCATCTACGAGCCACAGTTTGGCGTCCTCAACGAAATCATGTTCCGTCTCGGCCTTCCACTGCAGGCCTGGGCGGGCGACGTGAACCTTGCGATGTTTTCGATCATCGTTGCCGACGTCTGGCAATGGACGCCTTTCATCTTCCTTCTGATGCTGGCGGGGCTGGCAAGTCTCCCGGTCGAGCCCTACGAGGCGGCCGCGCTCGATGGCGCCTCGTCCTGGCGGCAGTTCTGGGACCTGACGCTGCCGTTCCTCAAACCGGTGATTGCCATTGCCTTGCTGCTGCGCGTCATGGATGCGCTGCGCCTATTCGATCTCGTCTTCATCCTGACGGGAGGAGGTCCCGCCGATCGCACCAAGGTTCTGAGCCTCTATATCTACCAGGTCGCCTACCGCTTCGCCGATCCCGGCTACGCGGCGGCGATATCGCTGTTCGTCCTGTTCGTGACGATCGTTCTCAGCACCTGGTTCATGAAACGCATGCGGCTGGCGGATTGACGATATGGCGACGACGACTCTCCCCACACGCAGCCGCACCAGAGAATGGCTCATCCGCCTGTCCGCCTATCTGGCGATCCTCGTCGCCTTGGTGTTCACGCTTTTCCCGATCTATTGGATCGCCGCGAACTCGTTCAAGTTCGACATCGATATCTTCGCCGTGCCGCCCGAATGGCTGCCGCGCAACCCGACATTGAAGCACTATGACGAAGCCTTCATTCAGCGACCGTTCCTGCGTTACGCGCTGAACAGCTTCCTCGTCGCGGCCGGCACGACCATCGTTTCCGTGGTTTTTGGTACGATGGCGGGTTATGCGCTGGCGCGCTTCAGCTATCCCTGGCAATGGCGTAAGCAGATTTCCTTCTGGATACTGTCGACGCGGATGATGCCGCCGATCGTCAGCATCATCCCGCTCTACCTGTTCTTCAACTACTTCGACATGCTCAACACGAAGTCGGCGCTGATCATCGCCTACACAGCCTTCAACCTGCCGTTCGCCACCTGGATGATGAAGAGCTATTTCCAGGACCTGCCGGTCGAACTGGAGGAGGCGGCGATTGTCGACGGCGACACGCGCTGGGGCGCCTTCCTCCATGTCGCTTTGCCGCTCGCCAGGCCCGGGCTTGCGGCGACGGCCATCTTCTGCCTGATCATCTCCTGGAACGAGTTCCTGCTTTCCCTGATCATCACGCTCACCGAGCAGTCGCAGACGCTGCCGATCGGCATCGCCGGGCGGGTGACGCAGTACAAGACCTATTGGGGGGAAATCAGCGCCGCCGGCTTCATGGCCTGCGTGCCGATCGTCATCTTCGCTTTCATCGTTCAGAAGCATCTCGTCCGGGGGCTGTCTCTCGGGGCGGTCAAGGGGTGAGACGATGGCGTCCGTCACGTTCAACAACGTCTCCAAGAAGTTCGGCGAATTCGTCGCGGTGGCCGACTTCAATCTGGAGGTTCGGGACAAGGAGTTCCTGGTCCTGCTCGGGCCTTCCGGCTGCGGCAAGACCACGACGATGCGCATGGTTGCCGGTCTCGAGGAGGCGACATCGGGTGACATCTTCATCGATGCGGTACGCATCAATGGCGTGCTGCCGAAATACCGCGACGTGGCGATGGTCTTCCAGTCCTATGCGCTCTATCCGCATTTAACCGTCGAGGAGAATATCGGCTACCCGCTCAGGATCCGCAAAGTGCCTGAGGAGGAACGCAAGCAACGTATCGCCGAGGTCGCACGCCGGGTGGAACTCGAGACCATGCTCTCCCGCCTGCCGAAGGAGCTCTCCGGCGGCCAGCGCCAGCGCGTCGCGCTCGCCCGTGCGATCGTGCGCACGCCGCGCGTCTTTCTCATGGATGAGCCGCTCTCCAATCTCGACGCCAAGCTGCGCACCCAGATGCGCGCGGAGCTGAAACATCTTCAGCACGAGTTGCAGGTCACGACGATCTACGTCACGCATGACCAGATCGAGGCGATGACGCTGGCGCATCGGGTGGCGGTCATGAACAAGGGTGTGATCGAGCAACTGGGAACGCCACGGGAAATCTACAGCAATCCGCGCACGCTGTTCGTCGCCGGCTTCATCGGCTCTCCGCCGATGAACCTCATCCCGGGGGAGGCACGCGACGGAGTGTTCACAAGCGCCGGCTTCAGGGTCGGCGGGCTTGGCCAGGCGACCGTTCCCCGCGCCGTCCTCGGTGTTCGCCCGGAAGATGTCCAGGCAACGAGCGCCGCAGACGCCGATGTCAATCTGGTTGCGCCCATCTATTCGGTCGAGCTCACCGGCGAGAACACGCTGGTCAGCCTGCGGCTCGGTGCTCAATTGCTGACCTTGCGTGCAGACAAGAATTTCGCCGGCCAGATCGACCAGCCGATCGGCATCAAGGTCGTGGCCGACCGGGTGTTTCTCTTCGATGGCGAGTCTCAGCGTCGTGTCGACTTCTGATTTCCGGTTGGCGGCCGCAGTCGTCGCGATCACGTTTGCGGCAGGGGCTGCCGTCGCTGATGACGGCCCGATCACCGGCAATCCGCTCGTCGATATTCCCGCCGGCACCTTCGTCTTCGGTCGCGATAATGGCCCGGACAACGAACGTCCGCGTCGGCAATTGCTAGGCGGTGCGTTTGCGATCAACCGCACCGAAATCACCAATCGTCAGTATCAGGATTTCGTGGCTGCGACGGGTCATCGCCCCGCCTTCTATGCCGGTCACCCGCTTCTCGGTTTGGACGATCATCCTGTCGTCGGCGTAAGCTGGGCGGACGCCGATGCCTTTTGCCGTCACTACGTCCTCACCCTTCCGTCGGAGCAGCAATATGAAAGAGCGGCGCGCGGAACCGAGGGACTGGCGTTCCCTTGGGGCATGGCGCCGGCGGATTATCGGCGGGTCAATGCCGGCACGACGATCTGTTGCTCCGGCGATGCGAGCGACGGCTATCCGATGACCGCGCCGGCGATGTCATTTGCCGCCGGCGCGAGCGGCGAGGGGGTGCTCAATCTCATCGGCAATGTCTGGGAATGGACCAGCGATCTCTATGTGCCCCATGAACCCAAGGGAGCCATGGGTGGCAGATCGTATCGCGTACTGCGCGGCGGGTCCTGGAACAGCGATCCCGCGCATCTTACCACAACCTATCGTTTGGCCTATGATCCGGATTTCCGGTTCTCGGCCAATGGCGGCTTCCGATGCGTCCGTTCCGGCAGATGACGATCCTCGTCGCCTTTTTGCTTCTGGCAGCAGGTGCCGCTGCCGAGCCGAAGGTCGCGCCAGGCTATCGGCTCGAAAGCTTCAGCAAAACCGGCGCCGCCTTCGCCGGCCTTTCTCGCGATGGCGAGGCTCTGCTCGTCACCGATCTCGCCAGTGGCCGGCTCTATCGCGGCACGCCGGGCGGCGATTTCGATGCGTTCGGTCCTGTCTTCCCCCATGGGCTCGATGTGATCGGCGATCCGACCGGTCCCTATCGCGTGTTTCGCGTCGGTGACAAACTGATCGTCGCCCAAGGCTGGACGCCCGCAAACGGCGATGAGGGACCCTATGACCATGCGCTCATCGCGATCGACGGTACCGGCAGACGCCATGTTATCAGCGCCGATTTCTGGAACCCGTTCGACCTTGTCGCCGTCGAGGATGCCTATTACGTCGTCGACTCCGCGCGCAACAGTGTCGAGCGTCTTGGGGTCGATGGCCGCAAGCAGACGATCATGAGCTTCCGCCGCCTGCAGCAACAGGCGACCGCGTTGGAGACGCTCTCGCCGACGGAGTTCAAGGGTGAAGACAGCTACGAAGTCGACGCCGTGCCGACCGGTATCGCGCTTCGCGAGGGGCGCCTCTATGTCGCGCTGTTCGGCGGCTTTCCCTTCCTCGCCGCTGCCGGAAAGGTCGTTTCGATGGCCGAGAAAGGCGATCGCACGGAGGTGCGGCCGGACGTTGAGGGCCTGAACGCACCGGTCGCCATCGCCTTCGACGACGAAGGACAGATGCTCATCCTCGAACACGGCCTATACGACCAGCAGCAAGGGTTCCGGTCAGGAAGCGGCCGGCTGTTGCGGCTCGACAAGGCGACGGGCCGCCGCGAGACGGTTGTCGGTGGGTTGACGCGACCGGTCTCCATCCTCGTCTGGGATGTGAGGCAGATCGTCATCTCCGAACTTGGCGGCACGCTCCTCTTCCTGACGCGCGAGGAGAGGCGCTGACGTCGCAGTTGCCGGGGCTGACTATCGTGACCTCATGCAGCAAATCAAAGTGCTACGGCGACCTTGCGCGTCTGATATGACGCGCGGCGCTGCAGAGTGTGACCGAGCCTCAACTCGCCCGCGCCTCCAGCCAGTTTTGCCACTCCGCCTCGCTGCCGTGGAAGACGTTGAGGTCGATCTTGCCGTCGACGCCGTGCGACAGGCCCGAGCCCGAATACTGCCA
Organism: Ensifer sp. GW101-20A05; assembly: GCF_059424735.1. Taxonomy (NCBI): domain Bacteria; kingdom Pseudomonadati; phylum Pseudomonadota; class Alphaproteobacteria; order Hyphomicrobiales; family Rhizobiaceae; genus Ensifer; species Ensifer sp. GW101-20A05. The sequence goes on along the minus strand of NZ_JBWKZT010000002.1, from coordinate 244,682 downwards.
GAACAGCCACTTGCGGTTCGGGTAGACCTTGGACGGATGCTGGGCCACGGCGCGCAGCCAGAACGGATACTTCTGGAACGCGCCCTGCAGGTTGTCGGCATAAAAGTCCGGGGCGGTGTAGATGATCGGGCGCTGGCCGTAATGCGCCTCGAGCTTGTCCATGAACACCTGCATCTTTTCGCGCACGCGTTCGGGCGACAGGCGGCGCTTGCAGCTCGATTCGCCGTTGTATTCGACGTCGATCACGGGCGGCAGCGCGCCGGGCTCGCGCGGAACGTTGCGAATGAACCAGTCGGCCTGCTCGCCGGCGGTGCGGCACCAGTAGAAGAAGTGATAGGCACCGCGGCGCATGCCGGCCGCCTTGGCGGCGCGCCAGTTCTTCTTGAACATCGGGTCCAGATGGTCGCCGCCGTCGGTCGCCTTGATGAAGGCGAAGTTGGCCCCTTGAGTGCGCAGCTTCGGCCAGTCGATCTCGCCCTGCCAGCGTGAGACATCGACGCCGTGAACGGCCATCTTGCGCGGATTTTTGGCGCGGCCGAAATTGATCGGCTTGGCGTCGCGGAAACGGTGACCGTAGACCCGCGAACGGCCCTGCGGCATCGCCTGCGTCACCGGATTGTCCGGCGCGACGAAGGCGACCGGACGCGCGCCCGGAACGGGCGTGGCCAAGGTCGTCGTGGTCGTCGTGGTATTGGCCGCGGGCGCGAAGGCTTCGGCTTCGGGAACCGGGCCGGCCCAGGCGAGCATTTCCTGCGGCGGTGCGGATTGGACGTTCTGCGGCGGCGTGACCTCGGCCACCCTTGCGCCGACATTGGCGGCGGGTACCGGCGCGGCCGAAAGCACGACCGAGCTGGTCGTTTCGCGCGAGGGCCGCGGTGCGATCGTGTCCAGGCTCGAACTGGAAGAGCAGCCGGAAACTAGGCCGGCAAAGATGATTGCGGTCGCAGCTGAAAGACGCATGGGCACCCGTACGCAAAACAAGGTCGACGGCGATCGCCGGCCGACAGGTGTGAAATAGCTAACGGAAGCTTACCCAAAAAGTTTGAATCCAATCTTACCAAGCCGACCCAACTTCACGCACTGGAGGTTGCAATTACGGGGCAGATTGACGCAGACGCCGGGACGCTCTCAACCAGGGCTATTTAACGCCGAGGCTCGTTCGTTGTCGCTGGCCGGTCCGATATTCGAGATTGCGGGCAATGGTCTCGTCAAGCGCGCCCGAGGCGTCGGTGATCATCGTTGGCGCAAAATGCGCACGGAAGCCTTCGCCGACCCGAAAGGCCGGCGTGTAGAGCGGCCCAAGCGGCTGCGTCGTCGTGACATAGGTGAGATTGCCGTCGCTGCCCGAACGCGTCGGAAGACCATGGCGATGCATGACCGAGGGCAAGGCGAGGCGCAGGCTGTTGGCCAGCAGATGGATCATCTGCCGGCCCGAAAGCGAGCGACGGTAATTGCGGTAGAAGCCCAGGCAATGGCGCAGGATTTGGGTCCGATTGCCGTCGAGACGCGACAGCTTGCGGGCAAACAAGGCGACGTCGTCAAGGTTGTCGAGGGGATGGGTCATCAGCGTGAACCCATCCATGTCGCGCAGTTTGGCAGAAGGAAGGAAGCGGCCCTCTGCGGCGCATTCGTCAAACAGGGGTGTGCCCAGCAGCGGGATCGTCAGGCTCAGGAAGGCCGGCAATGGCATTCTGCTTTCGCCGGTGATGAAGGCGAGTTCGTCCTGCATCGCCTGCATCGTCTGCGACGACGGATCGAACATAAGCCCGTACTGGAAGGCGACACCGGCCTTCAGGCAGGTCTGAATGGCTTCCAACTGCGGCACCACCAGGTTCTGTTTCTTCTGGTAGCGCTTCAACTGCGCTTCGTTGAGCGTCTCGACGCCGCTGAAGAGGCCGAGACAGCCGGCCGCGCGCACCGCTTCGAGATTGTCGGGATCGCGAAAGAAATCTCCGGTGACGAGCGCAATCCATCCCTGAAACAGTCCCTCTTTCCAAAGCGAGCGGATCAGGTCGAGCTTGGCATGGAAGGCGTCCTTGCTGTTTCCGTAGAAATTGTTGTCGATGAACAGCACGTATTTCTTGGCCGGGACATTGCGCAATTGCGCTTCGATATAGCCGAGGTCGTAGCTGTGATAGCGCCGGCCTTCGGCGGTGAGCGCACAGAAGCTGCACTTGAAATTGCAGTAGCGGCTCGTCTCGACATAGCTGACCGGGCCGCCCCAGCCGGCGAGGTCGAAGCGCGGCAGGATCGTCTCGGAGACGGCCCATTCGCCAAAGACCTCCTTGATAACCGCCTGCATCTCCTCGACGTCACCTTCGCAGGCGTAGTCGAAGGTTTCGGCGCTCGAAACCGGCAGATTGCGGACGACCGGTCCGCCGGCGACGATGACGCAGCCTGGAGATTTCGTGCGGGCATAGGCGGTCAGATGGCGCATCCGGTCGAAGGCGGCGGTGACCCCGGTCAGCACCAGCATGTCCAGTTCCGCGAAGGCCGCCTCGTCGACGAGCGGCCCGTCGTGAAATTCGCTGTAGGCGCGAAGGCTCACGCGATCGCGGGCAAAGGCGCCCGCCAGGAACAGGTGGCCGGTTCCCTGCGGGATGAAGTCGGGGCGACCTTCCGGATTTCTGGTCTCGTCGAAATGCGCAAGCACGATTAGGACGCGAGGCACTCGATACTGGTTCACGCATGGCCTCCCTCAAACGCAACAACCGGGACATGGGGCGGAAACGCGGCCTGATCGAGCTGGAGGACCTCGCCCCAGGTGTTTTGCCGAACGGCAAACATTGTCTCCAAGGCCTGCCACGCCGCAGCATCCTTCGGCCCCGCCGGGTGGCGCAACGAGGCGAGCGCCACGGCCGGCATCTCCAATTGTATCGCCTCTGCGAAGGCGTATCGCGCCACCCGCTCGGCGCGTCGTTGCTGGCCGAGATGCAGGTAAATGGTCGCCTCGCCGAGTGCTGCCGTTGGGCGGCCGATCGGATAGACGCGTGCGAACCGCTCGAGCTTTCGCAGGACAAGCTGCGCCGCTGCCGGGTCGCCGCCCTCCGTGTCGCTCGCGACGTCGAACAGCCGGGCGAGCGCCGGCAGGGTTCGCGTCTTCATCGCCGGGTTGAGCGTCTGGCACCAGGAGAATGCCCGTTCGAACCACGCCTTTGCTTCGCCTCCATCACCTTGCCGCCGGGCGGCTTCCGCGAGAAGAGACGCACCCTCGATGCAGTGCACGAGTTCCAGTCCGTCGGCCTTTGCGGTGATGATCTGCCTGAGTTCATCGAGATCGGCGTCGATGGCGGCCCATCGGCCAAGCGCCGCATGGCCCCTGAGGCGGCCGAGCAGGCCGCAGCCGAGCACCTGGGTGTCGCCGCGCCTGCGGCCCTCTTCGCAGATGCGCTGAACCAGGATTTCCCATGGTGCAATGCCTTCGAAAGCGGAGGTCAGCAGCCAGGGGCCGGAAATCGTCTCGAGGCCAACGGCCACTTCGCACCAACGTCTCAAATCGCCGACGGTCGAGGCGTTGTTGAGGCCGGCCTCGAACGCCCGCTTGCCTTCGCGCCAATGGCCTATGCCGATTTGGTACATGCCCGACAAAAGGTCGACGCGCACACGCGTTCCCAGTTGATCCACGCGCTCCGAAAGGGCGGCGGCCAATCGGCTGTAGTGCTCGGCCTGTTTGTGAAGCGGGATCACGCCGCATATGGCGCCGAGGCTCGCGTAATTGGTGGCGGTCGTCGGCGAGACATATTTGTTTCTTTCGGCGAGGTTCGTCGCCCGAAGCGTCGCATGGATCAGCCGCAGCTTCTCGCTGGTGAAGTAGTAGATCCGCGTCAGGTCCTCATGCGCCTTTGCCGCGAGAAGGAAAGGATCGGATGGTGACCGCGAGATCTCGCGTTCCAGGATCCAGTCCTTGTCTCCATGGGTCACGCGACGCCACACCTGTTCGGCAAGATCGAGAACGAGATGCAGCGCAAGGCCGGCCGAGGTGCGCGGAAGCGGCAGGCCGGAAAGCCGTAGGCCCTCCTCATAGGCATGCCTTGCAGCTTCGGCCCGGCCGAGATTGAGACTGGCCTCCCCGAGCAGGAAACAGGCGGCCGCCCGCCGGGCAGGCGTGATCGTGATCGAGAGCTCGCGCGCGGTCTTGAAAAAGCGCTCGATCAGGTCGACGACAGCGGCATTGTCGAACTGGCGCAGACGCAGCTCGGCTACACGATCCAGGTAGTTGAATGCCTGCGCTGCATCGCCGGCGCGCTCCCAATGGCTCAATATGCGCGGCAGATTTTCCGCATTGTCGGGCTGCCCGCTCTCTTCCATCGCCTGGGCGATGGCGCGATGTGCCTCACGGCGCTGTTCCGACAGCATGCTGTCGTAAATGGCCTGGCGGATGACGGCGTGGCTGAATGTGAAACGGCCCGGACGGTCGTCCATGGGTTTGATCAGATGGGCCGCCTGCAGCCGCTCGATGCTTGCCTCGATGTCCAAGGCGGACTTCCTGATCGGTGAAAGCGCCTGGAGTTCGGCGATGGAAAAGGTCGCGCCCATGGCGCTTGCGATCTTCAGGAGAGCCTGGAGCTCAGCCGGGAGCTGGTCGGTTCGGGCGATCACGGTGACCTTGGCCGTATTGAGCAAGGTCGCTTCGTTCGAACGGGCTTCGGCGAGCGACAGGGGGACCTGGGTTTCCGCAGCCTTCGGCAATCGCCGTTCGCCGATCATCCGGCAGATTTCGCGTATGAGCAGCGGGTTTCCCGCCGACTGTGCATAGACCGCTTCGCAAAAGCCATCTGCCGGGGAGTTGCTGCCGATCGACGCGCGCACCAGTGAAATCGTGCCCTCGAAATCGAGGGGCAAGAGATCAAGTGTCTGCGCACCATTGTAATGTTGTCCGGTCCACCGCGTCAGGTCCTGTTGCGTCCTGGCCGTGCGGGTTGACACAACGACCGGGATCGGCGCCGTTCCGGAAACCAATCGGCCGAGCAGCTGACCGGATGCCTCGTCCAGCCAGTGGACGTCCTCAAGCACTACAAGGCCGCGCCCCCAGGAAAGGCTGTCGGTCATCAGATCGCGCAGCAATTCACGCAGCCGGTGCGACCGCCCGTCGCCTGACATCGCCCGGGTCTCGACCGTGTCGGTCAAGGTGAGGTTGATGGCATCGTTCAGCAACGGCGCCAGATGTGCGAGTTCCGGTCGGTGGGCGAAGAACTGCATCACCTGATCCGAGGCTTCGGCGCCGCGCAGGTCGCCGATACCAAGCAGGTCGCGGATCACTCCGCGCCAGGCAAAATAGGGCACGTCGCTTTCGATATCGTCGGCATTGCCGACCAGAACCTGGCTTCCACGGTCACGGCAGGTTTCGACGAAGGAACGAAGCAGCGCCGATTTGCCGACGCCGGAATCACCCTTAACGATCATCACGCCGGTGGCCTGTCCTCTGCCTGCGCGCTCCACATACGCGTTGAGTGCTGCAAGTTCGGCCGCCCGGTTGAAGAGAACGGGGGACTTGGTGTCGATGGTCGCGACGGTCTCGGCAAATGGCGCGAAGGCGACCACGCCGCCGCGCATGCCGGGCACGGCAAGTGTCCAGGGACCGGAAAAAGCAATCTGGCCGGCAGTCTCCTTCGCCGTTGCCTGGTCGACGAGAATGCGGCCTGCGGCAACGCTCGCCAGCCGGGAGGCCATGTTCACGGCGGCTCCAACGACAGTGTAGTCGGCACGATGGATCGTCCCGAGCGCGCCGCAGAAACTCTCGCCGGTCGAGATGCCGGCCGACAGGCCGAGATCCGGCTCGTCGAGTTCGTTCGACAGGCGAAGGGCGGCGATGATCGCCCGGCGCGCATTGTCGGCATGTTTTTTGCCGGGCAGGCCGAAAACGGCGAAGACTTCGAGCCCGCCGGAATGGAGCGCTGTGTGCAGGATCTCTCCACCGGTGCGGCCGACGACGGCAATCGATCGTGCTACGAGCTTGTTCAACCGATCGAGATCCGTATCGAGATCGCGCCCGACGATATGCACGAAAAGCGCGGTCACGATCCTGAGGTCTGCGAGCCATTGTGAAAGCGGTGAGAGCAGGCGGCTGCGCAGCGAAAGCGGTAGATAGGCTTCAAGCCGGTCGGTTGCGGAGCCCGGCTGAGTGCGGGGCGCTTCCTTCGTGGTCGAGCAGGGCTCGATGCTTTCGAGGCGTGTGGTCCCCTCCCGGTTCAACCCGCCCTTGGCGCGCCTGCCGATCAGCTGCCACGCGGCATCGGAGACGAGAATTTCTCCGGCGTCGCTCAGTTGGCCGCCATGATCGGCCTGGGCCAGGCAGTCGCCTCCGACGATCAGCCAACGCTGGTCCGCGCGCGGCAGCAGATGCAGCAGCGTGATGGCGCCGGCACCGACGGCGATGCGCAGTTGAAGCGCGTCTTCGGGATTGCCCGGCCCGCCGATTTGCTCGCGGATACGTTCGGCGCAATAACAGCTGCGCCAGGCCGTCTGTTCGAGCTCATCCGGGGACGGTGCCCGCCAGCCGGCAATCAGGCTGTCGCCGGCGAAACTCAAGACCGTGCCGCCATGCTCCTCGATATGGGTGATGAGCTCGCCCATGAAGGCGTTCAGAAGCAGGCTGACGCGTTCGGCGCCGGCAGCGCGGTCGCTTTCGGACCATTTGGCGGTCAAACGCGTAAAGCCGGAGATGTCGGCGAAAAGCAGCGAGCCGAGAAAGTCTTCCCGAGCGGGGGCAGCCGATTCCGTTGCTGCCGGGGAGGACCATTGGACCAGGGCTCCGGACAGGTAACGTTGGAACTCATATTTGCCGGCGCCACCAACCACGCAAAATTCTCCCCAAGATTTTAGAGTAACACGCCTCCTGTCTGACTGAAAGTCGACTCACGCTGATCTACGGGACCCCAGTAACGGCAAGTAAATATCTGTTTCGCGCGGCTTTCGGACGGAGTAATGTTTGCCCGATTGTTCGAGGGGGTCTCGCAACAGGAGGGGACAATGGAGGTCGACTGGGCTGGTCCGGTCGCCGCCGTGACGCGCCGCGATGTCTTGCGGCTGGTTTCGGCGGGCGTGCTTGCAAATGTGCTTTCCGGGTGCCGGCATCTGCCTTCGCCCGGCGCCTGCAGTCTCAGTCATCCGATCATCGACGTCCATTGCCATTTCTTCAACGCGGCCGATGTGCCGGTGGATGGACTGGTTCGCTATGTGGCGCTGCGGGAGAAGATGCCGGAGAAAAGGCTCTCCGCGAACGCTGAGGAGGCGAAGGGGCTGGAAAATGCCCTGGTGGTCTTTCTCGTGACAGCGCTTGGCGATGTCGCGCCCAAAGCCAAACATGAACTTGCTGTTCTGAAAAAAGGCGCTCGGCGCCTTTCCGACGCCGAGCTCGCGCGGCGCAAGGACGAGCAATTGCGCGTCGCGGTAAGGGATCTGATCGCGCGCGCAGGCGAGCAACGATCGACGTTTTCGAGGCGCAGTCTTGGCGAATCCCCTGACTATGACGGTTTGCTGCGTCAGCTCGGCGGAACTCCCGATCTGCCCCAGACATTCCAGCGGCGTTCGGGCGGCGGCGTGAGTGAAGCGGATGTCGATACCGTCGCCACCGCCGCAAAGGCGCACGACCAGATCGGAACCTATCTTTCCTTCGTCCGGCTGATGCAGGACTACCGGGAAAACCTGGCGGAAGCCTATGTCAAGATCTTCGCTTCCAAATGTCGGCTCTCTCTGATCACGCCGAGCATCCTGGACTTCGATAAATCGCTTCACGGGACATCATCGCCACAGCGCGACCAGATCGACGTCATGGACGAGGTCCAGCAGATCGTCACCAGGAAGCACGGCATCCGCATGCACAGCTTCGTCGGCTTCGATCCGCATCGGGAAGCGCAAAGGCCGGGTTCATCGCTGGCAAACGTCCAGTACGCGATCATGGAAAAGGGCTTCATCGGTGTCAAAATCTACCCGCCGATGGGCTTCAAGGCATGGGGCAATGCGGATCCGGCGATCGATGGCGCGCTGAAGCGGCTCTACGCCTGGTGTCGCGACAACGATGTGCCGATCATGGCCCATGCGGAAAACAGCATCGGGGCCGGCTGCGGCTACGGCAATCTTGCGAGCCCCGCCTATTGGAAGAAGCTGCTCGACACGAACCAGTACGATAAGCTGCGGATCAATCTCGCGCATTTCGGCGCCTTCGACGAAATCCTGCGCCCGGGGGCGCCGACAGGCGTGATGGTCTCCTGTGCCCAGGACAAGTTTTCCGGGCCGCCGACCTGGGAAGAGATCATCGGCAGGACGATCGATCACGAGCGTCGCCCGAACCTGTTTGCGGATCTGAGCTATCTCAGCGAACTGGTCAGCAGCGACGACAAGAATCTTCACACGAAGATCCGGCAGCTGTTGGACGAATGGCTTGATGATTACGACCCGGACGCCCGCCATCTCATGTTCGGCACCGACTGGTCGATGATGGCGCTGGAGAAGGACTACAACGCCTATGTTTCGAGAATAGTCGAGCAACTGACGCTCGCCAGCGTCAGCGACGAGCACCAGCAGAATATCCTCTGGAGGAACGCTTCCCGCTTTCTCGGTCTCGACCGGCCCGGCAAAACGCGCGACCGGCTTACCGCCTATTGCGACAAGCACGGCCTGGGTTCGGCCTGGCTTTCAGAACTGGCGATTGCCTGAGGCAGAGCCACGGCGTCAGGTGATCCCGCTGTTTTCCTCGATCAGCGCCACGGCGCCGTGCGTGCAATCCACTCCCGCGTCCGCCCCTCTGGATCGGCATTCAGCGTGATATCGGTGACGACCGCGGCGCTGTCGGCGCCATGCTCGAAGACGCCGGCAATCCGGTCGATATTGAGGCCGCCGATCGCAACGAGCGGCAGCGGCGTGACGCGCTCCCGCCAGGCGGAGAGGCGCGGCAGCCCCTGCGGATCCCATTTCATCTGCTTGAGGATCGTCGGATAGATCGGTCCGAGCGCGACATAGTCGGGCTTGGCGGCAAGCGCCGTCTCCAGCTCCCTCTCGTCGTGGGTACTGAGGCCGAGCTTCAGGCCGGAAGCGCGGATTGCGGCAAGATCCGCATCCGCGAGATCCTCCTGGCCGAGATGGACGGAATCGCAGCCCTCGTCGATTGCGAGGCGCCAGTAATCGTTGACGACGAGCTGGCACCCATGACGGTCACAGATCGCCTTGGCCGCGCGGATCTCATCGCGAAGCTCCGTTTCCGGACGGTCCTTGACGCGAAGCTGCACCAGTTTCACGCCGAGCGGCACCAGCCGCCCGATCCATTGGGCACTATCGACGATGAGGTAGAAGGGGTCGAGTTTCACGCGAACACCGCCTTTCCGATGACGGGCGTGGAGGGAACGGCAAAATCGCGCGGTTCGAGCATGCCCGCCTCGAAGGCATCGCGTCCGGCGTCGATTGCCCGGGCGAAGGCGGAGGCCATGAGGGCCGGTTTCGTTGCCCCGGCGACGGCGGTGTTGAGCAGAACCGCATCGAAGCCGAGTTCCATCACTGTCGTTGCGTGTGAGGGCCGGCCGATGCCGGCATCGACTATCAGCGGCATATCCGGAAAATGGGCCCGCATGGCCCGCAGCGCCGGGATGTTCTGTGGCCCCATGGCGCTGCCGATCGGCGCGCACCAGGGCATCAGCACCTTGCATCCGGCCTCGACGAGGTGCTCGCCGACCACGAGGTCGTCGGTTGTGTAGGGGAAGACCTCGAAGCCTTCGGCGCAAAGGATGCGTGCTGCTTCGACCAGCCCGAAGACATCGGGCTGAAGCGTATCCTGATGACCGATGACTTCGAGCTTGATCCAGTTGGTGCCGAAGACCTCGCGCGCCATCTTGGCGGTCAGCACCGCCTCCGACACCGAGTGGCAGCCGGCGGTGTTGGGCAGCACGTGCACGCCGAGCGACCGGATCAGGTCGAAGAAAGCGCCGCCCTGACGGCCGCCGGCGGTTTCGCGGCGCAGCGAAACCGTGACAATCTCGGTCGCCGACGAACGAACCGCGTCTTCGAGCGCGGCAGGCGAGGGGTAGCGGGCGGTGCCCAGAAGCAGGCGGGAACGCAGTTCCTGTCCATAAAGCGTCAGCATGTCTCAGCCTCCTTTCATCGGCGAGAGAATTTCGATCCGGTCGCGATCGCTGAGGGAATGGGCCGAGCGGTCGGCTCGGTGCACCAGCTCGCCGTTGACGGCGGTGGCAAGCCAATCCCCTTCGAAGTCGAGTGCGGCCAGGAGTTCGGCAAGGGTCGTGACTGTGAGGTCGTGATCCTCGCCGTTGACGGTCAATTTCATGCGGCGTCTCCCTTCAGGTTCTGGGCAAGGGCAAGGTTCGCCGCTTCCTCGGCCAAGGCCGGTGAAAGCAGGAAGCCGTGGCGATAGAGCCCGTTGAGCGTGATGGTGTTTCCGGCGCGCATGACGCGCGGCAGATTGTCGGCAAAGGCCGGCCGGACGCCGGTGCCGGTTTCGAGAAGGCGCGCCTCGCCGAAGGCGGGGTGAAGCGCATAGGCAGCGTTCAGCAATTCCATCAGCGAACGGGCGGCAATCGGACCGCCGTCGTCGGTTTCGATCATGGTCGCGCCGCACATGAACAGACCATTGCCGCGCGGTACGATGTAGAGCGGGATGCGCGGGTGGATGAGACGGACTGGCCGCGACAATTCCACTTCGCCGGTCTGCAGATAGAGCATCTCGCCGCGCACGCCGCGCAGGCCGGCGATGGGGCCGATCCGCGAAGCGCCGCTACAGTCGGCGATCAGATCGCTGTCGCTGCTATTATCCGCCTCGCCGATGAAGGCGACGCCGTTCTCGACGAGCTTTTGCCGCAGCAAGACAAGCGCCCGGCGCGGGTCGAGATGCGCCTCGCCGGGGAAGAACAACGCCTCTCGGAAGCGACCGGCAAGCGCCGGCTCCAGTCTCGCGATCGCTTCTCCGTCGAGCCATTCGAAGCCGGACGTGCGCGAAGCGAAGCGTTTGAGTTCGCCGACGTCTCGCGGCGGAGCGACGACGAGGGTGCCGTTGCGTGACACTTCGCCCGGAAGCGCACGGTCCCACCAGTCGATGGCGCCGATGCCGCGCGTCAGCACCGTTTCCTCGGCGCTCTCGCGTTCGCACCAGGGCGCCAGCATGCCGCCGGCAAACCACGACGCCGCCCCGCAGAAGTCCGGATGTCGCTCGGCAACGGCCACCTCGACGCCACGGCCGATCAGCTCATGTGCCAAGGTCAGCCCGACGACGCCGGCGCCTTTGATCAGGACGCGCATGGTCAATGCGCCCAGCTACGGCGAGCCGAACGTCGGTCTGAAGGAAGCAGAATCGCGATGAAGATACGCATTGCCGAGGCTCCATTGTTGGAGACCCAGTTCGGACCGGAAGAGAGGGAAGGACGCCTTGCCGAGATCTGCTCGCGCGAACGCGAATGTGGCAGCGATGTCTGCACCGTCCCTACGCCAGTATGAACTGGATCAGGTTCAACGGGTCACTGCGCCGCGGAAGTCGCCTAGCAGAATCTCAGCCCCTTGTCGGGACACCCCTGGTGAATGCTTCAAACTGAGCGGCTGGAGCGGATTTTGTCAAGGGCTGCCGGCGTGTACCTCGCGTGCGGTTCTTCGGCTGAAAATTATCTATAAAAATTGAAAAGGCATGTGTTCTTGCGGCTCGGTGGTGTCGGTAGCGGGCATCGATCGGGAGATCTGCGGATCGTGCGAGGCGCAAGGTCCGCAAATCTGGGCATTTGGCGGCTGCTCTCATTGCCATCAGCTGATGCCGCCAAGGCGGAGAGTTGCGGCATTTGCCCTTCTCGTCGGCATCCGTTGAATCATATTAAGGCACGCTATGATTGAAGTAGTAGAGTGTACTCTCCTTTTGGGTGGTTGCTTGATGCGGTGCCTGTGAAAATTATAGATAATAATGGATTCTATCTATTTTGCTTTGCCGCAAACAGGGAAGTGAACGAACATGCTGGATACAAACAGATCGACCGAGCCGACCTCGGGAGCCACCAAACCCGCCAAAACCGGTTGGAATCTGGCCGACGCGCAAAAAATCTATAATTTGCCGTTCAACGACCTTCTGTATCGTGCGCAGTCCGTTCACCGCGCCCAGTTCGACCCCAATGCCATCCAGATGAGCCGCCTGCTCTCGATCAAGACCGGCGGCTGTGCCGAAGACTGCGGCTATTGCAGCCAGTCGGCGCACTACCCGACGCGGCTGAAAGCGTCGAAACTGATGGAAGTCGAACAGGTTCTTGCAGAGGCACGGAAAGCGAGGGATGGCGGCGCGACGCGCTATTGCATGGGCGCCGCCTGGCGCAGCCCGAAGGAGCGCGACATGGAGGCGATCGTCGCCATGGTCCGCGGCGTCCGGTCGCTCGGCATAGAGACCTGCATGACGCTTGGCATGCTGACGCCGGAACAATCCGGGCGGCTCGCAGATGCCGGGCTCGATTACTACAACCACAATGTCGATACGTCGGAGCGCTTCTACAGCGAGATCATCACCACCCGCAGCTTTGCCGACCGGCTGGAAACGTTGGCAAACGTCCGCGAGGCCGGCATCAAGGTCTGCGCCGGCGGCATTCTCGGCATGGGCGAGACGGCTGACGATCGGATCTCGATGCTGGTGACGCTCGCCAATCTGCCGGTGCCCCCCGAAAGCGTGCCGATCAACATGCTGATTCCGATCCCAGGCTCGAAGCTTGCCGATGCGGCGCCCGTCGATCCGATCGATTTCGTCCGCACCATCGCACTCGCCCGCATACTCATGCCCGCGTCTCACGTCCGCCTTTCAGCCGGCCGCACCGACATGAGCGACGAGATGCAGGCACTCTGTTTCTTCGCCGGCGCCAATTCGATCTTCGTCGGCGAAACGCTGCTGACCGCCGACAACCCCGGCGAGGATCACGATGCGGCACTCTTCCGCCGCCTCGGGCTGAAGCCGATGGCGCCTACGACAGAACCGGAAGCGGCCGAATGACCGCGGGCTTGCTCCACCGCTACGAGAAGACGCTTCACGGCCTTGAACGCAAGGAGCGCCGCCGCGAACTCGCCTCCGGCAGTGGGGTCGACTTCACCTCGAACGACTATCTGGCGCTTGCCGGTTCGCCGCGTCTCAAGGCGGCGATCATCGCGGCGATCGACCGCGGCCTGCCGGTTGGATCAGGCGGTTCGAGACTGCTGCGCGGCAACCATGCGGAACATGAGGCGCTGGAGGCGGAGGCGGCAGCGTTCTTTGGCGTGGAGCGAACGCTGCTCTTCGGCAGCGGTTATGCGGCCAATGCCGCCTTGTTTTCGACGCTGCCGCAGCGCGACGACATCATCGTCCACGATGCCCTGATCCATGCGAGTGCCCATGAGGGTATCGCCGCAAGCAGGGCCGGCGCGGTCGCGGTCAAGCACAACGACGTCGACGCCTTCGCCGATGCGATCGGCACTTGGCGAAAGCGCGGCGGCATGGGACATCCGTGGATTGCCGTTGAAAGCCTCTATTCCATGGATGGCGACCGGGCGCCGCTTGCGGATCTCGCTGCACTGGCCGCGCGGCATGATGGTTTTCTGGTGGTCGACGAAGCGCATGCGACCGGCGTTTTCGGACCCGACGGCCGTGGTCTGGCCGCGGAATTGGAAGGCCGACGGAATCTCGTTGTGCTCCATACCTGCGGCAAGGCGCTCGGCGTTTCCGGCGCCCTCGTTGGCGCAAACGCCGTGCTTTGCGACTATCTTGTCAACCGTGCCCGCAATTTCATCTATTCCACGGCGCCATCGCCGCTGATCGCTGCCGCCGTGCGCGAGGCTCTTTTGACACTGGCGGATGAGCCGCAGCGCCGGGCAGCGTTCGATGATCTCCGGACCTTCGCCAATCGGGCGCTTGCCGAAACCCTCGGCATCCAAAGCAGCGGCTCGCAGATCCTTCCAGTCCCGGTCGGCGACAACGGTCGCGCCGTGCGGATTGCGGCGCGGATGCGCGCCGAGGGGTTTGATATCAGGGCGATCCGTCCACCGACCGTTCCCGAGGGGACCGCGCGGCTTCGGATCGCGATCACGTTGAATGTCGACCGGCCGGTGATCGCGCGCATGTTGGAGCGCTTGAAGGTGGCGATGGCGGAGGAGCGGTCATGATGCGCCGTTTCGTCGTTACCGGCACGGATACCGGCATCGGCAAGACGATATTCTCCGCGGCGCTGACCGACGCGCTTTCCGGTTGCTACTGGAAACCGGTGCAGTCGGGACTCGATGAAGAAACCGACAGCGAGGCTGTAGCGCGGCTCGGTCGGATCCCGCCCGACTGCATCCTGCCTGAGACCTATCGGCTGAGGACACCGGCTTCGCCACATCTGTCGGCGCGGATCGATGGTGTGTCGATCCGGCCTGAACATCTCTTGCCGCCCAAGGTCGACCGCCCGCTCGTCATCGAGGGGGCAGGCGGGCTTCTGGTGCCTCTCACCGAGCGGAGCGTATTTGCCGATGTGTTCGCGCGCTGGCAAATCCCGGTCATTCTCTGCGCCCGCACGGGGCTCGGCACGATCAATCACACGCTGCTGTCGCTCGAGGCGCTCCGGCGCCGTGCGATCCCGGTCCTGGGTGTCGCCTTCATCGGCGAGGAGCAGGCGGATAGCGAAGCGATCATCGCGGAACTGGGGGAGGTTCGACGGCTTGGGCGGCTGCAGCGGCTCGACCCGCTGACGCCGGAACGGCTGCGGCAGGCGTTTCGCGAGAATTTCAACATCGACGATTTGCTGGAGGTGCCGGCATGAGAAATTCCACCGTCTGGTATCCCTTCACCCAGCATGCATTGGAGCCGGCGATGCGACGCGTCGTCCGGACCGAGGGCGCCTATCTCATCGACGAAAACGGGGCGGCGATCCTCGATGCGATTTCGTCCTGGTGGGTCATCACCCACGGCCACCGGCATCCCGCCATCATGGAAGCGATCCGCATGGCCACGGAGACCCATGATCAGATCATCTTCGCTGAATACACCCACGCGCCGGCGGAAGACCTGGCGAGAGGGCTGATCGAGATCGCGCCAC
Source organism: Ensifer sp. GW101-20A05 (assembly GCF_059424735.1). NCBI lineage: Bacteria > Pseudomonadati > Pseudomonadota > Alphaproteobacteria > Hyphomicrobiales > Rhizobiaceae > Ensifer > Ensifer sp. GW101-20A05. Next base: position 229,677 of record NZ_JBWKZT010000002.1, on the reverse strand, counting down.
CTGGGCTCGCCCATGTGTTCTACTCCGACAGCGGCTCGACCGCGGTCGAAGTCGCGCTGAAGATGGCACTTGGTTTCTTCCACAATCTCGGCCGGCCGCGAAACCGTATCTGCGTGCTCGAACATGGCTATCATGGCGATACGATCGGCACGATGTCGGCGGGGGAAAGGGGCGTCTTCAATGCGCCTTACGCGCCGTTGCTCTTCGCCGTCGATCGGCTACCGTTTCCGGAGCCGGATCAAGAGCAGACGACGCTCGATGCCTTCGAGGCGGCCTGTGCCACCGGCGAGGTTGCGGCCCTGTTAATCGAACCACTGCTCCTCGGTGCGGGCGGTATGAAAACCTACCCGGCTTCCGTGCTTGCCGAGTTGAAACGGATTGCCGAACGGCACGGCAGCCTGTTGATCGCCGACGAGGTGATGACCGGATGGGGACGAACGGGCAGTCTGTTTGCCTGCGACCAGGCCGGCATCACGCCCGATATTCTTTGCACCTCGAAGGGACTGACCGGTGGCGCGCTGCCCTTGGCGGCGACACTCTGCACGGCCGAGATCTTTGAGGCGCATCTCTCGACAGATCGACGCAAGACGTTCTTTCATTCCAGTTCCTATACGGCCAATCCTATCGCCTGCGCGGCAGCGCTCGCCAATCTCGCCGTCTGGAAAGAAGAGCCTGTGCGAGAACGTATCGACGCGTTGACGGAGCAGCAGCGTCGGCATGTCGCTCGGTTTGCAGGCGACACCCGGTTCAGCGATACGCGCCAGCTTGGAACGATTGCTGCCCTTGATCTCAAGGTTCCGGCAGGCGGCTATCTCTCCGAGATCGGCCCGCGGCTCAGGGCCTTCTTCCGCGAGCGGCGATTGCTGATCCGCCCGCTCGGCAATGTCATTTATCTGATGCCACCCTATTGCGTGACCGCCGATGAGCTCGACCGGGCCTATGGCGCGATCGACGAGGCGGCATCGCTTTTCGCGGCAGGGCGGCTGTGAGCGCCGCACGGTCATCTCGCGTTGTCGGTTTCGGCCATGCCGTGCCGGCACGGCGTGTTGCCAATGCCGAGATCGAAACAAAGCTCGGTCTCGAGCCCGGCTGGATCGAGCGTCGTACCGGCATTCGCGAGCGGCGTTGGGTCGAGGATGGCGAGACTTTGACGGGACTTGCGTCGAGCGCCGGCGCGGCGGCGCTCGAGGATGCCGGCATGCCGCGGGGCGATGTCGCCCTGACCCTGTTGGCGACCTCCACGCCCGATCATCTCCTGCCGCCTTCCGCACCTTTGCTCGCCCACCGGCTCGGGCTCACCCGTTCCGGAGCGATCGATCTGGCCGGTGCGTGCTCGGGTTTTCTCTATGCGCTGACGCTTGCCGACGGCTTCGTCCGTTCGCAGGGAAAACCGGTATTGGTGGTGGCGGCCAACATTCTGAGCCGGCGCATCAATCCGGCGGAAAGAGCAAGCGCCGTTCTCTTTGCCGACGCGGCGGGTGCGGTCGTCGTTGCGCCTTCCGATGATCCGCAGACCGGTTTGCTTGGCGTTGATCTTGCCGCCGACGGCAGCCGCTACGACCTGATCTCCATCGCCGCCGGCGGCAGCAGCCAGCCGGTCTCGCCGGGCCTGCAGCCCCAGGATTTCCTGATGACGATGCGCGACGGGCGGGAGATGTTCGCTCAGGCCGTGGAGATGATGACAGCCTGTGCCGTCCGCGCAATGGATGCCGCCGGCTGCAATCCCCAAGAGATCAGCCGCTTCGTGCCGCATCAGGCCAATGCCCGGATCTTTGACGCCGTCTGCGATCGCCTCGCCATCGAGCCTGCAAGAACCGTGCGGAGCATCGCGGACTACGGCAACTCGTCCGCCGCGACGATCCCGCTGTCGCTATCGCTCGCGCGAGAAGCGCGGCCGTTCGATCACGGGGAGAAACTGCTGCTGACGGCAGCGGGCGCCGGGCTCACCGGAGGCGCGGTGGTGCTTGGCTGTTAGCCGGTGCGAGACGGGTGCGGAAATCGCGCGCAATTTTCGCGCCTCACTTGGGCAGGCTCGCGGTCAGGGCGCCCCAGGTGCTGCGCAGGATCCGCGGCGTATGAGGACTGGCTGCAGCTTGTATTCCTCCTGCAGCGCGTGGCTGCCGAGCACGCCGTCCAGCGCCAGCCGCGCGATCTCGTCGATCGGCTGGCGGATCGTCGTCAGGCGCGGCAGCACCAGCGAGGCAAGCGGGATGTCGTCGAAGCCGACGATCGAAAGATCGGTCGGCACGCGCACGCCCATGTCGCCGGCGGCGCGCAGAAGACCGATCGCCTGCTGATCGCTCGCAGTGGCGATCGCCGTCGGGCGCGTTGCTGCCGCTTGTGTCAGCATCTGCTTACCGAGCTCTTCGCCCGAGCGGTAATCGAAGTGACCTTCGACGACCTGCGGTGCGACGTATTCGCCTGGATGGGTCGTGCGGAATTCCTCGAGTCGCTGCTTGAAGCCATCGCGGCGCTCGCCCGACACTTCGGTCGAACTCGGTCCGCTGATGTAGCCGAGCCGGCGATGCCCGAGTGCGAGCAGATGATCGGCGGCGAGGTAGCCGCCCTGCCTGTTGTCGACGGCAACGAGTGCATGCCCGCTCAAGGGCCGGTCGACGGTTACCGTCCGCGTGCCGGCGACAAGTCCGTCGACGAGACTGTTGCTGACGGGAACGAGGATCAAACCGGCGGGCAGGCGCCCGAGCAGTGTCTCGATCTGCTGCCGTTCCGCCTCCGGGTCGTCATGGGTGTTGGCGAGCAGGACCGAATATCCCTCGGCCGAAGCAAGCATCTCGACGTGCTTGGCAAGCTCGGCGAAGAAGGGATTTGTGATATCGGGCACGACGAGCCCGATGATGTCGGTTTTGGCGAGCCTGAGACTGCGGCCGAGGATGTTCGGGCGGTAGCCGATTGCCTCAATCGTTGCTTCCACTTTCTTCCGGATGTCTTCGCTGACCGTCTTGTTCTTGGCAAGGACGCGCGAAACAGTGCCCACGGAGACACCGGCACGCTGGGCAACATCCTTTATCGTCGGGTTCAAACGGTCGGCTCCAGTCCCATTTTCTGCGTCCGCTGCGGTTAGAAATCATGCAGCAGATCAAAGCGTTATCGCAAGCCCCCGGGGTATCGGGTGGCGGCTGGTTTCTTCCTTTTAAATCAGAGAATGCCGGCAACCGATAGCGACTTCCAGCACAAATTTCCCGTGATGAAACGTTTCATATTGACAGCAGAGAGATGTTTCGCTTTTCTTGGCGGCAGAAGCGGTTCATTCGCATTCACTTGATGAAACGTTTCATCGATGGTTGGAGGACCGTCGTTTCACCGGAGGAGAACCCATGAAGCTTTCAAGATTCGCATCTATCGTCGCGCTCACTGTTGCCACTGCGCTCCCGACGATCGCGATGGCCGCCGACAAACCCGTCGTTGGCCTCGTCATGAAGTCGCTTGCCAACGACTTCTTCAAGAACATGCTCGAAGGCGCAGAGGCGCATGCAAAGAAGCGGGGCGACTACGAGCTCAAAGCCATCGGCATGCAGAACGAGACGGATTTCGAGAGCCAATTGAACGGCGTCGAAAACTTCATCACCCAAGGCGTCGACGCGATCGTCATCGCACCAGCCGACTCCCGCGCCATGGTCGCGCCGCTGAAGAAGGCGATGGACGCCGGCATCGTCGTCGTCAACTTCGACGTCTCGCTCGACGAGCAGGCGAAGAAGGATGCGGGTGTCGACCTCGCCTTCGTCGGTCCCGACAATCGCGGCGGCGCCAAGATGGTCGGCGATGCGCTCGCCAAGGACCTTGGCGCCGGCGGCAAGGTCGTGATCCTCGAAGGCAACCCGGGCGCCGACAATGCGGCGCAGCGCAAGCTCGGTTTTGAAGACGCGGTCGCCGCCGGCAAGCTCGATCTTCTCGATTCCCGCACGGCTCATTGGGAAACGGAAGAGGCGAACGCCGTCTTTTCCACCATGCTGACGGCGCATCCCGATATCCAGGGTGTGCTCGCGGCCAACGATTCGATGGCGATCGGGGTGGTCAAGGCGCTCGATGCGGTCGGCCGCAATGACATCAAGGTCGTCGGCTTCGACAACGTGCCAGCGGTCGCGCCCATGCTGAAGGACGGCAAGCTGCTCGCGACCGTCGACCAGTTCGGCTCGGAGATGGCGGCCAATGCGATCGACAAGGCGCTCGCCGTCGTCGCCGGCGGTCCCAAGCTTGAAGGCTGGGTCAAGACCGACATCAAACTCGTGACCAAGGACGACGTGAAATAGCCCAGAGATTGCTTCTACCGCACCGGGTGTCGCCCGGTGCGGCTTAGGCAGGAACAGCGGACGCGGGATGCGATTGGCTCCCGTTCGGAACTGCTGCGTTTCAAAGGGCTAGATCATGATGAATACAGAATCTGTGCGCGCGGATGCGGCTGACATTTCGACGCGGCCCGTTCTGGAGCTGCACGATGTCAGGAAGGCCTTCGGCGGCACCAAGGCGCTGAACGGCGTCAGCCTTTCTATTGAGCCAGGCGAAGTGCATGGCCTGATCGGCGAGAACGGCGCCGGAAAGTCCACGTTGATCAAGGTGCTCTGCGGCATCGTCCGTCCGGACGAGGGCGCGATCAACCTGTCCGGCCGCGCTTACGCGCCGACGACGCCGCGCGAGGCCAAGGCCAACGGCCTCCAGGTCGTGCACCAGGAATTCAACCTGCTGCCCTATCTCTCAGTGGCGGAAAACATCTTCATCGAACATCTGCCGCGCAATGCACTCGGCGTTGTCAGGCTGCAGGAGATGCATGCCGGCGCGCGTGCCGCGCTCGACGCCATCGGACTCAGCGATATCGACGTGCGTTGGCCGGTCGAGCGGCTCGGCATCGCCCATCGCCAGCTCGTCGAAGTTGCCAGAGCGCTGATGACGGAAAGCCGCATCCTCATACTGGACGAACCGACGGCAACGCTGACGTCGCGCGAGACCGAGCGGCTGTTCAAGATCATCAACGAGCTTCGCAGTCGCGGCGTGTCGATCATCTTCGTTTCCCATCACCTCGACGAGGTCTTCCGCATTTGCGACCGAGTGACGGTGCTGCGCAATGGCGAGACGGTGTTCTCGCGGCCGATTGCCGAAACCAACCAGGACGAACTGGTGCGCGCCATGGTCGGCCGCAAGCTGCAACAACAGATGGCGAGCGAAATGGTATCGTTGGCGCGCCCCGAAGAAGCGCTGTCGCTCGTCAACTTCCGCCATCCGCAATCGCCCCATGCCCAAGGCATCTCGCTTCAGTTGCACAAAGGCGAAATCCTCGGGATTGCCGGTCTCGTCGGTTCGGGGCGCACTGAGCTCTTGCGCGCGATCGCCGCTGCCGAGCCACCGCTCTCCGGCGCGCTTCGTCTTGAGGGTGCGCCCGTTTCCTTCCGCTCGCCGCGCGAGGCGATCAATGCCGGCATCGGTTTCGTCACCGAAGACCGCAAGGAGGAGGGGCTGATCCTCAACATGCCGATCGCGGCCAACGTCACGCTTGCGTCTCTGTCGGACGTTTCAAGTGCCGGCATCCTCGACAGGAAGGCCGAGATCGCGGTGACGGAGCGGCTCGGTGCCGAGCTCAAGCTGAAATATGGCGGGCCGGGCAAAAATGCCGCGACGCTTTCCGGCGGCAACCAGCAGAAGGTGGTGCTCGCCAAGTGGCTGGCGCGCAATCCGAAAGTGCTTTTGCTCGACGAACCGACGCGCGGCGTCGACGTCGGCGCGAAGGCTGAAATCTATGCGCTGATCCGCCAGTTCGCCGAGCGTGGCCTGGCGCTGCTGGTCGTCTCCTCCGAACTGCCGGAGCTGATGACGCTGTCGGACCGGATCCTGGTGATGTCGCAGCACCGCGTCGTCGGCGAACTGTCGCGGCCGGAATTCTCCGAAGAACGTATCCTGCAATATGCCTACCAGGGCGAGCAGCAACAGGCGAGGCACTGAGATGCAAGCACTCGAAAAGACACAAGCAAGCGACACCGCCGATACGCGCCGGCTGACGGGCTGGTCGCCGAAGGTGCTCTTGCGCGATACCGGTATCGGCCTGGCGCTGCTGCTTTTGATCGTCTTCTTCTCGGTCAGCACCGAACACTTCCTGACGCCGAACAACATCTCCAATATCCTGACGCAGATCACCATCAACCTGATCCTCGCCGTCGGCATGACCTTCGTCATCCTGATCGGCGGCATCGATCTTTCCGTCGGTTCGATGCTCGCCTTCTGCGCCGTCGTCGGCGGCACGGTGCTGACGATCCCCGACCTCTCGGTGTTTCAGGCAGTAGCCCTTGCGACCCTTGCCGCCGTCGGCACCGGCGTGGTCTGCGGCTTCCTCAATGGCTGGATCAGCGCCTTCTGGGGGCTGCCCTCCTTCATCGTCACGCTCGGCATGCTGAACATAGCCCGCGGCGCAGCACTTCAGGTGACGGATGCGCGCACGATCTATTCCTTCCCGCCGAGCTTCAACGCCTTCGGTTCGCAGATGATCCTCGGCATACCCGTGGTCTTCCTGATCGCACTGGTGCTCGTCGCGATCGCCTGGTTCGTGCTGTCGAAGACGGTGTTCGGCCGGCTGCTCTATGGCATCGGCAACAACGAGGAGGCCGTGCGCCTCGCCGGCCACTCGCTGATGTTCTACAAGGTGGCGGCGTTCACCATCGCCGGCGCGCTCGTCGGCATTGCCGCCATGGTCTACATGGCGCGCCTCAACATCGCGAGCCCGATCATCGGCATCGGCTTCGAGCTCAATGCGATCGCGGCGGTGATCATTGGCGGCACCAGTCTCAATGGCGGTCGGGGCACCGTGATCGGCACGCTGCTTGGAGCCTGCATCACCGGCGTGCTCGCCAACGGCCTCATCCTGTTCGGGCTCAGCGACTTCATGCGCCAGATGATAACAGGCGTCGTCATCATCCTCGCCGTCATCATTGACAAATATCGCGAGCGGCTAACGGGCATTTGATCCGGGCGGCTTGCCGCCCGCTCCCAACCAACGAGAAACGTTCATGCGCTGCTGGGGTGATAAGGCCGCACGCATTGCAGTTTCGTGCCCGGATTTCCATGGGCAGAGACAAGCTGAGGAAAGGACAGGCTGATGCTTATGAATGTTGACCCGGCGCTGAATGCGGACGTGTTGCACGCGCTTCGCTCCATGGGCCACGGAGACCGGATCGCGCTCGTCGACGCGAACTTTCCGGCCGACACGATAGCCCGCCACACCCGGCTTGGCCTGCCGCTGCACATTGCCAATGTTTCGGCTGCGCGCGCAGCCAGAGCCATCCTCTCCGTCATGCCGCTCGATACGCCGCTGCAGCCTTCTGCCGCTCGAATGGCACCAGAAGCCAAGGCGGGGGAGTTGCCGGATGTCCAGCTGGAGGTGCAGGCCGAAATCGCACGCGCGGATGGGGACGCGCCGAAGATGTACGCGATCGAGCGCTTCGCCTTCTACGAGGACGCAAAACGCGCCTATTGCATCATCGTGACCGGCGAGGCGCGCCTTTATGGCTGCTTCCTGTTCACCAAGGGCGTGGTGCCGCCCGCCAGCCATTGGGACGAGGCGATGTGACGGAAGTCGGCATCGTTGCTTCCTCGCCGCCCGGCACAATCGTGCCCGGCCCGTGACTCAGGCAGCCGGAAGCGCCAAGGACGCTGGTACCTTGACCCAGGCCGCTCCCGTCTGGCCGTGGTGGAAGCCATTGGAAAACGGGACTCCCGGATAGACAGACTCGAGGCGTGCCAGGCTTTCGTCGATGGCGCGCCGGCCGGCGATCGCGTCGCCATAGATCTCGGCGACGGCGACCATGTCGCAGTCCTGTGGGGACAGCCGGATCCGGGAGACGCCGGCGGCGGCAAGTTCAGGCAGTTCCTGCATCAGCGCCTGGCAGGTGTGCGACATGGTCTGCACGCCGTTCAGTGCGAGGAAAGGTTGACGGTCGAGCGTCTCGACGGTCAGGCCATCCGTGTCCTCGCCGCAGATGAACTGGCAATTGTCCTTGATCAGGCTCTTGGAGCGCGCATGGGCGCAGCGTGCCGAGATCGCCAGTGGCACGCGGCCGAAGGCGAAGATCTCGAAAGCGAGGCCCGGATTTTCCTTGATGATGCCGCGCACCGACGCCATCGGCAGTTCAGGCGGCAGACAGATGCTCGTTGCGCCCCTCGAGGACAATAGCCGGGCCGTGGCGCCATTGTAGACGTTGACCAGTGGTCCGATCGAATGCGGCCTGCCGGCAAGCAGGTGCAGCGCGGATAGGTCGTTGGCCTCGATCGGGTAGGTGCTGTCACGCACCAGCCCGCGCACCAGCTGGCTTTCGCGTTCCAGCGTCACCAGCGCCAGCGAGGCGAGGCTTACCTCTTTGCCGGCACTCTCCAGCCGCTCGATGACGTCTCCGATATGCGGTTCGATGAAATGCAGCCGTTTCGAGCAGACGGCCTCGCCGATCGTCACATGGGCGATCGGCGCCTCGTCGGCGATGCGGAAATAGAAGTCGCGCCACTTGGGGCCGTCCCAGAGATAATAGACTGGGCCGAGGCTCAAGGCGGGTTTGGATGGGCTCGTAGATGTGGTCATGGGCCGATTACCTCCAGCGCTTTTCATAGGCGCCTGTTGTCGTCTTCTGGCCTTCGCTAAGCGCTTTCAGCCGCGATACCAAAGCGGGCCGCTCGGCGGCGCCGGCGGTCAGTGCCCGCCGCATGACCGAGACGACCTCGGCAACATAGGCCTTGCCGCGCTGCCGCCCTTCGATTTTCAGCGCGCTGACGCCCGCGCTGCGCAGCGCATCGATATGGTCCATCACGTCGAGCGAAACCGGATCCTCGAAGGCATAACCGCGTTCGTCGGCAATATCGAAGCGCCCCTTGCAGAGCGTCGGGTAGCCGGCGGCCTCTCCGGCCGGGAAGCGGTTGATCGTGTAGTCGCCGAGCTCGGAGACGAGTTCGCGCCCGTCCTGGCGGTAGCGCACATGGCTTGCGGGCGAGCAGACGCCGTTCATGTTGGGCGACTTGCCCGTGGCGTAGGAAGAGAGCGAGCAACGCCCCTCGGCCATGACGCAGAGGCCGCCAAAGGCGAAGACCTCGATCTCGCAATCGATCTGTTTGGCTAGTCGGGCGATGTCGGCGATCGTCAGCGTGCGTGGCAGCACGACGCGTTTTGCCGCGAAAGCCTCGACAAGGAACCGAACGGCATCGGCATTGGAGGCGGAGGCTTGCACGGAGACATGCAGCCGCTGCTGCGGATGGCGCTCGACCGTGTAGGCCATCAGGCCGAAGTCGGCGAGGATGACGGCATCGGCGCCGAGTGCCACGGCGTCGTCCACCGCCTGGTGCCAGAGCGTCTCCTGGCCGGCGCGCATGAAGGTGTTGATCGCGACGAAGGTCATCACCTTGCGCTGCTTGGCATAGGCAATTGCCGTCCGGAGTTCCTCTCGGGAGAAGTTCAGCCCGGGAAAATTACGGGCGTTGGTTTCGTCGCGAAAACCGCAATAGACCGCGTCGGCGCCGGCATCGACGGCTTCGCGGAAGGCGGCCGGCGTGCCGGCGGGGCAGATCAGTTCCATTGGGGAGCCTCCTCCTTGACAACACGGCCAAGTGCGCGCTCGCGGATTTCCTCCGTGGCGCGGCGCACGAGCGGTGCGAACGGCCCACTCATCCGCGCAAGATCGCGTGGGAGATCGATTTCGCAATCGTCGAGTGCGTTGCGCAGCGCCAGCATCGCCTCCATGTCGCCGCTGACGGTGAGATCACGCGAGAAGAAGACGGCGTCGCCATCGACACGGCCTTCGAGCAGGGCCAGCAGCAGCACCAATTCGCCTTCCATGCAGGCATCGGAAGCCGGCGCGCGCTCCTTGCGATGGACGGAAATGCGCGGCACGGCCGGTTCGACGAGAAAGCCGATCGGCAGATCGGAGGGCAGGAAGGCGTAGCGTTTGTTGGCATGGTCAGCCAAGCGATCGAAGAGGCCGGGATGGGTCTCGATCACGCGGGTGAAGACACGTTGCACCACGCTTTCGATGGCGATGATGGGAACGAAGCTGAGAGGTGCGGTGATCGCGAGCGGAAGTGACATTGTTACCTTTTGGGGCTACCTGCGAAGCGACGGAATCGGACGATGCGGCGCATGCTAGTCGCCCGCCGCCGCCGGTTGTTTGCGCCACGTCAAAGACAAGGGCCATTCGCCGCCACAAACAGGCTCCATGAACAGGACCTTCCGCCCGTCCCAGGGCTTTGCAACGCTTCAGGAATTTGTCGATACGCTCGAGCGCGAGGGCGACCTGAAGCGCATCTCACGGCCGGTTTCGCTGGTGCACGAGGTGACCGAGATCCACCGCCGCGTGCTTGCGGACGACGGGCCGGCGCTTCTTTTCGAGCAGCCGATCGATGCCTCTGGCGCCGTGCAGCCGATCCCGCTTCTCACCAATCTCTTCGGGTCGGAACGCCGGATCGAACGCGGTTTCGGCCTGATGCCGGGAGGGCTCGATGCGCTTGCCGCCGAACTGGCGGAACTGCGCGACCCCAGAGCGCCGCAGTCGCTGCGCGACGCCTGGGATCGGCTGCCTCTATTGAGATCGGCGATGTATATGCGGCCGCGAAAGGTAACGCGCGCACTCTGCCAGGAGGTCGTCTGGCGTGATCACGAAATCGACCTCGGGCGCCTGCCGGTCCAATGGTGCTGGCCGGGCGAGCCGGCGCCGCTCATCACCTGGCCGCTGGTGATCACGCGCGCCCCGGATGATCCGCTGGATGTCAATGTCGGCATCTATCGCATGCAGGTGCTCGGCCCCGATCGTGCCATCGTGCGCTGGCTCGCGCACCGCGGCGGCGCCCGCCACCACCGTCTGTGGCAACGGCTGGGTCAGGATATGCCGATAGCGGTCGTTATTGGCGCCGACCCGGCAACGATCCTAGCTGCCGTCATGCCGCTGCCCGACGGGTTGAGCGAGCTGAATTTTTCAGGACTGCTCAGGCGCGGCAGGACACAGCTTGTGAAGGCGAAGACCGTGCCGCTTTCGGTGCCGGCCAATGCGGAGATCGTGCTGGAGGGTACCGTCTCTGCCGTCGAAACGGTAGAGGAGGGTCCCTATGGCGACCACACCGGCTACTATAATTCGGTCGAGCCGTTCCCGGTCATGCGTCTGTCGGCGATCACCATGCGCCGCAACCCGCTTTATCTCTCGACCTATACCGGCCGGCCGCCGGATGAGCCCTCGCGGCTCGGCGAAGCGATGAACAGGCTGTTCGTACCGCTGGTTCGCAAGCAGTTCCCGGAGATATCCGATCTCTGGCTGCCGCCGGAAGCCTGTTCCTACAGGGCGATGGTCGTCTCGATCGACAAGCGTTACCCTGGACAGGCCAAGCGCGTGATGATGGGGCTTTGGTCGATGCTGCCGCAGTTCAGCTACACCAAGCTGATTATCGCCGTCGATCCCGATATCGACGTGCGCAACTGGTCCGATGTGATGTGGGCCTTGGCGACTCGTTTCGATGCCAGCCGCGACGTGACCGTGATCGAGGGTACGCCGATCGACTATCTCGACTTCGCCTCGCCGCGCTCGGGTCTCGGCGGCAAGCTCGGGCTCGACGCCACCAACAAGATCGGCACCGAAACCGATCGCGACTGGGGGCGGGTCCTCGAAATGTCGCCAGAGGTCATCGGTCAGGTCGATGCGATCTGGGCCGGTCTCGGGCTTGGAGGACTGACACGATGACCCGAATGAAGATCGTGCTCGGCGTCACCGGCGCTTCCGGTGCCGCGATCGGAATGCGCATCGCCGAGCGGCTCGCCGATATCGAAAGCGTCGAGCTGCATCTCGTCCTGTCGCCGGCGGCGCACCGCACACTCGCGCACGAGGTTGGCGCGGAGGGGCTTCCGTCGCTATTACGTAGGGCTACCCGAACCTATGACCACGCCGACATCGGTGCGGCGATTGCGAGCGGGTCGTTTTCGACGGCGGGCATGATCATTGCTCCGTGCTCCATGCGTACGCTCGCGGCTATCTCCGCCGGCATGGCCGACAATCTCGTGGTTCGCGCCGCCGACGTGCATCTGAAGGAGCGCCGCAGGCTGATACTGATGGCGCGAGAGACGCCGCTGCATCTCGGTCACCTGCGCAACATGTGCGCCGTCACCGAAATGGGGGCGATCATCATGCCGCCCGTGCCGGCCTTCTACCATCGACCTGATACCGTGGACGCCATCGTCGACCATCTGGCGGCGCGGGCTATCGACCTCCTGGCGCTGCCGATCGCACCGCTGGCAAAGGCCTGGCAAGGTGAAGGCTAGTCGAAGGCAGCAGCCTGGAGCAGCGGGTCGGCGCCGAACAGGACCTCGTGCCCGCCAAGCAGCAGCCAGACGGCAATCGCCACGGTGGCAAAGGCGGCGATGATCATCACCGGATCGGCACGCAAACGGGTTTCGCCCCGAATAATCGCTGCGAAGGGCCAGACCGATGTGCCCTTCGAGGCCGCTTGCCAGCCATCACGGAGACGCCGGCGGGCGCGCTTTTCGAGCATGAAGAAGCCGCCGACGGAAAACAGTGCGAAGCCGCCGAAAAGCACGAGCGAGCGCAGGTCGCCGTTGGGCACGATGTGACCGGCGGCCCAGAACAGGAAGCCCCAGAGCACCGGATGACGGGTGATCGTCACGATGGCGCCGGGCCGCTCGTTGCCCTGGTAGATCGAGATCGACAGCGCGTTCTCGCTGAAAAGGCCGGCCAGCACGAGAAAGATCCCAAGCGGCGCCAGCATGAAGGTCATCCACGCCTGCCAGGCGGCCGGTTCCCAGAGCGGGATGAAATCGAGCTGCAGCGCTGCGTGAAAAACGAACCCGAGAGCGAGCAGCGACAGCAGCGAGTAGACCGCGAAATAGGTTGAGCGGCCGAGCCGGTCGATCAGTCCCTGGCGCAGCGCCGGCCAGGCCGGCACCAGATGGAGCAGGAGGAAGACGGCGAAGGCGAGGAGGAAATAGGTCATGTCGATCTCCTCACGCATGGCGCCAGAGAAGCAGGCGTTCCGTTGCCACGTGGCGGCGAACGGTTTCGAAGAAGCCCCGCAACATGTAGCCGATCGCATCCCAGCTGAGCGAAGCCCTGTTGTCGAGAACGGCCTTCAGCACGTGCACCAGTTCGGCGGCTGCCCGATCGTCCTGGTCGTGTTCGGCGCGCAGTCGGGCGATCAAGGCGTCGCGATCATCAGTCGCTCGCCGGTCTTCGACTGCAGGAAACAGGATCATTTCCTCCAGCGCGTGGACGCGCCGGAGCTTTTCCGGAAGTTCCGTCATGATCACGCGGCAGCTTGTCAGGTCGATGCGGCGCGGAATGGAATCGGCGAGCGTCTCGAGGCGATCGCACAGCGAAAGAAGCTCGCGGTAAGCCTGTCCCAGCTCGTGGTGTTCCGAAAATTGCTGCTGCATCGATCTGCTCCGTTGAGTGTCGTGCTTGAACTACACCCAACGGCAACGGTCCTCTTTGACATTTCTCAAAGTCTGCGGCGTGACCGTTCACGGCTCGGACGCTCGTCTCGCGCGATACGAACAAGGTGTGTGTGGGGCACGCGTTGGCGACGGGCGTCCTTGTCACCTCGATCAGATTGTGACTTGGAGTTTGCAAGCCCGGAACACGGCCGCGGCCTTTGGCCGGGCTTGGCTCCGTCGCCGTCATTCACGGACGCGGTGTCAATCGATCAAGCCATGCAGTCAGTCTTGATCTTTCGCGGACCAAACCATTCTGATTGAAGTGGTGAACACAAAAATGCGCCCATGAATCCTCGTAGGCCATCTCCATACCTCCGGTGACCGCAGTCGTACCTAGCCCGATCTCTGCGTAGGTAAACTCGAAACTGCCACTCGGACGTGCCATCGCAATGTGGAACGGTTGACCAGTAAACTCGTTGATCATCGGCCGACCGCTGCTGCGCATGACGCCGGGTATCTCTACTCTGGCGGTTCTGAGTTCCAGGTCCGCTTCAAGATGAATCGGCAGGAACAATGTCTCGCAAAACTCCGAGCATGTGGATGCGAACACGGAGAACAGATTGCTGAGTGGTTCGCCTGCTTCGCCCGAGATGATCGCTTCAAGCGCGCTCCGTTGCGCTTGATCCGCACGCTCGTCGATAACGATCAGGCGCTGGCCGTTTCCATCCTTGATTTCACCTGGCCACTTGTACATCGCCGCCCAGTTCAGGCCCGCTATCGGCGTATCGCCAAAGTAGCCTTCCACAATCTTGCCGACGAATGCCGACTGACAATAGCCGTGGGTGCTCGGCAGGTTGAACTGGCAGCCGCAGTTCATGGCGCAATTGCAGTTATCGTAAGTCTCGCTCTTGAATAGCCATTGGTCGATCATACCCTGATCCTCCCCTAGTCCGTGAGAGAGGGCAGCTCGTCAGGCTGAACTCTTCTGCATCGCTCCGCGCCCGCGACACGCGCCCAGTTTGGATGCGGACGAAACCGAAGCTGAGCAGTGCTGACATGTGTCAACCGCGAGGCTCGAACTCCGATTATAGCATGACTTGGAAGGGCGGCTCATCGCTTCAAAAGCGGAATCTGACAAGCCGTCCGCGAGCCTGGTTATGAGTCCACTCCCTTACTGCATGTCTCCTTAAATCGACCTCGATTTAAGGACAAAGGCATGCAGAAAATCAAAGTGCTACAGCGACCTTTGCGCGTCTGATAAGACGCGCGGCGCTGTAGGTCCAGGCAGCTGGCGCCGCGGAAGACTTCGCGCCTTAGCGATCGAGGAAGAGAACGATCGCGATTGCAACGGAGGAGAGGATCGCCGACAGCGTCGCGCCGCGCTGAAGCACGCCCATACGATAAAGCACCAGGGCGAAGACGATGATGATGGGGGTGGCGACGGAAAGGCCGATCTGTGCGTCTGTCATCGGAAGGCTCCTTTGTTTCCCGCCAATAGCCCCGCCCCCTGCCGCCTTCTTTGCTCAATCGCAAAGACAGGGTGGGCGCCCGTGCCTAGCTCAAGCCTCAAGTTTTTGAAGCGGGATGAGGAAAAGTGTGTGCGGTTTTCCGCCCGCATCCCGCTCTAGCCCACGGAGGCGCTGACATGGATGCGCGCAGTCATCCGATTGCCGCGACGGCGGAAGAGGACACGACGGACACACTGCTGCTCTGGGTGCTCGTCTGGAGCGAACTTGCCGCCTTCGGCATTCTGCTTGCCGGTTTTCTGCTTGTCGGTCTCGTCCAGCCGGACGCGTTTGTTGCCGCCCGTTTGCATCTCGATCCGCTGCTTGCCGGTATCAACACGCTTGTTCTTCTGACCAGCGGCTGGCAGGCGGCCCTGGCGACAAGGCCGCGGGCGTCGCTCGGGCAGCGCCGGCGGGCGCTGGTGAATGCCGCGCTTATCGGCTTTGCCTTCGTGGCGATCAAGCTCTTCGAATACAGCACGGAGGCGGGCGTCGCCGGCGATCCTGCATTCGGCTCCTTCTTCGAACTCTATTTCCTCGTCACCGGTTTCCATCTGCTGCACGTCGTCTTCGGTGCCTTTGTGCTGCTCATCGTTGCGTGGCGCCCGGCATCCGGCAACGTCACCCTGATCACCACGCTGTGGCATGTGATCGATCTCGTCTGGATCGTGATGTTTCCGCTCGTCTATCTCGTGTGAGTGAAATGACCGACCGAAATCCCCGACAATTGTTCCACACCTGGCTCGTGCTCGCCGTGGTCGTGCTCGCGGGCATGGCGTCGATGGCGATCGCCGGACCGACGGCCCCCGTCGTCGCGGTCTTGCTCGGGCTCGCCGTCGTCAAATGCCGGTTCGTCGCGCTCGATTTCATGGGGCTCAGGCAGGCGCCGTCCGCCCTTCGCTTAGGCCTTTTGATTTGGCCCGTAACGCTCGTCCTGCTCGCCGCAGCGAAGCTGGTGTTGAGCACTGTTCTCTTCATCTGAGCTCACCCGCCGACTTGTTTGCCGAAACGCAAAGAAGCCGCCGCCGATTTCCCTAGACATGGGTTCGCCCCGATTGTTGCCGGCGTTGGAAGTACCGACGCCACACGGGGAGGGGATCAGATCAGCCGGCCGCGCTCTTCGCGGCCAACTGAAATCGAAAGGACCACGTGATGGCAGAACGCCTCACCAAAACCGGGGCCCGTAACGTCTTTTACGGCGGGTCCTTCTTTTTCTTCGCAATCTTCGTCGGGCTGACAGCTCACAGCCACTACTACATGCGGACGACCTCGACGGATGAAACGACGCTGACCGATGCGGTCGCACGCGGCAAACACGTCTGGGAAAAGAACTCCTGTATCAACTGCCACACGCTCCTGGGCGAGGGCGCCTATTTCGCGCCCGAGCTCGGCAATGTCTGGAAGCGCTTCGGCGGCGAGGCCGATCGAGACGGCGCCCGCGAAACGCTCAAAGCCTGGATGGCCGCCCAGCCGACCGGCATCGAGGGGCGGCGGCAGATGCCGCAGTTCAACCTCTCCGAACAGGAACTCAACGACCTCGCCGACTTCCTCGAATGGACGAGCCGCATCAAGACCCAGAACTGGCCGCCGAACGAGGCGGGTTGAGCAGAGCAATTGGAGCGTGACACCATGAAATACCAAACCCAGAAGGTCGCGATGCTCTACTTCTACGGAGCGCTCGGCCTGTTCCTCGCCCAGGTGCTGTTCGGCGTGCTTGCCGGCACCATCTATGTCCTACCCAATACGCTCTCCGAGCTGCTGCCCTTCAATATCGTGCGCATGGTCCACACCAACGCGCTGATCGTCTGGCTGCTCATGGGCTTCATGGGCGCGACCTATTACCTGCTGCCGGAAGAGGCGGAAACCGAACTCTACAGCACGAAGATCGCCATTGCGCAGTTCTGGATCTTCCTGATCGCCGCGGCCGTCGCCGTCGTCGGCTACCTCCTGCACATTCATGAGGGGCGCGAATTCCTCGAACAGCCCTTCGCGATCAAGGTGGGAATCGTCATCGTCGCGCTGATGTTCCTCTACAACATCACGCTGACGGTGCTGAAAGGCCGCAAGACCACCGTTACCAACATCCTGATCTTCGGGCTCTGGGGTGTGGCGATCTTCTTCCTTTTCGCCTTCTACAACCCGATCAACCTGGCACTCGACAAGATGTACTGGTGGTACGTCGTCCACCTCTGGGTCGAAGGCGTCTGGGAACTGATCATGGCATCGGTGCTCGCCTTCCTGATGATCAAGCTCAACGGTATCGACCGCGAAGTCGTCGAGAAGTGGCTCTATGTCATCGTCGGCCTGGCGCTCTTCTCCGGTATTCTCGGCACGGGCCACCACTATTACTGGATCGGTGCGCCGGGCTACTGGCAGTGGATCGGTTCGCTGTTCTCGACGCTCGAAGTGGCCCCCTTCTTCACCATGGTGATCTTCACCTTCGTGATGACCTGGAAGGCCGGCCGCAAGCATCCGAATCGCGCAGCCCTCCTCTGGTCGATCGGTTGCTCGGTCATGGCCTTCTTCGGTGCCGGCGTTTGGGGCTTCCTGCACACGCTGTCTTCGGTGAACTACTACACCCACGGCACGCAGGTGACCGCGGCCCACGGACACCTCGCCTTCTTCGGCGCCTATGTGATGCTGAACCTGGCGGTCATGGCCTATGCCATCCCGGAGATCCGCGGCCGCGCGCCCTATAACCAGTGGCTGTCGATGGTGAGCTTCTGGACCATGTGCACCGCCATGTCGGTCATGACCTTCGCGCTTACCTTCGCCGGCGTTCTCCAGGCGCATCTGCAGCGGGTGCTCGGCGAAAGCTACATGGACGTCCAGGACCAGCTCGCGCTGTTCTACTGGATCCGCCTCGGCTCCGGTGCCGTCGTGCTGATCTCGGCGCTGATGTTCATCTGGGCGGTTCTCGTCCCCGGCCGCGAGCGCAGCGCAAAGCTCGCCGGCATCGTCCAGCCTGCCGAATGACCAAGCAACCGGCGCGGCTTGCCGCGCCGGCACCCCCAAGAAATCCCACCATGGAGACTTGCCATGAGCCCTGTCCAAACCGCCGTCAGCCGCGCGGCGCTCGATATTCCCGCCTATAGTCCCTCCGGCAATGAATGCGCGCTTTTCGAAAGCGCCTGGGTGCGGCAACTGCCGCTGCTCCTCAAGGGACCGACCGGTTGCGGCAAGACCCGTTTCGTCAGCCACATGGCAGCGAAGCTCGGCCTGCCGCTTTCGACCGTTTCGTGCCACGACGACCTTGCCGCCGCTGATCTCACCGGGCGCTATCTCCTGAAGGGCGGCGACACCGTCTGGGTCGACGGCCCCCTGACCCGCGCCGTGCGCAACGGCGGCGTCTGCTATCTCGACGAGATCGTCGAGGCCCGCAAGGATGTCGCCGTGGTCCTGCACCCGCTGACAGACGATCGCCGCATGCTGCCGCTCGAACGCACCGGCGAACTGCTCGAAGCCCCGTCGAGCTTCATGCTGATCGTTTCCTACAATCCCGGCTACCAGAACCTGCTCAAGAGCCTGAAGCCCAGTACAAGGCAGCGCTTCGTGGCGATCGAGTTCGATTTCCTGCCGCGGAACGAGGAGATATCAGTCGTTTCCCAGGAAAGTGGATTGCTGGAAAGCCAGGTGGCGCCGCTCGTCAACCTCGCGCAACGGCTGCGTGCGCTTAAGGGGCATGATCTGGAAGAAGGCGTGTCGACCCGGCTTCTCGTTTATTGCGCCTCGCTGATCGATGCCGGCATGCCGGTCAAGGACGCGGTGCGGGCAGCGATGATCGAGCCGCTCACGGATGAACCGGATGTGCGCGCAGCACTGCTCGAAGTGGCCGCTTCGCTGATCGCCTGAGGTGAACCATGCTTGATTTCCTCGAGCTCGAAGAGACCGTCGGACGGGCCTGGCACCGCTTCGTCGGCAATACCAGAACCTGGCGGCGTTACCCGGAACAGGCGGTGAAGCTCGCCGATATGATGCCGGTGCTCGGCGTCTCATTTCGCGGACACGGCGGCGAGGCGGCGGTGCAGATCGTACCCGCCCGCGGGCGCACGTCGGGCCATCGCTTGCGCTGGCGGCAGCGCATGGGGCTCGGCGAAGAGAAGCTCGTCCAGCCGGCGCGCGACCACGCGTCGCTGATGCTGCCGGGCGAGACCGATATTTTTCCGACGAAAGACCTGAACCGGGATCTCTATCACTGGCTCGTCGCCTATATGGCGACGATGCCCGTTGATCCCATCAGCGAAACCGATCCGCTCCGTCGCGACCTGGCGCTGGTATCGCGCGCCCAGGAAACGGTCGAGGAAGTATTCCAGCGGTTCCCCGGTCTCCGGCGGCGCTATCGGCGCCTGGCCGAGGCGACGCTTGCCGAGCGGCAAAGGGGCGCGCTGCCGTCGATCGAGCAGCATCTCGAAAATCGTATCCTGCGCCTGTTGCGCAAGGTCGTAGGTGAGGCGGATGCGACGCTGCCGGTGATCTTCCCGCATCGCGCTCCGCCCGGCTACCTGCCGATGCTGCCGATGCCGCTTTGGCCGGACACGCTGCTGCGCACAGAAACGACGACCACGCGCGACGAGGATGTCGCCGCGACACCGGGCACTCAGAGTGCGGTTGCCGAAGTCGAACGCCACATCGCCGTGCGCGAAAATCCGGAAAACCGCAAGGGGGAGCGCAGCCCCTTCATTCTCAACCGCTTCGAGAAGATCCTCGCCATGGCCGAAATGGTCAATGTCGACCGTCCCGGCGACGACAGCGACGACCACGACAGCAAGGCGGCCGAGGAACTCGACGACATGACGCTTGGCGAGCGCAAGGGACGCCCCTCGGCACGCTTCCGCTTCGATCTCGACCTGCCGCCGGAAGCGGTCGACCCGACGCCGTTGACGGCCGAGCTCACCTATCCCGAATGGAACTACCGAACCGGACAATACCTCAAGGACCATTGCCGGGTGCTGGCGACGCCTGCCTCGGCCCAGGAAGAGCGGACCGAGCTCACGGAGGAAAGCAAGAGCCTGATCCGCCGGGTGCGGCGCCAGTTCGAAGTGCTGCGCCCGCGGCACGAGATGCTGCGCGCGCAACTCGACGGCGCCGATCTCGATCTCGATGCGGTCGTGCGCGCCCGCACCGATCTCGCCGCTGGCGGCCAGGGCAGTGATCGCATCCATCTGATGAGCCGGCCGCAGGTGCACGATCTGGCGGTGACGATCCTCGTCGACGTGTCGCTGTCGACCGATTCCTGGTCCGACAACCGGCGAGTGCTCGACGTGGAGAAGGAGGCGCTGCTCATCCTTGCGCACGGGCTGTCGGCCTGCGGCGACAACCACTCGATCCTGACCTTTACCTCGCGACGGCGCGACTGGGTGCGGGTCGAAACGGTGAAAGCCTTCAACGAGGCGATGGGACCACTGGTCGAGGCGCGCATCGCGGCGCTCAAACCCGGCTACTACACCCGCATCGGCGCTGCGATCCGCCATGCCTCGGCCGAGCTTCGCCGGCAACAGAACCGCAAGAAACTTCTGCTGGTACTGACGGACGGCAAGCCCAACGACATCGACCATTACGAGGGGCGCTTCGCACTCGAAGACAGCCGTCGTGCAGTCACGGAAGCACGGCGCAGCGGCATCAACACCTTCGCCGTCACGGTCGACCGCGAGGCGAAGTCCTATGTGCCTGCCATGTTCGGCCAGAACGGCTACGCCGTCGTCGGCAACATCTCGCGGTTGCCCGCGGCGCTGCCGGCGATCTATCGCAATCTGGTGGGGTGAGGCGGCTGCGCCGTCAGGAGAAAGAAAAAGGCCCGGCAGTCGCCGGGCCTTTTCGATGAAAGCGCCCTCAAGCAGCCTTGCTGTGCACTCTCTGGGACTCGTCGATATAGGCATCGAAGGCGGCCGCGACCGCGCGGATGACGAAGCGGTGTTCAGGGCGGACGGTAATGACGCCATCAGCGATATCGATTACGCCGTCCTCTCGCAGCTCGGCCAATTTGCCGTTGCCTACGACGAGTGACTGCCAATCGCGCCCATGCTCTGTGGCGATGGTGGAAACATCCGCTCTGAAATCGCACATCAGCCGTTCGATGATCGCCGCGCGCAACCGGTCCTCGTCGGTCAGCCGGTAGCCCTTGGTGGTTGCGAGCCGGCCCGAGGCGATGCGGCTGGCGTAGACACCGGGCGGCACCTCGTTCTGGACATAGCCGTCGCGCGAGCGGCCGATCGCCGAGGCGCCGAAACCGATCAGGGTCTCGCAGTTGTCGGTGGTATAGCCCTGGAAGTTGCGGCGAAGCCGGCCGGTCGCCTGGGCGGTGACGAGATCGTCGTCAGGCAAGGCGAAATGGTCGAGGCCGATCTGCCGGTAGCCGGCCTTGATCAGCGCCTCGCCGATCGCCAGCGCCTGTTCGGCGCGGGCGCTACTGTCCGGCAGTGCCGTCTCGTCGATCATGCGCTGGTGCTTCTTGAAGCTTGGCACATGGGCGTAGCCGAAAACGGCGAACCGCTCCGGACGCATTGCTACAGCCGCCTCGACCGTCTCGACGCAGGAGCGCACCGTTTGATGCGGCAGGCCGTAGATCAGGTCGAAATTGATCCCGCCAATGCCGGCGCCGCGCAAATGGGCGACCGCTTCGGCCGTCTGCTTCTCACTCTGAATGCGATTGATCGCCTTCTGCACAACGGGATCGAAGCTTTGCACGCCAAGGCTGGCGCGCTTGACGCCGCCTTCGCCGAGCGCCTCGGCCATGGCGAGTGTCAGCCGGCGCGGATCGATCTCGACGGCGACGTTGGCCGACGGCGACAGTGCGAAGCGCTCACGCATCAGCGTCATCAGCGCGAGGAATTCGCGCGGCTCGATGATCGTGGGCGTGCCGCCCCCGAAGTGCACTTCCGCGACAGGCAGCGGCCTGCCGACGGTGTCGGCGACCATGCGGATCTCGTCTCTCAGCACGTCGAGATAATCGAGGATCGGATCGTCCTTCTTGGTGATCGTCGTGTGGCAGCCGCAGTACCAGCACATCGAGCGACAGAAAGGGATGTGCAGATAGAGCGACACGTCCTCACCTGCGGGGATAGCCTTCAGCCAGTCGCCGTAGGTGTGGTCGTCGACCGTTGCGGCAAAGCGTGGGGCGGTCGGGTAACTCGTGTAGCGCGGCAGGCGCATTTCACCGTATTTCAGGAGCGCGGAAGCTAACATTTCGTCCTCATCTGGGTGCCGATGGATGCACCTTTCTAGGCCTCGCGGCCCGGCAACTCTTTGCGGAAAGTCAAGGACGGGGGTGGTCTTCGCCAAACAGGGATTTGTTTGCGCTTCGACAAAATGTCGCGGGGCCATCGCCGCTAGGTTGCGGAAATCCGGGGCGTGTGCGCCGGCGTTTCCCGGACCATCATCAAACGACGGCGCCTAGAGCGGATGACCATGACCATTGCAGAGACCGACAAGCCCTTCATCGATGTGCGGACCATTCCGCCGGTGGAGCGCCATCCGAAAATCTTCGGCATGCTGAATGCGCTTGCCGAGGGCGGCGCCTTCACCATCATCAACGACCACGATCCGCGCCCGCTGCACTACCAGCTGGAGACGCGTTATCCGGGCGAGTTCACCTGGGAGTATCTGGAGCAGGGACCGGCTGTCTGGCGTGTCGAGATCGGCCGGCAGCAGTCCTCCGGCTGCGATTGCTGCTGCGGCGGGCACTGAGCCTACGATACGCCTCAAGAGCGGGATCGGGAAAAGTGTATGCGGCTTCCGCCCACATCCCGCTCTAACTTACGAGAATCGATCACGTTTCTGGTTTTTGGTCGGCGCGACCAAAGCCACCGTGGTCTAGGGGATGAACCGCCATGTTCGCAGCCACGCTATCCCGCTGGACAATGTCCTACTTCGCGGCGGCGCTGATCTTTCTCGTCCTTGGCGAGACCATGATGGTTCTCGGCTTCGGCTTCCCGGTCTCAGCCCTCGAGGCGCCCGAAACGCTGGCGCTCGTGCATGTCGTCGTCCTGGGCTGGTTGAGCCTGTTGATGACCGGCGCGCTGCTGCAATTCGTGCCTGTCCTCGTCGGCCGGCCGCTTTCCTTCCCGAGCGTCGCGCTGCCGGCGCTCCTCTTCCTCATCGCCGGCATCGCCGGCCTGACACTTGGTTTCGTCAGCCTGTCCGGCGCGATAGATCTTCCGGTAACACTGCTTCCTGTGGGAGCCGCTTTCTCAATTGTTGGGTTTTCTGTTCTCGGCTTCTCCTTTGCCGCCACGCTCTGGCATGCCCGCCCCCTGCCGCTCCCGGCCCGCTTCGTCGCGGTCGGTCTTGCAGCGCTCTTCGGCACGATGCTGCTCGGCGGCGTCTATACCGGGGTGCTCTCGGGGCTGATCGATGCGGAAGCTGCGATCGACCTGACGATCGATGGGCTTTCGCTGCATGCTTCCCTGGGCCTGTGCGGCTGGTTGAGCTTCACCACCATGGGCGTCAGTTATCGGCTTTTGACCATGTTCATGCTGTCGCCGGACAAGGAGCGGACAAGCAGTCGCGTGGTCTTCGCGCTTGGTGCCCTTTGCCTCGGCCTTCTTGCAGCGGCGGTGCCGGTCATTCTCGCGGGTACTTTCGGTCGCTCCTCGCTCCTACTCCTTGCCGTTGGCTCCGGCGCTGCCGTGGTGGCGATCTATATCGCCGATATCCTGCGCATCTATCGGGAGCGTCGCCGCAAGGCGATCGAGCTCAACAGCCGCGCCAGCATCGGCGCCTTCGCGTCGTTGATCGCTGCGACTGCGCTGTTCGTCGCGCTGCTCGCGACCGGCCGTCTCGACGCTAGTTCCGGTGCCGTTATCTATCTCGTCGCCTTCGGCTGGCTGACGGGTATGGGCCTTGCCAAGCTCTACAAGATCGTGCCGTTCATGACCTGGCTCGAATGCTACGGGCCGGCGCTTGGGCGTATGCCAACGCCAAGGGTTCAGGACCTCGTCGTCGAGGTCTCGGCCCTTCGCTGGTTTTGGCTCTATTATCTGACGGTAGCGCTCGGTACTCTGGCCCTGCTGATCGGTAGTGTTGTCCTCTTTCGCTTTGCGAGCCTCGGCCAATTGATTGCCGTTAATGCGCTCATCCTGGAGTTCGTGCGAACACGGCGTCTGATCAACGTTCCGGCTGAACTTCGATTGCCTGATGGACTTGTTCGACCAGGCCTGTTTTTGCCATCCATTCCTCACGGAGGTTCCCATGAGCCAAGATCCCTATGAACTCGATGTCCGGCCGCTGTTGCGCGGTGGCAGCGACCCGTTCCAGGCCATCATGAATGCCGTTGACAGTCTGGCGCCGGGCCAGGCGTTGAAGCTGATTGCAACCTTCCGGCCCGTTCCGCTCTACAGCGTCATGGCCGGACGTGGCTTCACCCATCAGGACTGCCCGCTCGACAATGGCGACTGGGAGGTTCTGTTCACGCCCGAAGGAGACGTGGACGAGATCCGGCTTTCGGTCGGCGAAACGGATCTCGACACCTGGCCCGACCCGAGCCGCCAGCTCGACCTGACCGAGCTCGATCCGCCCGAGCCCATGGTGCGCATTCTGGCAACGGCCGAGAAGATGGCGGAGGGTGAAGTGCTCTTCGCCTTGCTCGCACGCGAGCCGCTGTTCCTCTATCCGGAGCTCGCCAAACGCGGGCACAAATGGGCCGGCAATTTCGATGCGACCGGCGAGACCTACCGGATCCTTATTCGCGTCGGCGGAAGGCGCTCCCATGTCGGCGCCTGATACCCTGGACCTTGAAGCGAAGATCCGCGATGCGCTGCGCATCATCATCGACCCCGAAATGGGCAAGAACGTCGTCGATCTCGGCCTGATCTATGACATCGACGTCCAGGAGGGCGGCATCGCCCGCGTCACCATGACGACAACGATCAAGGGGTGCCCGGCGACCGCCTTCCTCAAGGAGGCCGTACAGAACTGCGTCTGGTATGTGCCAGGCGTCGAATATGCCGAGGTACGCCTGACCTACGAGCCGCCCTGGACGCCTGAGATGATGGCCGACGGCGCGATCGAATTCGCGCAAGGGGGAATCTTTTAAGAGTTGTCCTGCAACAAACAAAAGGCGCCGCTGATGCGGCGCCTTTTTTCTTTGGGTTCGAGCGCGTCGTCAGGATGACGCGCGGGGCGATCGGCGATCGCACACCAGCATCGGGCCATATTCGAGCGTGAACAGTACGAAGGCTGCAATCCACAGCCCGCCCGATAGTGCGATCAGATGGTGATAGTGTGCGGGCAGCACCTCTGCCAGCGGCCGGATCAGTGCTGCGGCCATGATGGCGACATAGGAGGCGGTGGTGAGTGCTGATCCCACCAGCGGTCGTCCGGTGTGGCCGCGACTGGCGCGGGTCATGACGGCGAGCATCATCGAGGCAATCACGCCGACGGTCAGCACGTGCATGACCGGGTATTCGCTCAGGAGCTCGATCGCTCCGGCAGCGATGGCCAGGAAGCCGAGCGGCACGAAGGCATAGGCTGCGTGCAGCACGAAGAGCAGCGTCTCCGGCAAGGTCGCCAATCCGCGCCAGCGGAACAGCCGCACCGTATGGAAGACGCAGGCGATGAGCGCGATTGCCGCCGTGACGATGTGATCAGGTGCGAAGGTCCAGGCCGCAAGCGCCGCGACGCCGATTAGGATCGCCGCGGTGTCGAAGCGGTTATAGGGGACCGGGAAATTTGTGCGCCCGACCTTGTTCAGCCAGTTGCGCGTGAAGCTCTGCACAATGCGTCCACCAACGATCATGATCAGCATGGTGTAGGCGCCGATCGCCAGTCGCGCCGCGGCATCGACGTCGAGGTCGCTGAGAACCGAAAGGTGGAACCAGATATTGGCGGCAGACAGGAGCACCAGCCCGCCGATGACTTTCAGGTCTTTCCATTTGCGACCGACGATCACCTCGCGCGCGCAGATCAAAAGGAGCACAGGCAGGAACAACGCTTCGATACCGGCCGCGACAGGCAGGCCGATCAAACCGCTCGATAGCAGAGCGATCCGTCCGACCACCCAGAGCCCAAAGAGGCCGGCGAGCGGACCGCCGGAGACCGGCAGCCTTCCCGTCCAGTTCGGGATCGCCGTCAAAAGGAAGCCGCCGAGCACGGCGGAGGAGAAGCCGAACAGCATCTCGTGTGCGTGCCAATGGGCGGCGCCGTAGTTGCCGGCAAGGTCGAGCCCGAAAATCAGTGCCGAGATCCACAGCACCATGGCTCCGATCGCCCAGAGGGCGGCACCGAGAAAGAACGGCCGGAAGCCATAGGAGAAAAGTACCGGCCCGGTGGTGGAGAGTCCGCGCGGAATACCGCCGCTCGGTTTCGGTCTTATGAGTCTGTCCAACATGATCGTCGTCCTCGTCGTGCGTGCTTGCGGACTTGCGGATGAGGCTTGATCTATCAATGGCTTCAGAGGGGCTCTTTGCGAAAACGCAAGTATCGCGGCCCCGCTTCGCCAGGTGTGTTCATGGGGGACAAAGAAAAACGATCGCCTCGAAACGATTTGTTCCAAGACAAAGACGCGATTCGTCTGTGGTTCTATTCCTCTTGTGACTGCTGGGGGACCGGTGGTCGAGACCGGAGGTGAGGCCGCCCAAGTCGGCGCCGCCCACCCTAACTCGTTGAATACAGGCGCGTTTCGCAGAAGGCCAATTCCGGCCGCTGGAGCGCGTCGAAGGAGAGCAAGATGACTGAACAACTTCAGATGACCCGTCGGACGATGCTCGCCGGCGCTGCCCTGGCGGGCGCGGTTGCGCCGCTTCTCCATACCGCTTCGGCACAGGCGGCTGGCGCCGTCACGGCAGCGGGCGCTGCCCCCGTCGATATCTCGACCCTGCCGCGCGTGAAGGTCGACCTCGTCAAGCCGCCTTTCGTCCACGCCCATGAACAGGTCGCCAAGACCGGACCGCGGGTCGTCG
Organism: Ensifer sp. GW101-20A05; assembly: GCF_059424735.1. Classification (NCBI taxonomy): domain Bacteria; kingdom Pseudomonadati; phylum Pseudomonadota; class Alphaproteobacteria; order Hyphomicrobiales; family Rhizobiaceae; genus Ensifer; species Ensifer sp. GW101-20A05. The sequence continues at coordinate 202,873 of NZ_JBWKZT010000002.1, read as the reverse complement.
AGTTCACCATGACGATCGAGGAAAAGAAGCTGGTGATCGACCGCGAGGGCACCGAGATCCACGCAATGACCTTCAACGGCTCGGTGCCTGGCCCGCTGATGGTGGTGCATGAGAACGACTATGTCGAGCTCCGCCTGATCAACCCGGCGACCAACACGCTGCTGCACAACATCGACTTCCACGCCGCAACCGGCGCGCTGGGCGGTGGTGCGCTGACGCAGGTCAACCCGGGCGAGGAAACCACGCTTCGCTTCAAGGCCACCAAGCCCGGTGTCTTCGTCTACCATTGCGCGCCCGAAGGCATGGTGCCGTGGCACGTCACCTCGGGCATGAACGGCGCCATCATGGTGCTGCCGCGCGAGGGCCTGAAGGACGAGAAGGGTCAGCCGCTGACCTATGACAAGATCTACTATGTCGGCGAGCAGGATTTCTACGTGCCGAAGGACGAGGCCGGGAACTACAAGAAGTACGAAACCCCCGGTGATGCCTACGAAGATGCGGTGAAGGCGATGCGCACGCTGACCCCGACCCACATCGTCTTCAACGGCGCGGTCGGCGCGCTGACCGGCGACAACGCCCTGACAGCGGCTGTGGGCGAGCGCGTGCTCGTCGTCCATTCGCAGGCCAACCGCGATACGCGGCCGCACCTGATCGGTGGGCATGGTGACTATGTCTGGGCGACCGGCAAGTTCCGCAACCCGCCGGACCTCGACCAGGAAACCTGGCTCATTCCGGGCGGAACCGCGGGCGCTGCCTTCTACACATTCCGCCAGCCGGGTGTGTACGCCTACGTCAACCACAACCTGATCGAGGCGTTCGAACTGGGCGCTGCCGGCCACTTCAAGGTCACCGGCGATTGGAACGACGACCTCATGACTTCGGTCGTCAAGCCGGCGTCGATGTAGACGGCTGAAGCAAGGTGATTGCAGGGCCGCGACCTGCGCGACCCCACACGCGAACGAAGGCACGCGCTCGTCAGCGCGTGCCCTTTCCCCGGAGACCTCCCATGACCAGCAACAAGAAATCTGCGGTTTCGCTCCTCTCGCTCGCAGCCCCGGCCGTCCTTTTGGCCGCAATCGGTGGCGTGCTTTCGGCGAAGGTGGGGCTGTTCGACGATCTCAAGGACGGCGTCGACCTGTCGATCAGGCCACCGGTGACCGTGACGATCGCACCGCGTCAAATGAGCTATCGGGCGGAGGGACACTTCCTGAAGAACGGCTTTGCTGTCGATGCGCCCATCGTCGTTGCGGCGCTCGAGCAGCCGCTCGAGATCATGAAGTACCAGGTGACGCGTCAGGATTTTGAACGCTGCATCGCCGACGGCGCCTGCCAGCAGCCGGAGGGCGGCCATGGTGCCGGCCTGTCGGGCGTACCGATGACCGGGATCAACTATACCGACGCGAACGACTATGCGGCATGGCTGACCAGGAAGACCGGCGAAGTCTGGCGTCTGCCGACCGACCAGCAATGGGCCTTTGCCGCCGGCTCCAAGTTTCCTGACGATGCGCTCGGGATCGACGGTAGCAAGGACAATCCGGCGCTGCGTTGGTTGGCGGACTACGAGCGCGAGGCGAGCCGGCAGCGGGCGAAGGACCCGCTGCCGCAGCCTTCGGGCGCTTTCGGCGAGAACGAGTACGGCGTTGCGGACCTGGACGGTAATGTCTGGGAATGGACAGAGACTTGCCACCGCCGTGTGACGATCGGCGACGATGGCGAGGTTTTGAAGGAGCAGCCCGCCTGCGGCATCTTCGTCGTCAACGGCAAGCACCGGGCATCGATGAGCTTCTTCATCCGTGATCCGAAGAGTGGCGGCTGCGCCGTCGGCGTGCCGCCGGACAATCTCGGCTTCCGGCTCGTGCGCGATGGCCGCTGGTATTCGGGCTTCCTCTACGCCTTCGAACGCCGGCTCCAGGGCGCCGGGTGACATGGCGTGGTCGGCGAAACCGCTGGGGCCTGTCCGTCTCAGCCGACATAGGGTCCGATACATGATTTTGCCCCTGGATCGTCATCGGTCCAGGGGCAAAATCATGTGGCGATCGTGGTGCGATAGCGTCCTTTGCGCATCTGACAGGACGTGCGGCGCCGTGGTCCTTTTGCAGGGTCCCGGGCTGTGCTAGAGCAGAGCAACTCAAACGGCAGGATGTAGGGCCAAAGTGGCTGCACTCGATCGCACACTCGTCAAATCGCTCCCTCTGTTCCAGAAGATGAGCGACCAGGAACTGGATTCGCTGCTGACGCGCGCCACGGTGCGGCGTGTTCCGCAGAACGAAGCCGTGTTCGAGCAGGGTGCGCAGGCCGACTTCTTCTTCCTGCTGCTGCACGGCCGGCTGAAGGTGACCCAGGTCACCAAGGACGGGCAGCAGATCATCGTCCGGGTCGTCAATCCCGGGGACCTCTTCGGCTTTGCCCGCGCGCTGCAGCGCAGCGACTATCCGGGAACGGCGACAGCCGCGACCGAGAGCCTGGTTCTCGCCTGGCCGACGGAGCTTTGGAACGTCTTCGTCGAGAAGAACCCTCACCTCGCCGTCAACGCCATGCATACGATCGGGCAGCGTCTCGACGAGGCGCATACCCGCATCCGCGAAATGTCGACGGAAGAGGTCGAGCGCCGTGTCGCCCACACGGTTCTCCGCCTTGCGGAGCAGGCGGGCAAGCCGGAAGGCGGCGGCGTCCGCATCGACTTCCCGATCTCGCGCCAGGATATCGCCGAGATGACCGGAACAACGCTGCACACCGTCTCGCGCATCCTCAGCGCCTGGGAAGGGCAGGGCCTCGTCCAGGGCGGACGACAGAAGCTGATGCTCAAGGACATTCCAGGCTTGCGGCGTCTGGCTGAACGGATTGGCAGCTAGAATGGCCGGCCGTACACCAGCGCGCGATCCTGCGACGTTCTTCCACATCGCATGACGGCCATTCACTTGCGAGTGACGAGCTATTGAGAACCCACCCCGCCAATCGCAGGATTGCACAATGTCGACGGGAAGGGATCTTAGATCACGGTTTACGGTGGTTCAGCGTCTACTTTGGAGCGACGATCCCAGGATAGAAGTCACCGTCGCCGCCTTCGTAGTTGCCGCTGTAACCGCCACCGCCGGTTTGGGAGCATGCGGCGAGGCCCAGAACTATTGCCAACAAGATTGTAGCGCGCATTTTTCTACCTTTTTCAGTTCATCGTTCACGACAGGGCTGTCGAAATTCCGTCCTATCATGTGGGGGATCAACCGATATCGGGCAATCCCAATGGCAGGATTTTGCTAGGGTTTTTCCGCGCGCACAGCGTAGCGATGCTGGGACTGCCGTGCCAGACCCTTGAAGACATTCCAGTTCTTGGCCTGGGTGCGATGGATTTCGCGCAGGTCCCTGTCGACCGTGATGTCGACGAAGCCGGCCTTCTGCAACAGTTCGACGACGGCCTCGGCGTGGGCGCCCTTGGAGAAATGCACGCGGGAGAGAATGCTGCGATGCGTCGCCATCATCTGCGGTGAACCGGTCGGCGTTTCCGCCCTGAAGAGGCCGAGGCGTTGTCCCCAGGCGCTGAGCTTCGAGAACAGCCGCTCGAGTGCCGTCGAGTTGACGAAGTCGCCGTCGACGACGAGCAGCGTGCCGCCCGGCTTCAGCACGCGCAGCCATTCGGCAAAGGCTGCGGCCGGATCGACGAGTGTCCACACCAAGTGCCGGTTGACGATCACATCGTAATGGCCGTCGGGCTCCATGGTATTTTCGGCGTCGCCGAGGGCAAAGCGGATCGAGCGGCCACGATTGCGGGCCTTTTCGCGGGCGCGTTCGAGCATGGGTTCGGCCCAATCCAGGCCCTGCACCTTGAAGCCGAGTTCGTCGAGCAGGTGCGAGATGACGCCCGTCCCGCTGGCAAGGTCCAACGCGGCGCGGCCGGCGCCAGGTCCGAGGTGGCGTAGAAACAACGCGTGCCAGGCAGCGCGCTCCTCCTCCGAGAAGATCTCATGTCCCGGTGACAGATCGAAAGTTGCGGCGCGCTCCGACCAGTAGGCCTTGATTTCATCCCGCAGGTTGTAGTTCTGCCGATCCGTTACATCGCTCATGTCGATACCGCCGTCTCTGTTTGGAGGCGTTCTAAAAGATAAATGTTGACTAATAAAGTCATGAAACATTAGATCGCGTCGATTTTCCCAGCGGAGCAGAAAACAATGCGGTTTTTCAACAGGGTGGCTGCGGCCGCCACGGGCTTTTGCGTGCTTTTTTCAACGGCAGCCTTCGCTGATGTCGTGACGCTGAAAGACGTGACCGGCCGCGATGTCGAGGTCAATGTACCGGTCGAGCACGTGATCCTCGGCGAAGGGCGCCAGATCTATTTCCTCGGTGCGCTCGACCGTGACGAGCCGTTCAAACGCGTCGTCGGCTGGCGTGACGATCTCTCCAAGGCTGACCCGGAAAGCTACGCCGCCTATCTCGCGAAATACCCTGATGTCGCCAAGCTGCCGACCTTCGGCGGCATGAAGGACGGCACTTTCGACATCGAGCAGGCGGTCGCGCTGAAGCCCGATGTCGTCTTGATGAATGTCGATGCCAAGACCGCAACGGAGGAGGCTGGCTACATCGAAAAGCTCGCCAAGGTCGGCATCCCGCTCGTCTATGTCGACTTCCGCGAAAAGCCGATGGAAAACACCGAGCCGAGCATGCGTGTGATGGGCAAGCTGCTCGGCAAGGAAGAGAAGGCCGAAGAATTCATCAAGTTCCGCGCCGAAAGCATCGCCAAGGTGACCGACGTTTTGGCGAAGGCCAACCCGAAGAAGCCGCTGGTCTTCGTCGAGCGCGCCGGCGGTTATTCCGACGATTGCTGCATGTCCTTCGGCAACGAGAATTTCGGCAAGATGGTCGAATTCGCCGGCGGCGTGAACATGGCCAAGGACATCATTCCCGGCACCTTCGGCACGGTCAATCCGGAGCAGATCATCGCTGCGAACCCGGACCAGATCATCGTCACCGGCGGCAACTGGCAGGGTTACGTGCCGGGCGGCGCCTGGGTTGGGGTCGGTTATGGCGCGGATGTAAAGGAAGCGGCCCGCAAGCTCGAAAACCTGACCAAGCGCCCGGCCTTTACCGGCGTCCAGGCGGTCAAGGACGGCCAGGTCCATGCCATTTGGCACCAGTTCTACAACAATCCCTACCAGTTCGTCGCGATCCAGCAGATCGCCAAGTGGCTGCATCCGGATCTCTTCGCCGACCTCGACCCGGAAGCGACGTTCAAGGAGCTGCATGAGCGCTTCCTGCCGCTTCCCTATGAGAGCGGCTACTTCGTTTCGCTGACGGCCAGCAAGTAAGCAGATCAACAGCCGGAGGAGGGGAGGTCTCTACGGCGCCGCGCGTCTTATTAGACGCGCAAAGGTCGCCGTAGCACTTTGAATTGCTGCATGTTTTCGTCCTTAAATCGCATGCGATTTAAAAAAACAGCAGCAGCGTCGCGATCGAAAGGAATGAGAATGCCGATCTTCAGGAAAATCGCGTCGGCGATGATCGCCGCCATAGTGCTGGCGGCTCTGCCGGCTAGTGCTGCGGAAATCATCGACGTTACCGGCCGCCGGGTCGAAATCGCGCTGCCCGCCAAGCGCGTGCTGCTGGGCGAGGCGCGGCAGATCCATGTCGCGGCGGCGCTGAAAGGCGAGCATGTCTTCGACACGATCGTCGGCTGGCGCGACGACCTCGTGAAAAAGGACCCGGATTCCTACGCCGCCTATGTCGAGCGCTTCCCCGAGATCGAGAAGCTGCCGCGTTTCGGCTATATCCCTTCAGGCGATTTCAGCCTCGAAGCGGCGATCGCGCTGAAGCCCGATGTGCTGACCCTGAACCTCGAGGCTGAGAAGGCTGTCGAGGAATCGGGCTTCATCGAAAAGGCGGCGGCTGCCGGCATCGCCGTCGTCTATCTCGATTTCCGCGTCGATCCGGCTGCCAACAGCGAGAAATCGGTCGAAATCCTCGGCCAACTCTTCGGCGCCGAGGCAAAGGCGCGTGAATTCATCGAATACCGCAATGCCCAGATCGCGTTGGTGACGGACCGCCTGAAGAAGGCGGGGGCAATCGCACGCCCGAAAGTCTTCATCGAGCGCTCTCCCGGTATCACCGGCGACGTCGTCTGCTGCCGAACCTTCGGTCCGGCGAATTTCGGCAAGATGGTGGAAGAGGCCGGCGGCCACAATATCGGTTCGGACGTGATCAAGGGCACCTTCGGCGACCTCAATCCCGAGCAGCTCATCGTCAGTGATCCCGATCATGTCATCATCACCGGCAGCAACTGGTCGGCGGAATCCGATCTCAACCAGTTCGTCAGCGTCGGCCGTGGCGCCGATGCGGCGGCGGCTGAGGAGCGTCTGCGCGGCCTGATGCAGCGCCCGGGCTTTCCCGGCCTGAAGGCGGTGAAGGAAGGTAACGTGCACGCCGTCTGGCATCAGTTCTACGGCGCGCCTTACGAGTTCATTCCGATCCAGCAGTTTGCCAAATGGTTCCAGCCGGAGCTTTTTGCCGACATCGACCCGGACCGGACTTTCCGCGAGTTTCACGAGAAGTTCCTGCCGGTGACCTATCGCCCGGGCTACTTCGTCTCGCTTCCGAAGGATGGTGAATGATGGTTGCCATGACTGACCAGATTTCCGGCGTTGAGGGACGGGGGCGCTATCGCGCGCTCGTCCTGCGCCGTTTGGTGCTGATCTTCTGTCTCGTCGGCGCGCTGTTTGCGTCCGTCGCGGTCGACATGGCGCTTGGCCCTGCAAATTATCCGCTTGCCGATGTGCTGACGGCGCTGTTCCGGTCGGAAACCGTGAGCGACCAGCTCCGGGTGGTGATCTGGGACATCCGCATGCCGATCGCGCTGATGGCCGTGACGGTCGGCGCCTCGCTGTCGGTCGCCGGCGCGCAGATGCAGACGATCCTCGCCAACCCGCTGGCAAGTCCGTTCACGCTCGGCATCTCCGCCGCTGCCGGTTTCGGCGCGGCCCTCGGCCTCGTTGCCGGCGTCGCGGTCTTTCCGGTTGCGGTCCAGTACATGGTGCCGATCAACGCCTTCCTGATGGCGATGCTGGCGGCGCTCTTCATCCACTTCGCCTCCACCATGCGCGGCGTCACAGTGGAAACGATCGTGCTGCTCGGCATCGCGCTCGTCTTCACCTTCAATGCTGCGCTGTCGCTGCTCGAATACCTCGCCTCCGAGCAAGCGCTGGCCGCGGTCGTGTTCTGGACGATGGGCAGCCTCACCAAGGCAACCTGGCCGAAGGTCTGGATCACCGGCGCCGTGCTGCTGTTCGCCTTGCCGCTTTTTGCACGGCACGCCTGGGCGCTGACGGCGCTTCGGCTCGGCGACGACAAGGCGGCGAGCTTCGGCATCAATGTTCGCCGGCTAAGGCTCGAGGCGATGATGACCGTCAGCCTGCTTGCGGCGATCCCGGTCTCCTTCGTCGGCACGATCGGTTTCGTCGGTCTCGTCGGGCCGCATATCGCCCGCATGCTGGTCGGCGAGGATCAGCGCTTCTTCCTGCCGGCCTCGGTGCTCTGCGGCGCGCTGCTGCTTTCGGTCACCTCGGTCGTCAGCAAGATGCTGATTCCCGGCGCGGTGCTGCCGATCGGCGTCATCACCGCGCTCGTCGGCGTGCCCTTCTTCTTCGTGCTGATTTTCACCAACAGGAGGCGTGCATGGTAAGCCTGACGCTGGAAAAGGTTGGTGCGAACTATGGCCGGCGCGTGGTGCTGTCGGACGTCAATACAGGTGTCCTTAGGGGCGGTGGCCTGACGGCGGTGATCGGTCCCAATGCCGCCGGCAAGTCGACGCTGTTCAAGCGCATCGCAAGCCTGACGTCCGGGCCCGGCACCGTCCACCTTTCGGACACGTCCAAGGGGCCCGAGGGCATCTGCTACATGCCGCAGGATACCGGCGCCAATGCCGTGCTCACCGTCTACGAGTCGGTGCTTCTGTCGGCCAAGCAGGGTTCCGGCTGGAAGGTGAAGGACGCCGAACTCGCCGAGATCGACCGGGTGCTCGGCGAGCTCCGGATCGCCGACCTCGCCTTTCGCGGCCTCGGCGAGCTTTCCGGTGGCCAGCGCCAGCTTGTCTCCATAGCCCAGGCCCTGGTGCGCAAGCCCGAAGTGCTGTTGATGGACGAGCCGACCTCGGCGCTTGATCTCTTCCGCCAGATCGAGGTACTCGGCTTCATGAAGCGCCTGTCGGCGCAGTCGGGCATGGCGGTGCTGATCGCGCTGCACGACCTGAACCATGCGCTGCGCTACTGCGACGACACGATCGTCATCAGCGGCGGCTCGGTGCTGGCGAGCGGCCCGACCCATGAGGTCATCACCGCGGACATGCTGCGCTCGGTCTACCGCGTCGAGGCGCGTGTGGAGGCTTGCTCCATGGGGCGTCCGGTCGTCATCGTCGACGAGTCGCTTTAGGCGCCAGAACAATTCCATGAAAATTTGAAGCGGTTTCCGTCTGGAACGGCACCAATTCAAGAGGCTGGAAAGCACTTCGCCGCCGAGGCGGCGAAGTGCGGCTTCTGAGATCAGGTCGGCTTGTGCCCCTTCAGGCCGTAGAAGGCGATATAGGCATAGCAGGCGACGGGCATCAGGTAGGCAAGGTGGATGCCGATGTTGTCGGCAAGGCCGCCCTGAACGAGCGGCAACAGCGCGCCGCCGACGATTGCCAGGCACAGGATGCCGGAGCCCTGGCTCGTATATTTCCCGAGGCCGTAGAGCGCCAGGCTGAAGATCGTCGGGAACATGATCGAGTTGAAAAGCCCGATCGCCAGAACCGACCACATGGCAACGCTGCCGCCGGCAAAGACGGTTAGCAGCAACAGCACGATCGCTGCGACTGCGTTGAAGGCCAACGCCTTGCCGTCGTCGACGAAGCGCATCGCAACCGCGCCGATGAACCGGCCGACCATCGCTCCGCCCCAGAAATACATCACATAATGGGCGGCTTCGGCCTCGGAGAGGCCGGCAATGTCGGGCTGGTTCAGGAAGTTGACGAGGAAGCTGCCGATACTGACCTCCGCGCCGACATAGACGAAGATGCCGATGGCGCCGAGGACCAGGTGGCGGTAGTGCCAGGCCGACTTGCCGTCGGTGATCGGCTCGATCTCGTCATGCACTTCGACGGTCGGCAGGTTCAGGGCGGCGAAGAGCGCCGCAAGCAGCAGGAAGGCGGCGGCAAGAAGCAGGTAGGGCATCTTGACCGCGCTTGCTTCGGCGAGCCTCAGCGCGTCGAGCTGCTCCGGCGTCGCGCCGGCAGTGGCGACGACAGCAGCCGACAGGATCAACGTTGCACCGAACATCGGGGCCAGCGTCGTGCCGAGCGAGTTGAAGGCCTGGGTCAGGGTCAGACGGCTCGCGGCCGTATCCGGCGGACCAAGCACGGTCACGTAAGGGTTGGCCGAAACCTGCAGCAGCGTGATGCCGCTCGCCAGCACGAAGAGAGCACCGAGGAACAGCGCATAGATGCGAAAGCTTGCCGCCGGGACGAACAGCGCGCAGCCGATGGCGGCGATGACGAGGCCGAGCACGATCCCCCATTTGTAGCTGATGCGCTTGACGAGCGCGCCGGCGGGCAGCGAGACGATGAAATAGGCGCCGAAGAAGCAGAATTGGATCAGCATCGACTGCGTGTAGTTGAGCGAGAAGACGTTCTTCAGATGCGGGATCAGAATGTCGTTCAGGCACGTGATGAAGCCCCACATGAAGAACAGTGAGGTGAGCGCGAAGAGGGCAAATCGATAGCCCGTCGCGTCCGGTGACGCGGATGAGGCCGCGCGCGTGGGCTCAGCGCCCTTGGTGATGATACCTGCCAATGGTTTAACCTCATGATGTCGTTGACGCCGGAGCTTGGGGCCTTGGGAGGGCGTCGCATTGGACGCGCCGGCGGCAGCCGTTGATCTTCACTTGGGAGCACGAAGATATCCGGTTGCGCGGCGCTTATACCGCGCGCACAGGGCTTTGACAGTGTGAAAGGTAGGATTTCCCCGGTCGCAGGCCGGCTATCGGTCAGAGCGTGGCCAGTTCGCGATTGGTAAGTGTGCCGACATGGGCCCGTTTGATGTCGAGCTTCCGTTCGAGCGCCGCCATGATGTCCTCGCTGAACTCGATCGATGTCAGTTCGGCGATTTCAGGCAGTGCTCCCGGGGTAAAGACGTTGACCTCAACGAGCTTGTCGCCGACCACGTCGAGACCGACGAGGAACATGCCGTCGCGCACCAGCTTCGGCCGCATCTGCTCGGCCACCGCGAGCATTTCCGGCGTGACGACGGCGGCGACGGGCCTGCCGTTGACATGCATGTTGGAACGTAGCTCACCTTCCGCCGGGACGCGCCGAACCGCAGCGTAGGTATCGCCGCGTTTGAGCGGCCGGCCGTTCATCAGGAACAGCCTGACGTCGCCTTCCGTTGCTGCCGGCAGATATTCCTGCGCGATCACATAGCCCATCTCGCTGACCGCCTCGAAGATCTGGTTGAGGTTCGTCTCGTGGCTGGAGCTAACCTTGAAGACGTTCTTGCCGCCGGAGCCCTGCAGCGGCTTCAGAATGACACCTTCCGGGTGCTCGTCGACAAAGGCCCTGATCTCCTCAATATGCTTCGAGATCAGCGTGGTCGGCCGAACCATCTCGGGAAAGTCCTGGAGATAGAGCTTGTTCTGCGCCCGCGTGAGCCCGTCGGGATCGTTGACGACGATTGCCCCGCGCTCGGCCGCAAGCCGCCCGAAAATCACGCCCGCCTGGGTGGCCCAGGGGCGCGGACCGGCGTCTTCCGACGGGTCGCTTCTCAAAAACAGAACGTCGACGTCGGCGATGTCCAGCGTCTCACGCCGCGTGGCGCCGCTCCGCAACGCGGCGATGAAGGTTTCGGCCTTGCGCGGCTTCGCCGCGCCGAGGTTGAGGGCGTGGATCATCAGGCGGCCATCGGGCCTCAGGATGAAATCACCAGGGGTGACGTAGACGATCTCGTGGCCACGGGCGAGTGCCGCAAGCGCAAGCGATGTCGTCGCATAGACCGTCTCTTCGCCCTCGATGGAGTTGACGAAAAAGGCGATGCGCATTCAGTTTCCTACTCTGCGACCATGTCGAGCGGGGTAATTCCCCTCTGGGCTCGCTGAAGTCGGTCGCGCGCTTTGACGTCATCGAGGAAAATAGGGCGAATGGCCGCGGCACCAAGGAGGCCGCGCAAATTGAGTTCCTGGATCGCACCGAAATGCGACGCGGCGATCTTGCCCATCCAGAAGGGCTCGAGACTGCCGCCGTCGGCGAGATGCTCGAGAAGCTGCAACAGGCCGCGCAGGTAGATCGCGTCCTTGACCAGCCCGCCGCCGCGATAGATGCGCAGCGTAATGTTGAAGGCCTCTGTGGTGCCGAAGCCGTGGCCGTCGACGAGCAGCCGGTAGGTCTCCGGAAACAGTGCGCCGTCAAGCAGGGCCGCGCAGCCGACGACTCTCGCCGCAAGCACCCGCAGCCGGTCCGCGGTCATGCCGGCACTCAAGTATTCGGCGAAAACGGCAAGCCCTTCCTGCATGCCTTCGTAACCGGCAAGCCCTGAGCGGAGGATCCGGAGGCCCTGGGCCGAGCCGTTGAAATAGGTCAGCAGGTGCACGCCGACCTCGTGGCTGAGCAGCGCCTCGACGCGATCGGGGTCGAGTGCCGAGCTTCTGGCGATCAGCAGTTGACCGCGCGAGACGAGCAGGCCGGCTGGCAGGTCGTCGCGAATTTCGACGGACGCGGTGAAATCGGCGGACTGGCGCCGATAGGCTGATATCATCGCCTGGGCTCGCTCCCTTATGTAGTCGCAGTCGCGCTTGTTGCCGGATGTCGGAGACGAGGCGCCATCGGCTGCGGTGCGCGCGAGGATGTCGGACGCGGCGTTGAGAAGGTCGCTTTCCACCGGGCCGTAGAGTGCGCGGCCGAGTTCGACGAATTTGCGGGTCTCGCGCGCGGATATCATCGAGAGCTGCAGATCGACCTCCTGCTGCTTTTCCCGATAGAGGGCATAAAGCAGCGGATCTTCGAGGTGTTCGAAGTTGAGGGTGAAGAGTTTGCGCTTGGCCGTTTCGATCTGCAGCGCCAGCGGCCGATAGTAGAGGCGGGGACTTCGGGAAAAGCCGCTCGACGCGAATTCCGCCCAGGCGGTTTCGGCGTTGATCGGCGTCACCGCGAGCAGGAAATCGAAGCTCGAGGCGATCTCGTCGATGCCGCGGTCGGCACGCACGACCGCGTCGACGAAGGCTTTCCGGCCAAGGGCGCGATGCGTCGGTAGCCGGAAGTCATCGGACCGCGCGCGGGCGAAGGCCGCAACGGCGCGGAGCCCAGCATCGAAGACGCTCGCAACCAGCCGCTCGCGCAATTGCGGATAGATGCGGCGGGTGCCCGGCTCGCAGTAGATGGGGGCAAAACGCACGGTGAGATGGGGATAGTCGAGCGCCAGGGTCTTTCGGCCTGCCCGTGCCTCCGGTTGCCGCTCGACAAGCGTCACATGCGGGGTCCGGAACTTTCCCTCGATCGTCGCAGCGGTCTCGATCAGTGCTTTCGCGGCAACCTGCTCGGCGCCGCTTAGCCCGGCGACGACCTCGATCAGGAAGGGCGGCAGGAACGGCGCGTCCTTGGCCGGCGGGTCATCGCTTTCGAGCTCGGCAAACTCGAGAACGATGAACATGCCCTGCCGCTCTTCGATCACGCGGCCGACCCGCTCGATGACGACGGCGGCGATATCGACGCTCGGAGCCAGCAGATAGGCGGCATTCGCCTGGGCGATATCGCGCGCGACCGGCTGCTGGTGCTCGGCTGCGATATGGACGCAGAGGAAGGGAAGCAGGCGGTCGATGTGCAGCCGTCCACCCTCGCCGAAGTCCCGTCGCACGGCGCGACCATCCTTCAGTCGGGCAATGGCTTCATCGAGCCACTCCGGGTCAGGGCTCGCGCGCATGGGTCTCCCGTCCGTCATCGCTGCCTCGCGAGCGCCTCGGTCAGGATCGGAACGAGTGATCCGACCAGTGTGCGCAGCGACCTCAGCGCTTCGAGGTCTGGCTTGCCGGTCCACTCGTCCATGAAGGTCTTCTTGAACTCGATCGCGATCGCGCAGCCCGTATCGGGAAAGTGCTCGTGGATGAAGCGCGTCTGTTCTCCGCGTCCCTGGAAGGCAATGTTTTCACGCACATCCACAGGCCGACCCGCGAGCGTGGTGGCGCTGATGGCAGCGACCAGCGTATCGATCACGTCGGCCCATTTGGCCCGATCCATGGAGGAGGTTCCGATGTTGATCTCGGGTGCCTCGGCGATATCGGCCGGTTCGGCCTCCGGCCCCTGCCGCCGATGGTTGTAGCTGTGTATGTCGAGCACGATGAAGCGCTGATGGCGGCGCTCGATCGCCGTCAGCATCGACCGGAGCATGGCATAGTATTCGTCATGGACGGCAAGGGATGTTTCGATCAACTCCGCAGGCGGCTGCTCCCGCCAGACGGAAAGACCCCAGGCCTGTGCGGGCTGGAGGTAGACGGCGCCTACGCGGGCACGATTGATATCGACCTCGAAGCGCGAGCGATGGACGACGATGCGGTTGGCAAGGTCCCGGATGATGAATTCGGTGAACGGGTCCTCCTCGCGCAGCCTTTCTTCCTCCGTCAACGCCACCAGCGCCCGGGCATCGCTGCGCATGGCATGCCCATTGTGGATCGCGGTGCCGACGATCGGTCCATCGCCGCGATTTACGGTCCACCAGGCGTTCTCCGTGGCTGAACGGAACTGTTCCGTCGGCTCGCGTTGCATGTTCGCTCCCGCATGCCCTCACTATGGGCGCTTCGGGAATGCAACTCCCGGGCACGCCCGAGAGTTCCGCAAAGATTCAAAATTCCATGGCAGATCAGTCCGGTTCGGGGTGCCGTTCTCGGTTCCCGCTTCAGCGCGATGACACCCCGATTTCGCCGAGGATCCATTGGCGGAAGGCGCTGATCTTCGGTGAATTGCGCCGCGTCTCCGGGTAGACCAGCCAGTAGGCATGGTCGTCGTTGCAGAGAAGATCGAAGGGCTGGACGAGGCGCCCATCGGCCAGCTCGGCGGCGAAGAACGCCGGCGTCAGGATCGCCACGCCCTGGCCGGCCGTGGCGGCGTTGCCCTCATAGGCCTGCGCGCCCATGCTGGCGCCGGGACGACTGGAAAGCCCCTCGGCAGGCACATTCGCGGCCGCAAACCATTTCGCCCACCAGGGATCGCCGGGATCGAGCAGCGGCAGACGCAACAGATCGGCCGGCTCCTTCACCCCGCCGATACTGGCCGCAAGGTTCGGGCTGAGCATAGGGGTGAAGTCGGCGTTGATCAGCCGGTGCGCCACAAGCCCCGGCCAATCGCCGCGGCCGGAGCGAATGCCGATATCGACCTCCTCGCGGCTGAAGTCCACCAGGTGAGGCTCCGTTTGAAGGCGGACGGCAAGGGAAGGGTGGGCGATCTGAAAGGAGCCAAGACGCCGCGCCAGCCAATTGGAGGCGAACGTGGCGATCGTGCTGATGACAAGCGTTCCCTGGGCGCCGCCGCGCGCCGTGACATAGGCTTCGCTGAGCTGCTCGAAGGCCTGCGTGACCGCCGGAGCGAGCCGCTGTCCGACTTCTGTCAAGGCAATCTGCCGCGGTCGGCGCAAAAACAAGGGCGCGCCGACCCGATCCTCGAGAACCTTGATCTGATAACTCACCGCGGCCTGCGTCATGCCGAGCTCGGTTGCGGCCTTCGTGAAGCTTCCATGCCGGGCGACCGCCTCGAAGACGCGGATCGCCGTCAATGGTGGAAGCGGAAGTGTCTTATGCATTAAATGGCCTTATGCATGGTAAGCGATATTCGATTGGAAGGTGATGCCGCTCGTAACCATTTTCAAGATCCGTCCATTAGACGGATTGATGAAGAGGATGACGGCTATGACAACCATTCAAGTACGTAGTTTTTCGTCGACAAACGATTTTTCCGCGCGCTCCTGGCTGGCGTTTCTGTTCGCTCGAAAGCGCCGTGCGCTCGAGGTCGTCGATGTCAGAGACCTGTCGGATCACCTGAAACGGGACATGGGCTTCCTCGATGGCAACCGCCCCGACGCGAAAGACCTCCCGACCGCTTGAATACTTTCGACCTGGGCGAGCCTCCCATCGCCCAGGTCCACCAATGCCAAGGGCATGACACCGCCGCCGCCTCCTTCCTCCGTTACACTACCCCTGCACTCGCAGCTCCGACGTCCGCCAAAAGCGGAGCAGTTTTTCATCTCTCGCTCGCTCTTTGGGTCAGAATTCCTTTAATCTACTATTTGAGTGGATAATCTCGGAAGGCTCGGTCAGGAATCGAGCTGGGCAGAAACGCCCTCCGGTCGGCGCAGGTTTGCGTTGATCGGCTGAAAATGAGGTCCGAGATGAGTATGCTGCGGCAATTTGAGCGTTTGAGCGCAATTCGCGAGGTCCTGCAGGGCCGTTTGGAACTGCACGAGGCGCGGGACTGTTTCGGCTTCGACGATGTCGAGGACGGCACGGCCAATGAGCTCAGGGACCGCATCGCCGAACTCTCCGATGAAATCTCGACCTTAAGAAGTCGTTGCGACCGATACGAAAGCTTCGGCCGTCAATGACCAACCCGAAAGGCGGCAGCACGTCGCCGATGAATGGACCATCCCCATGACCTTGCATGTGAATTCACGCGTCGCGGATCACGCGATCAATCCGCTTTTTCTCGAACGCTGGTCGCCGCGGGCCTACTCGGGCGAAGAGATTTCCGAGGCCGAACTGTTCGAAATCCTGGAGGCCGCCCGCTGGGCGCCATCAGCCTACAATGCCCAGCCCTGGCATTTCGTCTATGCCCGCCGCGGCGGACAGGACTGGGAGAAGCTGCTCGGTCTTCTGAACGAGTTCAACCGCAGTTGGGCAAAGGAGGCTTCGGCCCTCATCTTCGTGCTGTCGAAAACCTCCCTGCTGCCGCCAGGCGCCAGCAAGGAGGTGCCTTCCTACACCCATTCCTTCGATACGGGCGCCGCCTGGGGCGCACTCGCCCTGCAGGCGGCCCATTCCGGCTGGCAGGCGCACGGCATGGCCGGCATCGACTACGACCGCGCGCGGGCCGAACTCGAAGTTCCTGAAAACTACCGGATCGAGGCTGCCGTCGCGATCGGACGCCTCGGCGATAAGGCTCTGCTTCCGGAGGCTCTGCAACAGCGCGAGCAACCAAGCCCGCGCAAAGCCCTCTCCGAAATCGTGTCTGAAGGGCGCTTCGTGGCCGGCTAAGCTTCGGCAGACTTGGACGCGGAGCGGG
The DNA here is from genome assembly GCF_059424735.1 of Ensifer sp. GW101-20A05. Lineage (NCBI taxonomy): Bacteria > Pseudomonadati > Pseudomonadota > Alphaproteobacteria > Hyphomicrobiales > Rhizobiaceae > Ensifer > Ensifer sp. GW101-20A05. The sequence continues at coordinate 186,609 of NZ_JBWKZT010000002.1, read as the reverse complement.
GGTACATTGCCGGCCCGCTCTCCTCAGCGATCGTCCGTTTCATCCTTGCTCGTCGCGTTCAGCGCCTGAACGCTGATGGCCGCGACGAGGCCGGTCAGGACGATGCCGGAAAAGCCTATCACCAGAGCCAGCAGCCGTGCGCCCAGGTGTTTGGGCGTGATGTCGCCGTAGCCGATCGTCAGCCCGGTGACGAAGGTGAAATAGAGGGATTCATCGAGCCGCCATTCCTCGATGCGGCCAATGATGACACCGCATCCGGTCATCACGATCAGGATTGCGGAGAAGATCGGCCAGAGCACCTGAAGTTGCTGGTAGAGATTGGAGAAGAACAGGCGCCGCATTCTTTTTGAATGGCTCCTGCGATGAGATTTCGCCACGCAACCCTCCCTCTCGCCAGGTAGGAAGCCCGCCGTGCTAACGATTCCGTACGCCTGCGACGGTCCGCCTTGGCTTCGCTCCCTGCCGCCGAAATCCCCTCTCGGCCCGGCACCCGCAGTCCTCAAGATATCCGCAAGTCGAGCAGCCTGCCAGCGTCTGCTTTGGTAGGCGACAAGTGATGCCCGAAGTGTGGCTGAGGCGTTCCTTGCAACGGATTTTACCCAGTGCTATCGCTTTAGAATAACTTCATGAAAGCTCCTGCCAGAGGATAGTCCGGATGGCATCGAACGAGCATTCGCCTGTCGGCGACGGTCGCGGTGCCACTGCGGGTTTCCGGCTCGACGTGACTGCAGGTCTCACGGCCGCTGCCGTGGTTCTGCCAAAGGCGATGGCCTATGCCACGGTCGCCGGTCTGCCTGTCAGTGTCGGTCTCTACACCGCCTTCGTGCCGATGATCATCTACGCGCTTCTCGGCACGTCCCGGGTGCTGAGCGTCTCGTCGACCACGACCCTTGCCATTCTCGCCGGAACACAGCTCGGCCTTGCCGTCCCGGATGGCGATCCCGGCAAGTTGATAACGGCAACCGCGACGCTGACGGCGATGACCGGTGGGCTTCTCATCCTGGCTTCGCTTCTCCGCTTCGGCTTCGTCGCCAACTTCATCTCCTCGCCGGTCCTGATCGGCTTCAAGGCCGGCATCGGCCTCGTCATCGTGCTCGACCAGGTGCCGAAGCTGCTTGGCCTTCACTTCACCAAGGAAGGCTTCTTCCGGGATATCCTGAGCATCGCCGGCCATCTGTCCGAGACCTCGCTACTGACGCTTGCAATTGCGGCTGCGGCGCTGGTGGCGCTTCTTGCGATGGAGCGGCTCTGGCCGCATTCGCCGGCGCCGCTTCTGGCGGTGGCTGCAGGCATTGCGCTTTCCTGGTTCGCCGGCCTCGAGGCGCTCGGTGTCTCCACCGTCGGCTTCATCCCGCAGTCTCTGCCTTCGATCACGCTTCCGAGCCTCGGTCTTGCTCAGGAGCTTCTGCCCGGCGCGCTCGGCATCGCCTTGATGAGCTTCACCGAGACCATCGCCGCCGGACGTGCATTTGCCGCCCCCTCCGACCCGCCGATCAGGGCGAACCGTGAATTACTGGCAACCGGCGCTGCAAATCTCGGCGGCGCGCTTTTCGGCGCCATGAGCGCCGGCGGCGGAACATCACAGACGGCCGTCGTGCGTGCCGTCGGTGGACATTCGCAGGTGGCGTCGCTGGTCACCGCGGCGGCAGCGGCTGCCACGATGCTGGTGCTGGCGCCCATGCTGGGTCTGCTGCCGCAGGCGGTCCTGGCGGCAATCGTCATCGTCTATTCGATCGGACTTATCAAACCGGCGGATTTCTGGTCGGTCCGCAAGGTCCGGCGAATGGAGTTTCAGTGGGCGCTGGCGGCTTTCCTCGGCGTGCTGCTCTTCGGGACGCTGCAGGGCATCATCGTCGCGATCGTGCTTTCCTTCATCGGACTGGCCCGCCAGGCGGCATCGGCGAAGGTCTATGTCGTCGGCCGCAAGCGCGGCACCGATCGGCTCCGGCCGCTGTCGCCGGATCATCCTGACGACGAGACCTTCGAAGGGCTGCTGATCCTTCGGCCGGAGGGGCGCCTGTTCTTTGCCAATGCACAGCAAGTGGCAGACCAGGCGCAGATGCTGGTCGCCAAGCACAAGCCCAAGGTTCTCGTGCTCGACATGAGCCGGGTCTTCGATATCGAATATTCCGCGCTGCAAATGATGACGGAGGGCGAGCGTCGCATCAGCGAGCACGGGGTCACCGTCTGGCTGGCCGAGCTGAACCCGGATGTGCTCGCCTATGTGCGGGCCTCCGGTTTTGCCGATCAGCTCGGCCCCGATCGCCTGTTCGTCAACACGCGCACAGCCCTTCAGCACTATCTGGCGAGCATCGCTCCGGCAGCGGCCTGATTCACTCCGCGATCAATTCTCCGGTGCCGCCAAATGCCGGCGGGAAGTCGCGATACTTGGGCAAGCCGTCCTTCATCGGCAGCACCGTCTCCTGATAGTTGACGTGGAGCGCGGGTTTGAACGGCAGTGCCGGGATGACCGCAGCAAAGACGTCCGTCACGCCCCAGAGCGGATGCTCGGTCATGAGGTGACCGCCGCAGGCCTTGCACCATTTGCGCACGCTCGTCGCGGTCTTCTGGTAGCCGACAAGATTGTCCGCGCCCTTGACGATGCGGACCTTCTCCGGCGGCCAAAGCGTGAAGGCATTCACGGGTCCCGCCGACCACGTCCGGCACGAATTGCAATGGCAGAAGCCCATGGCGGCCGGATCGCCGCTCACTTCGATCTCGACTGCGCCGCAGAAGCACTTTCCGTTGTAGCTGCCGTTCGCTGCCATGACTGTCTCCTTTCGGTTCGCGTCATCCGGAGAATGGGCTCTCGCGGATGGCCGATATGAACCCAAGCCTGAGCGTGTCACGCCTGATCCTGAGGTCAACGCCTCCTTTCGAGCTAGGTCCTATAGCCGGTTACCGGATGAGGCTTTGCTGCAGCACGATGCGAGCCGACAAACCGCCGCCCTGCCGGTTGCGGAGCTCGAGCTCCGCGCCGGTACGATCCAGCGCCCGTTCGACGATGCTGAGGCCCAGGCCGCTGCCGACCGATGTCTTGAAGCGGCCGCGGAAGAAGCGCTCGGTCACGTGCGGCATCTCCTCGTCGGGAATGCCAGGGCCTGTGTCGTTGATCACAATGACGAGGCGGCCGGCCGCCATCTCGCAGGTGCAGGAGACTGTTGCGCCAGGCGGCGAATGGTTGATCGCATTTTCCAGGAGGTTGCGCGCCGCCAGGCGAAACAGGTCCGGATCCATCTCGATCTTCACACCGAAGAGGTGCGGGTCGATGGCGACGTCGACCCGGTGAGCCTGGCCGGCGAGTTCGGTCCGAAGACCTGTCAATATTTCACCGGCATTGAAGGCTCCTGCTGGCTTGGCACTCTCGGAGGCCTCGACGGAGGCGATGTCGAGCAGTTGCCGCACCAGCTTGCCGGTCCGGTCGACCCCGGCGACAATCTGGCCGAGCGCCTTTTCACGGATCTCGCCGTCGTCGCTGGCAAGCGCGACCTGGGCTTGCGTCTTGATGCCGGCCAGAGGCGTGCGCAGTTCGTGGGCGGCAAAGGCGATGAAGTTCTGTTCGCGCTCGCGGGCACCGGCGACGCGGGCGAAGAGGCCGTTCAGCGATTTCAACACCGGGCTGATTTCGCGCGTCGTGCCCACGTCTTCGATCGCGTGCAGATTCGAAGCCTCGCGCGCGGCGAGATCGCCCGCAAGTTTCCGGAGCGGTGCCAGCCCGCGCCCGACGCTGAGCCAGATCAAGACGGCCAGAAGGGGGATGATCAGCAGCGCCGGTAGCAGCAACCCCTTGACCAGATCGTTGACCAGCCGGTCGCGGATGCGAAGGTTGTCGCCGACGAGGACGCGTACGCCGAGGCTGGCATTCTCGACCGCGAAAACCCGCCAGGTCTCACCGTTGATGACGGTTTCCGAGAAGCCCATCGCATGCGGCGCGAGCGTCGTGTCGGGAGCGCTGTCCGACTTGCCGATCAGCGTGCCGTCCAGCGACCAGATCTGGCAGGAGAGCTGCCGGTCGTAGTGCGGGTGCTCCAGAATCGGAATCTTGATCGCGCTCTGCGCCGGACGGTTGGCGTCACCGTCGCCTTCCTCCTTCATCATGTCTGGGCTGACGATCAGCGAATTCACCATGCGCGCGGCCTCCATCAGCCGCGCGTCGAGCACACGCTCCACCTCGGCGCGCGTGCTGAGGAAGATCCACACCGTCGCTGACAGCCACAGCAGTCCTGTCGTGATCAACAGTATGGCGAAGAGGCGGGTGCGCAGCGACCGCATCAGCCGGCCCCACCCAGCCGATAGCCGATGCCCCTGACGGTTTCGATCAGGCCGGGGCCGAGTTTGTTGCGCAAATGATGGATGTGGACCTCGACGGCGTTGCTTTCGATTTCCTCCTGCCAGCCGTAGAGCCTGTCTTCGAGTTTGGTTTTCGAAAAGATGACGCCGGGATGTGCCATCAGCGTGTGCAGGATCGAATACTCACGCCGCGAGAGCTGCACCGGTTTGCCGGCCTGTTCCACCGATTGCCGGGCGGGATCGAGCCGCAGGCCTGCCCATTCGAGCGCCGCCGTCGCACGGCCGGTAGACCGCCGAGACAGCGCCCGCAACCGTGCGGCCACTTCGTCGAGGTCGAAGGGTTTCCCGAGGTAGTCGTCGGCGCCGGTGTCGAGGCCGGCCACGCGATCGCGAACCGTGTCGCGGGCCGTCAGCAGGAGCACGGGAGTGTCATTCTGGCTGGAGCGCAAGTCCTTGAGGATATCCATGCCGGAACCATCCGGCAGCATCAGATCGAGTACGATCGCGTCGAAGCTGTTGGCGGCGAGTGCCGTCGCCGCCGCGTCGCAGGTGCCGACCGCATCGGTGGTAAATCCGGCCAGCGCCAGGCCGACCTTCAGGCCGTCTCTGAGGATATCGTCGTCTTCGACGATCAGGACTCGCATTGCTATTCCTCACATTTTTGAGAGCGGAACTCTTAAATCGCTCCCTTAAGGCAGCCTTAAGGTAGGACTTCCCTCTGAAGCGGCATTGCAACAATCGAATCGTTGAATGCCCGATATGACCGAACCAAACGAGCCCTCTTCATCCACGGCCGATCACAAGACCGGCATCACGCTCACCCGCCGCAGCCTTGTCGTCGGAGCAGCCTCGCTGTTCGCCACCGGTTGCGCGACCGCGCGTCCGACGCCGGCGGTCGTGCCGGCGGCAACACCCGTCCGCGCCGCGGCCGGGCCGACCGTGCCGCCGATGTACCACGCGATGCCGGATGAAGAGTTTCCGATCCCCGAGGTGAGGGTCGCCGAGATCGATCCGAAGTTCTGGCGACAGGAGGTGGATTATCCGAGCGGCGAGCGGCCCGGCACGCTCATCGTCGATACGCCGGCGAAGTATCTCTATCATGTGCTGCCCGGCGGGCGGGCGATGCGCTACGGCATCGGCGTCGGCCGCGAGGGTTTCGCGTGGTCCGGGCGGGCGATTGTCGCCTACAAGCGCAAATGGCCGCGGTGGACTCCGCCCGATGAGATGGTCGCGCGCCAGCCGAAGCTCGCGCCCTACAGCATCGCCAATGGCGGCATGCCGCCGGGCATCAAGAACCCGCTCGGCGCCCGTGCGCTCTACATCCACAAGGACGGCAAGGACACGCTCTATCGGATTCACGGTAGTCCCGAGGCGCATTCGATCGGCAAGGCGGTCTCGTCGGGCTGCATTCGCCTGCTCAATCAGGATGTCGTCTATCTCTACGATCAGGCGCGGGACGGTAGCACCATCGTCGTCATTCCGGATCCCACGAAGGGCGATCTGGCCATTGGCTAAGGCAGCCAACAGAGGTGGCGCGGGAATTCTGCAACACTCCGGAAACGAGTGCTCGCAGCGGGCGGCGATCCACGCCAAAGAATGATTATCACCACATTTCGGTCACGGTTCGGCCCAACAGCCTTGGGCCTCTCCTCGGAACATTTCCTACCGAAATCCCCAACCTGGAATAGAATAAAGTGTCGATGAATTTGTCCCGCCGCTCGCTGCTCGCGGTGATCGCCAGCTCTGTCTTGAGCGCTTGCACGCAGATCCCGAAACCAGAACCGAAGCCGAAGCTGATCGAGCCGATCGCCGGGGACGGTGGCTCGCCGGAGAAGGCAGCCGATGCCGCGGGCGTGCCGACGAAGACCTTCGATTATGCGAAGATCTATGGGCCGGTGAAGGACGAGGGCTACGACGTTCCAGGCATCCAGTACGGTGAGATCAAGCCGCAGTTCCTGCGCCAGGAAGTGGCCTATGCCACCAACGAGCCGCCCTATTCGATCGTCGTCGATACCCAGACGATGTTCCTCTACTACGTACTGCCGGGCGGTCGCGCCATCCGCTACGGCGTCGGCCTCGGGGCCGCGGGGCGCGCCTGGAAGGGGCGCGCGGTCGTGCACTGGAAGCGCAAGTGGCCGCGCTGGACGGTGCCGGACGACATGGTAGCGCGCCAGCCGCACCTCAAGAAATACGGCATTGACGCCGGCGGCATGGATCCGGGTCTCGACAATCCGCTCGGCGCGCGGGCCATGTACATTTTCCAGAACGGTCAGGACACACTCTACCGCATCCACGGCTCGCCGCAGTGGCGCTCGATCGGCAAGAACGCATCCGCCGGCTGCGTGCGCATGCTGCAGCAGGACGCGATCGATCTCTACGATCGCGTCCGCGGCAAGACCCCGCTCATCGTCCTGTGACGCGCTACGCTTTGGCGTGATTTTCCAGCTTTCACCGGACGGATTGCCTCAGAGCGGTTGAGGCGGCGGAAGTCCGTCCGGTCCCATTTGCATATAGTCCTGCGGCTGCGGCAGTGGCTGCGAATCCGGAAGTGGCTGCGAGTCCGGAAGTGGCTGTATTTCCGGCATCGGCTGCGATTGCACCATGCCCCCGCCCGTGAGGTCAGTGACGACGATCGGCGTGCCGTTTGGCACGCGATTGTAGAGGTCGACCACGTCCTGGTTGATCATGCGCACGCAACCCGAGGATACCGATTTGCCAATGGTCCACCATTCCGGTGAGCCATGGATGCGGTAGAGCGTGTCCTCGCCGTTCTGGAAGATATACATGGCGCGCGCGCCGAGCGGGTTCTTGAGGCCGGGGTCCATGCCGCCGGCCTCGATGCTGAATTGTTGCAGCTCGGGTTGGCGCGCCACCATTTCGTTCGGCGGTTTCCAGCGCGGCCATTCGCGTTTGTACTGGATGACGCCGCGCCCGGCCCAGGCGAAGCCGGCGCGCCCGAGGCCGACGCCGTAGCGCATCGCCTGGCCGTTCTCGTAGACCCGATAGAGAAAGTGGTTGCCGACGTCGACGACCAGCGTTCCCGGCTTCTCGCCGGTCGGATCGGCGACCATCTGGCGATAGAAACGGGGCTCGATCTTCTCGTAGGGGATGGCCGGCAGCGGATAGGGTTCGTTCGGCTTCTCGCCGTACATATCCGCAAGGAAGGCGTTCGCCTCGGGCACAGGTTCCGGTGCATAGGAGCGCGTCATCGTCGGCCGCGTCGAGGCACAGCCTGCCAATCCGGCGGCCGCGAGCCCCGCGGAGAGTTGCAGGAAGGTGCGGCGGCGGATCTCTCTTTCAGGCATGGAACCCTCGATCGTCCGGTGTTCGCTTCTGGCGATACAACCGATCTTGTAGGTCAATTGTCGCCAGCCGACGAACGATCACAGGCCGGCGTAGGGATCCGCCAGCGCCGCTTCGGGTCGGCTAATAGGATACTTAGTTCCCGAGATCTTCGCTGCCAGCTTTTCGGCGCCGTTTTTCTCAAGGAGCGCCCGGAAGCTCGGATGCATGCCGCCGTCGACATAGGCGTTGAGCGGCGCCGACGTCTGGTTTGCCATCAGGCCCGCGAGCTTCGCGTCCTCCGATTGCAGCTTTGCCACGAGCCCGGCGTCTGGCGCCGTCGCAGCGGCGGGGCAGGCCGCGAGCGGATCGGACGGCTCGCCATCGGCGAATTCGGTGTTGAAGACATAACGGCGACCGCAGGCCGAAACCTTCGGCTGGCGCCTCGTCGTCTGGAAGATGTCGTAGCCCTGCTTGATGTTCTTCCAGAACTCGAAGTTCGGATCGCCGCGATGCTTGGCCATGTTTTCGGCGGTCATGCGGAAGGGATAGGCCTGCACCTGGAAGGTGCCCTGGCCGCCGGCAAGCGCGCGCTGGACGACGGAGTAGATCTCGCCGACGCCCTGGTCCGTAAGTGCGTAGCAGCCCGACGACGAGCAGGCGCCGTGCACCATCAGCGCTTCGCCGGTATAGCCGAGCGCCGACTCCAGCCGGTTCGGATAGCCGAGATTGAAGGACAGGAAATATTGCGACTTCGGGTTCAGCATACCGGCCGAGACATTGTAGAAACCCTCCGGCGCCTGGCGGTCGCCCACCTTCGTCTTCGGGCCGAGCTTCCCCGACCAGCGGCACATGGGGTAGGTCTTCAGCAGGGCGTATTGGCCCTGCTTGTTCTGTTTCCAGACTTCCAGCTCGCTTTCCTGCTTGAAGATGCGCACCAGAACCGGGCTTTCCGGCTTGCTGCCGTTCTTCGCCATGGCGGCGATCAGCTTGGCCGGGATCGGCGGCGGTTCGCGCACGTCGTCGGCATCGAGCGCCATGCAGCTGGAAAGCGCAAGTGCCATCGCGCCGATCGCCAGAGCATGCCGCATCCGACGCACCTGCGTGAAAAACTTGCCAGTGGAGGGCGTTTGGGAAGAGGGGCTCTGTATCGTCTCGCGCCGCATGCGGGCTCCTGGCTATGCTGCCGCCGCCCAGCGTCTTGCGTTCGGCGCGGTTACCGACGGCATGCGTTCGACGCACAGCGGGTCGGCTTTAGTTCAGCGATTAAGCGGTGGCAGCCCTGGCTGCAAGCCTTTGTCCTGGGCGCTGGCGATCAACAATACTTGAACGCGCGCCGCCATAGCTGCCCGCCGATTGGGTCGATGTTGAGACAAGATGGTGAATTTTTTCTCAACGCGGGCGCCGGATTGCTCCAGGCGCGTCAGTCCCGTGGCTCGCTGCCGGGCGCGTAGACGGTCTTCTGCCTGAACGCAAAAACGTTGCCGCAGCGGCAGCGGACCATGTGCTTGGCGGGGTCGGGAGAGGTGCGCTCGGTCGAAAAGCCCTTGGGCATGACGTCGATGAGAAAGCCGCGATTGCCGCCCTTCGCCTTGTCATTTTCAGAGGCTTCGGCGAAACCGGACGCCCCGCATTTCGCGCATTCCAGCTTTCTCGAATAACGATCCCGCGACGCCATCTTCCATCACACCTGATTGCGCTGCCGCGCCGTTCCGTCGAACCCGGACCTACAGGAGCCGGCCTTTCGGTTCAAGCTCGGCCGCTGTCATGACCGTCATTTCTCGCGCTCTATTGGGCGGGATGCATCGAGAAGCCGCAGCGGCATGCGACATCAGGCTTACCGATACCCAGTGACATCGGCCGGCTTGTTTGCCTCCATCACCTCGCGCATGTAACGCCAGCAATCGGGCCGCGAGCCGTCGAGATCGGTGAAACCGTAAATCTGAGCCAGTCCACCGCTCGACAGCGACTGGCCGTTCCAGCGCGCCCTGTCCGGATCGGCCGCCAGCGCCGCCACGGCGCGGCCGACGAAGCGCGGGCTTTCGGAAATGACGAAGTGCGGCTGGACCTTGGCCCCCTCCAGCCAGGTTTCCTCGGTCGCCTGAAAATGCTCCAGCATCATTTCGGAGCGCATCCAGCCGGGCGTGATCGAAACCGAGGTCGCACCGTGCGGCGCCAGATCCTTGGCATGGGCCCAGGCCATGCGGTTGGCCCCCACCTTGGCGAGGTCGTAGAAGGGGGAAATGCGGTAGTGAGTGGCATTGTACTCGGCGGTGCCATCGGTGACCTCGACGAGCAGCCCGCCCGGCTTCTCTATCATCAGGGGCAGGGCGTAGTGCGCGGTGATCAGGTGGGTGTCGATGCCGAGGCGCAGAAGCCTCAGGCCGTTCTCCAGATTGTGCTCCCAGACGGACTTCTCCCACTCGAACAGGTTTTCTCCGCCCCAGACGTCGTTGACGAGGATATCGAGCCGCCCCTGTTCACGGCGGATGCGCGTGACCAGCGCTGCGACTTCGGCCGGGTGGAGATGATCGACCTGAACGGCAATACCCTTACCGCCGAGGCTGGTGACGATGTCGGCCGTTTCCTCGATCGTTTCGGGCCGCTTGTATTCGGATTGCTGTTGCCTTGTGGTGCGGCCGGTCACGTAGACGGTGGCGCCGGCGGCGCCGAGTTCCGCGGCGATGCCGCGCCCGCCGCCCCGTGTCGCGCCGGCGACGAGCGCGATTTTTCCTTCGAGCGTCATTGTTTTCCTCCTTGGGGCCGATAGCCGCTGGTGCTTTCTCTTGAATTGGATATATAAATGATTGTTCGGTTATAAATGAGAGTCAAGATGCCACGACCAAAAACGATGCCAGACGAAGAGGTGCTGGTGGCTGCATTTGCGCTGATGCGGGCCGAAGGGCCGGATGGCCTGACTTTCGCGTCGCTCGCCGCAAGGACCGGCCTTTCCGGCGCCACGCTCGTGCAGCGCTTTGAAAACAAAACGAAGCTGATCCAGCGCGCGCTCAACCAGGCCTGGGACGGCCTTGACCGCCAGACAGCGGAGCTGGTGGCGACGGTGCCGAGAACGCCGGAGGGAGCCATCGCGCTGCTCGTCGGCCTGTCCGGCGATTATGGCGCCATCGAATCCTATGCCGACGATCTCCGAATTCTCCGGGAAGACCTACGGGACCCGCTGCTCCGTGCGCGGGGGGTGACGTGGCGCGACGTGCTTTCCGGCGTGCTCGACGAATGTCTTTCGGGATTGCCCGCCGCTGCCCCTGGACTCGGACTCCTGATGGCATCGCAATGGCAGGGATCGCTGCTCTGGTGGAGTTTCGACCCAGAAGTGCCTGTCGCGGAGTTCGTCGAACAGAGCCTGCGGCGTTTCGTTGAGGCCTTTGCAAGGCAACCGACGGCCTGAGGTCAGCGCCACGGCCTTTCAGTCACCCGGCTGTCAAATCGCCGTGAGATGGCCGTGCAGTGGATGACGGCGGCGGAAGATCGTCTTAGATGCTGTTCCATGTTCAGATGTGCTGCCGTTCTCTTCGCCCGGATCGTCGCCTTGGCACTCGTCGTCCTGACGTTGCTCACCTTGCCGGCGGCTGCCCAGGTGGTGGCGCCGGTTTCGACCTTGCTGGAAGAACTGGCTTCGCGGCAGGAGCTTGAGCCCCTGAAGACCGTGATCGTCGCGCGTGACGGCAAGGTCCTCGCCGAGCGCGGCTATCGCGGCAACCGCGTGACCGACTCGACCAACATCAAGTCGGCGTCAAAATCGATCATCTCGGCGCTGGTCGGCATTGCGATCGACAAGGGATTGCTCGAAGGGCCGGACCAGAAGATCGCGCCGATCCTGAAGACGGACCTGCCGGCTTCGCCTGATCCGCGCATCAACGACATCACCATCGGCAACCTGCTGTCGATGCAGGCCGGGCTTGGCCGGCTGTCGGGGCCGAACTATGGCCGATGGGTCGCGAGCAGCAACTGGGTGCGTACGGCGCTCGCTCAGCCCTTCGACGACGACCCGGGCGGTGAGATGCTCTATTCCACCGCATCGACCCACCTGCTTTCGGCGATCCTGACGAAGGTCAGCGGCAAGTCGACCCTGGCGCTGGCAAGCGACTGGCTGGGGCTACTCGAGGGTTTTCGCATCGGATCCTGGGATCGCGATCCCCAAGGCATCTATCTCGGGGGCAACCAGATGGCGATGAGCGCCCGTTCCCTGCTTGCCTTCGGCGAACTCTACCGCAATGGCGGCCGCGCGACCTCAGGCCAGCAGCTTGTGTCATCAGAATGGATCGCAGCATCCTGGCAGCACCGCACCAATTCGCGTTTCTCCGGGGACGAGTACGGTTACGGCTGGTTCGACCGCCAGATCGCTGGCGAGGAGGTGCACTTCGCCTGGGGCTACGGCGGGCAGATGCTCTACATCGTTCCGAGCCTCGATCTGACCGTGGTGATGACCTCGGCCGAGAGCGGACCGTCAGCCCGCAACGGCTACCGCGATGCTCTACACTTTGTGCTCGGCGAGATCATCACAAGGGTGGAGGCCGCTCCGGAAACGGACGGGTGACAGGCCGCGTGCCGCTCATGCCGGCTGGCGCGTGCCCAACAGCGGCTCAGGATGCCGAGATTTGAAAGGTGAGAGATGTTTGCCACGAAGACAATCGAGACCGGCGACAAGCCCGAATTCTACCGCGAACTGGCGAGCCAGCTCGGCGGGCTTCTGCATGACGAGCGCGACTTCATCGCCAATGCCGCCAATTTTTCCGCCCTCGTTTTCGATCTGGTGCCGGATCTGAACTGGGCCGGCTTCTATTTCCTGCGGCCGAATGACGAGCTGGTGCTCGGGCCGTTTCAGGGCAAGGTCGCCTGCGTGCGCATTCCGGTCGGTAAAGGGGTCTGCGGGGCTGCCGCCACGCAACGGCAGACGATGCTGGTGCCCGATGTGCATGCCTTTCCCGGGCATATCGCCTGCGATGCCGCGTCCCGCTCCGAGCTCGTCGTGCCTTTGCTCAAGGATGGCAGAGTGCTCGGCGTGCTCGATCTCGACAGCCCGAGCCCCAACCGTTTCGATGCCGAGGATCAGGCTGGGCTCGAGGTGCTCGCCGCGATTTACGTCGCGGCGAGCGATTTCAGTTAGATCGGTAGCTGGGCGCTAGCCTTCAAAACCTTCGATGACGATCTTGCCCATGGCAGCACCGGTCTCGATGCGGCGGTGGGCTTCGCGCAGGTTTGCGGCATTGAACGGCGACAGCACCTCGGCAAGCGTCGTTTTCAGCCGTCCGGCATCGATCTCGTCGGCGACGAAGGACAGCAGCCGGTGCTGCTCGATCATGTCAGGCGTCTGATGCATCGGGCGGGCAAACATGAATTCCCAATGCAGGCTCGCCGCCTTGGTCTTCATGCCCGCCATCGGCATTGGCACGTCGGTGTTGTCGATCGAAACGATGCCCCCTTGAGGCCGGATCAGCTCGACCGCATCGTCCCAATGGCGCATATCGTTGAAGATGGCGATGTGGTCGACATGGGAGAAGCCGAGCGCCCTGACCTGGGCAACCAGCGGCTCGCGGTGGCTGACGACGTGGTCGGCGCCGAGTTCCTTCACCCAGGCGATAGTCTCCGGCCGCGAGGCCGTGGCGATCACGGTCAGCCCGGCGCGCTTGGCAAGCTGGATGCCGATCGAGCCGACGCCGCCGGCGCCGCCGACAATCAGGATCGACTGGCCGCGATCCGCACCGTCCCGGTCGATCCCGAGCCGGTCGAAGAAGGCTTCATAGGCGGTGATCGTCGTCAGCGGCAGGGCGGCTGCCTCGGCGAAGCTTAGCGACTTCGGTTTGCGCCCGACGATGCGCTCGTCGACAAGCTGATACTGCTGGTTCGTGCCGGGCCGCGTCAGGTCGCCGGCGTAGTAGACATGGTCGCCGGGCTTAAACAGGGTCACATCCGGGCCGACCGCTTCGACCACGCCGCTGGCATCCCAGCCGAGTACGCGCGGCGTTTCCTCGATCTTGTCCTTCGGCGCGCGCATCTTCACATCCACCGGATTGACGGCGACCGCATGGACGGCCACCAGAATGTCATACCCCTTGGGTTCCGGCTTCGGCAGGTCGACATCGAGGAAGCACTGCGGGTCGGAAACCGGGAGATAACGGGTGAGGGCGACGGCTTTCATGGCTTGCTCCTTGTCATGGACGAATGGTCTTGGGCTGTGAATTCGGCGGTGACGAAGACGAGTTCGGCGTCGCCGGTATTGGTCAGATCGTGCACGAAGGCGGTCTCCGGCGTCAGGTCGCTGAAGTGGCGCGTGTCGCCGGCGCGGTAGACCACCGTCCGTGACCTTTCCGCCGCCCGAGCGCGAGCGTGCCGTACCGTCGGTCAGCGCCGTCCAGAAATAGGGCCGGTCGTGGCGATGGGGGCGAAGCGGTTCACCGGGCTTCAGCCGCAGATGCCAGACGCGCAGGCTCTCTTCCTCTAGCACCAGCTTCGGTGCCAATGTGATCGTTGACCAGGGCTTCCGCGCGCTCGTGTTCCGTCAATGGCGCGCTCATGCGGCGTCCTCCAGGGCCGGATAGGTACAATATCCGTCGGCACTGCCGCCGAAAAGCTTGGTTCCGTCGAAGGTCGCAAGCGGCAAGCCTTCCTTCAGCCGGCGCGGCAGGTCCGGATTGGCGATGAAGGAGCCCTGACCCTGCGTCGAGGCCGAGGCGCGCTGCGCATAGTATTCGGCCATCAGTGTATTCGGGACGTTGCCCGGCTGGCTGCTGCGCGCCCGCGTCATCGGCGCAAGCGCGATCCGGTTCGGCAGGGTCAACGAGCCGAGGGAGACAGGAGAAAAGAGCGTTGTCGGCATGGGACGGTCCTCTTGCGGGCGAAATGTCGGAACGGTTTGCGTCAGTTGATGAGCGCGCCGCCTTCGATGTCGATGACGGATCCGGTGACGAATGGATTGTCGATAGCAAAGAGGTAGCCGTGGGCGATGTCCTGCGGCTGCCCGAAGCGGCCGGCGGGCAAGGTCGCTGCGGCGCGATCGAACATGGCGTCGCGGGCGTCGCCGGTCATGCCGGCATAGGCCTCGGTCTGCGTCAGTCCGGGGCTGACGACATTGACGCGCAGCGGCGCCAGTTCCCTGGCCAGGATCTTCGCCACGGCTTCGAGAGCAGCATTCATCGCGGTCTTGACGAAGGTGCCGGGAACAGTCCGGCGGGCGAGAAAACCTGAGGTGAAGGTGATCGTGCCGCCTGGACGTATATACCTGGCCGCTTCGCGGGCGAGCACGATCGAGCCCCAGAACTTGACGTCGAAGGCGGCCTTGGCGGCATCCAGGTCGATATCGGCAACCTTGCCGCCGGGGGCCGAAGAACCGGCCGTGACGACCAGATGGTCGATCGGCCCGAGCTTGCGGAAGTAGGCGGCAACGGAAGCGGCGTCGGCGATATCGAGGCCGGTGGCGCGGCTGGCGATCTCGACCCGGCCGGGACGCTGGGTCAGCGCCTTGGCAACGGCGGCGCCGATGCCGCTCGTGCCGCCGATGACGACGGAAACGGTATTGTCATTGAATGTCATCGTCATTCTCATGCTCCAGGGGAATGTGGGGGAACGGGTTCGGAAAAGAGTGCTTCAAGCAACGGACCGCCGGGCGTGCGCAGAAACAGCCGGCGCTCGCCGATGTCGGCAAGGTCCATGGTCGAGTAGGGAATGGCGAGCCGGTCGAGCCTGGCCCGGAAGGCTGCGTAGTTGTCGAGCCGGAAGCCGACGTGATCGATAGCCTCGGCGGCCCGGTCGAAACCGCTGCCTTGGCTGCCGATGATGTGCACGATCGGTTTGCCGTCGGCGTAGAGCCAGTAGCCCGGGATGCGCCGGATCGCCGCCGGGCGCTCGCCGACGGTCAGGTCGAAGACCGTCTCGAAGAACGCGCGCGTGCCCGCGATGTCGCCTGTGCGGATGGTTACGTGGTCGAGATGCATGCCGCGTCTCCTTTCGGGAAGGAATTTAGCTCTTGCGGCGCATCCGGATAATTGGCTTATTTCCAAAAGTATATTTCGGAAGAGGCGAAAGATGTTGCTCGACAATCTGGCTCTGTTCCTTTTGATCGTCGAAAAGGGCGGGCTTTCCGCCGCAGGTCGCGAAAAGGGCCTGTCGCCGGCCTCTGTTTCCGAGCGGTTGGCGGCGCTTGAAGCCCACTACGGTGCTGCCCTTCTGAAACGCACGACGCGCGCAATCAGCCTGACGGAGGAGGGCCGTCTGCTGGTCGATGGCGCCCGCCGGCTGCTGGCGGAGGCCGACGAACTTGAGACAGGCATCCGATCGGGTACCCGAACGATCTCGGGGCCGATCCGCCTCAGCGCCCCCGAAGATATGGGACGGCGCTACATCGTGCCGATCCTCGACCGCTTTCTTGCCGAGCACCCTGACGTGACGGTGGATTTCAATCTCACCGACGGCTACGTCGACCTCGTCGGTCAGGGCATGGACTTTGCCATCCGCCACGGCCTTCTCGCCGACAGTACGCTCCGGTCGCGCTCCCTCGGCGAAAACCGCCGGGTCGTCTGCGCCGCACCCGCCTATCTGGAGGCCAGGGGCCGGCCGGAGCATCCGGACGATCTTTCCCGTCACGACTGCATCATCATGCGCTTCGGCGCCAATCTCGACAGGGAGTGGGCTTTTCAGGTCGATGGCAAGCCGCACAAGGTCATGGTGCGCGGCAGGCGCGTCGCCAATGACGGCGGGGTGGTTGGGGAATGGTGTCGCGCGGGGCACGGCATCGCGCTCAAATCCGTTTGGGACATTGCCGAGGACCTGGCGTCCGGTGCCCTTGTCGAACTCCTGAAGGATTTCTCTATAGGTGGGACGGGATTGCAGATCGTCTATCCGCCGCTCACCGTCCAGCCGCGCCGGGTGCGACTGCTGATAGACCGCATCGCCTCGGAGCTGAGTTCCATCGAGAGGCCGAGCAAGGGACGAACCTGAAGCCGCCAATCAGGGTCGCGCCCGTACCAGACGCCGTGGCCTTCGCGCAACAGTCCTTTTCCAATAGACGGCGCGGCCGGTCCTGACGCAGTTTCGGCTCGTCATGCCGCACGTCAGTGCATTGCAGCACACCTCCGCTTCACTTATGAAACATGAGTAACGTATTCAAGATAAGCGGCAGCGACCCGGGCCGTACGTTCAGGATGATGGTGCGACAGCCGCACGCTGGAGAGGCAGATTGATGACCGATGCGATGGTGCGGGGGCTTCACGAGCGGGAAGAGGGCAGGATCCGCCGCTTCTTCAGCCGCCGCCTCAGAAACCGCGAGGACGCCGTCGACGCCACGCAGGAGACCTTCATGCGCATGCTGGAGGCATCGCGCTCGACGCTGATCGAGAACCCGCAGGCCTACCTGTTCCAGGTTGCCCGCTCGGTGGCGCGGGTCGCGTCCGAACGCGCTGCGCGCGAGCAAGCGATGTTCGTTGCCGACGAAGAGGGCATGGAGCATGCGGAAGACAGGCCGATCCAGGACCGCATCGTCAACGCCCGCCAGTGCCTGCTGATCATGGCGCGCACCATCCAGGGCCTTCCGAACCGCTGCCAGCAGGTCTTCATCCTCAGCCGCCTGCACGGCCTCAGCAACAGCGCGATCGCCGATGAGCTCGGCATCTCGAGAAATATGGTCGAAAAGCATATCATCCGAGCGCTGCTCGAATGCCGGAAGATGCGCGCCGAGATTATTTTCTGAACCGACGTCAGGTCAAACCGTTCTTTCAACTCTAAGATGATTGAAGCGATTCCCTTGGAGGGTTCGCCTGACGGCATTTTCAGTTCGACCGGAAGACGTGCATGAACGGCAATCGCCAGACCATCGATGACAGCACTCTGGAAGCGGCGGCGACGTGGGTTGCGAAGTTGCAGTCCGACGACGCGACGGCCGCCGACCGTGCGGCGTTCGAGCTCTGGGTTTCCGCACATCCCGATCACCGGATGGCCTATGAAGAATTGCGGGCGCTCTGGAGCGATCTCGGAGACGTGCCGATCCCAAGCGAGCGCCTCGGTGAATTGCGCGCCCAACGCCGCCGTCGGGTCGGCGGTTTCGTCGGGCTCTGTCTTGCAGCGGGTCTTGCCATGCTCTCGCTCGCGACGCCCTACGGCGACCGCTGGCGTGCCGACTTTTACACCGGCGTCGGTGAAATCAGGCGGATCACCCTGGAGGACGGGACCGAAGTCGACATGAACACCGACACGGCCCTCGTGGTTCGCTACGAGCAGGGCCGCAGAAAGGTGCGGCTCCTGCGCGGCGAAGCATTCTTTGCCGTTGCGAGGAACCCGCTTCGGCCGTTTGTGGTCGAAGATGGGGCGCTGAGCGCGATGGCATTGGGGACCCGGTACTCCGTAGGCACGGCCGGTGCAGAACGAGCCGCCGGCGTCCAGGTGGAGGAGGGCCGCGTTGAGGTCGCGGCGGCCGGCCAGAAAGCGATCCTGGGTGCGGGCGAGGTGGCAACGATCGACAAACAGGGACGCCTGTCCCTGTCGAAGACGGATGTCGCGGCCGGGACGGCGTGGCGCGACGGCAAGCTCGTCTTTTCGCGCCGCCCGCTGCGCGACGTCCTGGCGACCCTCGAGCGCTACCGTCACGGCCGAATCCTGCTGCTCGACGAGGCGGCGGGCGGTCTCGAAGTCTCCGGTATCTTCGATCTGCACGACACCGACGCTGCCCTGCAGGTTCTGGAAGCCAGTTTGCCGCTGCGTGTCATGCGGATTTCGGGCCTGATGGTCGTCGTTCAGTCGCGCTAGGAAAAACCCAAGCAGGCAAGGCCGCTCCAGGCCTGGCCATATTCATCGCTCAAAAAAATCGTCCGGTGACGTCAGGAGATCGCGTTCCCCGAACTCTTATTCAGAAGTGGCGGCGCTGCACATGGATCGAGGCAGCCTGCCCAGGAGTTGAGTAGGGGATCTCGGATGAGAATTATGCAGGGTCGCGGATCACGACGCCATTCTTTCACACGCCTGGCGCTTGCCGGCGTTTCTTTCATCGCCTGCGCGACGGCAGTTCAGGCACAGGCGACAACGGCACTGGCCGCGGTCATTGCGCCGAAGGCGTTCGCCGTTCCCGCGGGATCCCTCGAAGCGGGCATCCTGAAACTTGGCCAGCAGGCCGACCTGCGCCTTCTTTATCCGAGCACGCTGACGAGCGGAAAGACCACCAGCGGCGTCAGCGGCACGCTGGCGACGGAAGCGGCCGTTGCATCGCTTCTGGAAGGAACCGGCCTTCGCTATCGCTTCGTCGGTGAGAAGACCGTGCAGATCTTCGATCCGTCGGATGCAACGATCACCACCGGCGCCGTCGTCAAGGATGGCGCGACACAACTCGAAAAAATCACCGCGACCGGTGAGCGGACCGGTGCTGAGGGTATTGTCGAGACCGACGGTTATGTCGCGAAATCGGCGCGCGTCGCCACCAAGACCGATACGCCGGTCATGCAGACGCCGCAGTCGATGTCGGTGATCAGCCAGAAGCAGTTGCAGGACCTGAAGCCTCAGAACCTGCAGGAGGCGTTGAACTATACGCCCGGCGCCCGCGTTGGCCAGTACGGCGCCGAACCGCGCTTCGACGCCTTCAAGGTCCGCGGCATCGACCTGACGCTGACCGGCATCTTCCGCGACGGCCTGCGCCAGATTGCGAGCCCGAACGGCCTCTTCCGGCTGGAGCCCTATGGCGTCGAGGCGATCGCCATCCTGCGCGGCCCGGCGGCCTCCATCTACGGCGCCAGCAGCTCCGGCGGCATCGTCGACATCGTTTCGAAGCGGCCGACCAGCGATCCGCTGCGCGAAGTCGAAGTCCAGTACGGCTCCTACGGTCGGGTGCAGGGCGCCTTCGATGTTTCCGGGCCGCTCGATGACGAAGGCACGATGCTCTATCGCATGACCGGCCTTGCGCGTGACGGGCGCACCGAAATCGAGGCGGTCAAGGACGATCGTCTGTTCATCGCGCCCGCCTTCACCTGGCAGCCGGACGAGGGCACCAAGTTCACGCTGCTCGGCGAATACATGGATTCGACGACCGGTGGCACCTGGGGCTATCTCAACCGCTACGGGCCGGACGGCAAGTCGATCGGCGCGATCCCGACCTATGGTGGCGACGCCCGCTTCAACGATTTCACCCAGAAGCAGGCGCGTATCGGTTATGAGCTCGAACATGAGCTCTCAGACAACGTCACGCTCTTTCACAAGCTGCGCTACTCCGACATCTCGACGCAGCAGGAATGGGTGTTCGCCAAGTATCCGGGCCTCACCGTCGAGGACAATACCGGCGTTGCCAGCGACACCTACCTGAAGTTCGACTTCGACACCGGCGCCGCAGCACACCAGCTCATTGCCGGTATCGACTACAGCTACATGAAATATACCTCGCAGCAGGGCAGCGGGCCGGACCTCTTCACCGACGATTTCACCTATGTGCCGAAGCTGACCTCCACCCAGAAGCAATCGCAAAGCGGCATCGGCATCTATCTCCAGGACCAGATCGAATATGACGCCTGGCGCCTGACGGCGGGCGTTCGTCACGATTGGGTAGACAACAAGTATTCGGTCGACGGCTCACCCTTTGACCGGAACGACAGCGAAACGACGGCGCGCGCCGCGCTTGGCTATGTCCTGCCAAACGGCATGATGCCCTATGTCAGCTACGGCACCGCCTTCGTTTCCAATCCCGGCGTGATCATCAATCTCGGCGGCACCGATACGCCGGCCATGCCGACGCTCGGCAAGCAATGGGAAGCGGGCGTCAAATACGAGATCCCCGGCCAGAACGCGACGATCACCGCCGCAGTCTTCAACATCGACCAGGAAAACGCCACCGTCTACGAAACGTCCTCGGGCCTGAACCTCCTGCGCCAGCTCGACCTCAAGTCGCGTGGCTTCGAACTGGAAGGCACCGCTTCGCTCGACAATGGCTGGAACTTCATCGCCTCCTATTCCTACAACGATGTCGAGATCACAAAGCTGACATCGGAAACGCTCGGCAACCAGCTCAACTCCTCGCCCTACCACATGTTCTCGCTCTGGGCGGATTACGAGGTGCAATCCGGCGTGCTCGAGGGGCTCGGCGTCGGTGCCGGCGTGCGCTATGTCGGATCGAGCTTCGGCGACAACGTCCACACGCCGATCCTGAAGAACCAGGCGCGCACCTTCGTCGACGCTTCGGTCCGCTACGATCTCGGCGCCGCCAATCCGAACTTTGAGGGCGTGCGGCTGCAGCTCAACGCGACCAACCTCTTCAACGAGGTCGAGCAGCTCTGCACCACGGGCTTCTGCTACTTCGACGAAGGCCGCAAGGTCGTCGCCAGCGTCCGCTATCGCTTCTGATGGCGATCGATGCCAAGCCGTCAACAAGGCCGTCGCCCGCCGCGATCTTCTTCGCGGTCGGCGGGCTTTATGTGGCGCAGAGCGTGATCGGTGGGCTGACGATGCTCGGTCTGCCGGCGGTGCTCAGAACCCAAGGTTTGCCGCTCGACCAGATCGGCCTCGTCTATCTGACCGTGCTGCCCTGGGCACTGAAGTTCCTCTGGTCGCCGCAGGTGGAACGCTACCGCCTGCCGGCGATTGGCCGCAACCGCTCGGCTGTCATCGTGATTGCCGGCGGCGCACTCTCTGCCACGATGCTCGCGGTGCTGGGCTTGCTCGGGCCGGAGCGGCTCGCTCCGGTGCTCGCCTGCCTGGTGTTCATTGCGCTCTTCACCTCGACCGTCGACATCGCCTGCGACGGCTTTGCCGTCGAGACGTTGGCCGAAGAACACCATGGCTGGGGCAATGCCGCCCAGGTCGGCGGCTCCTATGTCGGCTCAGCGATCGGCGCCGGGCTGTTTCTGGTTCTGGTCGATTGGTTCGGCTGGGCGCCTGCCGTTTGGGTGATGGCGCTCGTCGTGCTTTTGCTCGGCCTTCCCTTCCTGTTTGGCCCGGGTTCGCGTCCGACAAGCGCAACGCGCAGCCATGTGCCGTCGCTCAAGGCCGCACTGCGGCGACCGGAGGTGCGCAAGGGGCTGCTACTCGCAGCGATCTATGTCTCGGCGCAGAAATGGGGCCTCGCCATGCTCGGGCCTTTCCTCATCGATTACGGCTTCGATCTTGCTTCGGTCGGAGTGCTGAACGGTGTTGGCAGCATGATCGTCGGTTTCGGCGGGGCGTTGTTCGGCGGCTTGCTCGTGCGGCTGTGCGGCGCTGCCACGATACTGATCGGCGCCCTGCTCTTGCAGGTCACGATGCTTGTCGCCTTCGCCTATGTCGGGGCGTCAGGCGATGTCTCGCGGCCGCTCGTGATGACCCTTGCGGTCGCCAGTTCTTCCGGCGTCATGGCGATCGGCTTCGTGGCGCTCTATGCCCAGTTCATGGGCTGGGCCGATCCGCGCCAGGCGGGGGTCGATTTCACGCTTTTCCAATGCGTGGACAGCCTCGTTGGCATGGCCGGCGGTCTCGGAGCCGGCTGGATTGCCGAGCGCTTCGGCTATGCGGCCTTTTTCCTTTGCGCCGCCGGCGTTTCAACCGCCGCAGTGCCTCTGCTGGCTTTTCTTCTACGAGCGCACTCGGTGACGCGAAGAATGCCTGTTTAATCAGTCTTGCGTATGGGAGCCATTGCCGCTCCCAGCGATATCCGCGCCTTCAACCGACTGCTTAATAGTCATACGCTCGCAAGTAGATAATTGGTCGGCCGTCGCGAACCAGGGCGATGCCCTCGTTGCCGTAGAGGGGCGCCACTTTCTTGGTGCGGCACAGCCATAAGGAATCCCCCGCGATCATCGCATCCAGCAAGGGCGCGAGCTCCACACGCGGGTCGGGGAGGCGGTAAACAAGATCTCGTGGAAGACTCTTGAGCCCACCAACCTTCTGAATAACCCACTCCCGAAAACCTTCAGGGGTGGTTTCCTGAACCAATTCAAGATCTTTGCGGTCGTAGTGTAGTCGTGGATCGTGGGCCATGTCGTTGGTCACCTGGATGAGCGCGGATCTAAGCGACGATATCAAGTGCCGGCCGGTTTCGGAACTGCCGGCGATAGCTCGCCGGCGAGATCGAGAAGGCGCGGGTAAAGTGCTGTCGGAGCGAGACGGTCGAGCCGAAGCCGGCCATCTCCGCCACGTGATCGACGGAACAGGAGCCGGTCTCAAGCAGGCGTTGGGCGACGGCGAGCCGCTGCTGAAGAAGCCATTGCGTGAAGGTCGTTCCCGTCTTCTTGCGGAAGTGCCGGGTGAAGCTGCGCAGGCTCATGCCGGCATGATCCGCCAGCCGTTCCAGCGAAAGCGGCTCATCGAGATGCTCGATCGCCCAGGCGATCGTTGCGCTGAGCGGATCGCCGCTGCCCGGAGCGGGCAGGGGCGCCTCGATATACTGCGCCTGGTCTCCGTGGCGATGCGGTGCAACGACCAGCCTGCGGGCGATGCGGTTGGCGATCTCGGCGCCGTGGTCGTTGCGCACGATGTGCAGGCAGCAGTCGATCGCGGCGGCGGTGCCGGCCGAGGTCAGGATATCGCCCTCGTCGATGTAGAGCGCGTTGCGGTTCAGGGCGACCCGAGGA
The DNA here is from genome assembly GCF_059424735.1 of Ensifer sp. GW101-20A05. Taxonomy (NCBI): domain Bacteria; kingdom Pseudomonadati; phylum Pseudomonadota; class Alphaproteobacteria; order Hyphomicrobiales; family Rhizobiaceae; genus Ensifer; species Ensifer sp. GW101-20A05. The sequence continues at coordinate 163,513 of NZ_JBWKZT010000002.1, read as the reverse complement.
TAGGTCCGCTCGAATTCATCGGCCCAGGCCCAGTGCGTCGAGGCTGCTCGCCCGTTGAGCAGGCCTGCCTCTGCCAGCACGAAGGTGCCGAGACAGAGGCCGACAAGCCGGGCGCCCCTGATGTGGGCAGTGCGTAGCGCGTTCAGCAGGTTTTCCGATGGACGGGTGTTCGGGTCATCCCAGGCCGGGACGATGATCGTGTCCGCCTCCGCAAGACTGGAGAGGTCATCTTCCACCTCGATGCTGAAGCCGGACATGGTGCGGACAGATCCGGTCTTTTCACCGGCGATCAGCAGTCGGTAGCGCGGCACGCCGAGCTTCAGCAGGTCGTCGCCGAAGACGATGCAGGGAACGGACAGATGAAACGGGCTGATGCCCTCGAAGGCGACGATGGCGACGGTGTGCATTGCGGTATAAACCCGGTGGGCCTGAAGTTGGCCGGAACCTATCACATATTGTCGTTCAGGCCACTTTCGCAACATGGGCGTTTTCGCGACTTTCGCGGCGTCAGATTGCGAAAGGAACCTCCATGACACAACACCCGACCATCCGAACCATCGCCGGTGCGGCTGCTCCTGCTAGCCTCGATCCCCGCAAGACAGCCCTGTTGGTGATCGATTTCCAGAACGAATACTTTACGGGCCGCATGCCGATCCCGGATGGGGAAAAGGCGCTCGCCAATGCCAAGAGGCTGATCGAACGCGCCGACACCGAGGGCATGAAGGTCTACCACGTCAAGCACGTGACGCCGGCCGGCAGCCCGGTGTTTGCCGAAGACAGTGCGACCTCTGACTTTCACCGCGACATCCGGCCGGCAGCCAACCATTCCGTGGTCCGAAAGTCGTCGGTGAGTGTGTTTGCCAGCACCGACCTCGGCGAGCAGCTGAAGAAAACCGGGATCGATACGCTCATCATCACCGGGCTGATGACCCATGCCTGCGTTGCCGGCGCCGCGCGGGACGCCGTGCCGCTCGGCTTCAACGTGATCGTTGCAGCGGATGCCTGTGCCACGCGCGACCTCGACACTAACGACGGCGACGTCGTTCCACATGCCGTGCTGCATCGCGCGTCGCTGGCGACGATCGACGATACCTTCGGCGACATCCTGACGACCGATCAGATCCTGTCACTCGCGCGTCGGTCCTGATCTGCGCATAGGCTACCGGTTCGGCCCGGATTGTCGAAGGCGGAGCAATTCCAGGCGGACGCCCCCTCGTATCCTCTGGATCTGCCTAGGCCGAACCGCGCAGCATGATCTCGGCGCTGAGCAGAATGCGCTCATCCTCGGGGAAGGCACCGCCGTCGTCGGAGCTTTCCCCGAGCTTGAACAACAAGAGTTCGATCGCCAGTCGGCCGATCTCGTTGTAGTTCTGCGCCACCGTCGTCAGCGGCGGGCAGGTGTAGCGCGACAGCGGATGATCGTCGTGGCCGGCGACACGGATATCGGCGTCCGCCTCGCGTCCGACCTTGAGGCCCGACTGAAAGGCGGCGGCGATGACGCCGAAGGCGACGCGGTCGTTGGCGCAGAGCACCGTCTGCGTCGGGAAGCCGCCGGCGCCGAGGATGCGCAGCGTTTCGTCGAAGCCGAATTTTTCAAAATCCCAGGAGGCGTTCGGCGTGGTCTCGACCAGCGCCGGCTCCATCTTCAACTGCTGCATCGCTTCCAGATAGGCGTCGCGCCGGGCGATCGCGTTGTTGTTGACCGGCGGCATGCCGAAATAGCAGGGGGGGCTTCCCGAGCGGCAGAGATAATCGACCATCAGGCGGAAGCTCTGGCGGTTGTCGGTGCCGACGAAGGAGGAGCTGTCGTCGAGCGGCGAGTCCACGTAGATCAGGGGAATGCTTTCGCCGAGCGCCGTCAGGGTCTTGTGATGCGACTGCACACCGAGCGGTGCGATGATCGCACCGGCGACGTTCATCGACTTGAAGGTCTCGATCGCCCGCTCTTCCATCTCCGGCCGCCCATCGGAGGAGAGCACGAAGGCGAGGAAACCCGCCTGGTTGGCGATGTGCTCGATCCGGCGCGTCAGCGCCATGTAGAAGGGGTCGGTCGAGTTCGGGACGATGACGCCGAGGATGTTGGTGCGGCGGCGGTTGAGGTTGACGGCGAAGATGTTCGGGCGAAAGCCCGACTGCTTGATCGCCGCCTCGATAGCATCGCGGGTCTTCTTCCGAACAGAGCCCGGATCATTGAAGTATTTGGAGACCGTGGGGCGCGACAAACCGACGAACTCCGAAAAATCCTCCATCGTCTTGATCTGTCTGTCCACCGTTGCTGTACCCCATATTGTTTTGATTTCGTTTATAGGTTCATTTTGAGGGGATAGGCAGTACCGGCTCGGAAATATTTACCGAATGCATGACCTGCCGCTAAGCTCGGCAGGCCAAAAAATAATCCTCGAGAACCCGGTCGACCGCGGCAAGTGCCAGTGATTTTGCCTTGGCGGCAACTTCGCCGTCACGCACGCGCTCGTAACTGCCCGGAAGATACTGGCTGATCAGAGTTTCCGGGATGTTGACGCCTTCAAGCAGCGACAGAAGTTCTTCCACCGCTGCAGCAACCTTCGGGTGCGGCCAGTAATAGCGGATGCGGTCGCTGTAGGAGAAATGCCGCTGCAGCCGTTGGGCTTCCGGCGAGCCGTGGTAATACTTGCCCCAGTTCGCCGGTTCCTCGCGCATGACCATCTCGGTGACCGATGCCAGTGTCTGCTTGCGTGCCTCGGGGAAGAGGAAGGTAGCGATCTGGTCGAGGCCGTAGAGCGCCTCGCGCAGCGCGAAGGTAAGGCCGGGGCCGACCTTGAGGATGGCAAAGCCATCGGAGACGAGATCGCGCAATGCCTCCGGCGTCTGATAGTCGGTGGAATGCGCCTCGAAGACGATGCCATCCAGCTGCCTCAGGCTGGCGCTAAGCTTTGCCGCCTTCTGCCTGTCATAGGCGATGACGTTCTCGTTGCCGAACTCGACGCCCGGCTGGACGACGGCGCCGACCACACGCTTGAAAGCGTTAGCGGCGCCCGCCGCTTCGAAGGCCTGGCGATGGACGCCAACCGTCTCGATTGCCGCCTCGGGCGCCGTGACCTCCAGCGTATCCAGCTCTTCGAGTGCGCCGCCCGGAACCGGGACTTCTGTGCCGATGATATAGACGGGAGCGACCCCCTCTTGGCCGGAAATGGCGGCCTCGGCGGCGGCGGCAAGCCGCGCAGCGCGTTCCGCCGTCACGGCATCTGGAAGCGCCACCGGTTCGCCGGCGCAGCCCATGCTTGTATCGAGATGCAGCTTGGTGAAGCCGGCCCGCGCATAGGCCTCGATCATCGTCACGGCCTTGGCCATGGCGCCTTCCGCTGGCAGATGTTTCCACGGGTTTGGGCCAAGGTGGTCGCCGCCGAGGATGATCCTCTCCTTCGGGAAGGAGACGCGGTCGGCGATGCCGGCGACGAAACGGGTGAAATCGGCGGGCGTCATGCCGGTATAGCCGCCGTCCTGATTGACCTGGTTGCAGGTCGCCTCAATCAGCAGGGCGGCGTCTTCCTGTAGCGCACGCAGCATCGCGGCCTCGATCACCAGCGGGTGGGCGGAGCAGACGGAGGGAATGCCGCGCGGGCCGGGGCGTTCGTTCCAGCGGGCGATGTCGATCAGCAGGTTCGGTTGCATGGGTCAGCCCTTTCGCGCGTAGATGAAGGTTTCGAGATCGGCGCGCGTCGAGGCGCCTTCCATCGGGCCGGAGATCATGACGGCGCGTGCGCCCGAGGCGTTGGCGAATTCCAGCGCTTCTGCGGGTGCCGCTCCGTTCAGCCAGAAGGTGACGAAGGTCGCGCCGAAGCAGTCTCCGGCGCCGGTCGGATCGACCTCTTCGGCCGGAAAGCCGGGATGCGAGAGCGTGATTTCCCGATCGAAATAGCTCGCGCCTTCAGCGCCGCGCTTGACGACGATCACCTTGATGCCGGCGGCAAGCAGTTCCGAAACCGCCTCGGCCTCGGTCTTCGCCTTGGTGAACAGGAAGAGCTCCTGCCCGCTCGGCAGGAAGACGTCTGTCCTGGCAAGCACCGCGCGCAGCGCCTCGCGCATGCCGGGGCTATCGAGGATTTCCGGCCTGAGGTTCGGATCGAAGGACACCGTGCCGCCGGCCGCCTTGATCATCTCGATCGCTGCGATAATGCTCTCCACCACGCTTGGTGCGTAGAGCGACGAGCCCATCACATGCAGATGGCTGCAACCGCGCACCAATGCCCGCGCGGCGTCATCGAGACGGATCGCGCCGCAGGCGCTGTGGCGGATATTGAAGACGAAGGCGCGGCTGCCGTCGGGGCGATAGCGCACGAAGGCGCTGCCGGTGGTGCCGAGCGGATCAACCGCGATGCCGGAGATGTCGACGCCATCAGCCTTCAGGCGGTCGAGATTGACGTGGCCGAAATCGTCGTCGCCGACGCGCGAGATGATCGCGGCTGCCTGCCCGAGTTTGCCGACCTGGTCGATGAAGATCGCCGGGGCGCCGGAGGGGTAGGGGCCGATGAGCGGCGTGGCCTGCCGGAAGCCGTCGCCCTTTTCGGTGGCGATGATCTCCACGAGGATTTCGCCGATCGTCAGTATCTTGTGCATGGGTATGTTTCTCTTCTGAGGATCAGCGCTTGGCCTGCTTGGCGCGGACGTCGAGCCAAACCGCGATCAGGATCACCAGGCCCTTGACGATGAGCTGGTAGAAGTAGGGGACCGACAGCATGTTCATGCCGTTGTTCATGACGCCGATGATGAGCGCGCCGATCAGCGTGCCGACCATGGTGCCGACGCCGCCGGCAAGCGAGGTGCCGCCGAGCACGGCCGCAGCGATGGCGTCGAGCTCATAGCTCATGCCGGCATTGGTCTGGGCGGAGAACAGCCGGGAGGACAAGAGCACGCCGCTGATTGCCGCCATGACGCCGGAGATCATGAAGATCGTGATCTTCAGCCGGTCGACCTTGATGCCGGAATAGACCGCCGCCTCGCGGTTACCGCCCGTCAGATAAGCGCGGCGGCCGAAGCTCGTCTTGCTCAGAAGGATGTGGTTGACCACGAACAGAACGGCGACCACCCAGATGATGATGGGCAGGCCGAGGAAGCTCTCCGTGCCGATGGCGGTCCAGGTCGCATTCTCGATCATCGCCGGCGCGCCGTTGGTCGGCAGGCTGACCATGCCGCGGTAGATGCCCATCGTCGCGACCGTGACGATGAAGGAAGGCAACAGCAATTTCGCCGTCAGCACGCCGTTCAGCATGCCCATCAGGGCGCCGGCCAGAAGCGTGATGACGATCGCCGGCGCGAAGCCGAGACCGAAGGCGAAACATTGCGCCCCAACCATGCCGGCAACTGCGATGATCGAGCCGACCGAAAGGTCGATCTCGCCGAGCAGGATCACCCAGGTCATGCCGAAGGCAGCGATCGCCACCACCGCCACCTGCTGCAGGATGTTCATGAAGTTGACGACTGACATGAAGCGCGGGTTGAGGAAGGAGAAGATGACGCAGAGCATCACCAGCGACAGCAGGATGCCGCCATATTGTTTCAACGCCCGCATGAAGGCGGCCTGGGTCTCGGATTGCTGTGTCATGATTGGAATCCCGTTGCGTGCGCCATGATTGTTTCCGGGCTGAGGTCGGCGCCGGAAAGGGTCGCGCCGATGCCGCCCTCGTGCATGACGACGACGCGGTCGCTCATTCCCAGAACTTCCGGCAGCTCGGAGGAGATCAGCAGGATCGCCGTGCCCTCGGCCGCCAGCTGGCGGATGATCTTGTAGATTTCAAACTTGGCGCCGACGTCGACGCCACGGGTGGGCTCGTCGAGGATCAGCACCTTGGGCCGCGTCAGCAGCCACTTGGCGAGCACGATCTTCTGCTGGTTGCCGCCGCTGAGCGAACCTGAGGGCGTGTCGAGCGAGTGCGTCTTGATCGCCAGCCGGCCGACTTCCACGGCCGCGGCTTCGCGCTCGGCGCGGCTCCGGGTGAAGCCGAGCGGTCCGGTGAAATCGGCAAGGGCTGCCATCGAGATGTTCCAGCCGACGCTGTGGCTGAGAACGAGGCCTTCTTCCTTACGGTTTTCGGTGACGAAGCCGATGCCGCGCGAAATCGCCTCTGCCGGCGAGCGGAAACGAACCGGCTGCCCCTCGAAGCGAACCGTGCCGGTCGCCGCCTTCATGCCGAACAGTGCGTTCATCACTTCGGAGCGGCCGGAACCGACGAGGCCGAAAAAGCCGAGGATTTCGCCGGGGCGGACGTCGAAGGAGATGTCGTCGAACTCGCCATCACGGGTAAGGCTGTCGATCGAAAGAACCGGAGCTGTCTTCGCCGACTGCTCGTGGGTCCGTGGCGGATAGATCTCATCCATGCGACGGCCGACCATCAGCGCGATCAGCGCCTCGATGGTGACGTCGTCGCGATCATGGGTCGAGACATATTCGCCGTCGCGGATGACGGTGATGTCGTCGCTGAGCCGCATGATCTCTTCCATGCGGTGGGAAATGTAGATGACGGCGACGCCACGTTGCTTCAGCCGGGTAATGATCTCGAACAGGATCTCGGCTTCGCTGTCGCTCAGCGACGAGGTCGGCTCGTCGAGAATGACGACCTTGGCCTCGTGGCTCAGCCCCTTGGCGATTTCCACGAGTTGGCGCTGGGCGATCGAGAGATTGCCGATCTTCTCGCTGACGTCGATCGGCAGACCGAGATCGGCGACGATCGCGCGGGCCTTGGCGACGAGCGCCTTGTCGTTGATGAAGCCGAAGCGGCGCGGCTCGCGGGTGGCAAGAATATTTTCGGCCACCGTCAGGTTGCTGCAGAGGCTGAGTTCCTGGAAGACGATGGCAAGCCCGAGGGCTGCGGCGTCCTGCGGATCAGCCGGCCGGTAGGGGCGCCCATCAAGCGTGATGACACCCGAAGTTGCCTCGTGCACGCCGGCCAGAATCTTCATCAGTGTCGATTTGCCGGCGCCGTTTTCGCCGAGCAGCGTGTGCACCCGGCCGCGCCTGACCTTGAGACGCATGCTTTTCAGCGCCGCGACCTGACCGAAGGATTTGGTGACGTCACTGATCTCGAGGACGGTGTCCGTGGTCGAACCATGCATGGTGGCCTCCATACGACGCCGCGCGTCCCATCCGCGCGCGCAAAGGGCGAGCCGAGGCGCCTCCGGCCATATGCCGGAGCGCTCACTCCTGAGGTTGCCGCCGCCCGGAGGCGACGGCTGTCCTGGGAGGACTTATTTCGCGGTATAGACGCCGGGCACGATCGGCTGTTCGGCCGGAACGGTCTCGCCGGCGGCGACCTTGACGGCGGTGTCGACTGCCTGCTTGCCCATCTGGTCCGGGAACTGCTGGATGACGCCGACCATGACCGGGTTGGTGTCGACGGCGTCGCGCGCTTCCTTCATGCCGTCAAAGCCGATGACCTTGACCTGGGATTCAAGACCCGCGGCCTTGACCGCGACGGCGGCTGCGAGGGCTGCATCGTCGCCAAAGCCGAAGATGCCGGTGATATCGGGATTGGCCTGCAGCATGTTCTGGGCCGCAGCCAGCGCTTCGGCGCGGGTAATGCCGGTCTGGATGGCGACGATCTCCATGTCCGGATGCTTGGCGATCGCTTCCTTGAAGCCGTTGACGCGGTTCACCACCGACTGGACGGTCGGATAGTCGATGACGGCGACCTTGCCCTTGTTGTCGAGGACCTTGGCCATCAGCTCGCCAGCCTTCACACCACCGGTGAAGTTGTCGGTGCCGATATGCGAAGTGACCGTCGCGCCATTGGCCGGAACGTCGACGGTGATCACCTTGATGCCGGCCTTCTCGGCCTTCTCGATCGCAGCGCGCACGCCCTGGCTATCGACCGGCGAGATGACGATGACGTCGACGCCCTTGACGATGAAATCCTCGACATCGGCGAGCTGCTTGTTGAGATCCTGGTTGGCGATCGAGACCTCGAGCTTGACGTTCTTGGCTTGCGCCTCGGCTTTCATCGCGTCGGCGAGCTCGATGTAGAACGGATGCTGCTGGGTGAGCAGCGATGCGCCGATGCCGTCGGCAAAGGCCGTGGAGGCAAGGAGCGAGAGCGCCGTGCCGGCGACGAGCGATTTCAGAATGCGGGACATGTTCATGGTTTCCTCCCTGGAAACGGCGCGGGCCTTCGGTGTTGTGCAGCCAAGCTGGCGAGGCCCTCCCACCGCCGTCTTGGTGAGGGCGTAAAAACCACAAAACTTTGCGCGCGTCAATTTTTAAAAATACGCAAACAAAAAATAAAAAGTATACCGAGGAAATTTACTATACCTCCCCACGGTTCATCGCAGCCTGCTGAGCAGCCGCAAGGGCTCCCTCCAACTTCGTTGCGCGGATGACTTGCCTTTGCCCCTCCTCGCGCCAGATAGCGTGGCAAACGGTGACGGAGACGAGATCATGTCTGAGACCAGCAAGACGGTGTTGGTCCGAATCCTCGGGCGGGTACAAGGCGTTAGCTTCAGGGTTTGGGCCCGTGACGAGGCGCAGAAGCTCGGTCTCGTCGGATGGGTTCGAAACGAAGCCGATGGCTCGGTTGCCGCTCTGATCAGCGGTCCGGAGGAGGCAATCACCCTCATGCTCGAGCGTCTGCATGAAGGGCCGCCGGCCGCATGGGTTTCGAAGGTCGTTGCCGAGTTCGTCGAAGCGCCGGAAGGCGTCAGCGGCTTTCGGATCACCAGATAGGCATTCGTGCCTCTCGTGATGCTGCCCAATACAGGTTGAGCTTCAGTTCTCCCGCCGCATCAGAGCGTGCGCGGCTGTCGCAATGGGCACAGCTCTGCGGCGATCGTGCGCGAAATCAATGTTGCGCTTCGAGACCGCTCGTTCTCCGCTCGCGGCCATAGGCACGGAGAAACGTCCTGACCGCCTGATGGGCGCTGACTTCCAGTTCCGCTTCGCTCGGGGCCTCGCCGAAAAGCCCGCCCATCTGCAAGTCTGCCTTGATCAGCGCGATGAACTGCCGGGCGGCGAGGTCGAAGTCATCGATGTCGAGCGGTGCTGAATGGGCGAGCCGGGCAAAAAGCGCCGCCAGCGCCCTGTCGGTCTTGCCCGGGCCCTGTTCCCGCCAGAACTGGAACAGATGCGGATAGCGATTGCCCTCCGTCGCGATCAGCTTCTGGATGAACTTGGCGTCCTGGTTGCAGATGCAGCTCTTGTTGAGGCGCACCGCAAAGGCGGCAAGCTCTTCCTCGAGGTTGTCGGCCTTTTCGGGAAACGTCGCGAGGATGGAGAACAGCATGCCGTTGGTGCGATCCATGATGTCCTGGATCACTGCCATGAACAGCGTCTCTTTTTCGCGGTAGTGGTTGTAGATCGTCTGGCGCGACACGCCGGCTTCGGCGGCGATCTCGTCGATGCTGGCACCGGAAAAGCCCTCGCGGCAGAAGACGTCCGCCGCGGCCTCCAGGATCGAAACGCGTTTCGCGAGTTGTCCTTTTTGCGCGCGGACGTCCGGTGAGGCGAGGCCAGATTTTTTCATGGACTGAAGATAGAGCCCATTGACGATTTAGACAATGCTGTCTAATTTTACATCTGTGTCCAAATTAATGGACTAAGTAGTCAGCGCAGGATGCGTCTCCCAAACGTTCGATCCTGGCACGACCGTCATCTTTCGAGTTTCAATCCCGGCGACAGCGATGTCGGCCCCTGGGCCGGAGCGTTGTCGTGATTTCTGAAAGATCATTGCCATGACAGCGTCCTTCCTTCGCACGGCCATCGTCCTCGGTCTGATTTCGGCGATCGGTCCCTTCGCAATCGACATGTATCTGCCTGCCTTGCCGTCGATCGGCAAAGACCTGGCTGCCGAAACCGGCGTCGTGCAGCTCAGCCTGCTCTCGTTCTTCATTTCCTTTGCCATTTCGCAGCTCATCTACGGGCCGCTTTCCGATATCTGGGGGCGCAAGGCGCCGCTCTATCTCGGCATCGGCCTCTTCACCGTTGCCAGCGTCGGCTGCGCGCTCGCAACCGACATCGAAACCCTGATCGCCTTTCGCTTTCTGCAGGGTATAGGCGGCGCCGCCGGCATGGTTATCCCGCGCGCCGTCGTCCGCGACATGCACACCGGCGTTCAGGCGGCGCGGCTGATGTCGCTGCTGATGCTCGTCTTCAGCATTTCGCCGATCCTGGCGCCACTGGCCGGCAGCGCGGTGATCCAGTTCTACGGCTGGCGCGGCGTCTTCTATGCCGTGATGATCGCCGCCTTCATCGGCCTGATCCTCTTGTCGACCCAATTGCAGGAAACCCGACCCAAAAAGGACCGTGCCGGCAGCAGCGTGGCGAGCGCGCTTGCCGCATACCGCCTGCTGCTTTCTGACCGCAACTTCCTGACGCTCACCTTCATCGGCGGGCTCGGGATCTCGGGCTTCCTGGTTTATCTCGCCAACTCGCCCTTCGTGCTGATCGACCATTACGGGCTGACGCCAACGCAATACAGCATCGCCTTTTCGATGAATGCCGTTTCGTTCTTCGCGGTGTCGCAGGCTACCGGCTGGCTTGGCGAGCGTTTCGGCCTGGTGCGGGTGATGCACCTCGCCGTCGCCGCCTTTGCGCTGACGATGGTCACGATGTTCATCGTCATGAGCCTCGGCTTCAACCAGTTGCCCGTCATGGCCGCCTTCCTGTTCGTCGGCTACGGCGTGCTCGGGCTGGTGATCCCGACCTCGGCGGTGCTGGCGCTTGAGGATCACGGCGAAATCGCCGGCACCGCATCGGCGCTGATGGGCACGCTGCATTTCGTCACCGCCGCCGTCGCGATGATCATCGCGAGCGTCTTCTTCGATGGAACCGCTCTGCCGATGACCGGTGCCATCGCGGCTTGCGCGCTTGCCGCCTTCCTGCTGACGCAGGCAACGATCGGCCGCAGCCGTGTGGTCGCGGCGGAATAACCACACCCCTTTGATGCGCGGAGCCGCCCAAAGACATCATGTCCTCGGGCGGTTCTTCATGTTCCCGCAGGTACCTGGGGTTCCTCAGAAATCCCAGTCCTCGTCTTCGGTCGCGACCGCCTTGCCTATGACATAGGACGAGCCAGAGCCGGAGAAGAAGTCGTGGTTCTCGTCGGCGTTGGGTGAGAGCGCGGAGAGAATGGCGGGGTTGACCTTGCAGGCTTCTGCCGGGAACAGCGCCTCGTAACCGAGGTTCATCAGGGCCTTGTTGGCGTTGTAGTGCAGGAACTTCTTCACGTCCTCGGTAAGCCCGACGCCGTCATAAAGGGCTTCCGTATATTTCGCCTCGTTGTCGTAGAGTTCGAGCAGCAGGTCGAAGGCGAAGTCCTTGATTTCCTGCCGGCGTTCCTCGGTCAGCCTCTCCAGGCCGCGCTGGAACTTGTAGCCGATATAGTAGCCGTGCACCGCCTCGTCACGGATGATCAGCCGGATCATATCGGCGGTGTTCGTGAGCTTGGCGCGGCTCGACCAGTACATCGGCAGATAGAAACCGGAATAGAACAGGAAACTTTCGAGGAAGACGCTGGCGACCTTCTTCTTGAGCGGATCGGCGGAGGCATACTGCTCCATGATCAGCGCCGACTTCTTCTGCAGAAACTCGTTTTCCTCCGACCAGCGATAGGCGTCGTCGACATCGGGCGTCGGGCACAGCGTCGAGAAGATCGAGGAATAGGAGCGCGCGTGCACCGCTTCCATGAAGGAGATGTTGGAAAGCACCGCCTCCTCGTGCGGAGTGATGGCATCCTCCATCAGCTTGACGGCGCCGACGCCGTTCTGGATCGTGTCGAGCAGCGTGAGGCCGGTGAAGACGCGGATGGTGAGCTTCTGCTCCTCCGGCTTCAGGGTCGCCCAGGAGGGGATGTCGTTGGAGAGCGGCACCTTCTCCGGCAGCCAGAAATTGCCGGTAAGCCGGTTCCAGACCTCCAGATCCTTGTCGTCCTCGATGCGGTTCCAGTTGATGGCGCGGATGCGGTTTGCTGGCTTGGTGTGCATGTTCATTTCGTTGTCCTCTCGGGCGTGGACGCCCCTCATCCGCCTGCCGGCACCTTCTCCCCGCTTGCGGGGAGAAGGTGTATGCCGCGCCATCTCGCATAATCTGGGCCGTCAGTGTGGCAGGTACCCTCTCCCCGCAGGCGGGGAGAGGGTTAGGGTGAGGGGCACTTAATGGGAACGCGGCGCTACAACGCGCAGGAAACGCAGCCCTGGACCTGCGTGCCCTCAAGCGCCATCTGGCGAAGGCGGATGTAGTAGATCGTCTTGATGCCCTTCTTCCAGGCGTGGATCTGCGCGCGGTTTATGTCGCGCGTCGTCGCCGTGTCGCGGAAGAACAGGGTCAGCGACAGGCCCTGGTCGACATGCTGGGTCGCAGCCGCATAGGTGTCGATGATCTTCTCCGGCCCGATCTCGTAGGCGTCCTGGTAATATTCGAGGTTGTCGTTGGTCATGAAGGCGGCCGGATAGTAGACGCGGCCAATCTTGCCTTCCTTGCGGATCTCGATCTTCGAGACGATCGGGTGGATCGAGGAGGTCGAGTGGTTGATGTAGGAGATCGAGCCCGTCGGCGGCACCGCCTGGAGGTTCTGGTTGTAGAGGCCGCCTTGCGTGACCGCCTGTTTCAGTTCCAGCCAATCGTCCTGCGTCGGGATGCGGATGCCGGCCGCTTCGAACAGGCCCTTCACCTTCTCCGTCGCCGGCAGCCATTCGGCTTCGGTGTATTTGTCGAAATATTCGCCTGACGCGTATTTCGAGTTCTCGAAGCCCTTGAAGGTCACGCCCTTCTCGACCGCCAGCCGGTTGGATGCGCGGATGGCGTGATAGGTCACCGTGTAGAAATAGATGTTGGTGAAATCGATGCCTTCCTCGGAGCCGTAGAAGACGCGCTCGCGGGCGAGGTAGCCGTGCAGGTTCATCTGGCCAAGGCCGATCGCGTGGCTGTCGTCATTGCCCTTCTCGATCGAAGGCACGGAAGAGATGTGGCTCATTTCGGAGACGGCGGTGAGCGCGCGGATCGAGGTCTCGATCGTCTGGCCGAAATCCGGACTGTCCATCGCCGCGGCAATGTTCAGCGAGCCGAGATTACAAGAGATATCCTTGCCCATCTTTGCGTAGGAGAGGTCGTCGTTGAATTCGCTCGCCTCGCTCACCTGCAGGATTTCCGAGCAGAGGTTGCTCATGGTGATGCGCCCGGCGATCGGGTTCGCCCGGTTCACCGTGTCCTCGAACATGATGTAGGGGTATCCGCTCTCGAACTGGATTTCGGCAATGATCTGGAAGAAATCGCGCGCCTTGATCTTCCGCTTGCGGATACGAGCATCCTCGACCATCTCGCGGTACTTCTCCGTCACCGAAATTTCGGTCAGCGGCACGCCGTAGACGCGCTCCACGTCATAGGGCGAGAACAGATACATGTCCTCGTTGTTGCGGGCGAGCTCGAAGGTGATGTCCGGGATGACGACGCCGAGCGACAGCGTCTTGATGCGGATCTTTTCGTCGGCATTTTCCCGCTTGGTATCGAGGAAGCGCATGATGTCCGGGTGGTGGGCATGCAGATAAACAGCACCTGCCCCTTGGCGGGCGCCAAGCTGGTTGGCATAGGAGAAGCTGTCTTCAAGCAGTTTCATGACAGGGATGATGCCGGAGGACTGGTTCTCGATCTGCTTGATCGGCGCGCCCATCTCTCTGATGTTGGTGAGCGACAGCGCCACGCCACCGCCGCGCTTGGAGAGCTGCAATGCGGAATTGATCGCGCGGCCGATGCTCTCCATGTTGTCCTCGACCCGCAGCAGGAAGCAGGAGACGAGCTCGCCGCGTTGCTTTTTACCGGCATTGAGGAAGGTCGGCGTCGCCGGCTGGAAACGCCCGGAAATGATCTCATCGACGAGATCGCGGGCAAGTCCCTCGTTGCCGCGCGCCAGTGTCATGGCCACCATGCAGACGCGATCCTCGTAGCGCTCCAGGTAGCGCTTTCCGTCAAAGGTCTTCAGCGTATAGGACGTGTAGTATTTGAACGCGCCGAGGAAGGTCGGGAAGCGGAACTTCTTCCCATAGGCGTGGTCATAGAGATCGCGGACGAAGTTGAAGGAATACTGGTCGAGAACCTGCTGCTCGTAGTAGCCCTCGGTCACCAGATAATCGAGCTTCTCCCTGAGGTTATGGAAGAAGACCGTGTTCTGGTTGACGTGCTGGAGGAAGTATTGTTTCGCCGCCAGCCGGTCTTTGTCGAGCTGGATCCGTCCCTCTTCATCATAGAGGTTCAGCATTGCGTTCAGCGCATGATAGTCCAGCGCCGCTTCCGTCGCCTTCAGGGGGCGTTCGAGTGTTGAGACGTCCAAAATCGTTCCATCCCGTTTCTGACATTGGCGACGTCCTCCTCTGTTCCGAGAAGCTCGAACCGGTAGAGGTAGGGCACCTGGCACTTGGCCGCGATGACGTCGCCGGCGATCCCGTAGGTCGCGCCGAAATTGCTGTTGCCCGCAGCAATGACGCCGCGGATGTGAGAGCGGTTGCCCGCATCGTTGAGGAAGCGGATGACCTGTTTCGGCACCGCACCCCGGCCGTCATCGCCGCAATAGGTGGGCACGACCAACACGAAAGGCTCGGAAACCGTAAGTGAAGCCTTACTTTCTTTGAGCGGTATGCGCGCTGCGCGAAGGCCGAGCTTTTCGACGAAGCGATGGGTGTTTTCCGAGCGGCTGGAAAAATAGACGATCAGGCCCACCGCCCGTCTCCTCTAGGAAAGCGCGCTGATCTTGTCGGGGCGAAAACCCGCCCAGTGTTCGGGGCCGGCGACGACGACGGGAAGCTGCATGTAGCCGAGGCCCTTGACCGTTTCGAGCGCGTCTTGGTCGATGGAGATATCAATGACCTCGTAGTTGACGCCCTGGCGATCGAGCGCTCGGTAGGTCGCGGTGCATTGGACGCAGGCGGGCTTGCTGTAGACGGTAACGTTCATTTCTTCCTCGTTTGGTCGGCTGGATGAGAGCATGAGAAGGCGCACGGACACGCAGCCGCGATCCGGCGAAATGCAGGGCTGTCATGGCTGTGGCTCGCTCGGATCTGGACGCCCGGGCATGCCTCTTCGTCAGCTGCGCGGGAAACCGCGCCTCTTGATTGGCGAGCGATAGAATTTCAATGACGCGGACATGACTTCACCCCGAAGCTTTCGACAGGCTGCCGGGGAGATGTCGAGACGATCAGGCAGGCTCATCCTGCCGCACGACAGCGCCGTGCGTCCTATCAGACGCGCAAAGATCGCTGTAGCACTTCGATTTGCTGCATGTTTTTATCCTTAAATCGGCGACGATTTAAGGAAACATGCAGTAGACTCAACCCCTCCGGACACCCGCCCGTGGACGTTTGTTGCTCGAGGCAGGTCTCCTGGCTCACGGGTCTCAGCTTCCATCCCGACCTTCCCGAGGCCTCATGCCTCAGTGGTCCAATTCCGGACAGTCGCTCGCCGTCTACAGTTGCGGGGGCAGCTACGGCATAGCCTAGCGAAAACTCGCCGACGCACCGTATTCCCGTCTTAGCTACTCAATCCCTGCGAATCGAGAGAACCTCGAACACTAGATATAGTAGTTCATCGCAAATCTGCGTCAATAGGTTCGAGGTGCCCGAAGCCGGGGTGAGAAGGTGATTTCTTTCGCCGTGTGGATAACAAGGAGTAAACGGCGGGAGGCGGCGAAACCTGTGGGTGAAGAACTTCTCGGCTTTGAGCCCCGCGCTCGCTCCGTTGCGATCACTTGCGAAGGGGCTTCGGCACGCCGCTTTTAGAAACGCCACGCCGGATCTCTCCCGAATTCGGTCCGCGGGCTGGGAAGGTGGCAGATCACGATAACTGCGCTGTGTCTTGCCTCTGCGCTCCGTCAATCGCAGAGCGACATGCTTATGTCTTTGTTTTCTCCGGGCTGGGCTCGAGGCGAAGCCCTTGCCATTTGCGGCGCGTCGCCGCAATCCCGCTCCGGCGAGGGCGGTGACCTGCGCGGATTGTCGTCCTTCGGCCAATGCCAAGGATCGGCACCATCGCCGACGCGCGCCCGGATGGTCTCCTGATCTCGCGTCAGCCCGATATCCTTCAGCTGGAATTCGCTGAACGTATCGATGGCGATGATTGGGTTGAGTGCGTTGCCGGCCCAGTTCAGGGCATGAAGGATCGTTGATCGCACTGCGCTAAGCATTGCTATCCTCTTTGTTTTTGCTGTTGTGTTCACGAAAAAAGTGAGGATTTTTGCTGCTTCGCGCAAAGCGATTTCTCGCATGCTGGCATAAAGAATGCTTATCTCAGGGCCATGAGCAAGATTCCTCCCATGAGTGCCGTGCGCGCCTTCGAAGCGGCCGCCAGACATCTGAGCTTCACCCGCGCCGCCGACGAGCTCGGCATGACGCAGGCGGCGGTCAGCTACCAGATCCGGCTGTTGGAGGAGCGCATCGGCACGCCGCTCTTCGTTCGTCTTCCGCGCGAGGTTCGGCTGACGGCGGCCGGGCGGCAGCTGGCGCCGAAGGTGACGGAAGCGATCGACCTTCTCGGGGCGGCCTTCTCGGAGATTGCCGACAAGACCGAACACCACCTGCACATTTCCGTGCTGCCGACCGTCGTGTCGAGCTGGCTCGGCCAGCGGCTCGCCTCGTTCCAGACGGCCCATCCGAACATCAGCATCCGGGTGCACATGTCGACCGAGCTGATCGACTTCAAGCGTGACGCCATCGATCTCGTGGTGCGCAGCGGCAACGGCGACTGGCCCGGCAACGACGTGTTCCCGCTTTTCCCTATCGATTACATGCCGGTCTGCACGCCGTCTTTCATGGAGAAGCACCAGCTCAGGCATCCCTCGGACGTCCTGCGTGTACGGCGCTTCGGCAACGCCAGCTGGTGGCGGCGATGGATGATCGAAACCGGGGTGGAGCCACCGGCGAGCAACGGTACCGAACTGATCTTCGACGTCCAGGCGATGGACGTCACGACGACTTTGAACGACCATGGCATCGCGATTGCCGTTTCAACCTTCCTGATGGACGAACTGAAGAGCGGCAGGCTCATCCGGCCCTTCGACCATGTGGTAAGAGATGGTCGCGCCTATTGGCTGGTCTATCCGCAGAGCAGCAGGCGGCAGAAAAAGATCCAGGCTTTTCGCGATTGGATTATTGCCGAGGCCGACGCATCGAATGCGCTGCTGGCGACAGTCGTGGGCGATTCCAGGTCGGCATCACCTCAAGCCGGGGTCGGAGCGAGCGCGCTCATGAAACCTGAATAGGGCTTGCTGAGCGGCGACGCATAGGCCCCGCGCTTGCTGGTCATAAGTCCCTGTGACACGAGTGCTTCCGCCTGCTTGACCGCGGCCGAAACGCCGTCGATGACAGGGACGTCATAGTCCGCTTGGAGCGCCCGGGCGAGATCGGCCATGCCGGCGCAGCCGAGCACGATCGCTTCTGCGCCATCCTGATTGAGCGCCAGCTCGATCTCGCGCCGGAGTTTGGCGAGCGCGTCTGATGCCTTGTCCTCCAGTTCGAGCACCGGGATGTTGGCGGCGCGGACCCTTGCCCGGTCGCCCATGCCGTAATGCCGGACGAGATTCTCGATCAGCACCCGTGACCGTTCGAGCGTGGTGACCACGGTGAAACGTTGCGCCAGCATGGCAGCGGTCGCGACGGCGGATTCGCAGAGCCCCACCACCGGTATGCGGGCGAGCGCACGGGCCGCCTCGAGGCCGGTGTCGTCGAAGCAGGCGATGACCGCGGCATCGGCGCCTGCGGCCTCGCCGTCGCGGATTTCGGCGAGCAGGCCCGGCAGGGCGACGGCGCCGTCATAATGCCCCTCGATCGAGGCCGGTCCCGATCTGGAGGTGCGCGCGAGAATTTCCGTGGCAGGGTTGGCGACAGTCCGAGCGGCCGCGGCTGCCTTGGCCGTCATCGACGCGGTGGTGTTGGGATTGATGATCAGGATGCGCATCTAGCCTAGCTCAGCTTTGCCTGGCGGCGTCGCAAGGTCAGAATGACTGCGAGCGCGACGAGGATGATGGTGAAGGAGAAGAGGGTGGTGACCGTGCCGAGCGCATAGAGCACCGGCGTCGTCACATTCGTAGTCATGCCGTAGATCTCGAGTGGCAGAGTGTTGTAGCTGCCCGAAGTCATCAGCGTGCGGGCGAATTCGTCGTAGGAGAGCGTGAAGCCGAAGAGGCCGACGCCGATCAGGCTTGGCGCGATCATCGGCAGGAGAACGTGCTGGAAGGTCTGCCAGGACGTCGCCCCGAGATCGCGCGCCGCTTCTTCGTAGGCCGGTGAGAACCGGTTGAAGACCGCAAACATGATGAGCACGCCGAAAGGCAGTGTCCAGGTGAGATGCGCGCCGAAGCCGGAGGAGTACCAGGCGGGCTTCAGGCCGAACTGCTGGAAGACGACGCCGATGCCGAGCGAGATGATGATCGACGGCACGACGAGACTTGCGACGGTGAGATAGAAGAGCGCGGTTGCGCCGCGGAAGCGTCGGCGGAAGGCAAGGCCTGCAAGCAGGGCGACCACGACGTTGACCGTCATTACCATCAGGCCGAGCGTAAAGGAGCGCCGGAATGAGGCGCCGAAGTCCCCGACCGCCTGCCGTTCGAAAAGGTTGTAGAACCAGTGCAGCGATAGGCCGTTCAGCGGAAAGGTCAGGCCGCCGTCCGGTCCCTGGAAGGACAGGATCAGCACGGCCGACAGCGGGCCGTAGAGAAACAGCACGAACAGCGTGAAGAAGATTGCGAGCAGGTAGAATTCCTTGCCGCGTCTCTCGTGGTTCATGTCAAAGCTCCTTGCGGACGTCGACGACGCGCAGGATCGCGGCGACCATAAAGAGCACGACGATCAGAAGCACCACGGCATTGGCGGCCGCTGCCGGATATTGCAGCAGAGACATCTGGTTTTTCATCATCAGCGCGACGGAGGCGCTCTGGCCGCCGGACATGACCTGCACCGTTGAGAAATCTGCCATGACGAGCGTGACGACGAAGATCGAGCCGATCGCGATGCCCGGCTTGGCGAGCGGCAGGATGACGTTCCAGAGGATCTGGCCGCCGGAAGCGCCGCAGTCGCGCGCCGCCTCGATCAGCGAGCGATCGATCCGCATCAGCGTATTGAAGATCGGCGTGACCATGAACAGCGTGTTGAGATGCACCATGGCAAGCACCACGGCAAAGTCGGAGTAGAGCAGCCACTCGATCGGCTGTGGGATCAGGCCAAGCTCGATCAGGGTCGAATTGACAAGGCCGTTGCGGCCGAGCACCGGGATCCAGGAAATCATGCGGATGATGTTCGAGGTCAGGAACGGCACGGTGCAGACGAGGAACAGCACCATCTGCATGGTTGTTGTGCGGACATGGAAGGCGAGGAAATAGGCGACCCAGAAGCCGATTAAGAGCGTCAGCGCCCAGACGAGGACGGTGAATTTCAGCGTGTTGAGATAGGTCTTCCAGGTGACCCACGAGCCGAGCGTATCGGCGTAGTTCATCGTCAGGAAGTCCGGATAGAGACCGGCGAAGTCATAGTCCCAGAAGCTGACGACGATGATGGTCAGGATCGGCAGCACGAAGAAGAATCCGAGGATCAAAAGGAGAGGGGTTGCCTGGAGATGGGAGGCCAGCGCGCGCGGAGCGCCCCGGCGACGTGATGCCTTCTCTGTCCTGATTTCCCCTGGCTGGGACGTCGCAAGTGTCGCCATCGTCGTTCCTCTCTGGATTTCTGCGATCGGGGTCCGCCCCTCATCCGCCTGCCGGCACCTTCTCGCCGCTTGCGGGAGAAGGGAGATGCGTCGCCGTCCCGCTCATTCTTGATCGCCTATGTGCACGCTCGGCCGGCCGATGTGGCACGTCCCCTCTCCCCGCCTGCGGGGAGAAGGTTAGGGTGAGGGGGCGCTTCCGCGCCGGCGATTACGCCGCGATGAACTCGTTCCAGCGCTTGATCATGTAACGGTCCTCGTCCATCACAGAGTTCCAGCAGGCGACCTTGCCCATGCGTTCCTCGAACGAGCCGCCGTCGCGCACCGCACCCGCTTTCTCCATGATCTTGCCCTCCGGCGAAAGGATGTCGCCTTGGGCGGGCTTGCCTTCCACCCAGAAACCCCACTCGTCCTCGGACATGAAGCCCTTGGCGGTCTCCATCGCGGCGGAGTAGTAGCCCTGACGGTTGAGGTAGGCGCCGACCCAGCCGGAGAGGTACCAGTTGATGTACTCATAAGCCGCGTCGAGCTGTGCGCCCTGGAGATGGGCGGCAAGCCCGAGGCCGCCGCCCCAGGCGCGATAACCTTCTTTCAGCGGCTGGTACTTGCAGGCGATGCCCTTGGAACGGACGGCGGCGACGGCCGGCGACCACATGGACTGGATGACGACTTCGCCCGAAGCCATCAGGTTGACGCTCTCGTCGAAGGACTTCCAGAAGGCACGGAACTGGCCGTCCTGCTTGGCCTTGATCAGGAAGTCGATCGTCTTGTCGATCTCGTCCGTGGTCATGTTGCCCTTGTCGGCATATTTGATGTTGCCGAGCGCCTCCATGATCATCGCGGCGTCCATGATGCCGATCGAAGGAATGTTGAGGATCGCGGTCTTACCCTTGAACGCCGGGTCCATGATGTCGGCCCAGGTCGAGATCTCGCGCCCGACGAGATCGGGGCGAATGCCGAGCGTGTCGGCGTTGTAGATCGTCGGGATCAGCGTCATCCAGTCGGTCGGCGACTTGGCGAAGGTCTTGGAATCTTGCGCCTCGACGAAGCCGACGGTGTGCGGTGCGGTCCCCTGGGCGACCACGCTTTCGGGTTTCAGCTTGCCGTCGATGAACAGCGGCACGATCTTGTCGAAGTACTTGATCTTTTTCACGTCCATCGGCTGCATCACGCCGGCTGGGAAGACCTTCTTGGCAATCCAGTATTCGATGTCGGCGATGTCGTAGGAATCGGGCTGGGTCACCGCACGCTGGGCGGCGGCGTCGGAATCGGTCGCCGTCATTTCCAAGGTGATGCCGAGGTCCTGTTTGCACTTCTCGGCAATCGCATTGATGTTGGAAACGCCGGTGCCGAACTGGCGAAGCGTGATCGGGTTCTGGGCCCAAATGGTCGGGAAGCCGGTAATGGCACCCGATCCGGCGATGGCGCCGACGGCGGCAGCGCCGGTCTTCAACAACGATCGGCGTGTCAGGCCGGCGCCAGGCTTTTCGGTTTTAGTTTCAGTCGTCATGTGCAGTTCCCCTTCTTGTGATGGTTGATTAGCTCATGCGGAAAGGCGGCCGAGGGGGACGACGTCCTCCAGGGTCCAGCTCAGGGACACCGCGTCACCGACCGCGACAGGCTTCCTGAAATAGTCAGCGTCGCTGACGATCAGCGTGAAGTCGTCGCTGCCGGCACCGATGGCGGTGAGCTTCACCGAGGCGCCGCGGTACTCGATGTTGGAAACCACCGCCTGGAAACCGAGGCCCTTCTCGCCCGGCGGGTCGAGCCGCACGCGATCGGTGCGGATGCCGATGTCGATGGGCCGGCCGACCTCCTGGGCGATGTCGCGCACCGCGAAGGTCTGGCCTTCGGCGGTCTCCATTTCGACGACATCGCCGCTGATCGCGCGGACTTTTCCGGAGAGAACGTTGTGGTCGCCCATGAACCGCGCGACGAAGGCAGTGGCCGGGTGCTCGAACACCGTACGAGGTGCGGCCGCCTGCTCGATCCGGCCGCTGTTCATGACGACAATAAGATCGGCGAGCGCCATCGCCTCTTCCTGGCTATGGGTGACATGCACGAAGGTGATGCCGAGCGTCTTCTGCAGCTTCTTCAATTCCGCCCGCATGCGGATCTTCAGGAACGGGTCGAGCGCCGACAGCGGTTCGTCGAGCAGCAGCGCTTCCGGCTCGGTGATGAGCGCACGGGCGAGTGCCACGCGCTGCTGCTGGCCGCCGGAAAGCTGGGCCGGGCGCCTGGAAGCATAGGCCTCCATCTGCATCAACTTCAGCATCTCGAGTGCCTTGGCGCGGCGCGCGTCGCGTTCTACGCCCTTCATCTTCAGGCTGAAGGCAACGTTGTCGACGAGGTCGAGGTGCGGGAACAACGCATAGGACTGGAACATCATCGCTGTGCTGCGCCTGGCCGGCGGAAAATCGGTGACGACGACGTTGCCGAGCCGCAGGTCGCCTGAGGAGATGCTCTCGTGGCCGGCGATCATGCGCAGCGTCGAGGTCTTGCCGCAGCCCGAAGGGCCGAGGAAGCAGCAATAACTGCCCGCGGGGATCTTCAGGCTGATCGAGTGCACGGCGGTGGTCGCACCGTACATCTTGGAAACGGATACGATATCGATCTCTGCGGCTTTCGACATGAGCGTTCTCCTTGCACCAGAGAAGAAGCATCAATCGTGCCAATTTCGTTCGCCGAGCCTAAGGCTATGTTTTCGCGCGAGAATGGCCGTTTCGGTTGCCGGCTGCAGTCGTTATCGGTTTAGGGCGACTGCTCACGAATTGAGCTTTTCGTCGTCAATATGCGCAAATTATTGTATACAATAGTATGAAATTTTGAGCACACCCACCGCAACGCTTCCATCGGGACGCGCAAGGGTGAACTTCGCGACCGGTTGGCTTTCCTGAAGGTGACGCTTTCATGGAGAAACTGAAAATCAGCTGAGAACGACTGTTACCAAACTGACATGGCAAGCCCCTAAAGACTGCGGCCAACCGCATCGGAGGGGAGAGAAATCCATCCGATGAGGCACGCCTTGAAGCCATCGTCGGAGGCCCGTTCCCATGAAGATCGTCCAGATCAGCGACACCCATCTCAGCCCCTCCAAGAGCCATTTCAACAACAATTGGGAGCCGGTTCGCGCCTGGATCGAGGAAATGGCGCCTGATCTCGTCATCCACACCGGCGACCTCACGATCGACGGCGCCGACCGTGAAGACGACATCACCTTTTCGCTGGGCCTGATCAACCGGCTCTCGATGCCGGTGCTCGTCGTTCCCGGCAATCATGACGTCGGCCATCTGCCGGGCTCGCACCAACCGGTCGACCCGGAGCGTCTTGCCCGCTGGCGCGGACTCGCCGGCCCGGACTACTGGGTCTCCGATCACGGTGATTGGCGACTGGTCGGCTTCAACAGCCTTCTTGTGGGCTTCGAGGACGAGGAAGAGGAGAAGCAATTCGCCTGGCTGGAAGAGCAGTTGCGAGACCGCGACGGGCGCAAGGTGGCGGTCTTTGCCCACAAGCCGCTCTTCGTCGATGGACCGCAGGAAGGCGACACCGGCTACTGGGGCATCCGCCCCCGCCAGCGCCGGCGTCTGTTTGATCTCTTCGCCGCGTCCGGCGTGGCGTTGCATGCAAGCGGCCATCTGCATTGGGCCTGGACGGGGGAACACGCCGGAATGTCGCTCGTCTGGGCGCCGCCGACCTCCTTCATCATCGACACCCTGGAGCGGCCGATGCCGGGCGAACGGCTGGTCGGTGCCGTCGTGCACACGTTCAGCGAAGCCGGCGTCGTGAGCGAGATCGTTGCCGTTCCGGGGCTTGTCAGCCACGTGCTCGATCCGATCGTCGAGGAGGTCTATCCGCTCGCCGCCAAGAAGAAGCTTAAGGTGGAGGCGGCGCAATGAGCGTGCTTTCGCTTGATGGCATCACCAAATCCTATGGCGGCAACGCCATCCTGAAAGGCGTCAGCCTGGAGGCCGAAGTGGGCGAATTCATCGCGCTTGTCGGTCCTTCCGGCTGCGGCAAGAGCACGCTTCTTCGAATCGTGGCCGGGCTTGATCACGGCGATACCGGCGAGATCGTCATCGGTGGCCGCAGCGTCGTGCGCAAGGCTGCGGCCGATCGCAATGTCGCGATGGTGTTTCAGTCCTATGCCCTCTATCCGCACCTGACCGCCGGAGAAAATATCGCTGTGCCGCTCGCCATGCGGCGCCTGACGGCGGCGCAGCGTCTGCCGTTCGTTGGCAATGTCCTGCCGGGGCAGAAACAGATCCGCACCGATATCCAGCGTCAGGTCAAGGAAATGGCTCTGGCGTTGAAGATCGACCACCTGCTTGACCGCAAACCGGGCCAGATGTCGGGCGGCCAGCGCCAGCGCGTGGCGCTCGCCCGCGCCATGGTGCGGCGTCCGGCCGTCTTCCTGATGGACGAGCCGCTCTCCAATCTCGATGCCAACCTGCGCGTCCATGCCCGCGGCGAGATCGTCGATCTCCACCGCCGCGCCGGCGTGCCGACGCTCTATGTCACCCACGACCAGTCGGAAGCGCTGTCGATGGCCGATCGGGTCGCCGTCATGATCGGCGGCAATCTGCTGCAATTGGCGAACCCGAAGGAGATCTACGACAACCCCTCCCATGTCGAAGTCGCGCGCTTCCTCGGCCAGCCGAAGATCAACGTGGTGGAAACCCGCACTGATGCCGCCGGCATCGTCCGCTTCGGTGATCTGGTGCTGATGGCGAACCGGGGGCAGGCACCTGACGCGCCGGTGAAGCTTGCAGTCCGCCCGGAATTCGTTCGCTTTAGTCCGCAAGGTGCCGGCCGGCTGAGCGCGCGGGTCGAGCGGATGGAATTCCTCGGCTCGGAAGTGATCGTCCATGCCCGCCTCGATGCGATCGGCGAGGTGATGACCTCCAAGTCGGCGCCTGCCGAGGCCGCATCGCTTGCGATCGGCCAGCCTGTCGACGTCGAGATCATGCCCGAACGCGCAATGCTCTTCGATCACGAAGGTGCGCGGCTTCCGGCCGAACCGCTTGCTGTTGCGGCGACGCGGGAGAAGATTCATGGCTAGCGTCGCGACCTTCGAAACCGCACTCGCCGAGCCCGCGACGCGCGAGGCCCGCATCGCCTGGCTGCTCGCGCTTCCGGCGATCCTCCTCCTCTTTCTCTTCATCCTGCTGCCGACGCTTGCGGTGATCGTGCTCGGTTTTACCGATTTCGAGCTCGGCTACGGCAGCTTTCGTTTTGTCGGCTTCGAGAATTACGCCGAACTCTTCGGCGACCGCACCTTCCGCCGGTCGCTCTGGAACACCGCGGTCTACACGGCGATCGTCACGCCGGTCTCGATCGTTCTGGCGCTTGCGATCGCCATGCTGATCGAAGCGGAAACCAAGGGCCGGGCTTTCTTCCGCACGGTCTATTTTCTGCCGGTCGCCTCGCTGCTCGTCGCCATGGCGACCGTTTGGCAGTTCCTCTTCCATCCGACCATCGGCCCGATCAACACCTTCCTTGCCCTCTTCGGCATTGCCGGCCCCAACTGGCTCGGCGCCTCCGGCACGGTGCTCTACGGCCTCTCGATCATCGGCGTCTGGCAGTCGGTCGGCTTCAACATGGTGCTGTTCCTCGCAGGTCTCACCGCCATCCCGCGGGAGCTCTATTCAGCGGCCGAAGTCGACGGTGCGAGATCCTGGTTCGACCGCTTTCGCCTGGTGACCTGGCCAATGCTTGGGCCGACGACGCTGTTTGTCACCACCATCAGTATCATCAATTCGGTGAAGGTCTTCGAGACGGTGAAGACGCTGACCGAGGGCGGGCCAAACAAGGCATCGGAAGTGCTGCTCTTCACCATCTACCAGGAGGGCTTCGTCTACCTGCGCGTCGGCTACGCCTCGGCGATGACCGTCGTCTTCCTCTTGATCCTCGTCGTCCTGATGTTCCTGCAGTACCGCGTGCTCGACCGGAAGGTGCACTACGCATGATCACGAACGCTCTTTCCGTCGCCCGTATCGTCCGCCTCGCGGTCCTGTCGCTTGGCGCGCTGCTCTTCCTCGCGCCCTACATCTTCATGGTCTCGACCGCGGGCAAGGCGCAAAGCGAGATCTTCTCCTCGTCGCTGTCGCTGATCCCGGAGCAGTGGTCCTACATCGAGAACTTCTCCAAGGCTCTGTCGCGCGTCTCGATGACGACCCTGCTTTTCAACGGCGTTGTCGTCTGCGCACTGATCTTCGTCATCCAGATCGTCGTCGCCATTCCGTGCGCCTATGCCATGGCGAAGCTGAAGTTTCGCGCGGCCCGCGCCATGATGGTGCTGGTCATGCTCGGACTGCTGGTACCGATCCATGCGACGGCGCTGCCGATCTATGTCGCTTTCGACAAGCTGTCGGTGCTGAACAGCTACGCAGCACTTGTGGCGCCGTTCTCGATCTCGGTCTTTGCGATCTTCCTGTTCCTGCAGTTCTTCCGCGCCATGCCCGACGACCTGATCCACGCAGCAAGGCTCGACGGCATGTCGGAGGCGGGCATCGTCGCACGGGTCATCGTGCCGAACGCCTGGCCAGCGATCACCGCCTTTGCGATCTTCTCGGTGGTCGCCCACTGGAACGACCTCTTCTGGCCGCTGATCGTCGTCACCAACCAGGACTACGCGACTCCGCCGCTCGGCCTTCTCTTTTTCCGCGCGGCTGAAGCCGGCGACGACTACGGCGCGCTGATGGCGGCGACCCTCATCATTACCCTTCCCCTCGTTTCTGCATTTCTGCTGGCGCAGAAGCGCTTCGTCGAGGGCATCACCATGACCGGTCTCAAAGGCTGAACGGTCCAACCTGGAGCGCACCCCATGAAACATCTGAGACAGCTTTTCACCGCGGCTGCCGCATCGCTGATGCTCGCAGCCCCTGCCTACGCCGAGACCCAGCTTACGGTCCACTATCCGATGCCCGGGTTCTTCAAGGACGTGATGGACACGATCTCGAAGAAGTTCATGGAAGAAAACCCCGACATCAAGATCACCTTCGCCAACCCGTCGGCCACCTATGAGGAAGGCATCCAGACGATCATGCGTCAGGCAGGCACGGCCGAGATGCCCGATCTGACCTTCATCGGCCTCAACCGCCTGCGCATGGTCAACGAGCGCGACATCCCCGTCGATCTCGGCCCGTTCATTGCCAGGGACGGCAATATGGCCGAGCAGGGCTTTTCAGAAAACATCCTGAAGCTCGCCCAGGTGGGCGGCAAGCAGGTGGGCCTTGCCTTCGCCACCTCCAACCCGATCATGTACTACAATGCCGATCTGGTGCGCAAAGCCGGCGGTGACCCGGACAGCCCGCCGAAGACCTGGGACGAGGTCATCGCGCTCGGGGCAAAGATCAAGGCGCTCGGCGACGGCAACGAGGGCATCGACTTCCGCTGGCAGGGCGACGACTGGATGTTCTCCGCACTGCTCTTCGGCGCCGGCGGCGACATGCTGAGTGCAGACGAGAGCAAGGTTGCCTTCAACGGGCCGGAGGGCCAGAAGGCCGTCGACGTGCTCGACCGCATGGTCAAGGAAGGTGGGCTGCCGGTTCTGACCAAGCAGGCTGGCGAGCAGGCCTTCGTTGCCGGCAAGATCGGCTTTGCGTTCCAGACGACCGGGGCGCTGCGCAACACGATCAAGAATGTTGGCGGCAAGTTCGACCTGCGCACCGCGCACATTCCGCTGATCGATCCGGTAAACGGCAAGCTGCCGACCGGCGGCAATGCCGTCGTCATCCTGACGCGCGATGCCGAAAAGCAGGAAGCGGCCTGGAAATTCGCGAAGTTCGCCGCCGGCCCCTATGGCGCCTCGGTCGTCGTTCCCGGTACCGGCTACGTGCCGAACAACGAGCTCGCCGCCAAGTCGCCGGAGTATCTCGCCAACTTCTACAAGGAAAACCCGTTGTTCCGCGCCGGTCTCGAGCAGATGCCGCTGATGCGCCCCTGGTATGCCTTCCCCGGCAGCAACGGCGTGAAGGTCACGCAGACGATCGTCGAGAACCTGTCGCGCATCGTTGAGCAGTCGACGACGCCGAAGGAAGCGCTGGACGAGGCTGCAGCCGAAGTCGAAAGCCTGCTGCCGCGTAGCTGATACTATTTCCTTGATGATTGTCGCCGCCCCGGAGGAAATCCCGCGGGCGGCGTTCCTGTGTCGCTCAGACGAGGTGGCGAACGGTCCCGCCCGCGTAGAGGCGGCAGTCGAGGTTGAGATGGTGGCAGCCGGAGGCGTTCTCGGCCATGTCGAGCAATAGCGCCGCCGCCGCAAGCCCCATGTCTCCGTCGGGCATCGCTATCGTGGTGAGTGTTGGGCTCATCAATCGCCCGAGGGCGATGCCGTCGAAGCCGGCGACCGAGACATCATCCGGTACGGAAAGGCCTTCGCGTCGGAGCGCCGCGATTACGCCGAGGGCGAGAAGGTCGTTGGAGGCGATGATCGCCGTCGGGCGGTGATGCGCGAGGACCGCCGCGAGGTCGAGGTTCTCGTAACCGTCGACGAAGGGGATCTCGACAGCCTCCATCGGCTGGACGCCCGCCTCCTGCATGGCGGCGGAATATCCGTCGTAACGCAGGCGCGCCCGGTCGGAGGAGTGGAAATGGCCGGTGACCACGACAATGCGATGATGCCCATGCGCAAGGATATGCCGGGTCAATTCGTAGCCTGCGCGGTAATTGTCGACCGTGACGGCGGCGGCGAAGCGGGCGACGGGGCGGTTGTTGAGAAGCACCGTCGGTGGCAGTGCCGCCGAAAGCGCTTCGCTGGTGCGGGCGTCGCAGAGTGTCAGGATCAGTCCGGTCGGGCGCTGCTCGAGCAGCGAGCGCACGGCGCGCGCCTCGAGTGCGGGATCATAATTCGATTGCGCGATCAGAACGCCATGGCTTGCTACCTGCATGCGGTGCTGGATGCCGGCAAGCGAGGCGGCGAAGACCGGGTTGGTGACGCTCGGCACCAGCACGCCGACGACCGGTTGGCTGCGGCTGGCGGTGCGCCCCGCGGCCGTCGCCGGCCGATAGCCGAGCTCGGCGGCGGCCCGACGCACGCGCCGTACCATCTCGTCGCTGACGGGGCCTTCGCCGTTGAGCACGCGCGAGACGGTCGCCAGCGAGCAGCCGGCATGAAAGGCGATCTGTTGCAGGGTGGCCATCGCTGCCCTCTAGCCGATCCCCGTGACAGCAGATTGAAGGCCACCCCTCGCTGTTTTTTCACATCGCGCATGAATTATTATTCATGCCATGAATTATATTGACAGACGGTGAGTCCGCGGCTTTAATCGCAATCGTCGGAAGTCGAGGAGGAGTTCCGGCGAACTCACATATTCAGCGGCCGCAAACAGGCGGTCCATCGGTTTTTGGGAGGGGCTTCGGCCCCGAGGAGGAACGCGTGCGCAAATTTTTCAGCACGACCGCTCTGGCGGTCATTGCAACGTCATTCTGGGCCGGTTCGGCAAGCGCCGAAACGACAAACCCGTTTCGCTGCCAGCCCGGCGAAAAATACGTCATGAACGTCATGGTATCCGGCGTCGAATACTGGTTCCCGGTCTATGAGATGTTCAAGCAGGCCGGCCAGCAGTTCGGCTGCGAGACCGAATATACCGGCACGCCGGAGTATGACGTCAACAAGCAGATCGCCACCTTCGACCAGGCGCTCGCCCAGAATCCGGCCGGGATACTGGTGCACCCGATGAACTCCGATCCGTTCATCGAGCCGATCAACCGGGCGATCGACCAGGGCACGGCCGTCGTCACCTTCGCCGCGGACTCGCCGCTGTCGAAGCGTGTTTCCTTCATCACCTCGGACAACAGCCGCGAAGGCACCTACGCCGCCGACGCGATCGCCGAGAAGATGGGCGGCAAGGGCGAGTACGCGGTTCTCGAAAACCCCGGCCAGGACAACCACGACAAGCGCATCACCGCCTTCGTCAATCGCATGGCCGAGAAGTGGCCTGACATGAAGCTCGTCGGCCGCGCCGCCTCGAACCAGGATCCGAACAAGGCCTATCAGGGCCTGATGAGCATCATCCAGGCCAATCCGAACCTCGGCGCAGTCTTCATGCCGGAAGCGAACTCTGCCATCGGTGCGGCCCAGGCCAGCAAGGAAAGCGGCGGCAAGGTGCTCGTCATGTGCGCCGACGTCAACGCCAACATCCTCGACATGATCAAGGCCGGCGAAGTCTTCGGCTCCATCAACCCGAACCAGGGCATGCAGGGCTATATGGGCTTCATGCTGCTGTGGATGGCCAAGCACCCGGAACTGATCGACCCGATGAACGACGCCAAGCGCGCCGGCTTCAACCCGATGAGCATCCCCTTCGTCGACAATGGTCTCTCGATCGTCACAGCCGAGAATGCCGACGACTTCTACTGGGACAAGTACCTGAAGCGTCGTGGTACCAAGGGTATCGACGAGTAAGGGCGAAAAATGGCTGCCCGGTCCGCTCCGGGCAGCCAATGATACGGGTGGAGGACGGCATGACAGCACAACCGGTTCTGGAGGTCCGGCGCGTCACCAAGCATTTCGGTGCGGTGAAGGCGTTGACCGAGGTGAATTTCCAGCTGGAGCGGGGAGAAATCCACGCGCTCTGCGGCGAAAACGGCGCCGGCAAATCCACGCTGATGAACATCATTGCCGGTGTGCTGCAGCCGAACGAGGGCGAGATCCTCGTTGACGGAGCACCTGTCAAAATAGGCTCTCCGGCGATCGCCCAGACGCTCGGGATCGGCCTCGTCCACCAGGAGATCGCGCTCTGCCCGGACGCGACGGTGGCAGAAAACATGTTCATGGCCGCCACCAATCGCCGCCGCTCGCCGCTGATGAATTACGGCGCGCTTGAGCGCGAGGCGCAAGGTGTGATGAACCGGCTGGCACCGATCGACGTCCGCCGGAAGGTCGCCGACCTCGGCATTTCCAGCCAGCAACTCGTCGAGATCGCCAAGGCGCTGACGCTCGACTGCCGCGTGCTGATCCTCGACGAACCGACGGCGGCGCTGACGGAAGCGGAAGCCCAGGCGCTGTTCGGCATCGTCCGCGATCTCAAGGCCGCGGGCATTTCGATCATCTATATCAGCCACCGCATGGCGGAGATCTTTTCGCTCTGCGATCGGGTCACCGTGTTTCGTGATGGTCGCCATGTGGTCACCGAGAAGATTGCGGACGTCACGCCTGATGACGTCGTGCGCCGCATGGTCGGCCGCGAGATCAGCCAGCTCTATCCGCCGAAACAGGCGCCGGAAGCGCGCTCGGGCGAACCCATCCTTTCGGTCCGCAACTTGAGCGACGGCGACCGCATCGACAGTGTTTCCTTCGATCTGAAGCGCGGCGAAATCCTCGGCATCGGCGGCCTGATCGGTTCGGGGCGCACCGAAATCGCCGAAGCGATCTGTGGTCTGCGGGCGAAATCGACGGGCGAGGTCGCTCTGCGCGGAAAGCCGCAGCGCATCGCCAATTACCGCGACGCGGTCAACGCCGGCATCGTCTACCTCTCCGAGGATCGCAAGGGCTCAGGCGTCTTCATCGACCTGTCGATCGCCCAGAATATCTCGGTCCTCGATCTGAAAACGCTGACTGGCCCGCTCGGATTGTTGAATTCCAGGGCCGAGGCCGATCTGGCGCGTGAGTTCGTCCGCCGCCTTGGCGTGCGCATGGGCGGCATCGACATGCCGGTCTCGTCGCTTTCGGGCGGTAACCAGCAGAAGGTGGCGATCGCCAAGCAGCTGGCCGTCCGCCCCCAGGTGATCCTGATGGACGAGCCGACGCGGGGCATCGACGTCGGCGCGAAATCCGAGATCCACCGGTTGCTGCGCGAGCTTGCGGAAACCGGCATCGGCATCGTCGTGATCTCGTCGGAACTGCCGGAGCTGCTCGGACTCTGTGACCGGGTGCTGGTCATCCGCGAGGGCACGATTGCTGGCGCACTCGATGACACTGAAATGAGCGAGGAGGCGGTGATCCGCCTGGCGTCCGGCGTGACGCCGACGGATCGGATCGCGGCAGGCAGGGCAGCAAATGTCGCCTGAAAGAACGGAAAGAGCCGAGGAGGCGGAAATGGCAGTTGATACGATGGTTGCAACCGAGAGGGCGGTGCCGGCCTGGAAGCGCATTGGCACGATGCGCGAAGCCGGGCTGATCGCGATCATCCTGGCGCTTGGGCTCGTCATGAGCTTCGCATCGCCGCATTTTCTCACCTTCGGCAACATGCGCGCCATGCTGATGAGCTTCTCGGTCGAAGGCATCGTCGTCGTCGGCATGACGATCCTCTTGATCGTCGGCGGCATCGACCTTGCCGTCGGCTCGGTGGTCTGCTTCGCCATGGTGCTTGCCGGTTCGCTGTTTCTTGCCGGCGTCGATCCCTGGACGGCCTCGCTGGTCGGCATCCTCGCCAGCAGCATGATCGGCATGATCATGGGCTTCTTCGTCACCGTCGTCGGGCTCAACCACTTCATCACATCGCTGGCAGCGATGGTCATCGTGCGCGGCCTTTGCCTCGTCATCACCAAGGGCACGCCGCTGTCGCTCTTCACGCTGCCGGCCTCGTTCAAGGCGGTGGGGCAGGGCACCTTCCATGGTGTCCCCTATGTCATCCTGATCTTCGTCGCCGTCGTCATGCTCTTCGATTTCCTGCTCCGTCGGGCAACCGCCTTCCGCAAGGTGTTCTATACCGGTAGCAACGAGAAGGCGGCGCTCTACTCTGGCATCAAGACCAAGCAGGTGAAGTTCTGGGTGACGGTGCTCTGCTCGACGCTCGCCGGTGTCGCCGGCGTCATCTACATGTCGCGCTTCGGAGCCGCGACGCCGACCTTCGGCGTCGGCATGGAGCTCAACATCATTGCGGCGGCCGTCATCGGCGGCGCCTCGCTCAACGGCGGCTCGGGCACGATCCTCGGCGCCATTCTCGGCATCGCGCTGCTTTCGGTCGTCACCAGTTCGTTGATCCTGCTCGACGTGTCCGTCTATTGGCAGGACATGATCAAAGGCTGCATTCTCTTAGCTGCCGTTTCCATCGACCACTTGCTGCACAAGCGGAAGGCCGTCTGAACATGCCGATTGCCAAATCCACGCTGTCCCCGGTTTCGAATGCGCGCGAAGAACTTGTCGTCGCAAGGCAGATGCACCAGGCGCTCGTCCTGCATTTCCTCGAAGGGCTGACCCAGTCGCAGATCGCCGACCGGCTCGGCATTTCGCAGCCGACCGTCAATCGGCTGATCAAGCGCGGCCGCCAGCTCGGCCTGGTCGAGATCAAGATCAAATCGCCGATCGAGCCGCTGGTCGACATGGAAGAGCAGCTGCTGGCGATCGGCGGCATCCGCCGTGCGATCGTCGTGCCCACTGTCTCCGACAACCAGCAGACCGCCCTTCAGGCGGTCGGCGAGGCGGCGGCGCGTCTGCTGCTCGAAGAGATCGGCGATGGTGACACCATCTGCATCACCGGCGGCAAGGGCGTCAGCGCCGTCGTTGCCGGGCTGCAGGCACCGCGCCGCTTCGATGTCGAGGTCATCCCGGCGACCGGCTGCGTCCAGGGCAAGCACTATACCGACGTCAACCACGTCTCGACGCTGATGGCCGACCGGCTCGGCGGCCGGTCCTTTCAGATCCATGCGCCGCTTTTTGCCGACAGCGCTGCCGAGCGGGCGATGCTGATCAATATGCGCGCGGTGGCCGACGTTTTCGGCAGGGCGCGAGAGGCGAAGGTCGCGGTGGTTGGCATCGGTTCGATCCTGTCAGACGATTCGAGCTACTACGACCTGCATCCGTCATCGAGCACCGACCGGGCGGCGATCGAGCGCTCCGGCGCGAGCTGCGAACTGCTCGCCCATCTGCTCGATGAACAGGGCCGCGTCTGCGACTACAGCCTCAACCGTTCGCTGGTGTCGCTGACGCTTGAGGAGTTTGCCTCGATCCCGACGAAGATCGGAGTGGCAAGCGGCCCGAACAAGGCCGGGCCGATCCTCAGCGTCATGCGCGGGCGGCATCTCGATACACTGGTGACGGACGAGGCGACCGGTGAGCGTGTGCTCGCCATGGCAAGCGAAAAGGGACTTCTGGCATGAGTGGGGAACAGTTGATGCGCGAGATCGGCCGATCGGGCGGGAAGGCTTCGGCCGTCGGGCTCGGCACCTGGGCGATCGGCGGCTGGATGTGGGGCGGCACCGACGAGCGGGAATCGATCGCCGCGATCCAGGCCTCGCTCGACGCCGGCGTGACGCTGATCGACACGGCGCCCGCCTACGGCCTCGGGCGTTCGGAAGAAATCGTCGGCAAGGCGCTTGCCGGCCGGCGCGACAAGGCCATCATCGCCACCAAATGCGGTCTCGTCTGGCATACGGACAAGGGGCGGCACTTCTTCGACCAGGACGGCAAGCCGGTGCATCGCTACCTCGGCCGCGACGCCATCCACCATGAGGTCGAGCAGAGCCTGAAGCGGCTCGGCACCGACTATATCGACCTCTACATCACCCACTGGCAGGACCCGACGACGCCGATTGAGGAAACCATGGCCGCCCTCGAAGAGCTGCGCCAGGCGGGCAAGATCAGGGCGATCGGCGCCAGCAATGTCGGCCGCGGCGAACTGGAACAATACATCGCAATCGGCGGGCTTGATGCGATCCAGGAACGCTTCAGCATGATCGATCGCGAGATCGAAGCCGATCTTTTGCCACTGACGAGGCGCAACGGCGTCGCGACGCTCAGCTATTCCTCGCTGGCGCTCGGTCTTCTTTCGGGCGGCATCGGGCCGGAGCGCGTCTTCTCGGGCGACGACCAGCGGCGCGATAATCCACGTTTCTCCGTCGGCAATCGCGAGAAGGTCGCAGCCTTTGCCAAGTCGATCCGGTCGATCGCCGAGAAACATGGCGCGACGATTGCCCAGATCGTGATTGCCTGGACGCTGGCACAGGAGGGCGTGACCTTCGCGCTCTGCGGTGCACGCAATCCGGGCCAGGCGCTCGACAATGCCCGAGCGGGTACGATCCGGCTCGACGAAGAAGACCTTAAGGGAATCGACGCGGCGATCGCGGCGAAGCTCGTCAACATGGACAGGTAACGGGCTGGCATCATGAACCGTGAAGAGATTTTCAACAGGCTCGTAGAGAGCCCGAAGGTGGACGTGTGCGTCCTCGGCGGCGGCATCAACGGCCTCAGCGTCTTTCGAGAGCTGGCGCTGCAAGGGATAAACGTGCTGCTCGTCGAGAAGCACGACTACTGTTCGGGCGCCAGTGCTGCGCTGTCGCGCATGGTGCATGGCGGCCTTCGCTATCTCGAAAACGGCGAGTTCAGCCTGGTGCGGGAATCGCTCGTCGAGCGTGACCGGTTGCTCAAGAACGCGCCGCATTACGTGGCGCCGCTTCCAACGACGGTGCCGATCTTCGATATTTTTTCCGGTCTCGCCAACGGGGCCGTGCGGTTTATGGGCCTGACCCGCCGTCCGAGCCGTCGCGGCGCCGTTGCGGTCAAGCTGGGCCTCGGTATCTATGATTTCCTGACGCGCAAGCGGGCCCTGATGCCGAAGCACGCCTTTCGAGGCCGGCGCGCGACGCTTGCCCGTTGGCCGGCGCTCAATCCCGACATCAAGAGTTCTGCCACCTACTACGACGCCTGGGTCAGCCAGCCGGAGCGTCTCGGTCTCGAGCTCCTGAAGGACGGACTTGCTGCCGGCCCACATGCCCATGCGCTCAACTATGCCGAACTGGTCCTTGCGGCGCCCGGGCGATACGAGCTGAAGGACGGTGTCAGCGGCGCGGTCGTTACGATCGAGCCCACGCTTATCATCAACGCCACTGGCGGCTGGATCGATATCGCCAACGGAGCGCTATTTCCCTCGACGTCAAAGCCGGCGCCGCTGATGGGCGGCACCAAGGGATCGCATCTCATCATCGACAACCCGGCGCTGATGGAAGCGCTCGACGGCCATATGATCTATTATGAGAACGAGGATGGCCGCATCTGCATCCTCTTTCCCTATCTCGGCAAGGTGCTGGTGGGCTCGACCGATATCCGCGTCGACGACCCGGAAACGGTGCGCTGCGAACCGGACGAGCGTGACTACATCCTGCAGTCGCTCGCCTGGGTTCTGCCTGATATCAAGATCCGGCGGGAGGAGGTGGTCTTCCAGTTCTCGGGCGTGCGGCCGCTGCCGGCAAGCGAGGACAGTTTTACCGGACGCATCCCGCGCGACCATTTCTGCACCTTCGTCGAAGCAGTCGACGATGGCCCGCCGGTGCTGTGCATGATCGGCGGCAAGTGGACGACCTTCCGCTCCTTCGGCGAAATGGCGGCAGATCTCACATTGGAGCGTCTAGGCCGGGCGCGCCGTGTCAGTACCGGCGAACGCGCCATTGGCGGCGGGCGGCAGTATCCGTCCGATCGCGATACATGGATCGACGACGTCGCGGCATCCACCGGACTTTCGCGCGAGCGCATGCGCACGCTGTTTACGCGTTATGGAACGGGCTCGAGGCAGATCGCCGATTTCATCGCTGGCGGTGCCGATCACGCCTTGCCATATCCGGATTACTCCGCGCGGGAGCTGCAGTTCCTGGTCCGCAACGAGGCCGTCGAGCATCTCGACGATCTCCTGCTGCGCCGCACGACGCTGGCGATATCTGGCGAACTCTCGCTCGACATGGCCGACGCCGCACTCGCCTTGCTCGCGAGCGAAAAACACTGGTCGTTGCCCCTCGCCGATCACGAGCGCAAACGCTTTCTCACCCTCCTCGCCGAGCGCCATGGCGTCGACGAGGAAACCCTTTCCGCACGGAATGAACAAAGGAGTGCATTATGCGAAACAACAGCAAGGTCCGGATGAACCGTCTTTTCGGTGGTGGACGTTGCCTCGATGTCGCGATCGATCACGGCGTCTGCAATGAACCGTCCTTCCTCAATGGTCTCGAAGACATGTCCGCCGTGGTGAAGGCTCTGGTTGCGGCGGCACCGGACGCGATCCAGATGAACTATGGCCAGGCTGACCTCTTGCAGGACGTGCCCGGCAAGGACAAGCCGGCGCTCGTCATGCGTCTCGACATGGGCAACCCCTATAACCGCATCCGCCACCGGCACATGTGGGCGGTGCTGCAGAACGAGGCCGAGCCGCTGATCGGCGCGCTGGCGATGGACGCCGCCTGCGTCGTCGTCAACCTGTTCATGCTGCCGGACGAGCCCGATCTCTTCCGCCAATGCGTCGCCAATATCTCGCGGGTGCGGGCCGATTGCGACAAATACGGCATGCCGCTGATGATCGAGCCCCTGGTCATGCAGCCGGTGACCGAACAGGGCGGTTACATGGTCGATGGCGATGCCGAGAAGATCGTGACCCTGACCCGGCTTGCGCGCGAGATGGGAGCCGATATCGTCAAGGCGGACCCGACCACCAACGCGGAAGATTTCCACAGGGTCGTCGAGGCGGCGCGCTGCCCGGTCCTGGTGCGCGGCGGCGGCAAAGAAGATCTGCGCAACGTCTTTGCCAAATCGGCGGCCTTGATGCGCCAGGGCGCAATGGGCATGGTCTATGGCCGCAACATCTACCAGCACGCCAATCCGAGCGCCGTCGTGCGCGGGCTGATGGCGATCATCCATGAGGATGCGGGCGGCGAAGAAGCTTACGCGCTCTATCAGCGCGGCTGAGATTGGCTGGGACGGCATCGCGCCTCAGGGCGCGACGCCTCTTGTGACAGGGTGGAGCGCGTCGCCGTGGAGGACAGCGGCGACGTCTCGGTCGAACGGATTTAGAACCTTGGGAGGGGTTCGCGCATGGGAGAGTATCTGCTCGGGATCGACGCCGGGAACACCGTGATCAAGGCGGTGCTATTTGACCGAGAGGGCAACGAGATCGCGATGGCCGCTGAGGAAGGGCATAGCCAGGTTCCGACGCCCGGCCATGTCGAGCGAGGGCTCGGTGAGCTCTGGAGCCACGCAAAGGTGGTGATCCGCGCCTGTATCGAGCGTGCCGGTATCCGTGCTGATGAGATCGCTGCGATCGGCTGCGCCGGGCATGGCAACGGCCTCTATGCGCTCGATCGTAGCGGCGCGCCTTTGATCGGCATCCAGTCGCTCGATACCCGCGCAGCCGGCCTCGTGGAGGAATGGCAAGCCGAAGGCGTCGGCCAGCGCACCTATCCGATCGCCGGGCAGCGGCCCTGGCCATCGCAGACGCCGACGCTGCTTGCCTGGCTGAAACGCTTTCGCCCGGACCTCTTCGCTAAGATCGGCACGGTGTTTCTTTGCAAGGACTTCGTCGTCAATCGCCTGACCGGTGCCCGCGTCAGCGACGTCTCCGACATGAGTGGAGCGGGGCTGCTCGACGTCGCCGGGCGACGTTATGACGATGGGCTGATGAAGGCCTATGGCCTTCACGACTGCATGGATCTGTTGCCCGATCTCGCCGAAAGCGACGCGATCGTTGGAAGGGTGAGTGAAGAGGCAGCCGTGCAAACGGGACTGGCGGCCGGTACGCCTGTTGTCGGCGGCCTCTTCGACGTCGTCGCCTCGGCGATAGGATCCGGCGTGACAAAGACCGGAGCGGCCTCGATCATTGCCGGTACCTGGAGCATCAACCAGGTCATCATCGAAAAGCCGGACGTCAGCAATCCGATCTTCATGTTCTCGACCTTCGATCGAAACCGCTACATGGCGATCGAGGCGAGCGCGACGTCTGCCGCCAATCTCGAATGGCTGGTACGGGAACTGTTTCCACACGACGGCAAGGACGGCCGCTCACCCTTCGATCTGTGCTGCCAATTGGCGGCCGAGGTCGCGCCTGCGGCGAACGATCCGCTCTACCACCCGTTTCTCTATGGAGCGCAGCAGGATGGCAACGCGCGGGCGGGTTTCTACGGTGTCGCCGGCTGGCACACCAAGGGCCATCTGGTCCGTGCCGTGCTCGAAGGCGTCGCCTTCGGACATCGGCAGCACATCGCGACTATGCGAGCTGCAGGCGCGGGTTTCGACGAGGCGGTGCTCTCAGGCGGCGGATCGCGCAGCCTGATCTGGCCGCAGATCTTTGCGGATGTGCTTGATGTGCCGGTGACGGTCGCGCGTTCGCGCGAGACCGGCGCGCTTGGTGCTGCGATCACCGCGGGTGCCGGCATCGGTCTCTTTGTGGACATTTCCGCCGGAGCTGCGGCGATGGTGCAAACCGACCGCCACTACCGACCGAATGCCGCGCTCGGTGCACACTATGACCGGCGCTTCGCGATCTACGGTGAGATCGCCGCCGCCATGGCGCCGATCTGGCGCCGGCTGGCGACATCAGAGCCGTTGGCGAGGGAAGCGGCGGAGTGATCCGATTTCGGCGTGACGCCCTGCCGTTTGCCGGGCCTGCAACGGCAGGCCCCCTTTCGGGAAGGTCGTCGGATTAGCAGGGCGCCGCTGCGAACCGGCGGCCCCGTCAGAAGCGCATGTTGATACCGGCCTTGATGACGTGGCTGTTGATGTCCTTTTCACTGGAGCCTGAAACGGTGCTGGTGCGGACATCGGGCGTCATGATGTAGTTGTACTCAAGCTTGGCCGACAGGCCGCCTGCGAAGGCTTGCTCGATGCCGGCGCCAACGAGATAACCGCCCTTGAAGCCGACGTCGTTGCGAACATCGCCGCCTTTCTTGTAGTTGGTCATCGCATAGCCGGCTGTGCCGTAGACGAGCGTCTGGTCGAAGGTGAGGCCGGCCTTCGCCTTGATCGCACCGCGCCATTTTTCCTTGAGCTTGCCACCATTGACCTTGTGCTCCGTGTCGCCGAGGTAGGAGCCCTCGATCTCGGCACCGACGATGCCCGGGCCCGCCTGCATGTTGTAGCCGGCCTGGACGCCGAGCGCGACGCCATTGCGATCGGCGAAGGGATTGGGGCTGCCGCTGAAGCCGAGGCCACCATGCGCACCGACATAGGCGCCGCTCCAGCTGAATGCTGGCGGATCCTGATAATCGGGCACGGAGAAGTCGGTCGCCTGGGACTGCTGGACGCCGAGGAAGGTTAGCAGGGTGAGACTGGACCAGATCGAAAACTTGCTGGATTGCCGCATGATATTGCTCCGTGGATTGGATTAGGGCGCCCTTCGCGGCGCTTTCGCTCTTCCAATTCGCGTCTCGTGCCGGGTAGCGTGGTCGCGAAGCTTGGAAGATGCGCATCCTTTGTCGGCTCCACGGATTGCGCCAACATTGCACAAATTACCTAAGCTGCTGATTTCGTTATTAATTGTCTATTAATCATGTTGGGAGCCGCGCGATCTGTATCATGCCGCGGGCAAGGTGATGCGGAAGCAGGCGCCGCCGGCGGGTTCATCGACAACGGAAATGTGGCCCTTATGCCGACCGACGATTTCGCTGACCAGATGCAGGCCGAGGCCGGCGCCGTGGTCGCGTGGCTGCAGGCGATGGAACGGCTCGAAGATGCGTTCACGCTCGCGTTCGGGAATGCCGGGGCCTTCATCGGTGACCTCGATCACGCCGCCGCGTTCGACGCGGATGGTGATGAGACCACCGGCATGCTCGATGGCATTGCGCACCAGATTGGTGACCGCCCGCTCAATGGCGCCGGCATCGCCGCGCGCAACGACACGCTCGACGTCCGAGGCGAAGGAGAGTTCGCAG
Organism: Ensifer sp. GW101-20A05; assembly: GCF_059424735.1. Lineage (NCBI taxonomy): Bacteria > Pseudomonadati > Pseudomonadota > Alphaproteobacteria > Hyphomicrobiales > Rhizobiaceae > Ensifer > Ensifer sp. GW101-20A05. The sequence continues at coordinate 123,309 of NZ_JBWKZT010000002.1, read as the reverse complement.
CCGGCCGAAAGCGCGAGCGGCGCGAGGTCGGCGGCGACGTCACGGCACAGCGACACAAGGTCGAGCGTGGAAAAGTCCGCGCCATCGCGATCGATCCGCTCAAGGTCCAGCAACTGTTCCGCAAGCCCCGCGATGCGATTGGAATCGATCAACAGGCGGTTTCTGAGCGGCCCGGCGTCCATGCTTTCCAGCCGCGTCTGCAGGATGGCGACCGGAGTCCTCAGTTCATGCGCCGCATCCAGAATGAAGCGCTGTCGCCGTTCGTACCCCTCGTCGAGTCGCTGCAGCGCGCCATTGAATGCCTCGACCAGCGGACGCACTTCGCCGGGAACCCGATGATCGGACAAGCGGGCGCCGCGGCGATCGACGTCGATCTTCTTGGCCTGATCGACCATATCGGCGAGGCCGGCAAAGGCACGCCTGACGATGATCGGGATGGCAAGGGCCGGGATCAGCACGACGATGAGCACGATCGGCAGCAGCACCAGGTTTGCCAGCAGGAAAACCGCGAAGGACGCGCTCCACAACCGGCCGCCGCCGGCGAGCACCGTGTAGGTTCCGCTTTCCGTGGTCACCGAGCGCACGATCGACGAGAGCGTGTAGGGCTCGACGCTGTCTCGGATATCGCCAAAGGCGATCCGATCCAGATGTTCGCCAATGCCGCGATAGGCGTCCGGCACGGGGCCGCTGCGGATCATGTCGCCGCGTTCGTTTCTCGCGACGAACCAGAAATCCGGCGACTCGGCCCGCATGGCGAGCAATTGCGGTGTCTCGACCAGCGTCAGTCCACCCGCGGGCTGCGAGCGGATCGCTCCGGCGGCGACCGAAGCTGCGTCGGCATCGAGGAACTTTCCGCCAAGATCGGCGCGCGTCAGCAATGCCATGAGGCCGGCGATGACCGCCATCAACAGCAGCACCTGAAAGGTGAGGATCTGCCAGATCAGGCGCTTCTTCAACGAGTTGACGGATGACGTGCTCATGGCGAAGGCCTCAACAGATAACCAACGCCGCGGATGCTGTGGATCTCCACGCCGGCGCCGGTGTCGGCAAGCTTCCGGCGTAGTCGCGAGACATGCGCGTCGAGCGAGTTGGATTGGATCTCGTCATCGTAGCCGTAGACAGACTCCTCCAAGGTCGAGCGCTGCACCGTGCGGCCCTGCCGCCGCGCCAGCGTTTCCAGTACCAGCAGTTCGCGACGGGGCAGGTCAAGCAACTGGCCGTTCACCTGCGCCTGCCTGCCGTCGAAATCGAAGACGAGTTTGCCGATGCGCGCCGTCATGGGGGCGATATCCGGCGAACGCCGCATGAGGGCGCGGATCCGCGCCAACAGTTCTTCCACGGCAAAGGGCTTGGCGAGGTAGTCGTCGGCGCCCATGTCGAGGCCACGGACACGCTCGTCGACCGCGCCACGCGCGGTCAGAACGATCACGGGAATTCCGGATTTCAGCGCACGGACGCGCGGGATCAGTGACAGCCCGTCGCCATCGGGCAATTGGCGATCGAGGATGATGCCGTCATGCACGTGATTGGCGAGCGCCGCCAATGCATGGTCGAGCGTTGGCGCATGATCCAGGATCATGTCGTAGCGACCGAGCGCGGCGCTGAGCGCCGCCGCCATTTCCAGCTCGTCCTCGACAAGGAGCAGGCGCATTGAATTCTCCGAATACGATAGATGTTGCCTCACGTCTGGTCGACGAGGATTGCAGCAACGTTGCGGCGCATGGGTGCGCGGGCGTGTGCCGGTTCTAGCGGGACACGCAATGGCACGGCAATGCAGCCTCGTCAGGCTTTACCGTATTCGGTGGTGGGGCGTCGGATGGCCAAAATCGCCAGCGGCGGCTTGTCGCTTGCGGGGAACGCTCAAGGGGTCGGCTTTTGGGCGGCGGCACTGGATACCGTCGCCCTGTGAGGCTTTAGGCGATGGCCATCATCCGCTGAAACGCGTCGTAGGCGGCAAGCACCGTTTCCTTCTGGGCGTCGTGGCCAGCGATGAAGGCATCGCCATAGATGGTCTCGTCCGGATATTCGGTGATCAGCGTCAGCGGCGCCGTGTGGCGGTCGTCGACCGAGATCATGCAGGGAAAGCCGTTGATGATCCGGAAGCCGGTTTCGCCGGCGTGGGTCTCGTAGAGCGCGATCTGCGCGTCGTTATAGGCGAGCAGGCCAGGAACCTTGGCGAGCCGCTCGGTGACTGCCTCGACCAGCCGTTCGGCGCGGTCGGTCCAATCGGCATGATGGCGCATGATCAGGAAGAAGCCCTTGGGCAGCGTCCACATGGCGAAGCCCCGCGGCACGTAGCCCGAAAGCGGCCGGGTCCATTCGTGCGAGGGATAGCCGTGCAGGTTGACGTGCAATTGTGCGCCGGTCAGGCGTTCGGCTTCCTTGCGGATTTCGCGCTCGTTGAGCGCTGCGCCAGTGCGGTATTCGAGGTCATCGCCAAGTGCTGTGTAGCGGGCGGCGTGATGCATGTGCAGCGGATTGTCCACCCGCAGCCGCTGGTGCACGGCGTAGCCGTCGGGGTTTTCGAGCGGCGAGATGGTGAAATGGGTGCCTGAGCGGGCGGCAAGCGCCTGGGCTGCGCGCAGCACCCCGACGATGCCGGTCGTCTCGTTCGGATGCTGGCCGCCGCTGATCATGACCGGCGCATCAGTCCCCTTGTGGTAGCGGGCCTTCACCGGCCGGCCGGCGCGCGACTGTGCCTCGAAGGGCTGGCCATCGATCGCGGCGAGTTCCGTGTGGATCTGCGCCACCGTCAGCGGCGCTTCGGCGGTTTCGAGCGTCTGGGCTTCGCCCTCGGCATCCCCTGCCTGCAAGGGCCGCGCTTCGACGACGACGGTCGGCTTGCCGACGCCAAAGACGATCTCCGGTATGATCTGACCGGGTTTCAGCCCGCGGTCGCCGAGGGGACGACCGGACTTCTTCTGGAAGACTTCGAGCAGCGAGAAATAGAAGTCCTCGTGCAGCGCCTCACGAAGGCTCAAGACCTCTTCGCCGACGGGCAGGCGGAAGTCGGTGATCGGCAGGGTCACGCGGATGTTGAGCTCTTCGAAATAGGGCTCGCTATCGCCCCAGGCATAGTCGGCAATTGCCCGCATAGTGCCCGCGAAGAGCCGCTCATAGTCGGTTTCGAGATGGCATTCGCGACATTTGTCGCAGCCTTCGTCGAGACGAATCCACCCGGTCGGCGACAACAGAGTTTCACCGACGAAGTCGGTATGGATACGGTTTGGCGCGAAGACGGCGTGGCTTTGCTGGCGCCCATCGCGGAAAGTCAGCGCGACGTCGTAGGTGAAGGCCGGCTTGCTGCCGGCCTCGAAGCGGATATCGGCATCGCCGACCAGAGCGGCAAGCGGATAAGCTTCGAGCAGGAAGCGGTTCTGCGCAGCACCCTCATGCTGGGGATAGCCGACGACGACGCTGGCGAGCGCATTGCGGTCGACCTCTTCGAGGAAGAAATGCAGCAGCGGCTTGTAGGCGCTCCTGAGTGTCGCCTTCACGCCAAAGCTGGCGAGCTTCTGTTCCGCCGCCTTGCGGCTAGCGGCATCGTCGAAGAGCCAGGCTTCGACTTTGGTGCCGCGGGCCGCTTCCTTGCCGTAGGTGGTGAGAAGGGTATCGAGCGTGCGCTCGAAGGCGCCTTCGAAAATCGTCGTCATCGTGAAGTTCTACCGGTTGGGTCGAGGCTGTCGCGCAGCCAGTCGCCGAGAAGATTGAGGCCGAGGACGGTGAGCAGGATCGCCAGGCCCGGGAAGACGCTGACCCACCAGGCGTTCTGCAGGTAGGTGCGGCCGTCGGCGAGCATGCCGCCCCAACTCGGGATCAGCGGATCGACGCCGAGGCCGAGGAAGGTAAGGCTGCTTTCAAGCAGGATGTTGTTGGCGACGTTCAAGGTCATCAGCACGATGACCGGGCCGATCAGGTTGGGCAGCAGGTGCTGGAACAGGATCTTGTAGTCGCGCACGCCGATGGCGCGGGCCGACTGGATGAATTCGCGCTCGCGCAGCGACAGCACCGAACCGCGAACCAGCCGGGCATATTGCACCCACTGCGAAACGATCAGGAGGATGATGGTGTTGGTCAGCCCGCCGCCGACGATGGCGATGAAAGTGATCGCAAGCAGGATGAAGGGGAGCGCGAGTTGAACGTCGGCAAAGCGCATGACGAGCATATCCCAGAAGCCGCGATAGTAGCCCGAAACGAGCCCCATGACCACGCCGACGACGACGGCGCCGGCAACCGAGGTCAGGCCGACGAGCAGCGAGATCTTGCCGCCGGCAACCACGCGGGCGAGCACGTCGCGGCCGAGCGGGTCGGTGCCGAGCGGATGGGCCCAGTTGACGAAGGGCGGCGTCAGCCGCGCCATCAGGTCGATCTTGTCGACGCCACCCGGAAAGAGCACGCCGGAGAAGACGACGGCGAGGCAGATGCCGCCAGTCAGAAGCGCGCCGAGGATGAATTCGAGATTGCGGAAGCGGGCGAAACGGGTGTTTGCAGCCTTGGTGGTCATCGGCTCACTCCGTCCGGATGCGCGGATCGACGAGGCCATAGGCGATGTCGACCAGGAGATTGACGAACACGATCATCAGGGAAAGCACCGTGATGACCGCCTGAAGCACGGGGTAGTCGCGCGAGGCGACCGCATCGAAGGCGAGCGTGCCCATGCCCGGCCAGTTGAAGACGAGTTCGACGACGACGATGCCGCCGAGCAGGCCGCCGAACTGCAGGCCGAAATAGGTGATCAGCGGGATCGCGCAATTGCGCAGCGCATGCTTGTAGAGCACTTTGGTCTCACTGAGGCCCTTGGCGCGGGCAACCATGATGTATTGCGACTGCAGGGTTTCCAGCATCGCGGTGCGCACCAGGCGCACATTCGTCGCCGTCAGGATGATGCCCATGGTCAGCGCCGGCATGATGAAGCTCGCAAAGCCGTCCATGCCGCTCGGTGGCAGCCATTTCAGAACGATCGAGAACAACAGCACGAGCATGATCGCCAGCCAGAAGTTCGGGAAGGACAGGCCGATCAGCGATAGGATGCGGATCGTCTGATCTGCCCACTTGCCGCGCGCAACGGCGGCGCGGATACCGAGCGGGATGGAAATCGCGATCGAGACGATCAGCGAGGCGAAAGCGAGCAGCATGGTCGCCGGCAGGGCAGAGGCAATCAGCTGCGAAACCGGGGTGCCGCCGAGGAAGGAGCGGCCGAAATCGAGCGTGAACATGCCTTTGATGAAGTCGGCATATTGCGAAAGGAAGGGCTGGTTGAGGCCGAGCCCCTCGCGGATGCGCACGAGGTCTTCCTCAGTCACGCTGCCGGCGCCCTGCGCCAGCATCAGGGCCGGGTCGCCGGTGAACCGGATGGCATAGGAAACGGTCAGTGTCACGACGAACACGACGAAGACCGCCTGCAGAAAACGTTTGATCAGAAATCCGGCCAAGTGACCCGCCCTTTAAAGAAAATGGTCCGCCGCCTCACGCGCGGCGGCGGACCGGATTGTTTACTCGACCGTCACGTCCGTGAGCCGCAGGCGGCTGTCCGGCACCGGGGTGAAGTTCTTGACGCGCTTGCTCACGCCGAAGATGGCATTGAGGTTGTAAAGCGGCATCTCGAGCGACCGGTCGGCGGCGTAGTTGGCGATCTGCTTGAGGATCTCCTCGCGCTTGGCCCGATCGGTGATCGAACGCTGGGATTCGAGCAGCTTGTCGAGTTCCGCATCCTGGTCGTAGGGATTCCACTTTTCGCCGGAGTGGTACATGGAGTAGGCGGTGTTGTCGTAGTCGAGTGTCCAGCCACCCCAGGACTGCTGGAACATCGCGCCGGTCTTGCCGGCCGGGATGATGTCGTTCAGCAGAACGTTGGTTTCATAGGGCTTGATCGTCGCGTTGATGCCGATCAGCTGCAGGTAGCTGGCAATCGCCTGTACGACCTCGTTGAAGGTCGCATCGTTGCCGCGAACGTCGATCTGCACGGAGGCGCCCGGCGCAACACCGGCTTCCTTCAGAAGGGCCTTGGCCTGTTCGGGATCGTAGGGCAGCGGCTTCATCGCCGGGTCGAAGCCGAAGGAGAGCTTGCCTTGGAAGCTGGCGATCGGGTCCGCCTGGCCGCCGAGGATCGACTGGATGATGGTGTCGCGATCGACGCCGAGGATGAGCGCCTTGCGCACCTTCGGATCCTTGGTGATGCCGTCGCGGGTGTTGAAGCGCAGAGCGTAGACCGTCGGGCCGGCGCTGGTGACGATCTCCAGGTTGCTGTCGTCCTGGATGGTCGGGATCATGCCGATCGGAATGGTCGGCGGGATCACGAGATCGACCCGGCCGGCCTGCAGTTCGGCAACGGCAGTCGCGGGCTCCGAGATGAAGCGGTAGTTGAGGTTTGAAAGCTTCGGCGCGCCGCCCCAATGGTCGGCAAAGGCTTCGAGCTTGATCCCGACCTTCGGCTCATAGGAGACGACCTTGAACGGGCCGGTTCCGACCGGATGGGCGTTGAAGTAGTCCTCGCCCTTCTCCTGGATGTACTTCGGCGGCACGATCATCGCGCCGTAGCCGGCAAGCTTGGTGAGCAGCACCGGATCCGGGGACTTGAGATGCAGGTCGACGGTCTTCTCGTCGACGATCTCGACCTTTTCAATCACGGCATAGTTGGACTTCTGCGGGCCCTTGGAGCCCTCCTCGCCGAGCAGGCGGTCGAAGGTGAATTTTACCGCTTCGGCATTGAATGGCTCGCCATTGTGGAACTTGACGCCTTCGCGCAGCGTGAAGCGCAGGCGCTTGCCGCCATCGAGCTCTTCCCACGACGTGGCAAGGCCGGGCACGAGCTTGAGATCCGGACCGCGATAGGTCAGGCCGTCATAGATGTTGGTGGCGACGGACGCCCAGTTGACGAGGAAGGTGTCGACCGGGTCCCAGCTACCCGGATCCTGCGGCGACGACACGGTCAGCGTGCCGGCGGCAAAGGCCGGGGCTGCGGTCATGAAACTGCCGGCCATCGCGAGGGCGATGAAAGCGGCGTGGATCCCCTTTTTGTTGATCATTTACTCACTCCTGTTTCGACAGCCTTCTTCTGAAAAAGAAAGCGGCTCATGCGCCCTTGGTCACAAAGTGGCCGGGGGCGATCTCTTTGCGGGGCAGAACCGCGGGTTCGTCGCCGACACGGCGGATCGGGCTCGGGATTTCGCCTTCCAGCAAAGCGCGCTCGCGGCCCTTGCCGGGCTCGGCGACCGGGACGGCGGAAAGCAGCCGGCGGGTATAGGGATGGGATGGCGTTTCGAAGACCTGCTGGCGGCTGCCGAATTCCATGATCTGGCCGAGATAGAGCACGGCGACGCGATGGCTCATGCGCTCGACCACCGCCATGTCATGGCTGATGAAGAGATAGGCGAGGCCTTCCTGCTCCTGCAGTTCCATGAACAGGTTGATGATCTGCGCCTGGATGGAGACGTCGAGTGCGGAAAGCGCCTCATCGGCGATGATCAGCTTTGGGCGGGAGGCAAGCGCCCGGGCGATGCAGACGCGCTGGCGCTGGCCGCCGGAGAATTCATGCGGGTAGCGCCTGGCATGCGCCGCCGTCAGGCCGACGCGCTCCAGGAGTTCGTGCACGCGCTTTTCGATTTCCTTTTCGCCGAGGATCAGACCATGGGTGCGGATCGGCTCGGCGATCGAGAAGCCGACGGTCTTGCGCGGGTCGAGCGAGGCGAACGGGTCCTGGAAGATGTACTGGATTTCCTGCTTCAGTCTCTGCCGCTCGGCATAGCTCATCGCCGAGACGGGCCGGCCGTCGAAGAGGATCTCGCCCGATGTCGCGTTCTGCAGCTGCTGGATCGTGCGGCCGATCGTCGACTTGCCCGAGCCGGATTCACCGACGAGCGCCAGGGTCTCGCCCGGGAAGATGTCGAAGCTGACGTTTTCGATGGCGTGGACGCGGTGCGTCGCCTTGCCGAACAGGTTCTTGCGTACGTCGAAACGAGTGACGAGATCGCGCACAGAAAGGATCGGTGCGGCCTCATAGCGGGCGGTTCGCTGGATATGGACGTCGCCGACGCGCTTCGGCTCGCCGTCGACCATCATGGTCAGCGGCAGGCGCTTTGGGAATTCCTCGCCCACCATGCTGCCGAGCTTCGGCACGGCGGAAAGCAGTGTCTGGGTGTAGGGGTGCTTGGGGCTTGCGAAGATCTCGTCGACCGGGCCTTCCTCGACCTTGCGGCCCTTCCACATGACAACGACGTCATCGGCCATTTCGGCGACGACGCCCATGTCGTGGGTGATGAAGATCACCGCCATGCCGAGTTCCTTCTGCAGGTCTCGGATAATCGTCAGGATCTGCGCCTGGATGGTCACGTCGAGTGCGGTGGTCGGCTCGTCGGCGATCAGGAGTTTCGGCCGGCAGGCAAGCGCCATGGCGATCATGACGCGCTGGCGCATGCCGCCGGAAAGCTGGTGCGGATAGCGGCCGATCAGTTCGGCGCTATCGGGAAGACGGACCATGTCGAGCAACCGGCGCGTCTCGGCGAGCGCCTCGGCCTTAGTCATCTTCTCGTGCAGCATCAGCACTTCGGCAACCTGGTCGCCGATGGTGAAGACCGGATTCAGCGAGGTCATGGGCTCCTGGAAGATCATGGCGATCTCCTTGCCGCGGATCGCACGCATGGTCTTCTGCGGCGCGCTCGTCAGGTCGATCTCGCCACCCTTGCCGCGAAACAGAATGCGGCCTGAGGGGAACTGGCCACCCATCATGTCGGATAGCCGCATGATCGACAGGGACGTCACGGATTTGCCGGAACCGGATTCGCCGACGATCGCGAGCGTCCGCCCGGGCGTGACCGTGAAGCTCAGATCTTCGACGACGGGGTTGCCGTTGAAGGCAACGGAAAGCTTCTCGACGGCGAGCAGGGGCGCAGGCATTTCGACAGTCACGCGGTCTTCCTCGTTACAATGTGGTCGCGGCGCGCGCGGACTGTTCATAGGCGCCCGACATGAAACGCAGGACGGCGGCGATCTCGGAGAGTGTCTCTTCGGAGGGGCGGGCTTTCGCGGTCGAGGAAACCAGCAGGCGTTCGCGGATCTGAGCGTAGCGCGTGCAGGCGTCCGACCCCTTGTCGGTGATGAGGATGGTCTTTTCCTTGCCTTCCTTGCCCGTGGTTACCAGGCCGGCGGCTTCGAGCTTGCGGATGGCATAGGTCGCGACATGGGTGTCTTCGATATCGAGGACCAGACAGATGTCGGCGAGCTTCTTGCCGCGGTCGCGGTGGCGGATCGTGTGCAGGATCAGGATTTCGATCGGCGAAAGGCCCGGCACGCCGGCGGCCGCCATGCAGCGCATCATCCAGCGATGAAAGGCGTGCGACGCGAGGATCAGGCCGTATTCCACTTCCGAAAGACCAGGGGAACCGCCTTCCGCCAAGTGCGCGGAGGAAACGATCGGGCCGATGGCCGCGACCGGCTTTAGATGTTCGGGCAGGGCGTTTTCGGCCCATTCCCGACCCTCGAAGCTATCCTCAGGCTTCTTCGTCATTCAGCTCTTCCTCATCTTGACGATTTTATGTCATCATTTTATCGACATTTTGTCAACGAACTGCTTTGATGAATTTCCGGGCTTGCACAGTCATGCGGCTCGCGAACGAGAGGGATGGACAATGAGCGCACGCGAAACCGGCAGTTGGGACTTCTGGGTCGACCGCGGCGGCACCTTCACCGATGTCATCGGCCGCGATCCGCAAGGGAACCTGCACGCACGCAAGGTGCTTTCGGAAAATCCGGAAGCCTATCGCGACGCCGCAGTGCAGGGCATTCGCCTGCATCTGGGCCTTGCGACCGGTGCCGCGATCCCGACCGGTCTCATCGGCGAAGTGCGCATGGGCACGACCGTTGCCACCAATGCACTGCTCGAACGCAAGGGCGAGCCGCTGGCGCTCGTGACCACCAAGGGTTTCCGCGACGCGCTGAAGATCGGCTACCAGGAGCGCAAGAAGATCTTCGCAACCGAGATCATCAAGCCGGAAGCGCTCTATCAGGACATCGTCGAGCTCGACGAGCGCGTGCTGGCCGACGGAACAGTCGAAACGCCGCTCGATGAGGCAAAGGCGCGCGCGGCACTCGAAGACCTGAAGGGCAAGGGCTACAAGGCCGTCGCCATCGTCTTCATGCACGCCTACAAATATCCCGAGCATGAGGCGGTCGTTGCCCGAATTGCCCGCGAACTCGGCTTCGAGCAGGTCTCGGTCAGCCACGAAGTCTCGCCGCTGATCAAATATGTCGGGCGCGGCGACACCACCGTCATCGACGCCTATCTGTCACCGGTTCTCCGCCGCTACGTCGCCCAGGTCTCGGGCGAACTCGATATCGCCCGCACCGGCGCGCGCGTCATGTTCATGATGTCTTCGGGCGGCCTCACCGCGGCCGAGATGTTCCAGGGCAAGGACGCGATCCTCTCCGGTCCGGCCGGCGGTGTCGTCGGTCTTGCCAAGACCGGTGAAGCCGCAGGTTTCGACCGCGTCATCGGCTTTGACATGGGCGGAACCTCCACCGACGTCGCGCATTTCGACGGCGAATATGAACGCGCCTTCGAGACCGAAGTGGCCGGCGTGCGCGTGCGTGCGCCGATGATGCTGATCCACACCGTCGCTGCCGGCGGCGGCTCGATCCTGCATTTCGACGGCGAGCGTTTCCGCGTCGGTCCCGATTCCGCTGGCGCCAATCCGGGCCCTGCCTGCTACCGCAACGGTGGTCCGCTCGCGGTCACCGACGCAAACGTCATGCTCGGCAAGCTGCTGCCGGAATTCTTCCCGGCGCTCTTCGGTCCAAACCAGGACGAACGCCTCGATGTCGAGGCCGTGCGCGACCGCTTCGCGGCGATGGCCGCCGAGATCGGCGACGGCCGCAGCCCGGAGGACGTCGCTGACGGCTTCATCCGCATCGCGGTCGCCAACATGGTCGAGGCGATCAAGAAGATTTCCGTGCAGCGCGGCTATGACGTCACGCGTTATGCGCTGAGCTGCTTTGGCGGCGCCGGCGGCCAGCATGCGTGCCTCATTGCCGATCAGCTCGGCATGAAGAGCATTCTCGTGCATCCGATGTCCGGCCTGCTCTCGGCCTATGGCATGGGGCTCGCGGACATCCGTGCCACACGGCAGAAGGCGCTCGGCGTGGCGCTTGACGACAAGGCGCCGGCAGCGCTCAGCACCCTTGGTGCCGAGCTTGAGGTCGAATGCCTTGCCGAACTCGACGCGCAGGGCATAACCCGCGACGAGATCCGCACGCATCTGCGCGCCCATATCCGCTATGCCGGCACCGATACGGTGCTCGCGGTCGACGCGACCTTCCCGGATCATGACGATATCGCCCGCCTGCGCGCCGAGTTCGAAGAGTTGCACAAGCGCCGCTTCGGTTTCGTCGCCGACAACAAGGCGCTGGTCATCGATGCCGTCGAGGTCGAAACGGTCGGCGGCGGTGCCGCCCAGATGGAGCGCGAAGGCGGCTCGATCACGGCGGGAACGCCTGACATCGTGCGGCGCACGCGCTTCTATTCGCAGGGCCAGTTCCACGACGCGCCCGTTCTGCTGCGCGCAGAAATCGCGCCCGGCCAGCGGCTCGACGGTCCGGCGATCATCATCGAACCGAACCAGACCATCGTCGTCGAGGATGGCTGGCAGGCGGAACTGACGGCCAAGGACCACATCGTGCTTCGCCGCGTGAAGGCGTTGCAGCAGCAGAGCGCGATCGGCACCCATGCCGATCCGGTCATGCTGGAGATCTTCAACAACCTGTTCATGTCGATCGCCGAGCAGATGGGCGTGACGCTGCAGAACACCGCCTATTCCGTGAACATCAAGGAGCGGCTCGATTTCTCCTGCGCCGTTTTCGACAACCGCGGCAATCTCGTTGCCAACGCGCCGCATATGCCGGTTCATCTCGGCTCCATGGATGCCTCGGTCGCGACCGCGATCCGCGAGAACCCGGTGATAAAGCCGGGCGACGTGTTCCTGATCAACGCGCCCTATAACGGCGGCACGCACCTGCCCGACCTTACCGTTTGCACGCCGGTCTTCGACGATGCCGGCAAGGAGATCCGTTTCTGGGTCGCCAGCCGCGGCCACCATGCCGATATCGGCGGCATTTCGCCGGGCTCGATGTCGCCGTTGGCCACCAATATCGAGGAGGAAGGCGTCTACATCGACAACTTCAAGCTCATCGATGCCGGCCGGTTCCGCGAGGCGGAACTCGAAGCGCTTCTGAACGGCGCCCGTTATCCGGTGCGCAACATCCTGCAGAACGTCAACGACCTGAAGGCTCAAGTTGCGGCCAACGAAAAGGGCGTCGCCGAACTCAGGAAGATGATCGCCCAGTTCGGCGAGGACGTGGTCGAGGCCTATATGGGCCACGTCCAGGACAATGCCGCCGAGAGCGTGCGCCGTGTGCTCGACCAGTTGCCGGATGGCGAATTCTCCTACGAGATGGACCAGGGCTGCAAGATCGTCGTCAAGATCACCGTCGACCGCGACAAGCGCGAAGCGACCGTCGATTTCACCGGCACGTCTGAGCAGCGCGGCGACAACTTCAACGCCCCGGCGCCGGTGACCCGCGCAGCGGTGCTCTATGTCTTCCGCGTGCTGGTCGAGGCGGAGATCCCGATGAACGCCGGGTGCCTGCGCCCCATCCACATCGTCATTCCCGAGGGCACGATGCTGACGCCGCGCTATCCGGCAGCAGTTGTTGCCGGCAATGTCGAAGTCAGCCAGGCGGTGACCAACTGCCTGTTCGGCGCGGTCCAGAGCCAGGCCGGCGCGCAAGGCACGATGAACAACCTGACCTTCGGCAACCAGAACTACCAGTATTACGAGACGATCTGCTCCGGTGCGCCGGCCGGTCCCGGCTATAACGGTGCCGATGCGGTCCACACCCACATGACCAATTCGCGGCTGACCGATCCGGAAATCCTCGAAACCCGCTTCCCGGTGGTGCTCGAAGATTTCCATATTCGTGTCGGCTCGGGCGGCCGTGGCCAATGGAACGCCGGCAACGGTACCAAACGCACGATCCGCGCTCGCGAGAAACTGGATTTCGCCATCCTCTCCGGCCATCGCCGTGTAGCCTCCTTCGGCATCAAGGGCGGCAGCCCCGGCGAGCTTGGCCGCAACCTGGTACGCCGCAACGACGGCCGGACGGAAGAATTGCCGGGCTGCGCCCACACGGTTCTCGAAGCCGGTGAAGCCTTTACCGTGGTAACGCCGACCGGCGGCGGCTACGGCCGGTCGTAGGCTTCGAAACAAGATCTCCCAAGACTGCTGCGGTGGTCTGCGGGCGGGCGAGCGATCGTCCGCCCGTTTTTCGTTTTCGCTCCCGTCTCCATTTTTTGCTGCACTGCGAAAAGCTGCGATCGCTTTTTTAACCCGAATTTAAATGCAAGATTACTATGTACTTATCGGTCAGTGCGCGCTGCAATTCCTCCTAAATAGCGCACGCAAACAGCCGGTCCTCCTCCCGCCGGTATGGCTGACCATGTCCTCCCAACAACGCGATCGCGACATCACAGGAGTCACGGCAGTGACGTTCAAGAACCTATCGATATTGACCAAGGTCGGCCTTGTGGTCGTGGTCATGGGCATATCTTCCATTCTGATCGCGCTTGCCGGTGCGCGCGGTCTTTCCTCTCTCGGCGCGACGATCATCGACGTCGGCGCGCGCGAAGAGGCAGCACGCGAGGCGATGGACCTGCGCGTCGATATCATCGCCATCAGCCGCATGACCTACCAGCTTGCTGCAGCGCCCGAGAAAGCCGCCGATTTCGGCCAGGAAACCGAGAAGCGCGCCGGGGAAATGCTCGGCCGTCTGACGAAGATCGAGGCTGTTGCCGACGATGCGGAAGACAAGCTGCTGAACGACATCCGCATCACGCTCAACAGTTATTTCGACGAGATCCGCGCGATGATCGCCGTTGCCGCCGACAAGGGCACAAACACTGGCGCCGTCAAGGCGGCACTCGACAAGGCGCTCGAAGCCCAAAAGACGGTGACGGCGACGGTCAAGACCTACAGCACCTACTCCGGCGACGCGCTCGCCGCCGCCCGCTCCGAAGCGCTCAATTCCTCTTCCGTCGCGATGACCATCCTGGCCGCCGCCGCTGCGGCCTGCGTCCTCTTCGGCGTCGGCGTCAGCCTCTTCGTTGCCCGTCGTGGTATCGTCATGCCGGTGCGCGAACTCACCTCGACCATGAGCGAACTTGCCGACGGCAAGCTTGATGGCAACGGTACCGATGTCTCGCGCCAGGATGAAATCGGCGAGATGGCCCGTGCCGTCGAAGTCTTCCGCAAGAACGGCATTGCCATGCGCGCGATGAAGGCGCAGGAAGCCGCACTGCATGCCCGCAGCAGCGACCTGCAGTCGAACATCAGCGTCGTCGTCGCTTCCGCCGTTGCCGGCGACTTCACCGGCCGCATCACCAAGGACTATGAAAACGACGACCTCAACCGCTTCGCATCGAGCGTCAACGAGCTCGTCTCGAGCGTCGACCAAACGGTCAACGAAGTCCGCCGCGTGATCGCCGCACTCGCCGATGCCGACCTGACGCAGACCATGCGTGGCGAATTCCACGGCGCATTCGCCGAACTGCAGACGAACGTCAACCAGACGATGGTGACGCTGCGCTCGACGATGCAGAACGTACGCACCGCGGCAAGCACCATCAACGACAACTCTGCCGAGCTGAGTTCTGCCGCCAACGATCTGTCGAAGCGCACCGAACAGCAGGCCGCAGCGCTCGAAGAGACGGCCGCCGCTCTCGACGAGATCACTTCGACCGTGCGCACAGCTTCCGAGCGGGCGAATGAGGCGCATGAAATGGTGCGCGCCACCAAAGACAGTGCCGGCCGATCCGGCGCGATCGTGCGCAGCGCGGTCGATGCCATGGGCCGGATCGAGGATTCGTCCAACCGCATCAACCAGATCATCTCGGTGATCGACGAGATCGCCTTCCAGACCAACCTTCTGGCGCTAAACGCCGGCGTCGAAGCGGCCCGCGCCGGCGAGGCGGGTCGTGGTTTCGCCGTCGTCGCCCAGGAAGTGCGCGAACTGGCGCAACGCTCGGCCAACGCCGCAAAGGAGATCAAGACGCTGATCCACAGCTCAGCGTCGGAAGTCGAGAATGGCGTGGCGCTGGTGCGCTCCACCGGTGAGGCTCTGCTGGAGATCGAGACGCTGGTCAACAATGTCAGCGGCCACGTCAATACGATCGCGACGGCCGCCCGCGAACAGGCGACGGCGCTGCAGGAGATCAACACCTCGGTCAACCACATGGACCAGATGACCCAACAGAACGCGGCGATGGTGGAAGAAACGACGGCGGCAAGCGGCACGCTTGCCGAAGAAAGCCGCCAGCTCCGTACGATGCTGGCGAAGTTCAAGCTCGAAGCGCAGAGTGCACGCGACAGCTGGAGCCGGGCGGCCTGATCGAGGGGCGAAAGTTACACGCGCTCAAGTGAAGCCATATCTGCGGCGGCACTGTCCTTCCTGCACTGCATTTGCGGGGCAGGGCGCGGAGGCCGCCGCAGGCTTTTCAGAGGGGCGATAGTCTCCGCATTGCCGCCCCCGGGGATCCGGGCGCTGGTGCGTCTGGCGAAGACGCTCCTTCCCACCCGCCGATAGCGCCGCGTCGGTTCGGCCGGCCCCGTTTGCGAGAACAAACCCGGTCGGCCCGCGGGGCTTGCGCGGGTGGTGGCTCCATCATTCTTCCTGAATTGCTGTGAAGCGCTGTTAGCGGCTATTCTGGAAGGCACACGTGTGAGTCGTTGATTTGCGGGACAACCGAATGACGCAGCAGTTCGACCTCTTTGCTTCGAACGAGGCAGCTACCAAAAAGGCAGGCGGCGGGTCAGCGGTCAAGAGGACCTCGTTGAACGAGGAAGATATGGTCCGTCACCTTCAGGCGACGGGCCGCTACCGCCTGCTGCAGCGGCTTGTGCCGCGCGCCGTGGTGCCTGTTGCTCGTCCCGGCTTTCCGCTGAAAGGCGTCATCCTCGATACCGAGACCACTGGGCTCAACAATCGCAAGGACGAGATTATCGAGATCGGGCTGATCGCTTTTACCTTCGATGAAAAGGGGAACCTCGGCGATGTGACGGGCGTTTATGGCGGTTTGCGGCAACCGGCCAATCCGATCCCTGCGGACATCACGCGCCTGACCGGCATTACCGATGCGATGGTCGCGGGAAAGGCGATCGATCTCGCCGAGATACGGACGCTGATGGAAAGAGCGGACCTTGTCATCGCGCATAATGCCGGCTTCGACCGTCCCTTCTGTGAGGCCTTTTCACCCGTCTTCGAAGGAAAGGCATGGGCCTGTTCCGTCTCTGAGGTCGATTGGTCCTCTCGCGGCTTCGAAGGCACGAAACTTGGTTATCTGATCGGGCAGGCCGGCTATTTCCACGACGGCCACCGGGCGGTCGACGATTGTTTCGCCCTGCTCGAAGTCCTTGCCAAGGATGGCGGCTCCGAAAACATGCCCTTTGCCGAGCTTTATCAGGCAAGCCAGCGAACGCGCATCCGCATTTTCGCGGAGAACAGCCCGTTCGACATGAAGGACCATCTGAAAGCGCGCGGTTATCGCTGGTCTGACGGAAGCGACGGCCGTCCGAAATCCTGGTGGATCGAGATCGCCGATGCTGCGCTTGAGGACGAGCTCCTTTATCTGCGCTCGGAGATCTATCGCTGGAATGAAGCCGATCCGCCGATCAAACGCTTGACCGCTTTCGATCGGTTCCGCGCCTGACAATCAGACGAGCACGCGGGATCGCCAGGGTAGACCTTGCGTGGACGCGGCCCCTGTCAATCAAATTATCCCGTTTTCTGCCGGCCTTTGTATGAAGGCAACCTGCCGATCGTAGCGCCAGCGCTGGCACCGGGCTGCACTGGCGGCGCCTTTCTCCTCGGTCGCGCCCGATGATGCTCAGTGCGGCGCTGTTCGAGATCCGGCAGCCTAACTGCTTCACCGACCCGCCTCTTCTCGATGAGCGGCCTTCAGGTCAATCGTGGCCTTGAGCTCTCTGCCTTCGGTGAGCCGATGGACGGTCTTCGTCTGCTTGGCGGCATTACTTTCATGGATGTCGAGCTGGCAAAGACACAAGGCGGCCTGCACGACGGCAAGAGCGTCACGGGCGTCCCAAAAAAACGGTGATCAGCCTTTACGGCGAATACGATATGCCCTGGGTTTGAGGACCTGACGCGCACGGGTCGCGTCATTTACACCGGCAGCAGCTATTATGATCGGGCGAACACGCAGAAGGTTTCGGACTGGACGCGGGTTAATCTCGGCGCGCGCGCGAGAAAACGGCAATCCGTTGGAATTCCGGGCGACGGTCGAGAACGTTTTCAACGAGAACTACTGGGCATCGTCTGCCTGTGGCTTCCTCTCGGCCGGCGCACCACGCACGTTCATGCTTTCGGCTTCGGTTGATTTCTGAGGCTGCTGCCCAGATTTCAGTTAGCAAAAAGAAACGGCCGGCATATGCCGGCCGCTTCTCGTTTAAACTGCGTATCGATCACGTTTCCGGCGCATAGCCGAAGACGATGGCCGGATTTTCTGCTGTTTCAACCCAGACGCTCTTCGTCTGGGTATAGGCCATCAAGGCATCACGACCGGAGGAACGGCCATAGCCGGAGCGACCAAAGCCGCCGAAGGGCGACATGACGCTGATCGTCTTGTAGCCGTTGATCCAGAAGGTTCCGGCCCGTACCTTGGAAGCAACGCGATGCGCGCGACCGACATCGCGGGTCCAGACCGCACCGGCAAGGCCATAGGGGTTGTCGTTGGCGAGCGTGATTGCCTCTTCTTCATCGTCGAAGACGGTGACACCGACGACAGGGCCGAAGACCTCCTCACGGGCGATCGTCATCTCCGGTTTGACGTTGTCGAGAATGGTCGGGGCGAAATAGAAGCCGCCGGAGGATTGAAGTGCCGTTGGCTTGGCGCCGCCGGTCGCAAGCGTGGCGCCTTCCGCCACGCCCTGCTTGACCATTTCCTCGATCTTCGCCCACTGACGGGCATTGTTGATCGGGCCGATCTGCGTCGTTTCGAGATAGGGATCGCCGACCGGGATGCGCGCGGCGGCCTCGGCATAGCGCTCGACGAACTGCTGATGCACCGAGCGGTGGACGAGCAGGCGCGAGCCGGCAACGCAGCTCTGGCCGGCGCCGGAGAAGATCGCCGACTGAGCGCCGACGATGGCGCGGTCGATATCGGCATCGGCAAAGACGATGTTGCCGGACTTGCCGCCGAGTTCGAGGATGCAGGGCACGACGTTCCTTGCGGCCGCCGCCGCAATTGCCGAACCGGCCAGCGCCGAACCGACGAAGACGACGAGTGCCGTCTTCGGATGCGCGACCATCGCCTGGCCTGCCGTCACGCCCTGGCCGGCGATGACGTTGACGAGACCACGCGGCGCGCCGCCCGCCTCGCAGAGCGCACCGAGCACCAGCGTGCTGAGCGGCGTCAGTTCCGACGGTTTGATGACGACGCCGTTGCCGGTGCAGATCGCCGGTGCGATCTGCCAGCCGCCGGTAAAGAGCGGCGCGTTCCAGGGGGTGATCTGCGCGACGACGCCGAGCGGCTCGTTCCGGGTGTAGTTCAGGTGCGAAGTCGGCACCGGGATGACCTCGCCATGGAGCTTGTCGCACCAGCCGGCATAATATTCGAACATTTCGGCGACGCGGACGGCCTCGCCGCGGATGTCGCGGATCGGTCTTCCGGCCGAACGGCTTTCGAGCTCGGCGATCTCGCCGGCGCGCTCGCGGATATTGCGGGCGATCTCGTTCATCACCCGGCCACGGGCCGAAGCGGTCATCGAAATCCACTCGCGCTGGGCACGCGCTGCGGCCTGCATCGCCGCGTCGACGACGTCCTTGCCGGCATCCTTGAAGGTGGCAAAGACTTCGCCGGTCGCCGGATCCGTCAGCTTCTGCTCATCGCCGGAGCCGGGCACAAGCGCGCCATCCACATAGCTGCCGATTTCCGTGCCAGGAAGGAAACCGTGAAAGAGAGCGCGGATGCGCTCGGCCTTGGCGGGCATGGTCATTTCGTTCATCGTCGTTCCCTTGGGTATCAGTTGTCGTTGGCGGGGCGGAAGGCGCCCATGCGGGTGAAGTCATCTGCATTGTCGAGCGGGCTCTCGGCCCAGAGCCTTGCGACAGCACGCGAAAGCGGCAGCTCGGCGCCGGTGCGCGCTGCAAGTTCGCTCGCAAGCCGCACGTCCTTGCGCATCAGCCCCATGGTGAAGCCGCTGTCGAAGCGGCCGTTCATCACCCAGGTCGGGAAATGCACCTCGCTGATCATCGACTTGCCGGAGGCGGCGTTCAGCACCTTCAGCGCCACTTCCGCGTCAAGCCCGGCCGCAAGCGCCAGCTTCAGGCCTTCGCCCGTCGTAACCATATGGGCGGCGGCGAGCAGGTTGTTGACAAGTTTGGCGACGTTGCCGGCGCCGCTTTCACCCACATGCAGCGCCTTCGCCGACATCGCCTCGATGACGGGGCCGGCAAGGGCGACGTCCGCATCGCTGCCGCCGATCATCATCGTCAGTTTGCCGCTTGCGGCACCGGCCGGCCCGCCGGACACGGGCGCGTCGATGAAGCCGTGGCCGAGGCCGGCAAGGGCTGCGGCGAGATCACGCGAGACATCCGGCTCGGATGTCGAGGTGTCGATGATCACGACCCGCGGGCTGGCCGATTTCAGCGCCTCGAGATTGGCCTCGACGACAGCGGCGACGTCCTTCGCGGTCGGCAGAGAGAAGACGATGAAATCGGTATCGAAGAAGACGTCGGCGAGCGAGGCGACCGGGGAAACGCCACCTTCGGCCGCAAGGGTGCGCCGGGCTTCCGAAAGGTCGAAACCTTTGACCGCGAAACCCTCTCGGGCGAGCGTCGTCGCGATGCCGAGCCCCATGGCGCCCAATCCCACCACGCCCACTGTCGTTCGTTCCGCCGTCATGATCTTCTCTACCCTCGTCTGGTTCTGATGATCGGGCGAAGGTGGCATGCGGGGTGGCGAGCGGGTAGACGGCGCGCCTGGTACAATGCGTTGCTGGCGTGGCAACGTCTGCGGCGTTGTCCAGCGGCGCCGAGAGGGCGCGCTTAGCTGCCGAGAACCGTGGACGGCCGTTCAGAACTAAGGGCGAGGTGGCGCGGAGCCGATGCGTCAGCCGCGGAAGGATTGCATTTCTTCCGCGAGATGTTGGCCGAGTTTTTCGACCGAGAGCGGCAGGCGGCGGTGGGCGCGCACCATGAGGTGGGCACTCGCCTCGCGCAGCAGCGGATCGGCGAGGTCGATCGCCTGCATCGCCCCGCGCGCGATTTCGACGGCAACGGCCGTGCGCGGCAGGAATGTGACGCCGAGGCCGGCGGCAACGAAGCGGCGCAGCACCTCGATCGAATGGGTTTCGAGCAGCGGCGCCAGCGCCAGTCCCGCATCGGCCGCCACCCGCGCCACCAGTTGCGTCACGCCATTGCCCTTGCCGAGCAGCGCACAAGACGAGGTCAGGCAATCGGCGAGCTTCAGGTCGCGGCGTGTTGACAGCGGGTGACCTGTCGGCACGATGACGCAGAGCGGTTGGCGGGCGATTGCCAGCGCCCGGATGCGCGGGTCGGTGAAGGGGGTGTAGGCGATGCCGATATCGGCGTCGCTGTTGGCGATGGCGTCGACCACGTCTTCGGTGCTGCCGAGCTCGACGATGTAGCGCACGTAGGAGTGCGCCCTGGAGAACGAGGAAAGCCCGTTTTCCACCAGATCGGCCATGAAGCCCTCGCCGCAGCGAATACGGATGCGGGTCTGCTGCACGCCGCGGATCTGGTCGAGCTGTTCAGCGAGCAGTCCGTTGTCTTCGAGTACCCGCTTGCCGTGTTCGAGCACCAGTTCGCCGGCATCGGTCAAGACCGTGCCGCGCGCGGTGCGTTCGAAGAGGGAAAGGCCGATGTCGCGTTCGGTGTCGGCGACCTGCCGGCTGACGACCGATGGCGCCAGCCCCATATGCTCCGCAGCACCCCGGATCGAACCGATGCGCGCAACCGCCATAAAGATCCTGAGCGCTTTCGCGTCGAGTACATCCATGGCGGTCATGGATGCGACGGAATCCCCTCGGGGTCAACGACCAAGCGATGTGGAGATGAGGCGTGTCCAGAGGTTTACGCCCTCACCGATGATCGCGTCGTTGAAATCGTAGTGCGGTGAATGCAGGCCGGGATTGGCGCCTTCGCGCCGGGCGCCGAGCCAGAGATAGCAGCCCGGGCGTTCGTCGAGCATGAAGGCAAAATCTTCCGCGGCCATGCTTGGCGGCGCGTCGACGACGGTCAATGTGGTGTCCTCGGCGGCAATGGCACGCACAAGGGCGGCGGCAGCCGGGTCGTTGATCGTGGCGGGATAACGCCGCTGATAGTCGAACTCCGCCTTGCAGTCGAGCCCTTCGGCAAGCGCCGTGACGAGTACGCGCATGCGTGTTTCCAGCGTGTCGCCGACCGATTTGTCGAACCAGCGCGTGGTGCCGCGGATCACGGCTTTTTCCGGGATGACGTTCCAGGCGTCGCCGCCATGAATCTGCGTGACGGAGACGACGGCAGCTTCGAGCGGCGAGACGTTGCGGCTGGCGATAGTCTGCAACGCGGTGACAATCTGGGCGACCGCGACCAGCGGGTCGGCGCCCTCGTGCGGCATGGCGCCGTGGGCGCCGCGGCCGGTGATGGCGATTTCGAAAACGCCGAAGGCGGCCATCATCGCATCGTCGCGCGCGACCACCGAGCCGACGTCGAGCGCCGGCCAATTGTGCAACGCATAGACGGCATCGGCCGGAAAATCGCGGAAGAGCCCGTCGGCGACCATGACCTGCGCGCCGCCTTCGGCCTCTTCGGCCGGCTGGAAGATGAAGTGCACCGTGCCGTCGAAATCCATTTCGCTTGCCTGCCGCGCGGCGGCAAGCAGCATTGCGACATGGCCATCATGGCCGCAGGCATGCATCTTGCCCTGCGTTTTCGAGGCATAGGCAACGCCGCTCGTCTCTATGATCGGCAGCGCGTCCATGTCGGCGCGGATGGCGATGGCGCGGCTCGACGTGCCGCGCGTGAGCGTGCCGACGAGGCCGGTGCCGCCATAGCCGTCCTTCACCGTGATGCCCCATTCGGCCAGCCGGCCAGCGATGAAGGCCGCAGTCTGCCGCTCTTCGAAGGCAAGCTCGGGATAGGCATGCAGGTGATGACGCCAGCGGATCGTTTCCTCGATGCGTTCGGGGCTGATGTCGTGGCGTGTCATGGTTTGCATCCTGTCGATGAAGGGATGGCTGGCCGGCCTGCGCGGGCCGGCCAATCCTTGTGTCAGGGTCTCGGTTATTGCCCGAGGCGCAGGAAGAGGTCGGCAACGACGACGGAACCCATGTAGGTGCCGACCATCACGCAGATCGCGACGATGACGATCTTCCAGCCCGAGCGGCGGGCGATGGTGAATTCGCTGGCGGTGAGCGCGAGGCCGCCATAGGCAAGCGCCGGCGTTGCCAGCGCGAGAAAGTTCAGGTGTTCAACCTGTTCGCTGACCCAGGCCGCACCCGGGATGCCGGGGATGGTGATGAGGATCGCGATCAGCGACACCCAGGCGACACCAGGCAGGTAGAAGGGCACAAAGCGGGCGAGCGCCAGGCCGACGATGCAGGCGACGTAGAGCGTTGCCATGCCCGGGAGCGCCGTCAGCGGCGAGGTGCCGGTGCCGACCCAATTGGCGATAAGCCCGATGGCGCAAGCGATCAGAAGCAGGCCGGCATGGCCGACGACATCGATCTTGCGCTCGTCTTCGGCGTTAAGAGGGAGATCGTCGGCGTAGTTGGCGGAGGTGTTGGTCTGGTTGGCCATGATATCTCTCCCGATCAGGCTTGAGCGCGACGCTCGGACGGCCGAGCCTTGTTGTAGAGCCACTCGGTCAAGGGCAGCGCGACGAACATGCCGACATAGAGCCCGGTGGCATAGGTCAGGATGTTGCTGGCGGCGGCAAGCGCGAGGATGATGTCCTTCTGGTCGGGCACGGCAGCCACGAGGCCGCCGGTGCAGGCCGCCAGCATCGAGCCGGAGCCGACGCCGCAGGACATGGCGAGCGCACGCACGTCGAAGATGCCGAGGCCATGGACGATCGGCGGCATGATGGCGAAGACGAAGGTGCCGATCAGCGTGCCAGTGGCATAGACGCCCATGGCGCCCGCACCTTCCGGCGAGTTGAGACCGTACTTGTCGGCGATCAGCGCGAGGTTCGGTTCACGGTCGATCGAATAGGTCGCGCCGACGGCCTCGCGGCCCATCTTGAGCAGGAATACCGCGACCGGGAAGGCGACGAGAATCGTGCCGAGATTGCCGAGCTCCTGGAGCACCAGCGCCGGGCCGGCCTCGATGATCTTGGAGATCTGCGGGCCGACGGTCGTTCCGAACTTGGCGATGAACGGCATGATGGCGACGGTGATCATCGCGCCGGAAAGCTTGACCGCATCGCGCGACAGGAACTTGGCGCTCGCCTTGAAAATGGCGGGATTGACGAGGATGCCGAGCGCGAAAGCGTAGAGGATCGGCAGGAAGATGACGGTGCCGATGCCGATCGGAAGGCGTTGAATGCCGATCAGCTCGGAGACGATGACGATCGCCAGCACAAGGATGTGCAGATAGAGCGCGCCCGAGGCGGCTCCGGTTTTTCCGGTCATGATGTTCTCCTCTGGTTGGGAGCCAGTTGTTGTTCTTTGCCCAGATTTCACAGTAGGGGGAGAGGGCAAATTGCGGCTAGCCGGCCGGCAAGCAACGAAGTGTTGCGATTTGAGCAACGGGCTGGCCGTCGCTCCGGCGGCAATCGGGATCAGTCCCGCAGCGCCTTCATGTCATGGCTTCATTCCTGCATTTCATTCCAGCTGGCGTCACGACGAATCGTCGTCGCCTCTGCCCCAGCTGTTGCACAGCGGGAAGGGGGTGCCAAGCGCTATTGCCCCCTCCTTTGCACTCCTCCGGAAGTGGCCAGGCGTCTGCGCGTTGCCGCATTCCATTGCTCCGGGGGTCAGGTGAGTGGCCGAAATAGAATCCTCTGTAAAAATCCCTGGAAAACCCCCATTGAAATCGATTACATTTTCTGGCTTCATAGGTTTCGCAAGATTTGGGAGGATCTTATGAAGAGATTTATCGCCGCAGCGCTTGGCGCTGTCGCTACCATTGCCATTTCCGCTTCTTTCGCCAATGCCGAGACCTTCAAGATCGGCCTGTCCAACGGCTGGGTCGGCAGCGAATGGCGCACGCAGATGATCGACGAGGCCAAGGAGGCCGCGGCGAAGTGGAAGGAAAAAGGCGTCGACGTCGAAGTCTCGGTCCAGAGTGCCAATGTCGACGTGCCCGGGCAGATTGCGCAGGTGCGCAACTTCATTGCCGAGGGCGTGAACGCCATCATCATCAACCCCAACAGCCCGACCGCCTTCGATCCGATCTTCGCTCAGGCGAAGGAAGCCGGCATTCTGGTGATCGCGACGGACGCCGAAGTGTCGTCGCCGGATGCGATCTATGTCGGCATCGATCAGACGGCCTGGGGTGCGGCCGGCGCCAAGTGGCTGGCCGATACGCTCGGCGGCAAGGGCAAGGTCGTTGCCATCAACGGCGTCGCCGGTCATCCGGCAAACGAGATGCGCGTTGCCGGCTACAAGAGCGTCTTCAAGGATTATCCGGATATCCAGGTGGTCAACGAAGTCAACGCCAACTGGGATCAGGCGCAAGGCCAGCAGGCGATGCAGAACATCCTTGCGACCTATCCTGACATCAACGGCGTCGTCGTGCAGGACGGCATGGCCGCCGG
Source organism: Ensifer sp. GW101-20A05 (assembly GCF_059424735.1). Lineage (NCBI taxonomy): Bacteria > Pseudomonadati > Pseudomonadota > Alphaproteobacteria > Hyphomicrobiales > Rhizobiaceae > Ensifer > Ensifer sp. GW101-20A05. The sequence continues at coordinate 98,492 of NZ_JBWKZT010000002.1, read as the reverse complement.
GGCCTGGAAGTCGATCATGGATGCCGGCAAGACCGGCCAGATCGCCGCCACCGGCGAAATCCGCAAGGACTTCATCGACCTCTGGGTGAAGGACAAGCTGAATTCCGGCGCGACCGTCAACCCGCCCGGCGTCATGGCGAGCGCGCTCAACGTCGCGGTGCTGATGCTGCAGGGCAAGGAACTGAAGGAGCCGGCAACGGCGGGGCAGTACAAGAACGCCATGTATCTGCCGATCCCGTTCATCGATTCCAAGAACCTCGCGGACGCGGCCAAGCAGCTCGACGGCAAGCCGGGTTATTACTCCTACACCAACGCGCTTTCGATCGACGACGCGACGGCGTTGTTCAAGTAAGCGCTGATCCACCGGGCAGCTCGCATCTGAGTTGCCCGGCGGCCAATGCCGCCGACGGCTCCCAGGGCAGGATCGTATCGGGCATGAAATCAGCTGCAGCGGAGCTCGCCAAGGCGCGACTTGAGGTGGTGCAGCAAGCAACCAAAATGGTGGACAGCCGATGTCGAAACTGAGACTGAACGGCGTGAGCAAGGCTTACGGCGCGACGCTGGCGTTACGCCGCGGCGATCTCGACGTCGCCGCCGGCGAGGTGCATGTGCTGATGGGCTCCAACGGCTCCGGCAAGAGCACGCTCTGCAAGGTCATCGCCGGCAGCGTGCGCCCCGACGGCGGCCAGATCCTGATCAATGACAAGCCCGTGACGATTTCCGGGCCGCAAGCCGCGCGCGTTGCCGGCATCGGCATCTTCTATCAGGAACTTAGCCTGGCCAGCCATCGTTCGGTCGAAGAGAACATCTGCCTCTCCGCCCTGCCGGTGAAGGCCGGCTTCTTCATCGACCGGCGGGCGCTGAAGGCGCGGGCGGCGCGTTACATCGCGCTGTTCGCCGAGGTCGCCGGCGAAGGCTTCCATGCGGAGGCGCTCGTTGGCAATCTTAGGGCCGACCAGCGGCAACTGGTCGAAATCATGAAGGCGCTCGCCAGTGAAGCACCGATCCTGATCTTCGACGAGCCGACCTCGGCGCTCGATCGCGCCCAGGTCGATCGCTTCTTCGAAATCCTGCGTGGCCTCAAGGCGCAAGGGCGCGGCGTCATCTTCATCTCGCACCGAATGGACGAAATCACCGCGATCGGCGATCGCGTGACGATCATCCGCGACGGCGAGACCATCGAGACGCTCAAGCTCTCCGATACCGATCCAGCAACGGTGATCCGGCTGATGGTCGGCGGTGCCAGCGACATGCCGGCGGCCCGGTCCTCGGCGCCAGCGGTGGTGGAAACCCGGGCGAAGGCGGCGATCTCGGTCCGAAATCTAACCGGCAAGGGCTTTCGCGATGTCAGTTTCGAGGTGGCACGGGGAGAGATCCTCGGCCTTGGTGGTCTGCACGGCCAAGGGCAGTCGGCGCTGCTGAGAGCGATCTTTGGCACAAGCGCCGTGACGTCAGGTGAGGTGACGATCGGCGGCGAACGCTATAACGCCAAGAGCCCGCGCGATGCGATCCGGCGCGGCTGCGCCTATGTCTCCGGCGACCGCGGCCGTGACGGGGTCATCAGCGGCCGCCCAATCATCGAGAATGTCACGCCGATCCACTATCTCCGCGACCGGCTGATGATTGCGCGGCCCTCAAGCCTGAAAAACAAGGCGATGCCGGCGCTCGCGGCGATGCACACGAAGTTTGCCAGCCTCTTCCATCCGATCAATTCGCTTTCCGGCGGCAACCAGCAGAAGGTGATCATCGCCCGCTGGCTGATCGACCGGCCCGACGTGCTGCTGCTCGACGATCCGACCAAGGGCATCGACCTCTCGGCCAAGGCCGATCTCTTCGCGCTGATCCGGCAGCTTGCGGCCGACGGCCTCGGTATTCTGCTCTATTCGTCTGAAGACGCCGAGCTGCTTGGCAATGCCAACCGCATCCTCGTCTTCAACGGCGGCTCGGTGACGCGTGAACTGACCGGCGACGATCGCACCCGCTACAATCTCTACCAGGCTGCATACGAGGCCGCGTGATGACATCGACAACGACCGACATGCGAACTTCCGGGGCGGGCGGCCTCCGTTCCTGGCTGGAGCGCTACCCCTTCCTGCCGGCGCTTGTGATCGTTGTTGCACTACTGGCGCTCAACGGCCTCTTCTCTCCGAATAGCCTGAGTTTTCGATCGCTGACTGGACTTCTCAGCACCTATATGGCGCTGATCATGCTGGCGATCGCCCAAACCTATGTGGTGTCCGCCGGAGACATCGACCTCTCGGCCGGCGCGACGCTGTCGCTGGTCAACGTGGCGATCGTCGTCTTGATGGAGCGCTGGGGCGGCGGTGCCGGTGCGGTGCTGCTCGCGCTTGCGCTCGGCGTCTTGATCGGCCTTGCCTGCGGCCTGGTCAACGGCCTCGTCGTCGCAGCCCTTCGCCTGCAGGCGATCGTCGCCACCTTCGCCACCAGCATCTTCTTCATCGGCCTGGCGCTCTACGTCATGCCGGTCGCCGGTACGCCGGCGCCGGCGCTCTTCTGGCACACCTATGGCGGACGCCTGCTCGGCCTGCCTTTCGTCTTCTACGTGCTCGCGGCTCTCGCCGTGCTGCTCTATCTCCTGTCGCGCACCCGTATCGTGACCGAACTGCTGGCCGTCGGCGATGACCAGCAGGCCGCCTATCAGACGGGGCTGCCGGTCGTGGCTGTCCGCATTAGGGGCTACCTGCTCAGCGGCCTCTTCTCGGCGCTCGCGGCCTTCTGCCTGACCGGCGATACGGCCAGCGGCGATCCGCTCGTCGGCGGCAAGATGACGCTCTACAGCGTCGCGGCGGTCGTGCTCGGCGGCAGTGCGCTCGCCGGCGGCTGGACGACGGTGGTTGGTTCGCTGCTCGGCGCTCTGACGATCGGCCTCGTCAACTCGCTGGTCTTCTTCATGGGCACGCCTTCGGAATGGCAGAACTTCGTCCAGGGCCTTGCCATTCTCCTGGTGTTGATGGCCGGCGTGCTTGCCGGCCGGAGGGCACGCGTATGACTGCGGTTACCACCTTCTTCAAACAGCCATTGGTCGTTGCGCTGATCCTCATCGTCGCGCTGCTTTATCTCGGTCAAAGCCTTTCGCCCGGCTTCGCCTCGGCCGACCAGATCCTGCGTCTCCTGATCGTCGCCTCGCTGCTCGGCATCGTCGCCGCCGGCCAGAACGTCGTCATTCTCGGTGGCCGCGAGGGCATCGACCTCTCCGTCGGCGGTATCGTCTCCTTGTCGGCGATCATCGCCGGCAACGTCATGAACGGCGCCGATGGCGGTATCCTGCCGGCGGTGCTGGCCTGCCTGGCGGCCGGCGCGTTCTTCGGCTTCTTGAACGGTCTCGGCGTGACGCTTTTGCGCATACCGCCGCTGGTCATGACGCTTGGCATGCTCGGCGTGCTGCAGGGCCTGCTCGTCGTCATCCGCCAGGGTATCCCTTCGGGTCGGGCCGCGCCGGGGCTTTCGGCCTTCGTCACGCAACCCTTCGCGCTCGGCATTCCCGGCATCATCTGGCTCTGGATCGCGATCGGCCTGTTGATGGCCTTCATGTTGAACCGCACCGTCTTCGGCCACCGCATCTATGCGATCGGCTCGAACGAACATGCGGCCTATATGACCGGCGTCCCGGTCCGCCTCATGCGCGTCGGTCTGTTCATGATTTCGGGCATGTTCGCTGCGATCGCCGGGCTCTGCCTGCTCGGCTATTCCGGCTCGTCCTTCGCCAATGTCGGAGAGCAATACATGCTCTCCTCGATCATCGCGGTCGTCTTCGGCGGCACCTCGCTTGCCGGCGGCAAGGGCGGCTACACCGGCACCATGGCGGGCGCCCTGCTGCTCGTCATCCTCCAGGGCATCCTGACGACGGTCAATATCGACGAATCCGGCCGCCAGATGGTGTTTGGCGCGACGCTGCTGCTCCTGATGTTGTTCTACGGCCGTGGGCGGGCGATGCGGGCATGAGCGAGCGGCCGAAAATCAAGGACATTGCGGAGAGGGCCGGAGTCTCGGTCGCGACCGTTTCCCGCGCGCTCAGCGGCTCCAGCCTGGTGACCGACGAGACGCGCAAGCGCATCCACGAGCTTGCGCGCGAGTTGAACTACCGGCCGAACGTCAGCGCAAGAAACCTGAGGACACGCCGGTCGATGTCGGTGCTGCTCGTCGTGCGAGATGTTGGCAACCCCTTCTATCTCGAGATCCTCAAGGGCGTGGAGGCGACGGCCCGGGCGGCCGGGTACGCCGTTCTCATGGGCAATACCGAGAATGATCCGGATCGCGAGGTCGAATACTTCAACATGCTGCGCGATGGCCATGCCGACGGCATGATCCTGATGACCGGCAAGCTGCCGGAGCCGCAGCCGGGCGAAAGCGCTGCGGTTTCTCACCTTCCCATCGTCGTGGCGCTCGAAATGATCGAAACTGCAGGCTTTCCGCATGTGCAGATCGACAACTCTGCCGCGGCGCGTTCGGCGGTTGAGCATTTGATTGCACTCGGGCATCGCCGCATCGCCCATGTCGCCGGCCCATTGCCGGAGGTGATGGCGATGCACCGGCGTGACGGTTACCGGGCCGCGATGGCAGCCGCCGGTCTGCCGATCCCTGAGGGTTACGAGGTGCGCGGCGACTACCTGCTCGAAAGCGGAGAGGCCTGCGTCGCCGAACTCTTCGCCCTGCCGGAGCCACCGACGGCGATCTTTGCCGCCAACGACGAGATGGCCTATGGCGCGATCCACGCCTTGCGACGGCTCGGCTGCGATGTTCCGGGCGACGTCTCGGTCGTCGGCTTCGACGATCTCTATCTGAGCAAGGCCTTCTATCCGCCGCTGACGACGGTCAGCCAGCCGCGCGCCGATATCGGCCGCACGGCGATGTCGCTGCTTCTCGATATCCTGTCCGGCGACGATGTTGCCGCTGCACCGGCCGTCGTGCTGCCGACCGCCCTCAACATTCGCGGCAGCACCGCGCCGCCGAAGAAATGACCAGAGCGGGATGAGGAAAGTGAGGGCGGTATTCCGCCCGCATCCCGCGCCGACTTCAGAAAAACGACAACCCGGGAGAACAGAATGACACAGCTACCGAAGCAGACGCTGCGTGTGGGTTTCGTCGGATCGGGCTTCATCGCCCATTTCCATCTGAAATCGATGATCGGTGTGCGCAATGTCGAGGTGACCGGCGTCTTCAGCCGCAAGCCCGAAAACCGGGAGAAATTTGCCAAGGAGGTCGCCGCACTTGGTCTTGGCACCTGCCGCACCCATGGGAGCCTGGAGGCGCTGCTGACCGCCGATGATGTCGACGCGATCTGGATTCTCTCGCCCAATTACACCCGCCTCGACGTCATGCGTACTCTCCACAAGGCGGTCAAGGATGGCCGCAGCACGGTGTTTGCCGTCGCCTGCGAGAAGCCGCTTGCCCGCACCATTGCCGAGGCGCGAGAGATGCTATCGCTTGCCGAGGACGCCGGCCTCAATCACGGCTATCTTGAAAACCAGGTGTTCTGCACGCCGGTGCTGCGCGGCAAGGAGATCATCTGGCGGCGCGCCGTCTCGACCACTGGTCGCCCCTATCTGGCGCGCGCCGCGGAGGAACATTCCGGCCCGCACGAGCCCTGGTTCTGGCAGGGCGACAAGCAGGGCGGCGGCGTGCTCTCCGACATGATGTGCCACAGCGTCGAGGTGGCGCGCTACTTGCTCACGGCGCCCGGCGCACCGCGCAACTCACTGAAAATCAAGGCTGTCAACGGCACCGTCGCCAACCTCAAATGGACGCGACCCAATTATGCCGAACAATTGCGCAAGCGCTTCGGCAACGAAGTGGACTACCGCAACCGGCCGTCGGAAGATTTTGCCCGCGCCACGGTGACGCTCGAAGACCAGGACGGTAACGAACTGATGATCGAGGCGACCACCTCCTGGGCCTATGTCGGCGCCGGGCTGCGCATCCAGCTTGAACTGCTCGGGCCGGAATATGCGCTCGAATACAATTCGCTGAGCACGGGCCTGAAGATCTTCATGTCGCGCGAGGTGAAGGGCTCCGAAGGCGAGGATCTTGTCGAGAAGCAGAACGCCGAGCAGGGTCTGATGCCGGTGCTTGAGGACGAAGCCGGTGTCTATGGCTATACCGATGAGAACCGCCACATGGTCGAGTGCTTCCGCAAGGGCGAGAAGCCGCTCGAAACCTTCGAGGACGGGCTCGCCGTCGTCGAGATGCTGATGGGCCTCTACCGCTCGGCGGAAATCAACGCGACGCTCAAGTTCCCGGCACCGGAGCTCGAGCACTACGTGCCGGTCGTCGCGCGCCGAAGTGCCTGACGACCGCCTTTCCTCCCCGAACTCCATCACCAAACGTAGAGGTGTCGAGACGACGGGGCCACGTTCTGGGTCGTGCAGTTCATCGGCGGCGCTATGCGCCCATCCCACCTGTTCTCGCCGCCGCGAAAGACTGCGGCTGCGTGAGGGCAAAACTCTTTCGGAATTATACGCCCATGTCCGCGATCTTTGTTGACGGGGATCAATGCCGCCGCACGGGCTTCTACCTACGCTGATGCTGACCCCAAATCTGGTCGCCAGGAGAAAACCCGATGACATACAAGACCATTCTCGCCGTCGTTGGTGTCGATCATTCCGTGGAGCATCTGCGTTCGGCAGCACAGGTCTGTGCTTCCGCAAACGCCCACCTCTCCCTGTTGATCGTCAAGCTCGCCGCCTCACCGCCGATCGGCGATTATGCCGCCGCCATCTCCATTGGTTGGCTGAACGAGCGGCAGCGTGACGTCGACAAACTCGAATCCTGTGCGGAAAAAGCTGTTGATGTTCTCACCAAGGAAGGCATCTCGTTCGGCGTCGAGACGAAATATACCGAGGTCGCCTGGGCCGATGACGAGATCGGCGAGCGTGCGCGTTACGCCGACCTGACGCTGGTCGGTGATGGCCTGATGCTGGACCCGGAACTGCGCTCCCGCACCATCGACGGGACGTTGTTCAGCTCAGCGCGCCCAGTCCTCATCATGCCCAGGGGCAAGGCCGTGCGGCTTGATCCGAAGACCGTGGTACTCGCCTGGAACTCCAGGCTGGAAGCCGCGCGCGCGGTGCGTGAAGCGCTCGATCTGCTGATCGGAGCCGAGACCGTCTACGTCACGATGGTCGACCCCCGTTCCGCCTATGGCAAGAACGGTGAGGAACCGGGCGCCGATATCGCCGGCTATCTCGCGCGGCACGGCGTTTCCGTCTCCGTCGAGAGACTGCCGAGCGGCGGACATCCGGTTGACGACGTGATCAATCGGTTTGCGTCGGATGTTGCGGCCGACCTGATCGTCATGGGTGCCTATGGGCACTCCAGGATGCGTGAACGCGTCTTTGGCGGCGTTACCCGTTCGATGCTCGAAAACGCCGTGGTCCCCGTGCTCATGGCGCATTGACCGGCAGCGCCCGGAACGGCGCGCAGCATTTGCCTGCGCGCCGACAATCGTTAGCCGGCAGAGGCGGCACGTCCGGTCACATCGTCGATCTCGATTTCGAAAAAGAGATGCGGCGATGCGCCTGCAACCGGCTGTTCACCGGGCTTCAGGCCACCCGGTTCCCACCAGTTGATGCGCTGTTCGAGAAGCGACCAGGCATTCATGCGCTCGCGGTGCCATTGCTTGGTGTCCGGCAGTTCCTGGTAGCGGCCGTGGATGACGACGCTTCGCCAATTCTGCCGATCCGTTGCCGTGTCGACCTGTACGCAGACACGCGGATTGGCGCGCATCCAGTCTATCTTCTGCCCGGGCATCGAAAAGCTGTAGAGCCGGTTGGCGGCCAAAGCATATTGGATGGGAACGATATAGGGCTGGCCATCTCGGGTACAGCCCAGGCGGGCGATATGGTTCTCAGCGACAAGGTCGAGACATTCCTGTCGCGTCATTTCTCTGATCAACATGAGGCTCTCCTCTTCTAAAGAGATCGTCCAACCGCCAGTCTCCGCCGACCAGGTATCCTGGCATTGATCTCGCTCAAGTCTCGTCGATTTCGGCTGCGTCCGTCGCCAGGCCCGAAGGCGGAGACGGATATGCGCCCGCCTCGTCGCTCGAAACCGTCGACGCCTTTCTGACATCGATCGGCGCCGGCCAGCCGCTAGATGCGGAAGCGGAGAAAAAGGCGCTCACGGGCTCGAAATAGGGGGGTGGAACAACGCCATTCGAACGGCGACTGTTAGTGGCACCACTCTAAATCGGCACCGACAGGCCGACCTTGACCGGGTCCATCGTCACGAAGGTGCGGAACCGCCTGATATTGGCATTGCCGAAGAACATTCGCCGCGTAAAGGCCTCGTAGTCGGCCATCGTCGGCACGATGACGACGAGCATGAAATCGACATCGCCGGTCACGTAGTAGCATTGCTGCACCTCGGGCGCGGCGGTGAATGCCACCTTCGCCGCGTCGAGCAGGGCGATCTGCTCGCTCTCGACCTCCACCTCTACCAGGATCGTCAGCGCCTGGTTGACGCTGACCGGATCGATCAGCGCGACATTGGCGCGGATGACGCCGGTTTCCTCCATGCGCTTGATCCGCCGCTGAACGGCCGGAGCGGATAGATTGACCGCTTCGCCGATCTGGCGCTGCGGCGTCGTGTTGTCCTTCTGCAGAATGGCGAGGATCGCGAGGTCGAAACGATCCAGTTCGACCTGGGGTTTTTTCGAAGGGGCCATCCGGTGCCTATCGGTTCATGCGTTCAGAGCGGTTGTGAGCGGAATGCCATGCGTCGGCATACCTGATCTGCTTTACAAACTTGCATCAGCGGTGATCATTTAGAGCGCATTTCTCGCCCGCGATGAAATAGATTTTCGCTGGTCTACGGAGATTGCACCATGTTCCTTGCCAACACCCATGCCGATTTCGGCCATCACCTGCTGCCCGAGGATGAGGACATGCTGTCGCTCGCGGCCGCAGCAGATGTCGAGCGGCAGCTTGCCCGGCGCCCCGATCATCGGCCGACACCGCTTCATGCCTTGCCTGCCTTGGCCAGCGAGATCGGTGTTGCGTGCATCTTCGTCAAGGACGAAGGCCATCGCCTGGGCCTTGGAAGTTTCAAGGCGCTCGGCGGCTCCTATGCTGTGATCCGTCTGGTGATCGAAGAGGCGGAACGGCGTCTCGGGCGCAGCCTCGATCTCGATGACCTCGATCAGCCCGAGGTCCGGGCGATTGCCGGGGCGATGACCTTCGGCTGCGCCACCGATGGCAATCATGGCCGGTCCGTCGCAATGGGCGCCCGGCTCGTTGGTGCGAGATCGGTGATCTTCGTGCATGCGGGCGTCAGCGAGAAACGCATCGAGGCGATCGCTCACTATGGCGCCGAGATCGTTCGGGTGGCCGGCACCTATGACGATTCTGTCCGCGAGGCGGCGCGGGTCTGCGACGAGAATGGCTGGACGGTGGTTTCCGACACATCCTGGCCCGGCTACGAATACATTCCCGGCCTGGTGATGCAGGGCTACACGGCGCTGCTCAGCGAGGCGTTGCGGCAGATGGAAGAGCCGCCGACCCATGTCTTCGTGCAGGCAGGCGTCGGTGGCATTGCCGCCGCCACCGCGGGACATCTGGCGTTGCGCTATGGAGCGGAGAGACCGCGTTTCGTCGTCGTCGATCCCGCACGGGCCGCCTGCCTCTACGAAAGCGCCAAGGCGGGGCAAACCGTCAAGGTACCACATGGCGAGCCGACCATCATGGCGATGCTCGAATGCTACGAGCCGTCGCTCGTCGCCTGGCGTATCCTGTCCCGCGTGGCCGATGCCTTCATGACCGTCGATGATGAGGACGCCGTTTCGGTCATGAACCGGCTCGCGCGCCCGAAGGGGGCTGACCCGGCGATCGTCGCCGGTGAGAGCGGTGGCGTCGGGCTGGCCGGGCTTCTGGCGGTTGCCCGAGATCCGGCGTTGCGGGAAGCGCTCGGATTGACCGCACAGTCGCGCGTCTTCGTCATGAATACCGAGGGGGCCACGGATCCCGAGCGTTATGCTGCCTTGGTGGGTCTGTCGCCCGAGACTGTCGCGAACACACCGAACGAAAGAGGGTGACTCATGGTGGGAATCGACTTTGATCGGCTTGTCGAGGATATGACCGCCTGGCGCCGTGATCTGCACGCGCATCCGGAATTCGGTTTTGAGGAGCAGCGCACCGCATCCTTCGTCGCGGCGAAGCTTCGAGAATTCGGGCTCGACGAGGTCGTGGAAGGCGTCGGCGGCACCGGTGTCGTCGGCCGGCTGAAACGCGGCAGTGGCAATCGCGCCATCGCCCTTCGCGCCGACATGGACGCGCTCCGGATACCGGAGCAGGGAGAGCAGTCCTATCGCTCGACCCGGCCCGGCACTATGCATGCCTGCGGCCATGACGGCCACACCGCAATGCTGCTCGGGGCAGCGAAAATGCTGGCAGAAGGCGGAGGCTTCGACGGCACCGTTTGTTTCATCTTTCAGCCGGCCGAAGAGTGGGGCAAGGGCGCGCTGGCGATGCTCGACGACGGCCTGATGGAGCGCTTCCCCTTCGACGAGATCTACGGCCTGCACAACATGCCGGGGCTGCCGGTCGGCCGCTTCGAGACCCGTGTCGGCGCGATCATGTCGGCGGAGGACAATTTCGAAATCGTGCTGAAGGGTGTTGGCGGGCATGCGGCGCGGCCGCATTGGGGCAATGAGACGCTTGTCGCGGCTTGCGCTACCGTCGTCAATCTGCAGACGATCGTCTCGCGGCGCCTTTCGCCGACGGATATCGGCGTCGTTTCGGTGACCGAACTCTTGACCGACGGCACGCGCAATGCCTTGCCCGGCCTCTCCCGGATCCTCGGGGACGCCCGCAGCTTCCGCCCCGAGGTCAGCGCCAAGATCGAGGCGGAGATGCGCGTGATCGCCAAGGGCACGGCGGATGCCTATGGCTGCGAGGTCGAGGTCAGCTACACACGCGAGTTCGTGCCGCTCATCAACGACCCGGCCTTGACCGGCCACGCCTTTGCTGCGGCGCAAGCGGTGTTCGGGCCTGAGAATGTCGCGACGGCCGCTGAGCCTATGACCGGTTCGGAGGATTTCGCGCGCTTCCTCGAGCACGTGCCGGGCTGCTTCGTCTTCATCGGCAACGGCGAGACGTCGGCGCCGCTGCACAATCCGCGTTACGATTTCAACGATGATGCCCTGATCTTCGGCGCGCGCTACCACGCGGAAATCACCCGGCAGAGACTGGCGCCGACTGAGCCCCGGCCATGAACAGAAATCCGCATGAAAGCAGGACAGCCAAGCCAATGCAGACCATCGATGCCGCGCGCCTCCTCGGGCGTATTCACGATCTTGGCGAGATCGGCCGCGATCCCCACGGGCAATTGACGCGACTGGCCGGTTCCGACAACGACAAGGCTGGCCGCGATCGCCTCGTCGCCTGGATCGAGGCGGCGGGTCTCGAAGTCGCCATCGACCGCATCGGCAATATCTTCGGCACCTGGCGCGACGAGGGTAATGCCGGCGAGGCGCCCATCATGCTCGGCTCGCACGTCGACACGGTCATCAATGCCGGCATCTATGACGGCTGTTACGGCGTGATTGCCGCGCTCGAAGTGATCGAAACTTTGAGAGAGCGCGGTCTGACGCCGGCCCGGCCGATCGTCGTTGCCGCCTTCACCAACGAGGAGGGCGTGCGTTTTGCGCCCGACATGCTCGGCTCGCTCGTCTATGCCGGCGGGCTGCCGGTGGAGAAGGCGCTTGCGACCGTCGGCACAGATGGCGCGGTGCTGGGAGAGGAACTCGCGCGGATCGGCTATGCGGGCAATGTCGAACCGGGGTTCCTCATCCCCCACGCCTATGTCGAGCTCCATATCGAGCAGGGACCGGTGCTGGAGCGCGAGGGCATGGCAATCGGCGCGGTCGAAAACCTGCAGGGCATTTCCTGGCAGCGGGTGACGATCGACGGTGTCGCCAATCACGCCGGCACGACGCCGATGGCGATGCGCTGTGACGCCGGGCTTGCGGCCGCCCGCATCGGCCTTTTCCTGCGCGATCATATAACCCGCTCGAACGCTCCGAGCGTCGCGACCATTGGCACCATGCGTTTCGAGCCGGACGCAATCAACGTCATTCCGTCGCGGGCGGTCTTCACCGTAGACCTGCGCGACCCGGACGAGGATCGGCTGCAGGCGCTGGAGGCGGCGCTTGCGGATTTCCTCCTGCGTGTCGCCGCTGAAGAGGGTGTCGAGATATCGGTCGAGCGCCTGGCGCGTTTCCAGCCGGTCGCCTTCGATCTGGGCATTGTCGCCACGATCGAGGCTTCGGCGAAGGCGCGGGGCCTGAAGAGCCGGCGCATGACTTCGGGCGCCGGCCACGATGCGCAGATGATCGCACGCATCGCGCCGACGGCGATGATCTTCGTGCCGAGCCGCGACGGCATCAGCCACAATCCGCGCGAACACACGGAGGCGGATGATCTGGTTGCCGGGGCGAATGTGCTGCTCGATGTCGTCGAGCGGATTGCTTGCAGCGGCTGGAAAGGCAGTTAGGAATACTCGCGGCGAGAAAGACGATGGTCTGTATCCGTAACTCCGCCGCCACACTCCGGCAGGTCGTGATCGGGATAGACATATCTCGAATGTAAAGCTCTGACGCCGGCTGATCTGTTCTCGCGCGTCAGAACCCGTTCCTACCGCACATCCGGAGTCCGGTTTCGAGAAATAGCGCAGGTCCCCCTCCGTTGCGACGAAGTTGACCTGTCTTCAAGGCTCTCATTTCGTGTCAACGGTCTTCTGCCGGGCAGACGATTCAGGCTGGCTCCGTTCGAAGCGCCTTTCCGGCGTCTGGCGGAAAAGGTTAAGGAAATTGCTGCCGCCGTGCCAGACCTTGCCGCTTGGTCCGTAATCCCGTGAGTCGCGCATCGATGAGTGGGGCTCGCTGTGGCTATCGCTGTCGATGACGGCAGCACCTCCGCCGCCTGCGCCGGTGCCGCCGGGGACGCCGCCTACGCCGCTGCCGTCACCGGTGCCCCAATCGCCACCACCCCCATCGCCGCCACCCTCTGTGCCGTTGCTTCCGCCGCTCCCGACGTTTTCGCCACCTTGGTCGCTGCCATCAGCGCCATTTTCACCATTCCCGCCGACATCGGCGTCGTCCGCATGGGCGGCGGAAATCCAGGAAAAACCCGCGGCAAAACTCCCGCTGTCGTCGAGGCGTGGCAGATCTCCAGCGAGTGCCACAAGGCCGCCTATCGACAGGGCCGTCAGTCTCAGCAGGCGTGTCCTCAAGTCATTCTCCTCGTAAACGGCGTTTTTTTCGTCGTCCTGCAAGAGCGCCGCAGAGGACGGCAGCTTGGCGTGAATGACGGGTCCGCCGGCGGCGACTTTTGCGTGAGTTTTACATATCGTTCAACCGATAAGGGGGCAAGCTATTCCCCCAGGGCCCAGCATCCGCCTTGCCGTCGGAAGGGACTACGAGGCGTCCCTCCCGACGTGTTGCGCTTTAACTCTTAGCTTCGACCTCAGCGACCGGCATATAGAGATCGCCGCCCTCGCGGTATTTCGCGGCCATTGCCTCCAGCCCTTCCTTCTGCGCTTCCGCACGAATGTCGTGCGAGATCCGCATCGAGCAGAATTTCGGGCCGCACATGGAGCAGAAATGCGCGACCTTGTGTGCCTCCTTCGGCAGGGTCTCGTCGTGGAAGTTTCGGGCCGTCTCCGGGTCGAGAGAGAGGTTGAACTGGTCCTCCCAGCGGAACTCGAAGCGGGCGCGCGAGAGAGCGTCGTCGCGCACCTGGGCGGCCGGGTGACCCTTGGCGAGATCGGCGGCGTGGGCGGCGATCTTGTAGGTGATGACGCCCACTTTGACGTCGTTGCGGTCGGGCAGGCCCAGGTGTTCCTTCGGCGTGACGTAGCAGAGCATGGCGGTGCCGAACCAGCCGATCATCGCAGCGCCGATGCCTGACGTGATGTGGTCGTAGCCCGGAGCGATGTCCGTCGTCAGCGGCCCAAGCGTATAGAACGGCGCCTCGCCGCAGACGGCGAGCTGCTTGTCCATGTTCTCCTTGATCTTGTGCATCGGCACGTGGCCGGGGCCCTCGATCATCACCTGACAATCCTTCGCCCAGGCGATCTTGGTGAGTTCGCCGAGCGTTTCGAGTTCGGCAAACTGCGCCGCGTCGTTGGCATCGGCGATCGAGCCCGGGCGCAATCCGTCGCCGAGCGAGAAGGAGACGTCATAGGCGCGGCAGATGTCGCAGATCTCCTCGAAATGCTCGTAGAGGAAGCTTTCCTTGTGGTGATGCAGACACCACTTGGCCATGATCGAGCCGCCGCGGGAGACGATGCCGGTGACGCGATCGACGGTGAGCGGGATGTAGTGCAGGCGTACGCCAGCATGGATGGTGAAATAATCGACGCCCTGTTCGGCCTGCTCGATCAGCGTGTCGCGATAGACCTCCCAGTTGAGGTCCTCGGCAATGCCATTGACCTTTTCCAGAGCCTGGTAGAGCGGCACGGTGCCGATCGGCACCGGTGAATTGCGGATGATCCATTCGCGGATGTTGTGGATGTTGCGGCCGGTCGAAAGGTCCATAACCGTATCGGCGCCCCACCGCGTCGCCCAGACCATCTTCTCGACCTCCTCGGCCATCGACGAGGTGACAGCGGAGTTGCCGATATTGGCGTTGATTTTCACCAGGAAGTTCCGCCCGATGATCATCGGCTCGGATTCCGGATGGTTGATGTTGGCGGGCAGGATCGCTCTGCCGCTGGCGATTTCCTGGCGCACGAACTCCGGTGTCACATGGTCGGGGATATGGGCGCCGAAGCTTTCGCCGTCGCGAGCTATCGCGCGTGCCGCATCGCGGCCGAGGTTCTCGCGGATCGCCACGAACTCCATCTCCGGCGTGATGATGCCGGCGCGGGCGTAGGCAAGCTGCGTTACCGCCTTGCCGCCAGTCGCCTTGAGCGGCGCGTGCTGGAACGGGAAGGTCGGCGTCAGCCGGTCGCCGCTGGCAAAACCGTTGTCTTCAGGACGGACGATGCGCCCCTCGTAGGTTTCCACGTCGCCGCGCCCGACGATCCAGTTGCGACGGAGTCGCGGCAGCCCCGCCTCGATGCTGATCTCCGCATCGTCGGCGGTATAGGCGCCGGAGGAATCGTAGACGGTAACCGGCGGCTCGCCGGAGGTCGGGTGCAGCGCGATCTCGCGCATCGGCACGCGGATATCCGGGTGGAGGATGCCTGATTTGTGGACCTTGCGGGAGGCGGGAAGCGGGCCTTGGGTGACCGTGAGAGGGGTGGGCTTTGTGGCAATATTCATGACGAGGCTCCAAGTTTGCGATTGGAGACCCAGTTCTGATGCCGGAAGGATGAAAGACGCTCCGCCAGGTGCTGGACGCACGGAATCCTGGCTTCGATATCTGCACCGTCCCTACGCCAGTATGAACTGGATCAGGTTCAACGGGTCACTGCGCCACAGCCGGTAAGCCGGCCATCCAGCAGAATCTCAGCCCCTTGCGGGACCCCCCTGGTGAATGCCCAAGAGATAGCCATCGAACGGCACGGGTCGTCAAGCGCGAATTCGCCCGTCGACGAAGATGCAATTTTTGGGTGTATTTTGGCCGCTGACGAGAGTTAGCTGCCGGATTTTTCCGGAACGCCGCGCTCCGCATAGTCGGCTCGGTTGATGCCGTGGCGCTGGAGCTTGTCGTAGAATGTCTTGCGCGGAATACCGAGCGCCTCGATCGTCGCCTTGACGTCGCCGCGCTGGGCGCGAAGCACTTCCTTCAGGATCTCTGCCTCGTAGTGTTCGAGCCGTTCCGGTAGCGCGAAACCCGGCTGTTCTGCTGGCGCAACCGGCTGTCCCAGCGGGCCTTCGACGCCGAGCGCCACGCGTTCGGCAAAATGTGAGAGTTCGCGCACATTGCCGGGCCAGGCATGGGTCATCAGGTGTTGCTGCACTGCCGGCGAGACGTGAGGCACGTCCCGCTTGAAGCGCTCCGCCGCCCGCGTCAGGAAGTGCGAAAAGAGCAGCGGGATATCATCGCGGCGCTCGCGCAGCGGCGGGATCGACAGCGTTACGACGTTCAATCGGAAGTAGAGATCTTCACGAAAGTCCCCGCGCTGGGCCGGGTCGCCGAGATCGATCTTGGCGGCGGCGATGACGCGAATATCGACGGGGCGCACCTGGTTGGTGCCGAGCGGCGTGATCTCGCGGGCTTCGAGAACGCGCAGCATCTTGACCTGGGTCGCCGGCGGCATCGCCTCGATCTCGTCGAGGAATAGCGTGCCGCCGCTCGCGTGTTCGATCCGGCCCACACGCTTCTTCAGGGCGCCGGTGAAGGCGCCCTGTTCGTGACCGAAGAGTTCGCTCTCGATCACCGTTTCCGGCAGCGCGCCGCAGTTCAGCGCCACGAAATTGCCGTCGCGGCGCCGGCTCCAATTGTGGAGCAGCGTCGCGACCACCTCCTTGCCGCTGCCGGTTTCACCGGCGACGAGCACGTCGACATCCGTGTCGGCGATGTGCCGGATCGTCTGGCGCAAGCGCTCCATGACCGGCGTCTGGCCGATCAGCGGCAGGCTGTCGCCGGCCGTTTCGGCCGCCCGTTTGAGCGCGCGGTTCTCCATGACGAGACTGCGCTTTTCCAGCGCGCGGCGCACGCTCTGCACCAGCCGGTCGGCGGCAAAGGGTTTTGGGATGAAGTCGTAGACGCCATCCTGCAGCGCCTGAACTGCCATCGGTATGTCGCCGTGGCCGGTCACCAGGATCACGGGCAGGTCGGCATCGAAGGCAGCGATGCGGCGAAAGAGCTGCAGCCCGTCGATGCCGGGCATGCGGATATCACTGACGACAATGCCATCAAAATTCGCGTCGAGGGTTCCCAAGGCTTCGGCGGCGCTTGCAAGCGAAGTGACGGCGAATCCGGCGAGCTCCAGCGTCTGCGTCATCGCCTTGCGCAGATCGTTGTCGTCGTCGATGAGGTAGACGGATGGCTGCATCGCTCAGGCCCTCTTCAGGCGCACCGTGAAGACGGTGCCCTTGTCGCTGGTTTCGACTGATATCTCGCCGCCATAGTCGGCGACGATCTCCTGGGAGATGGCGAGTCCAAGGCCGAGCCCTTCGTCCTTCGAGGTGTTGAACGGCGTGAACAGATCCTCGCGGATATGCTGTGGTATGCCGGGGCCGTTGTCGGTAACGACAAGCAAGACCGTGCCGGAAGGGTCCTCCTCACAGCGCACGCGGATCTCGGCATCGCTGCGCTCGCCGAGTGCCTCCAAGGCATTCTGCAGGAGATTGATCAGGACCTGTTCAAGACGGATGCGGCTGCCGTAAACGCTGAGCCCGTTTTCCGGCAGGTCGATGACGATGGCATCCATGCGGCCGGCAAAGCGGCTGCGAAGCAGCATCAAGGCGCCCTCGATCACCTCGCGCATCGGTGTCGGCTCGGCGACGAAGCGGCCCTTGCGGGCAAAGCTGCGGAGTTCGTCGGTGATGGTACCGACCCTTTCGGTCAGCTCGGCGATGCTGACGAGGTTCTCCACCGCCGTTTGCTGCTGCCCCCGGTCGAGGAAGGTGCGGGCATTGTCGGCATAGGCGCGGATGGTCGCGACCGGCTGGTTGATCTCGTGGGCGACGCCGGCGGCCACCTGGCCGAGGATCGCCAGACGGTTCGCCTGAACCAGTTCCTGCTGCACGGCCTGGAGCTTCTCGCCGGTGCGCCGGTGATCGGCAATCTCCGTTTCGAGATGATCACGCGCAAGGCTGAGATCCTGGGTGCGCTCCGCCACGCGGTGCTCCAGTTCATCGCGCGCGGCACGCTCCCTTGTCGCAACCAAGGTCAGGGCCTGGCGACGACGCAGGAGGAAGGCCGCAAGCGCAAGCAGCGGCACGATCACGGCCAGCGCAATCAGCCGGGCCTCGCGGGTTGCCGCCGAGACCGCCCCATCCAATGGCGCCAGTTGCTCCAGCCGCCAGCTCGTGGTCGGAACCATGGTTTCGACCCGCAGGAACCGCCGCTCGCTGTCGCCGGGCAGCAGCGCATGCAGCTCGCTGGAGCCGTCGCTGGTCGGCTCGATGTCGCGGAACGGCAGCGGCAGCAGCGAGGCATCGCCGAATTGCAGGCTGTCGCGGATCGCAGCGACACGATCGCGCGGAATGGTTCTGGTGGTCATGAAGCGCCAGGACGGGAAACTGGTGATGAGCACGATGCCGCGCCGGTCGGTAACATAGACCGGCTTGCCGGAGGCGAGCCACTCCGCTTCCACATCGTCGAACTCGAGCTTGGCGACGACGACGCCGATCGGGCCGTCCTGCCCCTGCACCCGCCGGGAGATATAGAGTCCCGGCCGTTTGCTGACCGTGCCCATGGCGAAATGCTCCGCCTTGCCGTCCCGCATCGCCATGCGGAAATATTCGCGGAAGGCGTAGTCGTTGCCGACGAAGCTCGTCGGCTCACGCCAGTTGCTGGCGGCGACCGCGACGCCGTCGTTGCCGATCACATAAATGACGGCGGCGTCCGTGTTGGCGGCAAGTGCCTGCAGCTTCTCGTTCAACCGCTGCAGCGCCTGGCCGTCGCGGGTCGAAAGCGCTGCTTTCACCTCGACGTCGTCGGCCAGCACCAGCGGCGTCGAGCGCTGACGTTCGAGCACGGCGCGCAGCAGCGAGGCTTTCAGATTGGCATCGATCCGGCTCTGGGCGTCGACGGTTTCGAGCGCCTGGTTGCGTCCATATTCACCGGCGAACAGAAGGCCGGCGACGAGCAGCGCCAGAGCGAGGCCGGCGAACACCAGCCAGGTGCGGCGCATCGACCGGTCGAGATCTGCCAGGTTGAGGGGGGCGGATAGGGCACTGAACATGGCGCGATTGTGCATTTTTTCGCTCAGACTTCCAGGTGACCTGTGCGGAAATCCGCTCAACTCTTTGTGCGTGTCGAGCCGTGTGAACGAAACATCCACGTCGATTCAAGGGCTTGGCTCTCGCCGCAGAGAACTGGCACGCCCGTTGCAAATGACATCCTCATGACAGCCCGAGCTGTCGCGCATCGGAAATTGACCCGGGAGGCCCGGCATGACGCCGGACTGGGTCCAGTGGAGGATATCATGATTATCGACCAATCCGCGGAACCGCGCGGCAAGACACCTTTCTATCGTCATCTCTATGTCCAGGTGCTGGCGGCGATCGCCGCGGGCATCCTGCTCGGCCATTTCTATCCGTCGCTCGGCACCGAGCTGAAGCCGCTCGGCGATGCCTTCATCCGCCTCGTCAAGATGATCATCGCCCCGGTCATCTTCCTCACGGTTGCGACCGGCATTGCCGGCATGACCGATCTCGCCAAGGTCGGCCGCGTCGCCGGGAAGGCGATGATCTACTTCCTGACCTTTTCGACGCTGGCGCTGATCATCGGCCTGATCGTCGCCAATGTCGTTCAGCCGGGCGCCGGCATGCACATCGATCCGGCGTCGCTCGACGCCAAGGCGGTGACGACCTTTGCCGAGAAGGCACATGAGCAGACGATCACCGGCTTCCTGATGAACATCATCCCGACGACACTGGTCGGTGCCTTTGCCGATGGCGACATCCTGCAGGTGCTGTTCATCTCCGTGCTCTTCGGTCTTGCGCTGGCGATGGTCGGCAAGAAGGCTGAGCCAGTCGTCGATTTCCTGCACGCGCTGACGCTGCCGGTCTTCAAGCTCGTCGGCATCCTGATGAAGGCCGCCCCGATCGGCGCCTTCGGCGCCATGGCGTTCACCATCGGCAAATACGGCGTTGCCTCGATCGCCAATCTGGCGATGTTGATCGGCACCTTCTACTTGACGTCCTTCCTCTTCGTCTTCCTGGTTCTCGGCGCCGTCGCCCGCTACAACGGCTTCTCGATCATCGCGCTGATCCGCTACATCAAGGAAGAACTGCTGCTGGTTCTCGGCACATCCTCGTCGGAAGCGGCACTGCCGGGCCTGATGAGCAAGATGGAAAAGGCCGGCTGCAAGCGCTCGGTCGTCGGCCTGGTCATTCCGACCGGCTACTCCTTCAACCTCGACGGCACCAACATCTACATGACGCTGGCGGCCCTCTTCATCGCCCAGGCCATGGATATCCAACTGTCGCTCGGCGACCAGGTGCTGCTGCTGCTCGTCGCCATGCTGAGCTCCAAGGGTGCCGCCGGCATCACCGGCGCCGGTTTCATCACGCTGGCCGCAACGCTCTCGGTCGTTCCCGCCGTTCCGGTTGCCGGCATGGCACTCATCCTCGGCATCGACCGCTTCATGTCGGAATGCCGCGCACTCACCAACTTCGTCGGCAATGCGGTCGCGACGATCGTCGTTGCGAAGTGGGAAGGCGAGCTGGACGAGGCACAGATGGCGGCTGTCCTTGGTGGTCGCACGCCGGAAGCGCTGCCGCAGCCGGCACTGCAGCCGGCCGAATAAGCTTGCCTCCCAAGGCATGACTGCCTAAGCGCAGTCCGAACGCGGCCCGTGGCAACACGGGCCGCGTCGTCGTTTGGGCTCATTGCCCGCTCAGCGTCATCTTCGGTTTATCAGGCGCACCACCGTTCAAGTAGGCGATGAACTCCCTAAGCATCGGCACCCGGCGCGGGCGGAAGCTCTCGTCCGCCATGCGGACATCGGCGATGCGATCGACGCGGAATTTGCGGTAGTCCTGCCGGAGGCAGCACCAGGCGAGCAGCACCAGCACCCGCTCCAGATAGACGATCGCCAGCGGCAGCACCTGCCGGTCGGTCCTCTGTTGCCCAGCGTCCACATAGCCGATGACGACCGCGCGCTCCTGCCAGCAGGCTTCGCGCAGCAGGCTGACATCGGCCACCGGTGGATCCCGGCGTTCGAAGCGATAGACCTGCGATGCGGCGTGCAGCGCCTGGCGCTGCAACCGGTCGGGCAGCGTCGCCGTGATCTTCGAAAGCACAGCGCCTGCCGCGGCCGCGAGATCAGGCTCGCCCATGTGCTGCACTTCGGCGAGGCCGAGCACCAGTGCCTCGATTTCGAGACGTGTGAAGGTCTGGGGTGGCAAGGCGATGTCCTCCGTCAGCCGGTAGCCGAAGCCCCGCTCGCCATCGATGACGGCGCCGGCGGCGCGCAGGCTGTCGATGTCCCGGTAAAGCGAGCGCAACGACACACCGGTCTCCTCGGCGAGCCGAGCGGCCGTCACCGGGGAAGGGAGGGTGCGCAGCGCCTGCAGCAGGCGGAACAAACGATCACTACGGGCCATGACTGAAGATAGACGAAGCCTACTGACGGAAACTGACAGTTGGGCAACTGTATAGGTTCCGCATTCGCTAACGCAACCGAGGACTTCATCATGCTGACGCTCTTTCACGCCCCGCGCTCGCGCTCGTCGCGCATCATCACGCTGCTTCGCGAACTCGACGCCCTCGACAAGGTCGAAATCAAGATCGTCGACATCACCCGCGGCGACGGCAGTGGCCGGAAGGACCCGGCGAACCCGCATCCGGAAGGCAAGGTGCCGCTACTCGTTCATGACGGCGTCGTGCTGTGGGAAAGCATTGCGATCATTCAGTATCTGACCGATCTCTTTCCGGAAAAGAAGCTGGCGCCGCCTGTCGGCGACCCGCAGCGCGGCCGTTATCTGAGCTGGCTTGCCTGGTATGCCGGCGTCGTCGAGCCGGTGCTGATCACGCAGGCGGCGGGGCTTTCGCATCCCTATCTGGATAGCACCTTCCGCGGTCCGGAACAGATGGCACAGCGCCTTGAAAACGCGCTGAAGGACAGGCCCTATCTGATGGGCGAACACTACTCGGCGGTCGACCTGCTGCTGCATTCGCCCTTTGCCTGGTATCCTGCAGCGACACCGGACAGCGCGGTCGTCAAGGCGTGGGTCGAACGCTGCGGGCAGCGCCCGTCGCTGCAATGGACAGCCGACTACGACACTCGCACCGCGGCCGCGGCCTGACTGCGCTGAGTGGCCGCTCTCGTCGAGGGCGGCACTTCTTCCGCTATTTTCGCTTGAGGTTGATCTCGCTCGTCACCACCCGCTTGCCGGAAGCTGGGTCGACATCAACCGTCGTCAACTGCATGCCGTCGGCGCCGATCTTGCGTACGGTCAGGTCGGCGCGGCGGTCGCCGTTGACTTCCTTAGCCCAACGGATGGTCAGATTGATCGCATCGCCGCGGCGACTGCCGTTGAGACCGGCACGGCCGCCGCGCGGGCCGAGATAAGAGCCGCTATAGGTTGAGCCTGTATAGCGAAGCTTCGCGTCGATGGAGCGTGAGATCAGCAACATGCCCCGGCAGACACCGGCCATCGACAGCGCGAGGCCGATTGCTTCGGAATTGAAGCTGCAGGACACGTTGACTGGCGACATGTTGGTCCGGATACGGACGACGCCGCTGCCCGCCCAGCTCCCGCCCAAGGACTTCAGGAACGCGCCCTCGTCCGCGCGCGCAACGCCGGCGGCGCATGCGGTCATGACGACAAGCAACAGCCATCGTGGCATGGATGCAACCCTCCGTTCAGCGGCATCAATAGTACATCAGTGGGCATCTGGGTCACCAGCCGAACGTGTCAGCGTGGCGGATGTTCCATTCTTCGCTTCAGATCCCGTGCAGAACCTGCGTTGCCTTGACGGCGGCCGATGCCCGGTTCTCGACGCCGAGCTTCACATAGATCTGTTCCAGATGCTTGGTTACTGTGCGCGCGCTCAGGCCGAGGATCTCGCCGATGTCGCGGTTCGCCTTGCCCTTGGCGATCCACAGAAGCACCTCGGATTCCCGCTGCGTCAGCGCGAAGTGCTGGCGCAGCATTTCGTCGTCCGTCAGCCGGTTCTCGGCCGTCAGGCGGAAGAGATATTCATTCGGGCCGATGCCGCCGAGATAGGATATCTGCAGGCCCGCTTGGCCGGGTTGGTCGAGCGTGAAGCTCTCTTCGGGCGATGACGGCCCGCGGGTGCGGTTATCCATCCAGCGCGCTATGCGTTTCGTGACCGTGCTCAGTCCATCGTCACGGCCGGTTGCGGCATTGACGAGGCGGGTTGCCTGCGGCGTCGACCAGCAGATGCTGCCATCTGCGCGCACAGCCAGGAGATGGCGCCCGGCCGCATCGAGCGCGACGCGGGCGCTCTGGGCGGAGCGCGCGTTGGAGAGATGGACGCGGATGCGTGCCCGGAGCTCGTCGATGTTGATAGGCTTCGTCAGATAGTCGACGCCGCCGGCTTCAAGGGCGCGGACAACATGCTCGGTCTCGGTCAATCCGGTCATGAACAGTACCGGCGTCTGGCCGACGGCGGCGTTGGCCTTGAGGCGCCGGCAGGTTTCGAACCCGTCCATGCCCGGCATGACCGCGTCAAGCAGAATGACGTCGGGAGTAATGCGCTCCGCGATCGAAAGCGCGGCGTTGCCCGACGTTGCGATCAGCGCGGAGAAGCCCGATTGCTCCAGCGCTTCGGTCAGGAAGCCGAGAGCTTCCGGCGAATCATCGACGAGCAGAACGATGTCGCGGCGGTCATAGGTATCAGCCACGGGCGTCGCCTCCTTCTTGGGTGTCGTTCCTGAGGAAGGCGTCGTAGCCGGAAAGATCGAAGGCCTGCACATAGGTCCGCGCCTCCTCGACAAAGGATTGGTGTTCGGGTGCCAGCGCGATCTCCGTCAATTTGGCCTCGATGCCCCTGATGTAACCGATCTCGCCGAGGCGGATCAGTTCCTGCACATGATGGAGGTCCGGACGCGTCATCGACCGGACCGTTGGCGCGGCATGCGGCGGCTGTTCCTCGTCTTCGTGGATCCAGGTGAGGTCAAGATGCACCGCAAGTTTGTCGACGAGTTGGCCGACGACGAAGGGTTTGGCGAGCGTGTCGTTGTGGCCGGTGAAGGCGCCGGTGGTCGAGCCGTCGCCGATATTGGCCGACAGCATGATGATCGGCGCCGTTTGTCCTGCTTCACGCAGCCTGGCGGCGAGTTCCCAGCCGTTCATGCCCGGCATCGAGATGTCGATCAGGAAGAGGTCAGGGCTGACGTCCGCAAGGAGGGACAGGCAATCGGCCCCGGATGGGATGGCGAAGACCGTGAAATCCATGGGCACCAGGATCTCGCGCATCAACGTGCGATGATCGGCATTGTCGTCGACGACGACGATCGTGCGCCGCGAGCCGAGATAGGAAGTGACGCGCCGGACGGGTGCCGCGAGCGCCGGACGGTCGACGGCCGAAAGCATCAGCCGGACGCGGAAGGTGGTGCCTTTGCCAAGCGTGCTCGTGACGGCGATTTCGCCGCCGAGCGTCTGCGTCAAAAGCCGGGTGATCGTCAGGCCCAGCCCGAGGCCTGGCATGCTGCCTTGATGCTCGGCCTCGCCGCGCTGGAAAGGGTCGAAGATGCGCGGCAGGTCCTTGTCAGCAATGCCACGACCGCTATCGATAACGGTGAAGGTCGCCACCTGGCTTCGATAGGCGACATCCAGGCGGATGCCGCCGCGCTCCGTGAATTTCAGTGCGTTGGAGAGAAGGTTGACGAGGATCTGGCGCAGGCGCTTCTCGTCGGTTTTCACATAACGCGGCAGGCTGGCGGCGCGCTCGTGCTCAAAGGCGATGCCTTTTGCCTGCGCCTGCGGCCGGAACATTTCGACGATCTGGTCGAGGAAATCGAAAATGTTGATCTCGTTGGAATAGACCTGCAGCTTGCCGGCCTCGATCTTGGAGATATCCAGCAGCCCGTCTATCAGGCCGGAGAGATGGTCGGCGCTGCGCTTGATGACCTTGATCGCGCCCTGTCGCGCCGGCGGAATGGTCTCGTCGCGCTCCAGCACCTGGGCGTAGCCGAGCACGGCGTTGAGCGGCGTTCTGAGCTCATGGCTGAGGCCGACGACATAGCGGCTCTTGGCGCGATTGGCGGCTTCCGCAGTTTCTTTTGCCTGCTGCAGGGCGGCGTCCGTCTTCTTGTGGGCGGCGATTTCTTTCAGCAGCAGCGTGTTCTGGCGGGAGGATTCTTCTTCGGCCACCACGCGGCTGTCATGGGCGAGCACATAGAACCAGGAGACGATGCCCGCGAGCACGGCGAAGACAAAGAAGACGACGGCGACGGTACGCTCGACCACCGCGGCGACCTCTGGGGATGATCCGGCCGTCTGGTGGGCGATCATAGCCAAAATCAGGCCGATGCCGGCGATCGACAAAACGGCGGAGATCGCGTAGCGGCCGAGACGGGTCGCCAGCTTTTCGGTGATCGCGCTGGGCAGCAGGGTGTTGGCAACGGTCGCGACCTGGGCGTTGAAACGCGCCTTCGGCTTGCACATGTCGTGGCAGCGGCTGTCGAGCGAGCAGCAGAGCGAGCAGATCGGCGCCGCATAGGCCGGGCACCAGGCCATGTCCTCCGGTTCGAACGGATGTTCGCAGATCGAGCAGGTGATCTCGGTCTTGCTGGCCCAGCTCCGGCGTGGCTTGCGGGCGAGGTAGAACTTGCCGTCGGTACCCCAGGCAATCAACGGCGAGGCGATGAAAGCCACAACGAGTGCGATATAGGGTGCGAGCGAAGCGGCGATGTCGCCGAATACGCCGAAATGCGCCGTCAGCGCCACCGTCGCCGAAATCGCCATGGCGCCGAGGCCGACCGGGTTGATGTCGTAGAGATGCGCGCGCTTGAATTCGATACCGGGCGGCGATAGGCCAAGCGGCTTGTTGATGAAGAGGTCGGCCGAAATCGTGCAGAGCCAGGCCATGGCGATGATCGAAAAGACGCCGAGCGTTTCCTCGAGCAGCCGATAGATGCCGAGTTCCATCAGAAGAAGCGCGATCGCGACGTTGAAGATGAGCCAGACGACGCGGCCCGGATGGCTGTGCGTCAGCCGCGAAAAGAAGTTCGACCAGGCGAGCGACCCGGCATAGGCGTTCATCACGTTGATCTTCAGCTGCGAGACGACGACGAAGGCGACCATCAGCAGGAGGGCTGCCGTTTCCGACGGGATCATGTAGCCGAAGGCGGTGTAGTACATCTGCGCCGGATCGGCCGCCCTGGTCGAGGGCACGCCGGCAGAAAGCGCCAGAACCACGAGGAAGGAGCCGGCGAGCAGTTTCGGCGCGCCGACGAGCACCCAGCCGGAGCCGGCAAGAAAGATGGCGATGCGGTGATGCAGCTTGCGCTGGCCGTCCGGCGGCAGAAAACGCAGGAAGTCGACCTGCTCGCCGATCTGCGCCATCAGCGCGAAGATCACGGCCGATGCCGCCCCGAATTCGACGAGATCGAAAGGGGCGATCGTACCGGGCGGCCCTGATGCGTGATGAATGCCGGAATAGGCAAGCCAGGCGCCGACTTTTTCCCAATCGGCAAAGGCGATGAACGCGAAGGGCAGGATATTGAGAACGATCCAGAAGGGCTGGGTCACGAGCTGGAACTTGCTGATCAGCCGCACGCCGTGGGTGACGAGTGGGATGACCATGACGGCACTGACGATGTAGCCGATCCACAAGGGGATGCCGAGTGCGAGTTCGAGCGCTCCCGACATGATAGAGGCCTCGATCGCAAAGAGGATGAAGGTGAAGCTCGCATAGATCAGCGAGGTCAGCGTCGAGCCGATATAGCCGAAGCTGGCGCCGCGGGTCAGAAGATCGATGTCGACGCCGTGGCGGATGGCATAACGGCTGATCGGCAGCCCAACCGTCAGGATCATCAGGCTCGCGACCAGGATCGCGACGATTGCGTTGGTGGTGCCATAGGACATGGTGATCGCGCCGCCGATCGCTTCCAGCGCCAGAAAGGAGATCGCGCCAATCGCCGTCTGGGAAATGCGTTCGGAGGAAAAGCGTCGCGCGCTCTTGGCGGTGAAGCGCAGCGCATAGTCTTCCAGCGTCTGGTTTGCGACCCAGCGATTGTATTCACGCCGAACGGGGATAATGCGCTGGCGTGCCGCCATGGGGTTCCTAACGTGCCGTCGAGGGAGGTCCTGCCTTTTTTCTTAGCACGGTTGTTTTCTGCTTAAAATTACTGCAACGGTGAAAATGTGCGGTGCAGCAAAGAAAAAGCGCGACCAGCGGATTCGGCTATGGGGATAGCCGAATGCGGTGATCCGGGCGCATTTGAGGTCTGATGGTCTCGGCGGTCAGGCGGGGATGCAATAAACCGGATTGCTGATGGCGCGGCGAACCGTGCGCTGCGCGAGATCGTCATTGGAGAGTTGCCACGGCAGGCTATTTCCGGGCAGCGCCTCGCGGAAAGCAGCGACGATGGCGTCTCGGCTCGCGAACGCGACGATCTCGGCTCGCAGGAAAATCGACGGCGAACCCATATAGTGGCCCGTCCAGTCGTCTGCCTCGATCATCTGCTCCCCGACGATGCCGGAGGCATCGAGCCACAGGAGTTTGTCGCCCTTGGCGCCGCGAACCAAAGCCTCTGCCGCAACTTGCCCGGTGACGGTCGATCCCATGGGCTGGCCGTTGGCGGTGAGTTCCAGATGCGGTCCCGTTGGGCCTTCGGTGACATAGCAGTGGCCGGATTTCATCGCGCCGAGCACGGCCTCTTCCGAAAGTTCTTCGAGAAAGAGCACCGTCGTCGGGCGGGCGAGCACGAGCGGGCCCTCCGGCATCAGTCGCGCCGGCTGATGGAAGTCGCTGCCGCCGATCGCCGAGATCTTCAGACCGGAGGCCAGCCGCTGCTGGTAGCGCTCCAGCGATACCCAGTTCCAGGCAAGCCAATGGGATTGCCAGACCTCCATGCAGTCGATCTTGGGCAGGTCGTAATCCCAGGGGATGGTCGGCTTGTCGTGGTTGATCGACAGCAGTCCGCCGCGCTCATGCACGAGACGTTCGAGCGTATGGGCATGCTCGGGCCTGGTCATGCGGAAATCGATCCAGTCGTCGACGCCGAAGACATTGGCGTGGCCGACGGCGGTGGTGATTTCCATGGCGCGGATGAAGACGAGGTCGGCGGAGGAATGCGGATGGAAGTAGCGCCGCTGGGTTATGGTGTTGTGGTCGGCGACCGCCAGGAAGTCGAGCCCTGCCTGTCGCGCGGCGGCGTGCAGCAGTTCCGGGGAACCGGCCGCATCCGAATGGAACGTGTGGCAATGAAGGTCGCCGCGATACCAGCCGGCCCCCTTGCGGACCGGAAACTGTCGCGACGGCTGCGGCGCGATCGCACGCCGGCTGCTGTCATGGTCTACGATCACCAGCACGTCGACGCCGTCTTCGGGGACTTTATAGAGACCCAACATGACCTTCCACCGCCCGGAGGGTATCTCGCCATGGATGTAGCCGGGGGTGGCGTCGTCGGTGGCGACGAAAAAGTGGTCGCGCGCGCCGCCGCTCCAGCCGCGAAATCCCTGATCGGTCGGATAGTCGGTTGCGCGCGGGTCAAGCACGCCGAGATCGATGATGCACTGCTCCGACTTCGGATAGCTCAGCGTCACGTCGATCCGCGTCACGCCCTCAGGTACATCGAAGGGGACGTAGAAATAGGGATCGGCCGCCTGATCCCTGCGGGTGATCCTCGCGGAAAATTCCAACATAGCGGCCTCAGCGCTCGTCGGCTGCGGGAATGCGCGCGCCGGTGTCGTCAAAGAGGGTGACGTGCCTGGCGTCAAAGGCGAGGTGCACGGAGGTTCCGACCTTGATTTCGTCATCGGTGAAAATGCGCGCCGTGACGCGGCCGTTGTCGCCGCGCTCGAGCGTAACGAGGCTTTCCGGCCCCATGTTCTCGTTGGCGAAGAGCTCGCCGGAAAGAATGTTGTGGTCGGTGGCGCCGGCGATGCGTAGGTGCTCCGGGCGCACGCCAAGCGTCATCTTGCCTGATCTCGCCGCCTTGGCGACGGCGTCGGTGAGTTCGATCGGCGCAACCTGAAGTCCGTCGGCGCGCAGATGCAGCGCGCCGTCGCCTACGGACGCCTCGACCGGAACCAGGTTCATCGGCGGGTTGCCGACGAAATTGGCGACGAAAGTGGTCGCCGGCCGGCGATAAATCTCGATCGGCGGGGCGAATTGCACGATCCGTCCCTTGTCCATGACGGCGATGCGGGTCGCGAGCGCCATCGCTTCCGCCTGGTCGTGGGTGACGTAAACGGCAGTCATGCCCATGTCGCGCTGCAGATGGTTGAGGAAGCCGCGGGCTTCGAGCCGGAGCTTCGCGTCGAGGTTCGAGAGCGGTTCGTCGAAGAGATAGACTTCGCTCGGATAGACCAGTGCGCGGGCGAGCGACGTGCGCTGCTGCTGGCCGCCGGAAATCTGGCTCGGCAACCGCTTCAGAAGGTCGCCGATCTTGAGCACGTCGGCCACATCCTTTGCCCGGGCATGACGCTTGGTTTCGGCCTCGCCGCGCACCTTCAGCGGATAGGCGATGTTGTCGGCGATGTTCATGTGCGGATAGAGCGCATAGTCCTGGAAGACCATGGAAATGCCGCGGTCCTTCGGATGCAGATAGGTGACGTCCCTGCCGCCGATCATCACCCGGCCGGAGCTTGGCGTTTCGAGACCCGCGATCATGCGCAAGCTCGTCGTCTTGCCGCAGCCCGACGGGCCGAGCAGGCAGATGAACTCGCCGTCGGCGATCTGGAAGCTGATGTCGGGCACGGCGACGAAGGCGCCGAAGGTCTTGGAGATGTTCTGGAATTCGACAGAGGCCATGACAGATTTCCGATTACGACTTGATGCCACCGAAGAACCGGAAACCGAATTTCCAATTCACGAAGAGATAGAGGGCGATGACGGGCAGCGAATAGATCAGCGAGTAGGCAGCCAGCAGCGTGACGATTGGTGTGCCGGCCTCCGAATAGAAGGAGTAGATCGCGACGGATGCCGGCATCAGCTTGTCGCTGCGCAACAGGATGAAGGGGATGAGGAAGCTGCCCCAGATGTTGACGAAGGCCCAGACGACAACCACGACGATGCCCGGCCGGATGACCGGCAGCGCGACATCGAAAAAGGCCTGGAGCGGCGAGGCGCCGGCGACCATCGCGCTCTCCTCATAGGAGCGCGGGATGGCGTCGATGAAGTCCCTGAGAATGAACATCGCTGTCGGCAGCAGCCCGCCGGCAAAGACGAGGATGACGGCGAGATGAGTATCGATGAGGCCCGCGGCCGAGATGATCAGGAAGATCGGCACCATCGCGGCCGAGCCCGAAACGACTGACGAGAACAGCAGCAGGATATAGGTGACCGCGCCCTTGCCCGGGATCGGCGAGCGCGACAGCGCATAGGCCGCAAGCGTAGCCGCTCCACCGACCAGCACCACGCCGCCTGCTGCCTGGATGAGGCTGTTTAACAGCGCCTGCATGGCGAAAGTGTTCTGGAAGACGGTCGCGAAATTCGAGAGCGTGAAGGGCGAGGGGATGGCGAGCCCGAGTTCGGCCCGCGCATTGAAGGGCGCGAAGATGAACCAGACGAGCGGCAGCGCGAAGACCGTGCCGAGGAAGGTGGCGGCAGCGGAGAAGACCGTGCGCCTTACGAAGATGTTGGGAGCTTTGCGCATCATTCCGCCTCCACCGGCTTCTTGTAGGCAAGGCGAAGGTAGATGAGCGCGAATGCCAGGTTGATCAGCATGATGACGACGCCGACGGCGGCCCCCTTGCCGAACTCGAAGTCCTTGAAGGCGATGCGGTAGGTGTAGATCGAGAGGATTTCGGTACGGTAGGACGGACCGCCATGGGTGAGCAGGAACGGCGTGAAAACGTTGAAGGTCCACATGGTAATGAGGATCAGATCGGTCACGACGTGGCCGCGGATCAGCGGCAGCGCGATGTCACGCAGCTTCTGCCAGGAGGTGGCGCCGGCGACGTCGGCGGCTTGAAAGTAGCTCGGCGGGATCGACTGGAAGGCCGAATTAAACAGCATCATCGAGAAGGCGGCACCCCGCCAGGTGTTGAAGAACACGATCACCCAGAAGGGCTGCTGCAGCAGCCAGTCGCCGGGCGGCAGGCCGAGGCCGCGCAGGATCATGTTGAGCGTGCCGTTGTCGTAGTCGAGAAAGGCAAACCAGGCGAAGCCGATCACCACTTCTGGCAGGATCCAGGCGGCAATGACTGCCGTCTGCAGGAAGGACTTGAGTGTGGGCGTCACCGACTGGCTGAGCCAGGCGAGCAGCAGGCCGAGGAGCGCCTGGCCGATCAGCGCCGAGAGCAGCACGAACTGGATCGTCAGGATCAGCGAAAACCCGAACTGGCCGCGGGTAAAGAAGGTCGCCGGATTGAAGAGCGCGAAATAGTTCTGCAGGCCGACGAAATCGGGGTCGACGGCCGTGCGGCCGAGCAGTGTGCGGTTGGTGAAGGAAACGAAAATCACCCAGAAGAAGGGAACGATGACGAAGACCCCGACGAGGGCCGTGGCCGGAGCCAGGAAAAGCGCGCCGGCGCGCGTCGAAAGCAGGGAGAATTTCTTCATGCGCGTTTCATGCCCATATCCTGGATCGGGAGCCCGGCCACGGATGGCAGCCGGGCGCTCTGTCGTTGGATCGAAGCGGGATGAGGGCCCCGTTGCGGCCACATCCCGCATTGGCTTTAGAGAGTGCTGACGGTGTTTTCTTCGCCGACGATGGCGATGACGGCCGCCTTGTACTGGGCCATCGCGTCCTCAGGCGAGAGCTCGCCGGAAACGACGCTTTCGGTCATGCGCTGGATCTCGGTCGAGACCTTGTTGTAATTGGCGTCGTTCGGACGGGCCGTGGTGATCGGCAGCAGCGTCGTTGCCGTTTCCGTCAGGAACGGCGAGTTCGGGATCGCCACGTCGTCGCGGATACGGATGGCGGGCTGGATTTCCTGGAACGCGTCGAGCTGCTCCTTGCTGTTCATGAACGAGAGCAGCGCCCAGGATTCGACAGGCGCGTCCGTATGCGGATTGATGACGAAGCCGGTGCCGCCGGACATCGTGACGAAATCCTGGCCGCGTAAGCCCTTTCCGGGTGCTGCGGCGGGCATCTTCTTCCAGGTCATGGTGTTGTCGCGATCGGCGACGGCGAATTCGGCGCCGGGTGCTGTGACCGAGCGATAGAACCAGTCGCCCTCGACGAGCATCGCAGTCTTGCCATCGCGGAAATTGGCGAAGGTGCGGTTGCGGCCGTCGGCAAGCAGCTGCGCGCGCTGGTCGCCGAGCTTGTCGTCGACATAGATGGTCTTGTAGAGCTTCAGCGTGTCGAGGATGCCCTGGCTCGACACGATATATTTGCCGCTGTCGTCGGTGACCTGTTCGCCGGTGCCGAGCAGCGCCATCCAGTAGCCCTGCATCGTGGTCGCCTCGCCCATGGAGACGCCGGCGTTGAGCTGCAACGGGAAGCTGTCGGGGGCCGCCTCCTTGATCTTGCGGGCGGCGTCGAGCAACTCATCCCAAGACTTCGGCTGCCAGCTGTCGGCATCGAGGCCGGCCGATTTGAAGAGGTCCTTGCGCACGAAGATCATGCGGGCGTCGGTGCCGAGCGCGATGCCATAGGGCTTGCCCTGGTAGCTCATCAGCGCCTTGGTGCCGTCGGAGATATGCTGCCAGCCCTCCCACTTCGGAACGTCTGGGCCGGCCACTTCCTCGAGCGACTTCAGGAGATTGCCCTGGACGAAGCTCGGGATCAGGAAGCCGTCGAAGCCGGAGACATCAGGGCCGGCGCCGGTGGAGAAATCGAGCGCGAGCTGCTGCGTCAGCTGCTCGTCCTCGCCGCCGAACTGGGTGAGCTTGACGGTGACGTCCTTGCCTTCGGCCTTCATCTTCTCGGTAAAGGCCGGAATGACCTTCTTTTCGATCCACTCGGCCATGCCGCTGTTTACGCCGCCGATGATGCAGCGGCAGGTGATGTTGAGTTCGGTGGCGCTCACGGGCGCGGCAAAGGCGATGGCCGCGGCTGCGCTGAGCAATAGGGAATGAAACCTGGTACGCATGTTTTCTCCTCCCGGTCGATCCTCTCAAGGACCCATGTGTCTGGCTGCGACAGTCCGGTCCTCCTCCAGGTCCGCTGTCCCGACGACGATCAAGAATGAACACGCTTTCATCTTTGTCAACACGGACCAGGTGTTCTTTCTGCGATTGTCGGGAGAATTTCTATTCCACTTGACGAAATCGGCGAGTTGTCCTCTTTTGTGAGTGAACACGTTTTCATTTTGTGACGGATAGATGAACGATCGCGCCGAAAAGAAAGCTGCCCGAGCCACCGCAGACCAGGTGGCGCGCGCGGCCAATGTCTCCCGTGTCGCGGTGTCCCGGGCCTTCAACCCGAACGCCTCGCTGAAGCCGGAAAAACGTGACCGCATTCTCAAGGTGGCGCGCGAGTTAAACTACACGCCCGACATGGCGGCGCGTTCGCTGGTTACCGGACGTTCGCACCTCGTCGGCATGATCGTGCCTGATGTCTGCAGTCCCTGGGAGAGCCAGGAGATCGACGCGTTGACGACGGCGCTGCAGGCGGAGGGCTTTGCCACGCTGCTCTTCAAGGCCAAGGCTGATTTCAGCATGGATCCGCGCCTGCTCACCTATATGCGCGGCTTCAATCCGGATTCGGTGATCGCCTTTACCGAAAACATCCTGCCCGATGTGCTCTGCGGCTTTCTCGACCGCGCCGTGCCGGTCTACGTGATCTACGACGACGTGAAGCAGTTTGCAGGCGCCGCATCCGGCACACTCTATGACCGGCTGCTCGTCCGGCAGAAAAACGGCATCGAACAGGCGGTGGCCCTGCTTCAGGGCTATGGCGCGCGCCGCATCGCCTATCTCGGCGGCAAGGCGCAGTCGCTCGCCAATGCCGAGCGCGAGCGCACGCTCAGAGAAACGTTATCCGAACGCGGCATGGATGCGCCGATCCTGCTTGCCGGGGACTACACCTATGACACCGCCTACCAGGCGACGCTTGATCTGTTCCGGATCGGCGAGGGCGCCGATGCGATCTTTGCGGCCAATGACGTCGGCGCCTTCGGCGCGATCGACGCGCTGCGCCACGAGCTCGGGCTTTCGGTGCCTGAGGACGTCAAGGTCGTCGGTTTCGACGACATCCCGCAGGCGCACTGGAAGAGCTACAACCTCACCACCGTGCGCATCGACCTCGAAGAGCGCGTGCGTGCGCTCGTCCGCCTCATCCTGATGCGGCTTCGTGCGCCCGATGCCGAGCCGTTTACCGAGACACTCAACACCCGCCTGATCGTGCGGGGCACCGTCGGCTGAAGGTAGCGAACATGACCAAAAAACGCATCCACGTCGTCTTCAAGACCCATCTCGACATCGGCTTTACCGATCACGCCGAGAAGATCCGAAAGCAGTATCACGAGCGCTTCATTCCGCAGGCGATCGAAACCGGCGCACACTTCTACAATGAGAACCCGGACGAGCCGCTGTTCGTCTGGACGACGGGCGCCTGGCTGATCTGGGATCACCTGAATTCTCGCTCGAAGGAAGAGGTCGCGCGGCTGGAGCAGGCGATCGAGCGCGGCCTGATCCGCTGGCACGCGCTGCCGTTCACGACGCATACGGAGTTGATGTCGCCGGACCTTTTTCGCACCGGGCTTTCCTATGCGCAGGAGCTCGACCGCCGCTTCGGCCTGAAGACGATCGCCGCCAAGATGACCGACGTGCCCGGCCATACGCTCGGCATGGTGCCGCTCTTGGCGCAAGCCGGCGTACGCTTCTTGCACATCGGCGTGAACTCGGCATCGCCGCCGCCGGAAATCCCTGACGTTTACCGCTGGCGGGCGCCTGATGGCGCGGAAATCGTC
Organism: Ensifer sp. GW101-20A05; assembly: GCF_059424735.1. NCBI lineage: Bacteria > Pseudomonadati > Pseudomonadota > Alphaproteobacteria > Hyphomicrobiales > Rhizobiaceae > Ensifer > Ensifer sp. GW101-20A05. The sequence continues at coordinate 63,910 of NZ_JBWKZT010000002.1, read as the reverse complement.
GTCATGTACCAGCGCTCCTACGGCGAGACTTATTTCCCGGAGGGGATTTCCGACGGCCTGAGCTTCGCCCATACGAGCGACAATATCGGACCGCAGAGCGTGTCGCAGACGGCCGAAGCCTATCGCGAGATCCTGAAGCACGAGCCCGGCGCCAGCGTGCGCGCGGCGACGCTTGAGGACTACGGCGCATTGATGTGGGAGGCACGCGAGCGCTTCCCGGTCGTGGAAAAGGAACTCGGCGATAGCTGGATCCACGGCAGCGGCACCGATCCGGAAAAGATCTCCCGCTATCTCGCACTGCAGCGGCTCTACGGTCGCTTCGCTGAGGAGCGGATGACGGCGAGCCGTCAGGCCTTCGGGCGCAAGCTGGCGCTGGTTGCCGAACACACCTGCGGCGTCGATATCAAATCTTTCCTGCGCGACGAAAAGGCCTGGGCGCGCCCGGCTTTCGAGGCGGCGCGAAAGACGGATCCTCGTTTCCACTATACGGAGGCATCCTGGGCGGAGCAGCGCGCCTATCTCGACCAGGCCGTTGCGGAGCTGGATGCGGAGGATGCCGCGCGCGCCGAAGCGGCGCTTGCCGAACTTGCCGTTTCGCCGCGGCCCGAACCTGGCAGTGCTGCAGCAAGACTTGAAGTTGGCGGCTGGGTCATCGACCTCGATCCGGTAACGGGCGACGTTGCCGCGCTGACAGCGCCCGACGGTCGAACGATCCGCGGCGCCAACGGCTCGCTGATCGCCTATCGCTACGAAAGTTATGATGCCGGCGATGTGCGCCGTCACATGGATACCTACCTGACGCATTGGATGGACTGGGCGGTGCTCGATCATGACAAGCCCGGGCTTGCCCAGGTCGCGGAGGCCCGTTCGCAAACCTATTCACCTAAGCTTCGGGGCACGACGGCGACGTCGATCGTCGCGGCAATGCCGGCCGAGGCGGTCGAGCAATTCGGCGCACCGGCTGAGATCGCCATTGAATTCTCCGGCGGGAAGGACGGCCTCGATATCCGGCTGACGCTCTACGGCAAGAATGCCAACCGTATGCCGGAAGCAAGCTTCCTGTCGTTCACACCCGAGGGGCGCTCTGAGTGGATCGTGCGCAAGATGGGGCTCTGGCACGCGACCGACAATTTCGCCCGTGCCGGCGGTGCCCAACTTCAGGCGGTCACGGCCGTCCGGGGGACGCACGAAGCAGGCGCAGAGCTGATGGTCGAGAACCTCGATACGCCGCTGGTAGCACCTCAAGCATGGCCGTTCATGGCCTTCTGCAAGGATCTGCCCGATTATTCCGCCGGCATCCGTTTCAACATCCATAACAACAAATGGGGCACCAACTTTCCCATGTGGTGGGGCGGCGATTTCACGACGCGCTTCAGGCTCAGCCTCGGTGGCCGGTAAGCGACGAGGCATGGACTATCCCGTGCGGGCGTCGGAATCGGTTGATTGGAAAACCGGTCTCCTGAGAGCGGTTTGCATGGCGCCGCTCCCATAGGGGGACGTCGACGCGGCGGACATGCCTGCGGCGTGGCGGGGCAGATACCAGACATCGACAGGGAGCCTGCGACCGGGTAGCGAGACGTCGTTCTGCGCCAGCCAGTTGGCGGGCGGAACGGGGGCCCGGAGGCGCGCCATCAGCGCGGCCGATACCACCAGTGGCGCGTCCAGCGATTTGGACAGGCTTTCCAGGCGCTGGGCGACATTGACCGCATCGCCGATGACCGTGAATTCGCTGTGGCAACCGCTGTCCAGCACGCCGCCGACCACCTTACCGTAATGCAGGCCGATGCCGGCATCGAGGGCGGGCTGGCCGTTTAGCGCATTGTGGTTCTTCCAGTCGTTGAGCGCGTCGACGAGATCAAGCGCGCAGGCCATCGCCCGGTCTGCGTCGTCGTCCATGGGCCTCGGCTGGCCGAAGACGGCCATCACACCGTCGCCAATGAATTTGTCCACCGTGCCGCCATGCTCGAAGATCGTCTGCGAGACGAGCTGACGATACTCCGCCAGGACGAAGGCGAGTTCAGGAGCAGGGGCTATCTCGGAAAACAGGGTGAAATCGCGCAGGTCGACGAACATGATCGCAGCGTCTCGGCGTTCGAGGCCAAGCGCATCGCCTTTTTCCTGCAGCGCCGAGACCACCAGCGGCGAGAAAAACCGGGAGAGGTTCTGGCGTCGTTGATCCGCTTTTAGCGCTTCCTTGCGGGTGCGGTCGTGATCGCGCGCGAGAAGATAGATGGCAAAGGCAGTGAAACCGAAGCTGACGGTCAGGCCGAGATCCTGGTTGAAGAACGATCCGAGCAGGGAAAGCGTGCCGGCGGCCTGATGCCTCGCGGCGGTCGTTGCGAGCATCGCCACCCAGGCAACGAGCACGATGCTTGAAAAGATGAGAACGAGCCGACGTTCGAGCTTCAGGCCGACATGGACGAGCAGGATAAAGGCGACGACCAGGCCCGTGGTCGTCAGATTGTGGTTTTCCGTCACCGGCCCGGCAAGAATATGCGCGTAGAGGAGCAGCGCGACCAACACGGCGTCGAGGACCACGAAAAAGGTCTTCAGCCACGAACGGCCAGGCAGGTAGCGGGCCGTCGCCACGGAGGCGATGCTGATCGCGAGATAGCTGACGACGACGATCGCGTGCATCCATTCTGCGCCCTCGTTGCCGCCGAGCAGGAGGTTTGCGAGCAGGATGGCGAAAGCGACGAAGCGAAGCAGGATCGAACGCATTTCGCGGGCGAAGTCCCAATGGGGATGCAATGAAGACGTCATGCCTGTCGGCCCCGAGATTTGAAACACCCTGCCCCCCGCGCAAGCACGACCGTTGCTGTCGTTGCCAGCCCTTGCTGACAGTCGATTCGCGTCGATTCCGTGACGCGATTGCGCGGTCCGATGCCGTTGGCGTGTCTGGTTCTAGAGCTTCCAACGGTGGCAAGGTCAAGCATGACGGCGCAATTGTGCGTGAGCTTCGGCCTTCCCGTCGTCGGCCGTTCCTCTTTGCCCCCGGCGCCTACGTAGAATGACGTATGTGCAGTGCAGCGTGGCTGTCCGATGATCCCCTCAAGCAACGGCTAAAAAGCACCGAAGGCCTTGTTGCTCCAGAACGAGAGGGGTTCCATCAGATGAATATCAAGGCAAGCGTCACCGGCGCATTCCTGGCTGCCGTCCTGTCGACGACGGCGTTCAACGGCGCCTTCGCCGCCGATGACACGATCAAGGTCGGCATCCTGCATTCGCTTTCCGGCACCATGGCGATCTCCGAGACGACGCTGAAAGATGCCATGCTGATGCTGATCGACGAGCAGAACAAGAAGGGCGGCCTGCTCGGCAAGAAGCTCGAAGCCGTCGTCGTCGACCCGGCGTCCGATTGGCCGCTCTTTGCCGAAAAGGCGCGCGAGCTGGTCTCGGTCGACAAGGTTTCGGCGGTCTTCGGCTGCTGGACTTCGGTGTCGCGCAAGTCGGTCCTGCCGGTGTTTGAGGAGCTCAATTCGATCCTCTTCTATCCGGTCCAGTACGAGGGCGAGGAAAGCCAGCGCAACGTCTTCTATACCGGTGCCGCGCCGAACCAGCAGGCGATCCCGGCCGTCGATTATCTGATGGCGAACGAAAGCGTCGAGCGCTGGGTGCTCGCCGGCACCGACTATGTCTATCCACGCACGACCAACAAGATCCTCGAGGCCTATCTCATCTCCAAGGGCGTGAAACCCGAGGATATCATGATCAACTACACGCCCTTCGGCCATTCCGATTGGCAGACGATCGTCTCCGACATCAAGAAGTTCGGTTCGGCCGGCAAGAAGACCGCCGTCGTCTCAACCATCAACGGCGATGCCAACGTACCCTTCTACAAGGAACTGGCGAACCAGGGCGTGAAGGCTGAGGATATCCCGGTCGTCGCCTTCTCGGTTGGCGAAGAGGAACTCGCCGGCCTCGATACCACTCCGCTTGTCGGGCATCTGGCGGCGTGGAACTATTTCCAGTCGGTCGACACGCCGGCCAATGCCGAGTTCATCAAGACCTGGAAGGCCTATACCAAGAACGACAAGCGCGTGACCAACGACCCGATGGAAGCGCATTATATCGGCTTCAACATGTGGCTGAAGGCAGTGGAGAAGGCAGGCACCACTGATACCGACGCCGTTCTCGACGCGATGATCGGCGTCTCCGTGCCGAACCTCTCGGGCGGCTATTCGACGATGATGCCAAACCACCACATTACCAAGCCGGTGCTGATCGGCGAGATCCAGGGCGACGGCCAGTTCGAGACCGTCTGGGAAACCCCCGGCCTCGTCGTCGGCGACGAATGGTCCGACTATCTGCCCGACTCCAAGGACCTGATCTCCGATTGGCGCGCGCCGATGTCGTGCGGCAACTTCAACGTCGCCACCGGCAAGTGCGGCGGCAAAGGCTCCTGATTTCATCACCGAGTCATAGACCGGGCGGGCAGTCCGCCCGGCCAATCCTTGCATGACGAAATCCGGGGGCAAGCATCCCTCCGTCCGATGATGCGGCCGGGCGGAGGGATCTTAACGTGAAATCCTCGACCGAAACGCCAGTCGCCCACGCGACACGGCAAGACCCGAGCGAGAGGGTAATGTACCGAATTCTGCAGATCCTGTTTGTTGCGCTGTGCCTGTTGATATCGACCCATGTGGTCGGTCTGCGTGCGGCGGACGACCTTGGTGCGCTGGTCGACCAACTCGGCGCCGCGAAACTTTCGGATATGGACGAGCGGATCTCGGCGCTCGCCAAGACCGGTGACGCCAAGGTCATTCCCGTATTGGAGGCGTTGGGCGAGGGGGAACTCTACCAGCGCAAGTCCGACGGCAAGGTCTTCCTCGTCAAGGCGCAAGGCGCGGACCTGTTGCTCGTCGATCCCGTGACAGGCATGGAAGCCGGCGAAGCGCCAAAGGCGGCGATGCAGAAGGTCAAGGTCAACAATGCCGTGCGCCGCGCGGTTCGCAGCGCGCTGGGCGGCCTGACCCTTTTCAGCGATGACGCCGGCGCGCGACTGAAGGCGGCGCAGTCGATGCTGCAGACGCCGAATGCCGATGCGCTCGAGGCGATCGAGACGGCCATCGCGGCCGAAAAGGATGCAACTGTCCGCAAGGTTCTCGACGAGGCACGTGCGGTTTCGCTGCTCGTCTCGGATCGCGGCGACGATGAAAAGCACCAGGCGATAACACTCCTTGCCGAGGGCAATGGGCGCAACGGGCTTGCCGTTCTGACATCCGCGCTGGCCACTGCCGATGCTTCCCTCAAACCCGATATCGAGGCGGCGATCGCCCGCATCGAACAGACCCAGGCGCTTTGGAGCGCCGGCCAGAATGTCTGGTACGGCCTTTCGCTCGGCTCCGTTCTGCTGCTGGCGGCGATCGGGCTCGCGATCACCTTCGGCGTCATGGGCATCATCAACATGGCCCATGGCGAGATGGTCATGCTCGGCGCCTACACGACCTTCATGGTGCAGGAGGTCGTGCGCAATTCCTATCCCGCGCTTTTTGACTGGTCGCTGGCGATCGCCTTGCCGCTTGCCTTTCTCGTCACCGGCGCCGTTGGTCTTGCAATCGAACGCGGCGTCATTCGTTTCCTCTATGGCCGCCCGCTGGAAACCCTGCTTGCCACCTGGGGCTTGTCGCTGATCCTGCAGCAGGCGGTGCGCTCGATCTTCGGGCCGACCAACCGTGAGGTCGGCAACCCCTCCTGGATGTCCGGCGCCTTCGAGCTTGGCGGGCTGACGATCACCTGGAACCGGCTGTGGATCATCGTCTTTGCGCTGGCCGTCTTTGCCGCTCTGCTGTTCCTGTTGAAACGGACATCGATGGGCCTGCGGATGCGGGCGGTGACCCAGAACCGCCGCATGGCTTCCTCCATGGGCATCCGCACGCCCTGGGTCGATGCGCTGACCTTCGCACTCGGTTCGGGCATCGCCGGCATGGCAGGCGTGGCGCTGTCGCAGATCGACAATGTCTCGCCCAATCTCGGCCAGGGTTACATCATCGACAGCTTCATGGTCGTCGTCTTCGGCGGCGTCGGCAATCTCTGGGGCACGCTCGTCGGCGCCATCTCGCTCGGCATCCTCAACAAGTTCCTCGAACCCTATGCCGGCGCCGTGCTCGGCAAGATCCTCGTTCTGGTGCTGATCATCCTGTTCATCCAGAAGAAACCGCGCGGGCTCTTCGCGCTCAAGGGAAGGGCGGTCGAAGCATGATCACCTCGTTTCTGATGAAATCGCTGGATCGCAGCATCTTCGTCATCGTGGCGATCCTCCTCGGTCTTGCCATCGCCGTACCCGCGCTCAACCTTCTGACCGCGCCCGACCATCCGCTGCACGTGCCGACCTATCTGGTCTCGCTGTTCGGCAAGTATCTCACCTATGCGCTGCTGGCGCTGGCGCTCGATCTTGTCTGGGGCTTCTGCGGCATTCTTTCGCTTGGGCACGCCGCTTTTTTCGCGCTCGGGGGCTATGCCATGGGCATGTATCTCATGCGCCAGATTGGCGCGCGCGGCTCCTACGGCAATCCGCTGCTGCCGGATTTCATGGTGTTCCTCAACTGGAAGGAACTGCCCTGGTTCTGGTACGGCTTCGACATGTTCTGGTTCGCCGCGCTGATGGTGGTGCTGGTTCCGGGGCTGCTCGCCTTCATCTTCGGCTGGTTCGCCTTCCGCTCGCGCGTCAACGGCGTCTATCTGTCGATCATCACCCAGGCGATGACCTATGCGCTGCTGCTCGCCTTCTTCCGCAATGACATGGGCTTCGGCGGCAACAACGGGTTGACTGATTTCAAGGATATCCTCGGCTTCAGCATCCAGGCGGACGGCACGCGCGCCACACTGTTCGCGGTCTCGGCGCTGATACTGGCGCTCTGCCTCATCCTCACCTCGGCGATCGTTCGCTCCAAATACGGCAAGGTGCTCGTCGCCGTGCGCGACGCGGAAAGCCGCACCCGCTTCCTCGGATACCGGGTGGAGCACATCAAGCTCTTCGCCTTCACCGTCTCGGCGATGATGGCGGGCATCGCCGGCGCGCTCTACGTGCCGCAGGTCGGCATTATCAATCCCGGCGAATTCGAACCCGGCAATTCGATCGAGGTGGTGATCTGGACGGCGGTCGGCGGGCGCGGCACGCTGATCGGCCCGATCGTAGGCGCCATCCTCGTTAACGGCGGCAAGAGCATCTTCACCGCTGCGTTTCCTGAATTCTGGCTCTTCGCCCTCGGCGGTCTTTTCGTGCTCGTCACCCTGTTCCTGCCGAAGGGCGTCGTCGGAACGGCCAGCGCCTATTTCGCCCGCCGGCGTGCTGAGCGTAGGGCGCAGACGGGCGAAACGCCGGACAATCTTGCTGTTGAACCCATTGCGGCGGAGTAGGCGACATGAACCAGACGATCGGCCAGACCAAACCGACCAGCCTTCTCTATCTCGATGGCGTCTCCGTCGCCTTCGACGGCTTCAAGGCGCTGAACGCGCTCTCCTTCGTCATCGAACCGGGCGAACTGCGGGCGATCATCGGCCCAAACGGGGCCGGCAAGACGACGATGATGGACATCATTACCGGCAAGACCCGACCCGACGAGGGGCAGGTTTTCTTCAAGGGCGGGATCGACCTGACGAAGAAGGACGAGGCTGAGATCGCCTCGCTCGGCATCGGCCGAAAGTTCCAGAAGCCGACGGTCTTCGAAAGCCATACGGTGTGGGACAATATTGAACTCGCCTTGAACCGAAGACGAGGCGTCTTCGCGACGCTGTTCTATCAGCTGACGGCCGCGGACAAAGCCCGGATCGAGGAAATCCTTGCGACCGTCCGGCTTTCTGCGCGTCGCGACGATCTCGCCGCCAACCTCTCGCACGGCCAGAAGCAGTGGCTGGAGATCGGCATGCTGCTTGCCCAGGAGCCGGAACTGCTTCTGGTCGACGAGCCCGTCGCCGGGATGACGGATGCGGAAACGGCCGAGACCGCGGTTCTGCTCAAGGAGATCGCAAAGACCCGATCCGTGGTGGTCGTCGAGCACGACATGGGCTTCATCCGCGAATTGGGGGTCAAGGTTACCTGCCTTGCCGAAGGTGCAGTGCTGGCGGAAGGCTCGATCGACTCCGTCAGCAGCGACCCGAAGGTGATCGAGAACTATCTCGGCCGGTAATGCCCCATCCAGCAAACGTCATAGGAGGGCGCGCCATGCTGAGCGTCGAAAACGTCAATCTTCACTACGGTGCCGCGCAGGCGCTGCGCAACGTGTCGATCACCGCCGAGATGGGCAGGATCACTTGCGTGCTCGGCCGCAACGGCGTCGGCAAGTCGAGCCTGCTCCGGGCCGTTACCGGTCAGCATCCGGTTAGCGCCGGCGCGATCGGCTTCAACGGCGTAGCACTCGCGGGTATGGCGCCCTACCGCCGTGCCAAGGAAGGCATCGGCTACGTGCCGCAGGGCCGTGAGATTTTTCCGCTGCTGACGGTCAAGGAGAATCTCGAAACCGGCTACGCCCCGTTGAAGCGGGGCGATCGCTCGATACCGGAGGACGTCTTCAATCTCTTTCCGGTTCTTCGTTCGATGCTCGGGCGTCGCGGAGGCGACCTCTCCGGCGGGCAGCAGCAGCAACTGGCGATCGGCCGGGCACTGGTGACACGGCCGAAGATCCTGGTGCTCGACGAGCCGACCGAGGGCATTCAGCCTTCAATCATCAAGGATATCGGCCGGGCGATCCGCTACCTCCGGGATTCGACCGGAATGGCGATCCTGCTGGTCGAGCAATATCTGGATTTCTGCCGGGAACTCGCCGATCACGTCTACATCATGGACCGCGGCGCCGTGGTGCACGAGGGGCCGCCAGAGACGTTGGATACGGCCGAGGCCCGACGACATCTTACGGTTTGATCACCCGCTACCGGCATCTCTGGTGTCAGGTGTCCTGCAAGGGGCGCCATCGTTCGCGTGCGCAGGTGCTGGCGCCGCGGACCGAACCTCAATCCACCGAAGGCTCATTTATGAGAAATCGCGGTCTCTGCCATGAAAGCGCCAAGAAAGCGCACTAAATCTATGCAGTAACTTACGTAATTTCTTGAGAATGGTACGGTTTGGGTGTAGGACATCCTAAGCGAAAGAGTGCGGCCGTCACAACCCGTTGCCTCCGGCAAATGCCTGAGGAGCGGAATTGTGGCGGCCTTCTTGTTCACGAAAGCGAAGTGACATGTTGACCAAAAAAGGAAAATACGGGCTCAAGGCCCTTGTCGACCTGGCTCAACTGGAGCCAGGAGAGACCGCCTTCATCACCGAGATCGCCACGCGGAACAATATTCCGAAGAAGTTCCTGGATGCGATCCTTCTCGAACTGCGCAATGCCGGCATCCTGCGCTCGAAGAAGGGTCCGGGCGGCGGCTATTCTCTGTCTCGACCAGCCTCCGACATCCGCATCGGCCAGGTCATCCGGACGCTGGATGGCCCCTTGGCGCCGATCCGCTGTGCCAGCCGCACCGCCTTCGAGGCCTGCGACGACTGCGCAGATCCGGTCAACTGTCATGTGCGCAAGTCGATGAGCAATGTTCGCGACGCGATCGCCTCGATCCTCGACAACATGACGCTGGAGCAGTTCGCCGCCAATGACAACGCCTCCGAGATCGTAGCGTTGCGCGATGCCGAGGCGGGCTGAGGCGGCGCGGAAGCGGGTAGGACATTTCCAACGGCCGCGCCGCCGTGGAACTGGATTGCTGTCTTTATCTATATAATATGTGCATTATTTCGCCTCAACCATGGAGAGGCGGATGAGCAACGTACATTTCCTCAAAGAGCCGGTGGCGGCCGACAACAGCGAACATGATCAAAAACGGCGGGAGCTGTTTGCCCGCGCCGAGACGCTGTCTAGGGATCTTGCCCGGCGTGGCGCCGAACTCGACCGCGTCGGAGCGCCGCCGCGGGAAGAGGTCGAGGCGCTCCGTCAGGCCGGTCTGCTGACGGCACTGCATTCGCCCGAGATTGGCGGAGCGGGGCTGAGCTGGGTCGACGGGCTGCGGCTGGTACGCATCATCGCGCGCGGCGAAAGCTCGATCGGCCAATTGCTTGGCTATCACTACGTCAACAGCCAATATGTCTACTGGGCCGCTGCCGATCCGAAGCAGGCCTGGGTGCTTGGGGCGGAGACCGTCGAGCGGCAGCTCTATTGGGGTGCCGCGGTCAACCCGCGCGATCCGGGCCTGACATTGGAACGACGTGGTGGCCACTATGTGCTGAACGGCCGCAAGACATTTTCGACCGGCGCGCATGTCTCCGACCGCATCAACGTCAACGCTGCGATCGGCGGCAAGATCGCCAACTTCGTCGTGCCGACCGATCGGCCGGGTTACATCACCAACGACGACTGGGACAATATCGGCCAGCGCCTGTCGGACAGTGGCAGCGTCGAGTTCCGCGATTTCCCCGTCTACGAGCGTGATTTCATCCTGCCGCTTGCTGATCCCTCCGATCCGCCAGTGGTGCAGGCGACGTTCAACACGCCGTTGATCCAGCTCGTCTTCGTCAATTTCTACCTCGGCACGGCCGAAGGTGCGTTTGCCGCGGCCCTCGACTACGTCCGCAGCACGACGCGTCCCTGGGTGACATCGGGTGTCGAGCGCGCCGGCGATGATCCCTATATCCTCGAACGGATCGGCGAGTTGCAGGCAAGCCTGAAGGCGTCGGTCGCTTTGGCCGATACGGCGGCGGCAACCGTCGAGGCGGCACTGTCGCAGGGGAGGTCGGTGACGGCTGAGGCGCGCGGCGAGGCGGCGATCCAGGCCTATGCGGCCAAGGTGCACTCGACCCATGTCTCGCTCGACGTGACGACGAAGGTCTTCGAACTGATGGGCGCACGCGCCACGGCCGGGCATTATCGCTTCGACCGCTACTGGCGCAATGTCCGCACTCACACGCTGCACGATCCGGTCGCCTACAAGGCGCGCGAGGTTGGCGATTTCGCATTGAACGGTCGGATCCCGCCGGTAAGCCTTTACAGCTGAGCCCCGCCCCGCAGGCGCGATTACCTCGGCCTGAACTAAAAACGCCGCCTGGACCAGGTCCCGGCGGCGTTTCTTGGATGGCCCCGCCTTAAGCGGAGGCTGCGATTGCTTGTCGCTGTCCGCCGAGATCCCGATAGCCGGCGCCCGGATGCGGCGCTGCAAGCCTTGGCCCGGCGCCGAACAGCTTTTCCCTGAGCGTGCCCTGGCGATAGCCGGTCTTGTAGACGCCGCGTTTCTGCAGTTCCGGCACCAGCAGGTCGACGGCGTCTTCGAAAGTCTCGGGCGTGACCGCATAGGCGAGGTTGAAGCCGTCGACATCGGTGTCCTCGACCCATTCCTGCATGAGGTCGGCGACCGTCGAGGGCGAGCCGACGAAGACCGGTCCGAAGCCGCCGATGCCGACCCAGTCGGCCATCTCGCGTACCGTCCACACGCGATCCGGATCGATGGTCGTGAAGGTCTCGACGGCCGATTGCACAGCATTGGTGTAGCGGTGGCGCAGCGGTTCGTCCGGCGCGAACTGGCCGAAATCTATGCCCGTCCACCCGGAGATCAGCGCCAGAGCGCCCTCATAGGAGACGTGCTTGCGGTACTCGTCGAACTTCTTCTTCGCCTCGGCATCGGTTTCGCCGAGGATCACCGTCTGCAGATTGAAGGCAAGGATTTCGCGCGGGTTGCGGCCGGCGCGCTCTGCCGCCTCCCGGACATTGGCGACATAGCGTTTCAATACGGTCTTTGAGGGCGCGGCGACGAAGATGCATTCGGCGTGCTGGCCGGCAAAGTCCTTGCCTCTGCTCGAAGAGCCAGCCTGGTAGAGCACTGGCGTGCGCTGCGGCGAAGGCTCGCTCAAGTGGATGCCCGGAACGGTGAAATGGCGGCCGCGGTGGTCGATCGGGTGCACCTTGTCGGGGTGGGTGAAGATGCCGGTTGGCCGGTCGCGGACGACTGCACCGTCTTCCCAGCTGCCTTCCCAGAGCTTGTAGCAGACCTCGAGATATTCCTCAGCGAGATCATAGCGGTCGTCATGGCGCGTCTGCTGCGCCTGGCCGACATTGAGGGCGCCACTGTTCAGATAGGAGGTGACGATGTTCCAGCCGATCCGCCCCTTGGTCAGATGGTCGAGCGTCGAGATGCGGCGGGCGAAGGTATAGGGGTGTTCGAAGGAAAGCGACGCCGTCAGGCCGAAGCCCAAATGTTCGGTTTCGTGGGCCATGGTCGGCACCAGCTGTAGGGGGTCGTTGACCGGAACCTGGGCCGAATGGCGAAGAGCCGCGTCTGCATTGCCGTTCAGCACGTCGTAAACGCCGAGCACATCGGCGATGAAAAGGCCGTCGAACTTGCCGCGCTCGAGCGTTTTTGCCAGATGCACCCAATAGTCGAGGTCCTTGTAGCGCCAGGACTGGTCGCGCGGATGGGTCCAGAGCCCCGGCGACTGATGGCCGACGCAATTCATGTCAAAGGCATTCAGCCGGATTTCGCGACTCATGCAGTTCTCCTTCGAGCAAGGTTTATGCGTTGCCCGAAGCGTTGGTCACGCCTCGAGCCGCTTGTGCGCGGTCAATGGGATCAAAGTGCGCCGTTCTTCGGCGGCTTGACGCCGTTCAGGTGGTAGTTGCCGACGACGTGATGCTTCCAGCGCACCGGGTCGTGCAGCGTGTGGGTGCGGGCGTTGCGCCAATGCCGGTCGAGGTTGAGGCCGATCTTCGTCGAGGCGGTTCCGGCGAGTTCGAAGAGCGTGTTGCTCGCTTCCAAGGCGATCTCGGTCGTCAGGACCTTCGCCGCAGCAACGGCCAGCGTTGCCTCGACGACGCTCTCCTCGGTGCCGTTGATCTGGGCGACATCGACCTTTTTGCCGGCGCGTTCGACGGTTGCGGTTGCCGCCTCCAGCCGGATGGCGAGCTGGCCGATGCGGGCGATGGTCAGGGGATCATCGGCAGCGCGCTCGACGCCGCTGTCCATCCAGGGCCGCGCATGATCACGTACGAAATTGAGGGTTTCGGCAAAGGCCGCCCGGGCGATGCCGAGGTCGATGCCGGCATGAATGATCTGGCCGACGGAGCCAATCGTCGTCGGGCGCTCGAAGCCGCGGTGATGACGCACCACCGCATCGGCGGTGACGTAGACATTTTGCAGCACGGTCGTGCCGCTGCCGGTCGTGCGCTGGCCGAAGCCGTCCCAGTCGTCGATGACCTGCAATCCTTCGGCGCCGCGCGGCAAAAACGACATGGTCAGCTTGTCGTTTGGATCCAGAGCGAAGACCACGATCCATTCGGCAAACAGCACGCCGGTCGAATAGTACTTGCGCCCGTTCAGCCGGAAACCGGGACCATCGGGCGCCAACCGCGTCGCGTAGTCGCCGACAGTCTTCGTGCCGCGCTCGGAAAGGGCGTTGCCGAAACGGTCGCCGGCAAGCGCACGGCCGAAGAAGAACGCCTTCTGCTCCTCGGTGCCGTCAGTGCGCAGCGCTTCCAGAATGTAGAAGTGGTTCTGCGGGATCTGGCCGATCGAGCTGTCTGCTTCCGAGAGGATGGCGGTGATCTCTGCCAGAACCGCATTGGAGACGTCGATGCCGTCATATTCCGGCGGCACTGTGATCGCGAGCAGGCCGGATTGGGCCAGCGCATCGAGCTCGTCGAAGGGCAGGATGCGGTCCGTATCCCGCTCATTGGCGCTCTTCGCAAATTCCGCCGCCAATTCGCGGGCGATCGACAGCGCTTCCTCCTCGCTCTCGATCCGGTGCGCCGGGGCTCGTGTTTTCTCGGAAAGCCGCGAGATCGTTCCCATGTGACTGCTCCCTGTCGATTGAGGTGCATATCAGTGAATTATCTGGCAGAGCCGGGTAAGATAGTATATTCTATAGAAATTATCGATTTGAGATTTTCGTTTCTGCCGCGGTGGCGGCCCGGTGTTTACCTTTGGGGCGGGATCGTTAATATCGAGTCGGGGGGGAGGCCGCGGGGGAAACCTTGGCCGCGGCGCGCGACGTGTATGCGTGCCGATTTCCCGCCAAAATTGACTGCGGCTCAGGGAACTATCACCCGATTTGCGCATTGCGTCATCGCCTGCAGTTTAACCAGTCGCGTGGCCACAGAGTATCGGCCACCCGGCACGAACACAAACACATGCTGACAGAATTGGCCATTCGCGTTTCCCGGCCTTAACCACTGAAGGAGACACAAATGACGAATTTCCTGCCTGCTCTACATGAAGGGCACGCCTCCATCACGCTGCAGAACCTGTTTCGCGATGCTCTGGAGGCCTATGACGACTGGGGCGCAAACATGCCCGAGCCGTTCGTTGCGTTCGAAGGTAAGCTGCTTCCGATCAGCGAAGTCTTCGACTGGATGAAACCTTGTACCGACATCATGCCGGCGAACCTCCTCGGCATCGTCACGGACCGGCTGAACAAGCCTTGGAGCGGTGAAGGTCCGCTCGACGCTATGACCGTCTCGACGGCGGCACGCGTGATGGCTGTTCTCACGCGGCGACAGCTGCGCAGCTTCGGTCGAGGCTCGATCGAGGTTTTTGCCGAGCGTTTCAACCATCCGGTGCAGGCCAACGCCTGATCGGTGAATCCCTGAGGAGCGCGTTCGCGCGCTCCTCATCAATGGCGAGCCGCTCGGCGATCGATTTCGCTACGCTCGGTGTCGCACCCCTTTCTTGCCGGATTGCCTTCCCGTAAACACGGGAGCTAGCGGATGTTCGAACGAACCGGGGGCGACGTGAATTTTCGACAATTGGAAGTGCTGCGCACGCTTCTTGCGACCGGATCGACGATTGCTGCCGCCAAGACCATGGGCCTCAGCCAGTCCGGTGTCAGCCGGTTGTTGCAGCAGCTCGAGGAAGACCTGTCGCTGACGCTCTTTGCTCGCGACAAGGGCCGGCTGATCCCGACGCCGGAGGCGATGAAACTCGCCGAGGATGCCGAGCACATTCTGTTGGGCATCGACCGCTTCACCAATCTGGCGCAGGATCTGCGCAGCGGCGCCGTCGGCCCCGAGGTCGTGCGCATCGGTCTGCCGAACAGCATGTCCGAGACTTTCGCGCCGGCGATGCTCGCCGACTATGCCAAGGATTTTCCGGGCGTGCGCATCGAGACTTTCTTCGATACGACCGTCGCGATCGCGCGGCTGGTGGAGCAGCGCATCATCGACTTCGGCTTTCTGCGCTATGAGGGGCAACTGAGCGCCGGCATCGAAATGCAGCCGGTCGCCACCGGCGTCAGCGTCTGCGTGATGGAAAAGGGGCATCCGCTCTCTGCGCTCGATACCATCACGCCCAAGGAATTGCGCGGGGTGCCTCTGATCCTCATCGGCCGGCGCCGGCCGACGCGCGTCATGCTCGACGAGATCTTCCGCAAGGCGGGCGTGCCGCAGAAGGTCAAGATCGAGACCCACAGCAACAGCTCGGCCTGCGCCTATGCCGCCTATGGCCTCGGGGTCGCGATCATCAGCAGCTTCTTTGCCAGTTTGCATCGGCATCTGCCGATCGAGATCCGCCGATTCTCGCCGCATCTCACCCAGGATTTCGGAGTCGCAACGGCGGCCGGCGTTCCGCTGTCGCTTGCGGCCCAGGCCATGATCGATTGCCTGAAGCGTCAGATCGCCGCCGTCCACGACCTGTAGACGGTGGGTCGCCTCGGCACAGGGCAGCTACTGCATGTCTCCTTAAATCGGCTTCGATTTAAGGACAAAGACATGCAGAAAATCAAAGTGCTACAGCGACCTTTGCGCGTCTGATAAGACGCGCGGCGCTGTAGTAATGCCTTGTTTTATATTCAGTATCCTGTTCGTCGAGCGATCCATCGATGCTCGCCCGGCGTGTCATGTCCTTGTCATAGATGTATGACGATTACTCATAATATTGCGCGATTTTTTCCAATCGATCATACTTCCATCAACAAGAGCCGACGGGCGGGAGAATCGCGGTAACGCGTGCGGCCTGCCTCAGTACGGGGAACCCATGATCAAGTTCATTCTCAATCGCCTCGTGATGGCGATACCGACGATCGTTATCGTCTCGGTGGCCGTCTTCACGCTCATCCGCCTCATTCCCGGCGATCCGGCAGCGCTGATGCTCGGCGACATGGCCGAGCCGCGGCAGATTGCCGCGATGCGCACGGAGCTCGGTCTTGACCGCAGCATCCCCGAGCAATTCGTCATCTGGGCCGGCAATATCCTCTCCGGCGATTTCGGCACGTCGATCGTCACCGGCGAGCCGGTGCTGCATCTGGTGCTCAGCCGCTTCATGGTGAGCGCCGAGATCGTCGTGATCGCCGTGTTTCTCGCAAGCCTCATTGCGGTACCGGCTGGCGTCATCGCCGCCTGGCGGCAGAACAGCCTGACGGATCTTGCTTTGGTCGGTACGGCGACCGTGCTTCTGTCGATCCCGACCTTCTGGCTCGGCCTGCTGCTGCTGCTCGCCTTCGGCCTCAAGCTCGGCTGGCTGCCGGTACTGGGTTACGTGCCGATTTCGGAGAACTGGAAGGCGGGCCTTCTCTATCTGGTGCTGCCGGTCATGACCCTCGTCATCCACGAGATGGGCGTGATCATTCGCATGGCGCGTGCCTCCACCCTCGAAGTGCTGAGACTCGATTACATCACCCACGCCCGCGCCAAGGGGCTGTCGGAAAGCGCTGTCCTCTGGCGCCACGCCTTCAAGAATGCCTTCGGACCCACCTGGACGATGATCGGCCTTATCCTCGGCAACCTGCTCGGCGGCATCGCGGTCATCGAAACGGTTTTTACCATCCCCGGCCTCGGCCGATTGATGGTCGATGCCATCTTCCAGCGCGATTATCCGGTGATCCAGGGCTGCCTGCTGCTCGTCGCCTTCTCCTATGTCGTCGTCAACCTCGTGGTCGACCTTCTCTATCCTCTCTTCGATCCGCGGGTGGTGGCAGAATGAGAAAGTTCACTTTCAATGGCTTCATCGGCGGCGGCCTGATCGGATTGCTCGTCATCATCGCGCTCATCGGTCTCATTTGGACGCCCTATGATCCGATGGCGCTCGGCTTCACCTCGCGCCTCGCTGCACCCGGTGCGGCGCACTGGCTTGGCACCGACGAGTTCGGCCGCGATGTCGCCAGCCGGCTGATGGTCGGCGCCCGCGCCAGCGTCTGGATCGGCTTCCTGACCGTCACCTTCGCCGTCGTCTGCGGTACCTTCATCGGCATCGTCAGCGGCTATGCCCGCGGCTGGGTCGATGGCGTCATCATGGCGATCAACAACGCGCTGCTGGCCTTCCCCGGCATCCTGCTCGCCCTCGGCCTGCTCGCCGTCTTCGGCGCCAACCAGTACGGCATCATCTTCGCACTCGGCATCGCCTATACGCCGTCGATGGCGCGTGTGGTGCGCGGCGCAGTCCTTTCATTGCGTGAGCGCGAGTTCATCGAAGCCTCGCGCGTCATGGGCAATGGCGAGATCTATACGATGCTGCGCCATATCCTGCCGAATTGCGTTGCGCCGATCACGGTGCTTGCGACTTCGATGTTCGGCTGGGCGATCCTGTCGGAAAGCGCTCTCTCCTTCCTCGGCCTCGGCGTGCCGCCACCGGCGCCGACCTGGGGCAACATGCTCGCCGCCGGCCGCCCCTTCATCGAACAGGCCGTCTGGCTCGGTTTCTTCCCCGGTCTCTGCATCGCGCTCACTCTGCTCGGCATCAACCTGCTTGGCGATGCGCTGCGCGACCGGCTCGACCCCCGCATGCGAGGCCTGAAATGACCGGAAAATCTCTTCTCAGCGCACCCCTTCTCAGCGTCCGGGGCCTCTCGCTTGCCGTCGCCCATTCCGGCAACCAGGTGGTGAAGGATGTGAGCTTCGACGTCGCGCCGGGCGAAATCGTCGGCATCGTCGGCGAAAGCGGCTCCGGAAAGACGCTCGCCACACGAGCGATCATCGGCCTCATCCCGCCGGCCGTCCGCCATGGCGGTGGCACGATCCTCTACCGGGGCCGCGACGTGCTCGGCATGAAGGATCGCGATCTACGCGCGCTTCGTGGCGGCGAGGTCGGCGTCGTCTTTCAGGAACCAATGACATCGCTCAACCCGTCGATGACCATCGGCCGGCAGCTCGAAGAGGGGCTGATCCTGCACACCAAGATGTCTGTGGAGGAGCGCCGCGCCGCTATCCTCTCCATGCTGAACCGGGTCGGAATCCGCGAGCCTGAGCGGGCGCTGACCGCCTATCCGCACGAGTTCTCGGGCGGCATGCGCCAGCGCATCATGCTCGCCTCGGTGATGCTGCTGAAGCCGGCCTTGCTGATCGCCGACGAGCCGACCACGGCGCTCGACGCCGTCGTCCAGCGCGACGTCATGGAGCTGATGGTCGACCTCACCCAGGCCGAAGGCACGGCGGTGCTTCTGATCAGCCATGACCTGCCGATGGTCGCCCGCTACACGAACCGTTTCGTCGTCATGGAAAAGGGCGTTGTCGTCGAGCAGGGGCTGACCGACGAGATCCTGCAGGCACCACAGCATCCCTATACCCGCAAGCTGCTTTCCTCGCTGCCGTTCCGAAGCGCGCCGCGCAAGCTCGACCTGACGCGCACGCCGATGATCTCGGCGCGCAACATCGTGGTCGAATACCCCGGTCGCAAGGGGCTTTTCCGCAGGCATGAGCCGAAGCGGGCGCTGCACGGCGTGAGCGTCGATATCCATGTCGGCGAGGTTGTCGCACTGGTCGGTGGCTCGGGCTCCGGCAAGACGACGCTCGGCCGCACCATTGCCGATCTGGTACGGCAGACGGAAGGGGAGATCCTGTTCCAGGGCCGCGAGCGCAGTGCCGACTGGCGCGACTATCGGCTGAACTGCCAGATGGTGTTTCAGGATCCGTATTCCTCGCTCGATCCGCGCATGACCATCCAGGCGCTGGTCGAAGAGGCCCTGCGGCTGGTGCCGGATCTCGATACGGCGGCCAAGCGCCTCCGTGCGCTTGAAACGCTGGAAGAGGTCGGGCTCAGCGCCGATTTCGCCAACCGCTACCCGCACGAGCTCTCGGGCGGCCAGCGCCAACGCGTGGCGATCGCCCGCGCCATTGCCCGCCGCCCGAAGTTCTTGATCGCCGACGAGCCGGTCTCGGCCCTCGACGTCACGGTCCGGGCGCAGGTGCTGGAGCTCTTTTCCAGCCTGCAGAAGCGCTACGGTTTCTCCTGCCTGTTCATCAGCCACGACCTCGGCGTCGTCGAGCAGGTCGCCGACCGCGTCATCGTCATGCAGGACGGGCGCATCATCGAAGAAGGCGACCGTGACCGGATCTTCGACGCGCCGCAAGAGGCCTATACCCGCAAGCTCCTGTCCGCGATCCCGGCGCTCGATCTCAACCAGACCGGTGGCGTCACCCTCAAATGGCGGCTGGAGGCCTGAGATGAGCAACGAATTCAAGACCGGCGCGATCACGGCCGAACTCAACGCCATCGCCGATGCCCAGCCCTTTGTTACCCGCTTCCTCGTGCGCAATCTGCAAACAGGCGAAACGATTGGTCGTGGTGAGCGTGAAGAAACGCCGTCGGCCAGCACCCGCAAGACCTCGATCATGATGGCGGCGCTGAAGGCGGTATCGGAGGGGCGCCTGGATCTTGATGAGCGCATCACCTTCGAAGCACGCCTCGCCCAAGAAGTGGCGAGCGGCATGTTCCGCTACCTGACGCCGGGCATCGTCATTTCGCTGCGCGACGCAATCGTCGGCATGATGGTGCTGAGCGACAATGTCTGCACGAAGATGGTGTTCGAACGGCTGACGCTCGAAGAGGTCGATCGCTATTGCAAGGCGCTCGGCATGGTGGGCACGCACCACCGTTTCCTCATTCCGCCGCTGGCGCTGAAGCCCGATCATTCGCTTGCCGACGTTACAACCACGACGGCGGCCGACCAGGTGATGTTGTTGGAACTGATCCTGGGGGCTGAGCACGATGCCGTAGCAGCAGCCAAGCTGGGTATCTCCCTCGAGCTCGCCAGTTTTGCCGTGCAGACGCTCAAGAACCAGGTGCTGCGCTACGGCATCCGTTCGCGGCTTCCCTTCGAGGTGGTGGCCGCCTGCAAGGGCGGTCGGGGAAAACGCGGCCGAATGGATGCCGGCGTCGTCTATCGCGATGGCAAGCCGCTCTACGCCATCGCTGCCTTTACCGACGGCGTGCCGATGCTGATGCCGGACGGAACGCCCGGCTACACCATCGCGCTCGAAACGATCGGCAAGCTGTCGCAGGCCTGCTGGCGCGCCTTTTGAACCGACAACCAACAACAAGAGAGAGGAACCCATGAAAACCATACTTCTTGCCGGCACCATGCTGATGAGCGCGATCGCGCTCGGCCACGCGCGCGACCTGACGGTGGCGCAAAGCTCCGACATCCGCAGCAACGAGCCCGGCGTCAACCGTGACGGCAATACCGACTCGGTGATCTTCCACATCGTCGAAGGTCTCGTCGGCTATGCCGAGAACGGCGAAGTGAAGCCGCTGCTCGCCAAGAGCGTCGAGGTTTCCGCCGATGGTCTGACTTATACGTTCAAGCTGCGCGACGACGTGAAGTTCCACAACGGCAAGGCGCTAACCGCGGAAGATGTGGTCTGGAACTGGACCCGCTACATGAAGCCGGAGACCAAGTGGACCTGTGCCGGCGATTTCGACGGCGGCAAGTCGATCAAGGTGACGAACGTTGCCGCAGCCGATGCTTCCACCGTCACCATGAGCATCGAGAAACCGTCCGCGGTCTTCCTCGGCCTGATGGCGCGCCCGGAATGCGGCTACACCGGCATTGTCTCCAAGGATTCCGTCGGCGCTGACGGCGCCTTCGTCGCGCCTATCGGCACCGGTCCGTTCAAATGGGCCGAGTGGAAGAAGGGCGAATATGTCCGGCTCGAGAAGAACGCCGACTATGTCTCGCCCGACAATGACGGCAAGCCCGATGGCATGGTCGGCTCGAAGCGGCCGCTCGTCGACGGCATCAAGTTCATGGTGATCCCGGACGCTTCGACGGTGAAGACCGGTCTGCTTTCGGGCGCCCTAGATACCGCCGAGGTCTCGGCCGATCTCATCGCCGAGTTCAAGGGCAGCGACACGATGCAACTCATCGTCAAGCGCAACAACGGCAAGAACCTGCTCTACTTCCAGACCCGCGACAAGGTGCTGAGCAACGTGGCGGTCCGCCGCGCCATGGCCGAGGCGCTCGACCTCGATCAGCTCGTCGCCGCCGTTTCCAACGGGACCGGTGAGGCCAATTCGTCAATGGTCTCGGCCGACTCGGTCTTCTATTCCGACGTCCAGAAGAAGAAGATTCCGATGGACTTGGAAAAGGCGAAGAAGAACCTCGCCGATGCCGGCTACAAGGGCGAGCAGATCACCATCATCGCCAACAAGCGCGGCAACGTGCCGAGCTTCCCGGCGGCCGTCGTCGCCCAGGCGATGATGCAGCAGGTCGGTCTCAACGTGCAGATCGAGGTGCTTGACTACGCCACCCAGGTCGATCGCCGCCGCTCCGGCAATTACCAGGTGATCTCGCAGTCGGTCTCGCCGCGCCTCGATCCCGCGCTGATGTACGGCTTCTATGTCGGCAACAAGGACAAGAACGCCTCGCTGATGTGGGACAATCCGAAAGCGGTCGAACTGATGAAGGCGGCTTACATCGAGGCCGACCAGGCCAAGCGTCAGGCGATCTTCGACGAGTTCCACCAGTTGATGCTCGACGAGGTCCCCGGCATCTTCATGTACGACATGGTCGACATCTGGGGCGCCACCAAGAAACTGCACGGCCAGCCCGTCTGGCAGTCCAATACCCGTCTATGGGAAGTGACGCTTGATGACTGATCCGGCGCTGGCCTGATCTGACCAAAGAGATGGCGGCCGCTCTGCCGCCATCTTCAATCCACCGATAGCAATACTGATGCGACCGCGCACCGCGCCGTTGCAAAAGGAAGATTCATGCCAAAATCGTCCGCACTGACCGCCCTTGTCGAAACCGTCGAGGCGCTGAAGCCCGAATTCGCCGCGATGAGCGACGCGATCTGGGAACATGCGGAACTGAGCTTTCACGAGGAAAGGTCGGCTGCGACCCAGATCGCGATGCTGGAGAAGTACGGATTTCGCGTGTCGCGCGGGCTGGCCGAGATCGATACGGCCTTTGTCGGTGAGGCGGGCGCGGGCGGTCCGGTGATCGCCTTCCTTGGTGAGTTCGATGCGCTGGCGGGCTTGAGCCAGGTGGCCGGCGTCGCCGAAGCACGGGCAGAGGTCGAAGGCGCTACCGGCCACGGTTGCGGCCACAATCTGCTCGGTACCGGCTCGTTGCTCGCTGCCGTCGCGCTTGCCCGCTACCTGAAGGACAACGGGCTGCCGGGCACGGTGCGCTATTATGGTTGCCCCGGCGAGGAGGGCGGTTCCGGCAAGACCTTCATGGCGCGCGCCGGCGTCTTCGCCGATGTCGATACGGCGCTGACCTGGCATCCCGCACCCTTCAACGGCGTTCGCTCGACCAACAATCTCGCCGTGCTCGAAATCTACTACCGCTTCAAGGGTGTGGCGGCGCATGCGTCCAACGGCGCCCATCTCGGCCGCAGTGCGCTCGATGCGCTGGAACTGATGAATGTCGGCGTCAACTTCCTGCGCGAGCACATGCCGCAGGATTGCCGTGTGCACTATGCGATCACCGATGCGGGCGGCAAGGCGGCAAACGTCGTCCAGGCGCGTGCCGAGGCGCTCTATCTGGTGCGGGCGCCGCAGATGCCGGAAGCACTGGCGCTGGCTGCGCGGATCGACAAGATCGCCAAGGGCGCGGCGATGATGACCGAGACCGAGGTCGAGATCGTCTTCGATCGGGCGGCGACGAACCTTCTGCCCAACATCGCACTGGAGACGGCAATCCATCAGAACATGGTGGCGCTCGGCCCGATGCCTTTCGACGAGGCCGACATCGCCTTTGCCAAGGACATCCAGAAGACGCTGACGCCGGAGGCGATATCGAGCAGCATCCGGCTCTACCAGATCAAGGGCGACGTCTTCGCCAGCAGCCGTCTCGACGGTTCGACCGGCTTGCATCTCGGCCTTCGCGATTTCGAGGGGCAGTCGCATTTCCGCGCCGGCTCGACCGATGTCGGCGATGTGAGCTGGATCACCCCGACCGCGCAATGCTGGGCACCCGCCTGGGCAATCGGCACGGCGCCGCACACCTGGCAGGTGGTGGCGCAGGGCAAGAGCCCGGCCGCGCACAAGGCTTTCGCCCATGCGGCGAAATCATTGGCGGCAACGGGTCTCGATCTGATCCTCGATGCCGATCTGCTGGCGCGCGCAAAGGCGGAGTGGCGCGAAAAAACAGAGGATAAACCCTATCAGTGCCCGATCCCGGATCACATCGGCCCCAAGCTCTGATTGCTGATTTGACGGTTTTATCGAACGCCCGCGCCGCCGTCGCGGGTGTTTTCTTTTGCGAGATTGGCACCCCCAGCGTGTCGCTCGCCATTGCCGCCGATCGCGGTCGAAGTCTTGACGCGAATCAGAAGCTTCGGCATCTCTGTTACGGAGTTTTTCGAATAAGTGCTGATTGGCCGTATTTGGATTAAATCTCTGTTAGTGCATCGCCGCAGCGTTGTGCCGCGATGCATGCAAGGAGTAGGGCGAAATGACGATGACGGCAACCCAGGCAAGGCAGGACGCGGATCACTCCCAGGCTCGCCGTCCGGCCGACGAAGCGATCGCGGCCGATGCGCGCGCGCTTTCCGACCAGTTGAAGGCCATGCGCGAGCGGCTCTTCCCGCCGACGGCGATGAAGACGCTTCGCAGTTTCACCTCGGGCGAGGCGGCCAAGCTGATCGGTGTCTCCGACGGCTATCTGCGCCAGCTTTCGCTTGCCGGCGAGGGCCCACAGCCGGATACGGGGCTCGGCGGTCGCCGGTCCTATTCGCTCTCCGACATCAACGCGCTTCGCCGTCATCTCGCCGAACAGGCGCTGGCCAAGGGCAATGCCGTCAAGGCGCGTAGCTACCTCAAGTGGCGTGACCGGGGAGCAGGCGAGCACCTGCAGGTGATCTCTGTCACCAACTTCAAGGGCGGCTCCGGCAAGACGACCTCGTCGGTGCATATCGCGCAATATCTCGCCATGACAGGCCATCGCGTACTGGCCGTCGACCTCGACCCGCAGGCCTCGCTTTCCGCCCTCTTCGGCTATCAGCCGGAGCTCGACCTCACGGGCAACGACACGCTCTATGGCGCGATCCGCTACGACGCCGAAGCGCGGCCGCTGAAGGACATCATCCGCAAGACCTATTTCGACGGTCTCGATCTTGTGCCCGGCAATCTCGAGCTTCAGGAGTTCGAGCATACGACGCCGCAGGCGCTGAGCGCCCGCCACAATGGCAGCGATGCCGGCCCGCTGTTCTTTGCCCGCGTGCAGACAGCGCTCGCCAGCGTCGCCGATGACTATGATGTCGTCATCATCGATTGCCCGCCGCAGCTCGGTTATCTGACACTCTCGGCCCTTTGCGCTTCGACCTCCGTCATCGTCACGGTGCATCCGCAGATGCTCGACGTCGCCTCGATGAACCAGTTCCTCTACATGACGTCGGATCTCTTAAGCGTCGTGCGCGAGGCCGGTGGCGAGCTGAATTTCGACTTCCTGCGCTATCTCGTCACCCGCTTCGAGCCGAACGACGGGCCGCAGGCACAGATCGTCGGCTTCATGCGCTCGCTGTTTGGCGAGCGGGTGCTGACCTCGGCCATGGTGAAATCGACGGCGGTCTCGGACGCCGGCCTGACGAAGCAGACGCTTTACGAGGTCGGGCGCGAGAATTTTACGCGCGCCACCTACGACCGTGCGGTCGAATCGCTGAACTCGGTCAACGGCGAGATCGAAGCACTCATTCATGCGGCATGGGGGCGCTGATCGAATGGCTGGCAATCGCAAGAACGAGCTGCGCGCCCTCTTCTCCGGCAATGTCCAGCCGGCAGGTCCGGCCGCGCCGGCTGATGAAACGCAGCCTGCCACTGCGGCGAGCGCCCAGCCCGCCCAGCCCGTGACCGCCAAGGCACCGCTTGCCGAAGTTCCCCGCGCCGCTTCCGGCGCGATCAAGGCCATGGGCCTTTCTCTCGGCAGCATCACCCGTGAGGCGGAAGAGGCGCGCGCGCTGCGCGAAGCCCTGACGCAGGGCGAGCGTGTCGTCGAGCTCGATCCGGACCTGGTCGATGCCTCCTTCGTCGGCGACCGCCTGACGGA
The DNA here is from genome assembly GCF_059424735.1 of Ensifer sp. GW101-20A05. Lineage (NCBI taxonomy): Bacteria > Pseudomonadati > Pseudomonadota > Alphaproteobacteria > Hyphomicrobiales > Rhizobiaceae > Ensifer > Ensifer sp. GW101-20A05. The sequence goes on along the minus strand of NZ_JBWKZT010000002.1, from coordinate 38,745 downwards.
TGGCGAAACCGACGACCCGGATTTCCTGGCGCTTGCCGACAGCATCCGCGACAGCGGCCAGCAGTCGCCGATCCTGGTGCGTCCGCATCCGGAGAAGCACGGCCGCTACCAGACGGCCTATGGCCACCGGCGCCTCAACGCCGTGCGTAGCCTCGGCATCAAGGTCAAGGCGATCGTCCGGCCGCTGACCGACGATGAGCTGGTGCTCGCCCAGGGCAAGGAAAACGCTGAAAGGCGCAACCTCTCCTTTATCGAGCGGGCGATGTTTGCCTCCGCGCTTGCCGACCGCGGCTTCGACCGCAAGGTGATCGGCGAGGCGCTTGCCGTGCAGAAGAGCGAGCTGTCGCGTTTGATCCAGGTTGCTGAAGGCGTGCCGCCGGTTATCGCCCGCGCCATCGGCCCGGCGCCGAAGGTCGGCCGTGAGCGCTGGATGGCGTTTGGCGCCCTGCTTGAAGACGAGGCTGCGGTCCAGACCGCGCAGGAGGAATGCCGCTCACGCCGCTTCCTCGAAGCAGAGAGTGACCACCGGTTCCAGATTCTCTTCACCCGCCTGTCGCGCAAGCCGAAGCCGGAAACGGTGAAGCCGGAAACGCTGGTCGACGCCGGCGGACGTGCCTTTGCCAAGCTCAAGCGCGACGGCAAGAACGCCCGCATCGAGTTTGCCGCCGACGTCGATCCTGCCTTCATCGACGAGGTGGCCGCGCTGCTTGCCAAGCATCACGCGGCGTTTGCATCGGGCCGCGAAGGCTGACGGCGAGGTCTGGCTTAAGGTCGCTGTCGTGACCCGCAACCAATTTCAGCTTCCAACCATCGCCATCCCCGTCTAATCACCGGGGATGTTCGCGATTCAGAGATTTACTTGGGTCCTATGACGTCGGGCGGGCCACGCTTCTAGGTTCCTGAGATCTGATTAGCCCTAAGCGTCTGCCCTTGCCGAGACCGTGCGGGATGACTGCACATCGGGCGAACCAAACTAAGATCTGAATAGATTGCTGAGCGGACTGTGGACGCTCAGTCGGGATTTTTGTCGAAATTCGAGGGTATGGCTTTGGGTGCGTCGTTGAGCTTCGTGAGGGCTGGAATGCGCAGCAGGCGCAGAGCGCGACACGGTCGTGTATGACATCATCAGGCGGCACCACTCAACGACCATGTTCCGTGATCATTTCGTCTTGCAACGCTGGCATTAAGTATTCATTTGGAAGATGAGGTTTCGACGTGACTATTTCAATGAAGATCTTACCGTTTCTATTTGTCTCAACGACGGCAATAATTGTTTCATGCAAGGCATATCGCGATACATTATTCTATTTTCGAAATAATTTGGATTTCAATATGGATAATTAATATTCTGGAACAACGTATAAAACAGAAGGTCCACACGACGATTACAAAGAAAGCAATGGACGTATGATATTATGTTGATCTCCGCTTATTTTGGCTGTGCTATATATTGCATTATTTGTATTGATTCTTTCGTGAGAAATAAATAACGCGGCGTTTGTTATTTAATCTTATTTTTGTTCTACCTTGATGAGTCGATCGTGAAGAACTCGCTTCAGGCAGTTTGCTGCGGCATTGGTCGGCTCTGGAACGTGAGGAAGAGTGCGGCGAACAGACACAAAAGTTGCCTGAACCATCGCAGCAGGAGGGAGAAGTTGTATCCGGCGGCGGCCAAAACGGCATTGACGGCATCTACCATCGGTTTTCGCAGAAGTACTTCGACTGGTACGTGGCCGAGCTCGCATGGCGCGCGGATTGCCGCCAGGTAAGCATTCGTGGATATACGTTCCAGATAGAGCGGACACAATCCGGCCTCAAGCGTGCGAAGTCAGAAGGAAAGGCCCTCGGCCGTCCTTCGACCCTCAGCGAAAAACAGAAGCAGGACGTCCGCGACGACCTGACAAGCGGAATGAGCGTCTCGGCCGTCGCGAGAAAGTTCGCGACAAGCCGGCAGACGATCATGCGCGTGCGCGACGAAAGTTCACGATCCATTCGGCCTTAGTGCCGCGCGGCAAGCCTGCGGAGCAGCCATGCAGAAAAGCGCCGTGGCAAGCCCCGAGCTCACGCCGGCGGCGCTGACGAGCATGTGGGGATCGTTCCGCGCGCTTGGCGGCGGCCGCCTCGGCGCCAGGCTCGGCGAGCAGATCGCGGTGGCGATCGCCGACCGCAACAATTGCAGCTATTGCCTCGCCGCCCATACCGGGCTTGGCCGCAAAGCCGGGGCAACCGGAGAGGAGATGGCCGAGGCGCAGGCGGGCCGATCAGCCGATCCGCGCACGGCGGCAGCCCTGCAGTTCGCCATCAAGGTAGTCGACCGGCGGGCCGCAATCGAGGCGGCGGACGTCGATGCGCTAAGGGCGGCCGGCTTTGACGACGAAGAGATCGTCGAGATTATCGCCCACATCGCCCTCAACCTCTTCACCAACGACCTCAATGTCGCGCTCGATGTGCCGGTCGATTTTCCGGGCGTGAAACTCACGCGGGCCGCCGCCTAAGCACCTGCTGGCCCTTTCGGTCCGCCCGAACGCACCCGCGATGCTTGGGCGTCGGGAGGACGGGGGATGTTGCCAGCCCCTAGCATTCGCAGGAATGCCCACGTGCTCTGCGGATTCTTGCGGCTGATGCATAGCTGCACTGCAACATAGATGCTGGCGGACGGCGATGGTCCGCGTATGATGAGTTCATCGAAGCGATGCACCTCCTCCCGCACCGCTTCGATATCCAGACGGCCCATTCCTCCTCCCAAAGGGACGTTTGTTGGAGCAGCGGCACTCCTCCTCCCAAGTCGCTGTTCGTTTGTTTAGGAAAGCCTGCCGCACCTCCTCCCGCGGCAGGTTTTTCTATTTCGGGGCGATGGCGCGTCAGAGCCCGAGATCAAGATGGGACTGTGGTTGCGGGCGGGAATGCTCCCGCTGAATTACAGAAATTGACGATGAACCGATCACATGCGGATCTTCGGTCGACTGGCTTTTCCGCTTCGCCTGCTCTCAGGTGAGATTTCACCCATTCTCTGACGCACGTTAAAGTTGATGCGCCGCCTGAAAGGCATATATGCTTGCGCGTCAGGGTGAGCCGCTGCAACGATCTTCGCGACAACAGGAATCAAGCAATGTCGTCAATTCCATGGGTAGAATTAGTTCAGCAGAATACGGCTAAATACGGCGAGCTCGTTGCTGGCATTGATCCTTCGCTGGTGGATATGCCTGCATTCTTTGAGCAGGATGACGGCATTCCCTGGATTAGCCGCTTCGTCGATTTCGTCTTAGATGCCATCGAAGGACAGGTCGGATTCGTAAAGTTTCAGAGCGCCTATTTCGAAGCGTGCGGCCTTTCCGGCCTCACGGCGCTCTCATTAGGCATGAAGCGGGCCAGGGCCGCCGGAATGGGAGTGATCCTGGATGCCAAAAGGGGCGACATCGGAGCAACCGCGACCGCCTATGCCCACGCCTATCTGACACCGGCGTCCGAAGGCGGAAGCGGTGACTTCGAAGCGGATTGCTTGACGGTAAACCCCCTGATGGGCCCAGACACCCTCGAGCCCTTTGTCGCAACCGCAAAGCGCTACGGCAAAGGCCTTTTTGTGCTCTGCCGCACATCCAATCCCGGCGCCGGCTGGCTGCAGGACAAGAGGACGGGGAACCGACTGATCTCCGATCACGTTGCCGATCTCATCGAAGGTCTTGCCCCAGACCCTGAAGGTTTGAACCCGATTGGTGCCGTTATCGGAGCGACGGTTCCGCATGAAGGAAGGCGGCTGCGAATGCTTCTCCCGCGCTCCATCATTCTGGCTCCGGGCCTTGGCGCACAAGGCGGTGATGCCAGCAGCATACATGCGCTTCGTGGAACACAGCAGGGCGATCTTTTAATTCCGGTCTCGCGCGGTCTTACTCGCATCGAAGACCGAGGAATCTCTGCGGCAGCCTATCGCAACCTGATCTTGGAACGGATCAGTGCCTTCAGGGGTGCGATCGCCCACGGCCCAACGTCTACGGCCGCAGTTGGCTGAACAGCAGTCGCTACCTTGTGAAAAGCAGCCATCGCCGTTAGCCATGAGATGGTCGTCACCTAGCCTCGGATGCAGCGCGCCGCTGGTTAACGAATGTCACGAAAGGGCCCCAGGCAGCGTTCGGCATACACTCGTGGAGAGCCCGACACAATCGTCCAGATGGGGCAGGGACGATCCTGCCACAATTCTGAACGGACGTGCCTAAACCGATCCGAGGTTTTCGCGCGCGTCTACCAAGGGGTTTCGGCTCGATGGACACCAAGAACATCGGACAACCGTGACGTAATTGTTTTCATCACATCGGGTGAGCTTCTATCAACGCCATAGACGAAATCCGGGAAATCGAGAGTCTTTTGGAGCGCCCAGATAGCTTCGTGCTGCTCCGGCGAGAGAATTTGCACTGGGTCACCGACAGCGACCCACCCGATCGGCACGGTCGAGCCCGGTTCCAACCGCGTTCGCAGATGCACGGTTCCGTTGATGCGGACTTCGGACCCCTGTCCGATCTGCAAAAGATTTCCATGCCTGCGGTGATGTTCCCCGTCAGGTACGGAGCAAGTGTTGCTGACCATCGACCATATACCGCAATCAGCAATGTGCCGCCGCCGACAAAGAAAGCCAACCGTGGATCCCGTATCGCCGTCTTGAGGCTCTTGAGTAGCGGCGCCGGAACGGGAACAAGGGTATTGTCGCTTTGATGGATCGGCACGTGCAGCACGTGAAGGGCGAGCGCGAAGATCGCGTAGACGACGCCAGCAATGATGAAGAGAGCGGTGGACGCAGCGCCAGCGGCGATGCCAATCAAGGGTCCGACGGCCCAGCCGACATTCGTGGCCGTGTAGCGCCAGGAAAAATACTTGAGCCGTAGCGGCTCGGGGCAGATGTCACTCATCAGGGCACGCGAAATCGGCTCATAGATCGCGAGAGCGACGGCGGCAACGATATGAGCAATGCAAAATGCCAGACGGTTTCGGCGAGCCCCATTCCGATCAGCGCAAGTGCCATAGAAAGCAGGGTGAGCCTCAGCACGGTCTTGCGCCCCATCGCATCCGACAGGGATCCCGCGAAGGGAGCTGCGACAGCACCCATTAGGGGACCAATGCCCAGGAGCGCACCAATCATGGCCGGACCGAGCCCGAACGACTGTTGCAGCTTGATGGCAAGAAATGAGAGTGACATTGCCCGCGCGATGGTCACGAGTCCTGAGCCGGCAACGAGGAACAGGACGTAGTTCAGTTTTTGTTTATGGTGCCTCATCTGCGCCCCGGCAATCCATCGTCGTGAATTCAAGCTATATTGGGATTCGCAAAATTCCGGTTCTCAGGCAGCTGAAATGCGGACGTTTGCAATCTGTGAAGTAAGGCTTCTGCGACCTCGCGTGCCGCAGAATGCAATCAACTGATGCGGTTGTCGGGAGAGAAACGCAGCGCCAGCAACAGAAGCAGCACGATACCGACAGCCATCATGATCCATGCCTGCGACAAGTCGTCTGAATGGCTTCGCAGCCAACCAGCGGCGAAGGGCATAATGGTGGCGATCATGTACCCCTGCCCTGGAATCGGATGACCACATGGACAAACCGGCCGACATGCCCGCCCTTGGTGGAGCCTCGGCCGAACCGCTGAGATTCCTGGACTTCCTGATCTATGAGCCGATCAGAGCCGTCATGCTGCACAAGTCAGGCATCAGCGTGATCGTACCAGCTCCGGAGCGCTACGCGATCCACAAGCTGATCGTCGCCAGCCGCCGCGTCGTTGACACGCTTGGTTCCGCGAAACGAGACAAGGACTTGAGGCAGGCCGTTCTCCTGTTCGAAGCACTCGATGTCGCCAATCGGCTCAATGAGCTGTCGGACGCACTGCATGAGGCATGGGAGAGGGGAGAGGCCTGGCGCTACGCGATCAAGACCGGGATCGGCTACATGAGCCGCGCTGATCGGGCGAAGACGGAAGCGTTGTTCAAGGAGCTCGGCGTCGATCCATTCAAGGAAGATAGGTAGGGGCGGCTATTTCACAGATTTAGAAGCGCCCTCGCTGCAGCGGGTTTCTAGTTTGTTCTGGCTTTGTGCGTTCAGGGTCGCATACTGTATCGGGCCTTTATCAACATGGGGTAATCGCGGGAGCGGTTACCCCATGTTGATAAAGGCCATGTATCGAGTGGAATGAACCGAGGCTGTCCTTCTGAACGGCTTTCAGCTTGGTGCGTCACGCTACGAAGCGGTTAGCCGGTAGTCCCCGTACACCGGGGTTTACGGCGAACACCGCGCCTTCCTGTGGGTTGGCTGCCAGATGTTCATCGCGCATCGTGAAGCGTGCTGAAGTTACGAAAAGAGTCTCAAATCCAGGCCCGCCGAATGTGCAACTTGTCGGCCAGGAACAGGGCAGCTCGACGATGCGATCTATCCTGCCATCCGGGGCAAATCGAACGACGCAACCGCCGCCCGCAACGCGACAATTCCATATGAAACCTTCGGCGTCCATGCAGGATCCATCTGGCCGGCCTCGTTCAAACCCCGAAAGAAGGTTTCGCCGATTGCGTAGCAACCCAGACTCTCTATCGAGCTTGTAGCTATATAGAGCGTTTTCTTCAGTGTCCGCCGTGATGAGGCGGCCGTCGCCGGTCCAAATGAGCGTGTTTGTGATGCCAAAGCGGTCATCACATACGGGACGCAATTCTCCGTGCGCATATCGATAGAGCCTTCCTGTTTTGGCCGACATCGCAAGCGGCGTGCCGTCGGCGGTGATGTTGTCTTGCATCGTGCCTACCCAGAAGCTCCCGTCAGGTGCGACGACGCCCTCATTCAGCCGGTTGCCCGGCAGTTCCGGCTCGACCTCTGCCGCCAACCGAAGTGGTCCGCCGAAGTCCCACAGCGCAATCGACTTTCTCGACCCGACGATCGCGCCGCCGTCGGCTCGAAGTCCAATCGACGTGATCAGATCGGGGAAGTGCCATGTTTCATGCTTGTTAGACGCCGAGCAGAGCCGATGGATCGCTTTCCCCACGATGTCGACCCAACACAGCTTGTGATGTCGATCATCCCATACTGCACTCTCGCCGACGATGTTTTCCGCCGCGAGAACCACGTCAAAGTCGATGTTCATGCGCCCTCCTTGTTGGCTGGAAATTGGTTCTTGACACATAGCTTACCCATAAACTATGACTCAGTTCAATTCAACCTGTCGGACAGGTTTTATAAAACCGGGAGACGAAAAATGATAGTGGCGCCCCTCGACGAAGAGCAATTTGCAGCCGGCAATCTCGTCGGCACAGCCATCGGCGCCATTACCCAGCACATCCGGACAAACGAGCTTGGACCCGGCGATCGCCTCCCCAGCGAAGCAACTTTGTCGAAGGAGCTGAGTGTCTCTCGGTCAGTGGTTCGCGAAGCTTTCCGATCACTCGCCACCATGCGGCTGATTGATCTGAATGTCGGAAAGCGCGCGACCGTGGCTCAACTCGATCATGGCGCAATGTCCCTGATGATCGAGCATGGCGTGCACACCGCCCAGATCAACATCAATCAGGTCTATGACGTGCGCCGCACGATCGAAATGCGAACGGCGACGCTAGCGGCGCTGAGGCGAACGGAGGCAGAAGCGCGCATCATCCTCGACCACGCGCAGGCGATGGAGAAGAATTTCGCCGATGCGGACAAGGTCATGGAAAGCGACCTTGCCTTTCACCTGGAGATCGCGCGCGCCTCCAAGAACCCGATCTTCTCCATCATTGTCGGAGCCTTTCAAGGTGTCTCTCGACAGACCTGGCCGATCGGATGGCGCAGTCGCGCCTCCGACGCGGAGCGGCATGCCATGAATCGCATCCATATTGAGTTAGCTGAGGCGATCGGTGCCGGCGATCCGCAGGCCGCCAGCCAGCTTATGGCTCGCCATTTTGATGAAAGTGCCAAAGCATTGATCGCCGCCGGTATCGCTTAAAGGATAGCCCTATGCAAATATCGAGACTTGAAACGCTCCGCATCGCGGAGCGACCGAACCTGCTTTGGCTGCTCGTACACACGGACGAGGGACTGACCGGACTTGGAGAAACCTTCTTCGGCGCCGAGACTGTCGAGGCCTACATCCACGAATATGTCGCGCCGCGCGTTATCGGCCGAAACCCGCTCCAGATCGATCTTCTCGCGACTGACCTGGTGGGTTACCTCGGGTTTCGCTCGTCCGGTGCGGAGGTACGCGGCAATTCGGCCTTTGACATTGCACTCTGGGATATATTCGGAAAGGCGACTGGTCAGCCGATCGCGCAACTGCTCGGTGGCTTCAGTCGCAATGAAATCCGGACCTACAATACCTGCGCTGGGACGGAATACATCAAGAAGGCGACCGGCCAGACAACGGCGAACTACGACCTATCCTCTGCGTCCAGCCGCAACTACGACGACCTGAATGGTTTCCTCCATCGCGCCGACGAACTTGCCTTATCTCTCCTGGAGGAGGGCATTACGGCGATGAAGATTTGGCCGTTCGACGTCGCGGCGGAAAAGACGCGCGGCCAATATATTTCGGTTCCTGATCTTAAATCGGCGTTGGTACCGCTTGAGAAGATCCGCGCCGCGGTCGGCGATCGAATGGACATAATGGTTGAGTTCCATTCGATGTGGCAACTCTTGCCGGCAATGCAGATTGCCCGCGCCCTCGAACCGTACCAGACATTTTGGCATGAAGACCCCATCAAGATGGACAGCCTCTCGAGCCTCAAGCGTTATGCGGCGGTCTCGCCTGCGCCGATTTCGGCGTCGGAAACTTTGGGTTCGAGATGGGCCTTCCGCGACCTCTTGGAAACAGACGCTGCAGGCGTGGTCATGCTGGACATAAGCTGGTGTGGGGGACTGTCGGAGGCGCGGAAGATCGCCGCGATGGCGGAGGCATGGCATCTCCCGGTTGCGCCGCACGATTGCACTGGTCCGGTCGTACTTTGCGCGTCGACGCACCTGTCGCTCAACGCCCCCAATGCGTTGGTTCAGGAGAGCGTTCGAGCCTTCTACAAAACCTGGTACCGCGACCTGGTGACGGCGCTTCCAGAAGTTCGAAACGGAATGATCACGGTCCCACCCGGTGCAGGTCTCGGGATGGAGCTCAACCCAGACCTCGAAAAGGCATTCACGGTGTCACGCCGCGTCTCAAGCGCGGACTGAAGAATTCGGCAGTTAATCTGCAGCTTAAGGAGGAGTAAGCATGCGAAAGGTTTTGATAGGAAGTGGATTAGGGTTGGCGCTTCTCGGCTCGAGCGCGCTTGGCGCGTCGGCCGAGCCGTTGAAGATCGTCTTTACACATCACTCGTCGGCTTCGAATACGTTCTGGCAAGCGGTGAAGAAGGGGTTTGACGACGCCTGTGAGAAGATCGCGGCAAGCTGCCAGATGGTGTTTACACAGACTGAAGGCTCTGTGGAACAACAACTCTCCAACATGGAAGCTGCGTTGGCGAGCAAGCCCGACGCACTTCTGACCTCCATCGTTGATGACAAGGCGTTTGACGACGTCATCGCGCGGGCCACCAAGAATGGCGTGGAGGTGATCGGCGTCAACGTTGATGACAGCGAGGGAGCGAAAGGAAACGCGCGCGCCGCTTTCGTCGGACAGGGCTTCCGAAAAGCCGGGTACTCGCTCGGGAAGGCGATGTCAGAGAATTTTCCGAAAGAAGGACCGGTCAAGGTACTCGTCGGCATCTCGGCGCCGGGGCAGAATTGGTCTGAAGCACGCGGGCAGGGCGTGATGGACTTCCTCGAGGAGTTTAAAGCTGCAAATCCTGGCCGTGACATCTCTTGGGAAAGGATCGACAGTGGAACGGACCTTGCGGTCACGTCGGATCGTGTTGGCGCCTATCTCAACGCGCATCCCGACACGACAGCCTACTTCGACACCGGCTTCTGGCATGCTGCCGTAGCGCGCGTGCTCAAGGACCGTGGGATCGCACCAGGCAAGGTGCTCCTGGGCGGTTTCGATCTTGTTCCCGAGGTCGTTCAGCAAATGCAGACCGGCTATGTTCAGGTGCAGGTCGATCAGCAGCCATACATGCAGGGATTCATGCCCGTGATGCAGGTCTATCTCGCCAAGAACTTTGGCCTCGCTCCGGCGGACATCGATACGGGGCAGGGGATCGTGCGCCCGGAAGACGCCGACAACATCATGGACCTGTCTGCAAAGGGCCTGAGGTAAGCGCCTCTCTCCAACGTTCCAGCGATTAGAGAGTGACCAATTGATCAAGCATCGGCTTTGCGCGGCAACAGTGGCGCGCAAAGCTATGAATTTGGCTGGAGGCCTGCGAACGAGCAGCCCTGCCGCACGGGAGTGCATGCAAATGAAAAGAATGCTGAAAATTTACATGGAGAAGCCAGAACTGGCGGCGCTTCTTCTGCTCTTTCTCCTGATCGTTCTCTTTCAGATCCGGTCAGGAGGCATCTTTTTGAGCTTTGATAATCTGCGAGGCTTCGTTGGGATCCTGCCGGAGATGGCGCTCGTAGCGATGGGCGTCACTGTTTTGATGATCTGCGGTGAATTCGATCTTTCGGTGGGAGCGGTGTTCGCCCTCATGCCGATGACGATGGCGGTCTTGATGGCCACGGGGATCGCGTTCCCGTTGGCCTTTGTCGCTGGCGTACTTGTCTGCGTGGCTATAGGTTTCCTGAACGGCTTTCTGACGATCCGGTTCGCCATTCCGAGTTTCATCACCACGCTTGGCATGATGTTTGTGGCGAGGTCTCTCACCGTGGTGATCTCCGGCGGCTTCCCGCCACTCCTGCCGGCTGATCTTCCCACATGGCTCTTCACCAGTTTCGTGGGGCCAGGGCAACTTCTTCGCATGTCGTTCATCTGGTTCGTCGTCATTGCTGTCCTTGTGTCTCTGCTTCTGAACCGAACGAACCTGGGAAACTGGATACGAGCAACTGGCGGGTTCCTGCCGGCCGCAGATGCGCTCGGAATCCCGACGGCGCGCGTCAAGATTGCCTGCTTCATTCTGTGCTCGGTGCTTAGCGGCTTTGCCGGGCTTATTCAGGTGCTGCGCCTTGGCTCGCCACTGCCTTCGATTGGCGAGGGTATGGAGCTTCAGGCCGTCGCCGCAGCCGTCATTGGCGGAACCGCCTTGAATGGCGGAGTGGGGGCCGTCCTCGGAGGCATCATTGGCGTCGTGCTCATCCGTGTCATCGATAACGGTCTGATCCTCAGCCAAGTCGATGCCAACTGGTTCAAGTTCGCGATCGGAGCACTGACCATCTTTGCGGTCGTCGCCAATTCATGGCTGCGCAAGCGGGCCAAAGCGATTAAGATGGAGATCTGAGCGATGAACGGTCCAATTGTTTCCGTCAAAAACCTGCACAAATGGTATTCCGGCGTTCATGCCCTTAGGGGTGTCTCGGTCGATTTCGCGCGCAATGAAGCCGTCGGCCTGATCGGCGACAACGGTGCGGGCAAGTCGACGCTGATCAGCATCCTTTCCGGTGTCCAGAAGCAGGACGAAGGTCGCATTTTTGTCGAAGGCAAGGAGGCGACGATATCAAGTCCGCGTGACTCGATGCGGCTCGGTATCGAGACCATCTATCAATACAACTCCATGGTGCCGACCATGTCGATCGCTCGGAATCTGTTTATTGGCCGCGAGCCGATCAAGTACTCCCTCTTCGGCATTGGCGTGCTCGACATGCGCAAGATGCGCAAGGAGAGCGTACAGGCCATCGCGGATGTCGATCTGCACCTGCGCTCGCCCGACGCTTTGGTTGGCGAACTCTCGGGTGGCCAACGACAGGGCGTCGCTATCGCGCGAGCCATGCACTTCAAGTCGAAAGTCATGATCCTCGACGAGCCGACAAATCACCTGTCGGTGAAGGAAACCAATAAAGTCATAGGTTTCGTTCGCTCGTTGAAGGAACAGAACGTCACCGGCATCTTCATCAGCCACAATATGCACCACGTGTTCGAGTCCTGCGACCGGGTTGTCGCTATGGCGCGTGGGCAGATCGTGCTCGACAAGCGCGTCAGCGAGACGTCGATCGACGAAGTTCAATCCGTGCTCTGAGGAGGAATGCAGATGAAACCACTTGAGGGAAAGGTGGCGCTGGTCACAGGCGGTCTCGGCACGCTCGGTCGCGCACAGACCAGTAAGCTCAGCGCCGAAGGCGCGGCCGTCATCGTGCTCGATCGCCCCGGTCACGAGGCAGAGGCGACAACGCAGGACCTTGGCGAGAATGCGCGTTTTCTCGGTTGTGATCTCAACGACCTGGCACGGTCAGAGCAACTCATTCGACAGGAGGCCGAGGCGTCAGGTGGCATCGACATCCTGATCAACAACGCTGCGCTCATCATCAACAAGCCGTTCCAGGACTTCAGCCTCGAGGAGTACGAGGATCAAATCCGCGTCAATTCCTCGGCTGCTTTTGCAGCGGTGCGAGCCTGTGCCGAATGGATGAAACAAAAACGAAGCGGAAAGATCCTCAACTTCGCGTCCATCACACTCAACGGACAGTGGGATGGTTATGTGCCCTATGTCGCTTCGAAGGGGGCGATGATCGGCCTGACGAAGTCGCTTGCGCGGGAACTCGGCCCCTATGGCATCAACGTCAATGCCATCTCCCCCGGAGCCGTCATCTCCGAGGCCGAAAACCGTGTCTTTGCAGATCGACTTCAGGAGTACAACGATTGGGTTCTGGACCGGCAATGCATCAAGGCACGTCTCAAGCCCGAGGACGTGGCGGAGCTTGTCTATTTCCTCGTTTCCCCGGCCTCAGACATGATCACGGGTCAGAACTTCGCCATTGACGGCGGTTGGTAGATGGTTGTCGAACGGGTCACCGTCGAGAACGGCAGCGCGCATCTGCAGCTCGTTCCGGCGCTTGGCGGTGGGATCGCGCAGCTTGATGTGCGAACTGCGAGCGGAGACTGGCTTCCTGTATTGAGGCCCTGGCATGGCCGATTTGAGGATGGTCCCTTCGAACTGGGATGTAACGTCCTCGTTCCGTTTTCGAACCGCATTTCCGGGGGCGGTTTCGAGCATGATGGCGCGTTTTACACCGTGCCTGCCAACTTTGCAGACGAGCCCCTCCCCATTCACGGCGACGGCTTCCAGCGGCACTGGCACTTGCTTGCTCACAATGATGAGACAGTGGAACTCGGATGCGATGGGGAGATCGGCCCATTTCGCTATCGCGCTTGGCAGCTCTTTACCCTGCGGGACGACAGGCTGGTGGTGGAGCTGCGCGTTCAAAACCTCTCGCAGCAAGCGTTACCCTTCGGCATTGGGTTCCATCCGTGGTTTCCGCGAAATGAGGGCACTCGGCTGAAATTTCAGGCCACGGAGTTTTGGCTAGAAGACGGCAATCATCTTCCCGCTGGTCGACAGAACATCTGCGAGGTTCCGGACCGGAACTTTGGCGACGGCCGGGCACTGCCCGAGCATTGGATTAACAACGCCTTCGGTGGGTGGGCACGAGAGGCGATCATTTCCCAGGAAGGGGGGGCGGCTTCCGTCAAGATCACTGTTTCCGATACTCTTGGATATGCGCTGGTCTATTCGCCAGGATCGAAGGCGGACTTCTTTTGTTTCGAGCCGGTTTCCCACCCGGTAGACGCACATAATCTCGTTGGCCGTCCGGGTTTAAGGGTACTCGAACGTCACGAGGAACTGACGGCTTCAATGACGCTGAATTGGGATGAACGATATGGAACTCGATAAGTCTGGCACTTTCGTTGGTCGTGTGTGGTCATCTGAGGAACAGGGACCGGTGTTGGTGACTGTCAGGGCAGGCGTAGTCTTCGACATCACGTCGAAAGAGGCGCCAACGATGCGGGATCTCGCGGAGATGGATGATCCTGTTCGATACGTCAGGGCGCAACGGGGGAGGGCGATCTGCGATCTGGTGGAGCTCCTCTCGGCAACTCCTGCGCAGTCCGAAACGCCACGGATCCTCGCGCCATGTGACCTCCAGGCGATCAAAGCCTGCGGCGTCACCTTCGCACGATCGATGCTCGAAAGAGTCATCGAAGAGCGCGCTGCCGGCAATCCAGAACGTGCCTCCGAAATCCGCGAGCGGGTGACAATGCTCGTCGGCGATAGCTTAAGCGACCTCAAGGCCGGCTCACCTGCGGCGGCAAAGGTCAAGCAGGCGCTGATCGAAGAAGGCGTATGGTCCCAATATCTCGAAGTCGGGATCGGTCCCGACGCCGAAGTCTTCACCAAAGGCCAGGTCATGTCGGCCGTCGGCTACGGGGATGAAGTGGGTCTGCACCCGATTTCGAAATGGAATAACCCCGAGCCCGAGGTCGTGTTGGTTGTCAACAGTAGAGGCATAGTCAAGGGAGCGACGCTCGGTAATGACGTGAACTTGCGTGATGTTGAGGGGCGGTCAGCACTCTTGCTTGGCAAGGCCAAGGACAACAACGCATCCTGCGCGCTCGGACCGTTCATTCGGCTGCTCGACGAGAGCTATTCGATCGACGACGTGCGCAATGCCGACCTCGACCTCAGGATAGAAGGCGAGGATGGCTATGTGCTGAAGGGCAGGAGTTCGATGAAGGAGATCAGTCGTGATCCACTCGATCTGGTATCACAAACCATCGGCGCCCATCACCAGTATCCCGATGGCTTCATGTTGTTCATGGGCACTCTGTTTGCGCCCGTCGAAGATCGTGACGTCCCGGGTCAGGGATTCACCCATAAGCTCGGCGATGTCGTGACGATCTCAAACGCTCAACTGGGGTCGCTGATCAACACGGTGCGATTGTCAACCGAGTGCAGTCCCTGGACTTTTGGCACATCGCACCTGATGCGCTATCTCGCGGCACGTCAATTGATCTGAATGGAACCGACCATGACATTGCACCAGAACCTGATTGCCGGCGAATGGGTCGGCGGTGACGGGGTTGCGAATATCAATCCGTCCGACACCAACGACGTGATCGGCGAGTATGCCCGCGCCTCGGTGGAGGATGCCAAGGCTGCGATTGCCGCGGCGAAGGCCGCGTTTCCGGCCTGGTCGCGCTCCGGCATCCTCGAGCGCCACGCGATCCTGAGGAAGACCGCCGACGAGATCCTCGCCCGCAAGGACGAGCTCGGAAGGCTGTTGTCGCGCGAGGAGGGCAAGACGCTTGTCGAAGGCATCGGCGAGACGGTGCGTGCCGGCCAGATCTTCGACTTCTTCGCCGGCGAATGCCTGCGACTGGCGGGCGAAGTGCTGCCGTCGGCGCGACCCAATATCGGCGTCGAGATCACCCGCGAGCCGGTCGGCGTCGTCGGCATCATCACGCCCTGGAACTTCCCGATCGCCATTCCCGCCTGGAAGATCGCGCCGGCGCTTTGTTACGGCAACACCGTCGTCTTCAAGCCGGCCGAGCTGGTGCCCGGCAGTTCCTGGGCGATCGTCGACATTCTCCATCGCGCCGGCCTGCCGAAGGGTGTGTTGAACCTCGTCATGGGCAAGGGCTCGGTCGTCGGCCAGGCGATGCTCGACAGCCCCGATGTGCACGCCATCACCTTCACCGGCTCGACCGGCACCGGCAAACGGGTGGCGTTGGCCTCCGTCGAGCACAATCGCAAATACCAGCTGGAGATGGGCGGCAAGAACCCCTTCGTCGTGCTTGACGATGCCGATCTGTCCGTTGCGGTCGAAGCGGCGGTCAACTCCGCCTTCTTCTCCACCGGCCAGCGCTGCACCGCGTCGTCGCGCATCATCGTCACCGAGGGCATTCACGATCGTTTGGTGGCCGCGATGGGCGAACGGATGAAGGGGCTGACGATCGACGACGCCTTGAAGGCCGGCACCCATATCGGTCCGGTGGTCGACCAGAGCCAGCTCAACCAGGACACCGACTATATCGCCATCGGCAAACAGGAGGGCGCCAAGCTTGCCTTCGGCGGCGAGATCCTGAAGCGCGACACGCCCGGTTTCTACCTGCAGCCGGCGCTGTTCACCGAGGCGACCAATCAGATGCGCATTTCGCGGGAAGAGATCTTCGGGCCGGTGGCGTCCGTCATCCGCGTCAGGGACTACGACGAGGCGCTCGCGGTGGCCAACGACACACCCTTCGGCCTGTCGTCGGGCATCGCCACCACCAGCCTCAAGCATGCGACGCATTTCAAGCGCAACGCCGAGGCCGGCATGGTCATGGTCAACCTGCCGACCGCCGGCGTCGATTTCCACGTGCCGTTCGGCGGCCGCAAGGGCTCGTCCCACGGGTCGCGCGAGCAGGGTCGCTACGCCGCCGAATTCTACACCACCGTCAAGACGGCCTACACCTTGGCTTAAGCGGGAATGTTTAGGTTGAGGCGCGCCGCCTTGAGATCATTCGAGGCAAGGGGGGAGGGGCCGACGTTTCGGTTCCCTTCAAGGCGAAAAGCTCCTCCACTGATGGGCGCAATGCGGACCGCGATCAATGCGTTCAACCGCCCCCCATGTTGGTCACAGAGGGCATCGTCGCGCCGGCCTAAAGCAGACATCTTCTTGGCCACGGCGTCCCTCGACTGTGCGCCAGTAGCGGTTATTGCCAATCGGATATTCTAACGTCGCATTCGGGCGGTGTGTCCGCTCTCGGTTACCGCTTCTCGAAAGCAGACATCGGCGTGCGGTGCGTCGACGGCTAATTTGTGGCGGCAAGCGGTAACCAAATCTGCCCATGGTCTGACGATACAGCACGTCGGCTCGCTCCGCTGACCGGCAGTGTAGGGCGTTAGCGCGCTGCGGGCGCACACGTCGGCTACGTCACGGTCGTCCTGTGGGCCGCGGCAAGAAGGCCCCGCAGGCGGCAGCGGCGGAATAGTCAGAGCCAGCGGCGAACCTCGGCCTTGTAGCGGCGGTAGTCGTCGCCGAACTTCGCTTCGAGATAGCGCTCCTCGCGGGCGATCACCTGCGTCTGGATCGCGATCAGCACCAACGGGAGCAAGGCGAAGGCGATCGGCCCGTCGAAGCCGATCGCAAGGCCGGCATAGATAAGCGCCATGCCGAGATACATGGGATTGCGGGTCCACCGATAAGGACCGGTCGTTGCGATGAGGGTCGTTGGCTGCGACGGCGGAACGTGGGTGCCCAGCCGCCGGAACAGCCCCGCCGCCGCAAGCATCATCGCTGCGCCGGCAACGAACAGCAGCGCGCCCGTCGCGACCAGCAACCCCCAGTCGATGCCGAAAGAGCGCAGGGTGACGAACCGCTCCGCCGCCAGCCCCAACAGCAGCGTTCCCAGATAGACGAAGGGCGGAGGGAAGCGCACACCCGCGCTGTCCGGTTCGACGGCCATGCTCATCTCCAATCTGTGCTCTCAAATCAGCATCGACTGTTGGGCGAAGATACCCGCCATCGCGCCTTGCCATGATGCGGTGGTGACCGAGGGCATGAGGGGGTTGGCGAGGTCGCCGGCGGCGTAGATGCCGGGCATGCTGGTTTCGCGGCGCTCGTCGACCTTGAGGGCGATGCCGAGGGGCGTATCGACCGTGGCGAGACCCAGTGATTCATGCAGGCTTGCGGACGGCTTGTTGCGCGGATGCGCGAACAGGATGTCGACCGCGACATCGGGGCCGGTATCGAGCTTGACGGTGGCGCTATGGCCCCCGTGACGGGCGATCCCGGTGATCCGGCCCTCGACGACAGGTATGTTGCGATGCGCCAGATCGGCCCGGATATCGGGCGGAATGTCGTGACCATCTGCGAAGAGCGTCAACCTGTCGGTCCAATCGTGGAACAGCCTGACAGACTGGTGCGACTGCGGGCCGGACCAGACCAGGCCCCAATGCTGGCCGGCGACTTCAAAGCCGTCGCAATAGGGGCAGGGCACGATGGACGTGCCCCAGCCTTCGGCAAAGCCCGGAACATCAGGCATCTGGTCGGCGACGCCATAGCTCAGGATCAGGCGGCGGGCCCCAAGGCTTTCGCCATCGCCAGTGAGGATGGAGAAATCGTCGATGGCGCCGGAGATGCTGTCGGCCCGGGCATTGACCAGCCTGATCGTGGGATAACGCGCTAGCTGCTGCCGCGCCTCGGCTAGGATGTCCAGCGGTGGCTTGTGATCGTGAGCGAGCAGGCCATGCGAGTGGCTGGCGAAGCGGTTGCGTGGCAGGCCGGTATCGAGAACGGTGACCTTGCGGCGGGCGCGGCCGAGCTGCAGCGCGGCGGCGAGACCGGCAAAGCTGCCGCCGATGATGACGACGTCATCCATGGTGATGGGCTCCGTGTTGTGGTTGGAGGGGGGGTGGGTTGGGCCTGGTGCGCAATATCGTCCAGCGATACGCGCTCGAAACGGGCAGCGAGCCGGGCTTCGGCATTGGCGAGAAAGTCGCCCATCACTGTGTTGATCGACCGGACGGTGCCGCATTCGATATCGCCGGGCGGCCCGGATTTGGAGGACATGGTTGAAACCTACCCAATGGCTTGCACATTTTAGAAACTGTATGGTATCGTAATTCAAGAATTAGGATACTGTCAAGGACTGGAATTGTCGTGACCGAAAACACCCAGGGCCGGCGCGGCCGGCCCGCCAACGAGGCGCTTGGCCAAACGATAGTCGACGCCGCGTGCGAACTCTTTGTGGAATTGGGTTTTCAAGCGACGACATTGGACAAGGTCGCCCAGCGAGCGAGGATATCCAAGCTCAGCATCTATCGGCACTTCGAGAACAAGGAGGCGCTGTTCAGTGCGGCCATCGCGGCCCACTGCCATCAGTTTGCACCCCAGTCTCTTATTGAAGGCGTCGACGGTTCGGCCGAACATCAGCTCATGGCGGTGGGCACATCCCTGCTTCGCACGCTGTTGAGCCCGGACGTCCGCAGTGTCGAAGCCATGATCATGGCGGACAAGACGAATCAAAAGTCGTTAAGCAAGCTCCATTACGTAGCCGGCCCCGCCTATGTCATCGCCCAAATCGAGGCCCTGTTGCGTCAGTTGCACGCGAAGGCGGTTCTGAACGTGCCCGATCCTCTCCGGTCCGCCCGCTTGTTTGCCGCGCTTATCAAAGGATCCGATCTCCTGATTATCGCACGCTTCGATCAGGCGAGAGCAGAGGACGACAACGAAATCGAATCCTATTGCCGGTCCGCCGTCGCCATGTTCGTCGCCGCACACGGTGGGAACGACCACGCGGGCGGATAGCCTGGTTAAGAACGGATCAGAACAAAGGATATGGCATGACAGAGAAAAATGTTTATCAGGTAGCCGACTGGAAAGGCCAAAGCGGGGAGCGCTGGGTCACTTACCAGGCCCGGCTCGATGCCGTGATGGCGGTGTTCGGCCAGGCCGCGATCGAAGCCGCCGCGCCCACCACGGGCGAACGCGTGCTGGACGTCGGCTGCGGCGCGGGGGCGTCTAGTCTGGACCTGGCCGCCCGCGTCGGCGCAGGGGGCCATGTGCTAGGCGTGGACATATCCGAACCGCTGATCGGCAGAGCGCGCGCGCTAGCGCCGCAGGATACGCCGGCCCTGTTCCAGGTGGCCGACGCCAGCAGCACCGAATTGCCCCAGGGCGCGTTCGACATCCTGTTCTCGCGTTTCGGAGTGATGTTCTTTGACGATCCTACGGCGGCCTTCACTCATATGCGCCGTGCGCTCAAGCCGGGCGCGCGGGTCGCTTTCGTCTGCTGGCGCGGCATGGCCGAGAACGATTGGGTGCGCTTGCCGATGGGCGCGATGAAGGGCATCCTCCCGCCGATGACGCCGCCCGGTCCCGACGCGCCCGGCCCGTTCTCGTTTGGCGACCAGGGGCGGGTGGCGCGTATTCTAACGGTGGCTGGCTTCACCGATGTCGCTATCACGCCATTCGATGCCTCCATCCCGTTCGGCAAGGGGGAGACGCGGGACGCGGCGCTCGACGACGCGGTGAAGATGACACTCGAGGTCGGCCCGCTGGCGCGCTCTCTCGCTGATCAGCCCGACGATATCCGCGCCCGCGCCTCGGCTGCGGTTCGTGCCGTCTTCGCGGGCTGCCCCGGTGAGCGGTCGGTGATGATCGACGGCGCGGCGTGGATCGTCACCGCGCGCAATCCGGCAAGCTGACAGGGATTAACAGGGGGGAGACGTCCCGTCTCGATGGCTCGGCGTCGGCCGTGACGCGATCGACCCCGCACCACTTGCGGCCGGAACGCAGAGGAGGTAGGGCGGCGGGCTTTTGTCCCAGGTCGCACTGCCGCCATTGGTTTATATCGCGCTCATCGTCGACTACCTCTGGAACGAATTTGACCGCCCCCTCGAACGATTCAGGCCAATCCGCGCTAACCAATACAATCCAAACAAGTCAATTTCCCTTAGCGGGTATTAGTGCAGGAATGCCCACAGAGCCCCTTCCACCTTCAGAGTTCAGCTTGTCGAGAGACAAGAGGCGCTCAATCGGAGATTCCGAGGAGCGCGTTTCCTTCAACAATGTCATTTCCCTTTCAAGGATGAGCACGCGCTTCTCCAGGTTCACGAGATGATCCCCGTGCAGGTCATCTATCCCGTCGAGCGCTTGCTCCCAGAGTCGCCATTTTGCCAAAAAGCGTTTCAGCATCGTAATCTCCTGCATAGGCTCAAGTTCTGGGAAAGTCGCTAGGCGACTTGGGCGATAGGAGAAGGCACTTGCACCGCAACCTAAGGTCGGTTGCGCCAATCGACCCCGCATCCGGTCCTCGAGAGTGGCATCAAAGGTTGCGTCGAGTAGCCAGTGGCGACTTTTCGGTTGATGCTCACGCCCGTATTGCGGACCAGCACTTGAACAGCGCGCTTGCGTTCACACCTCCAAAACCGAACCCATTGGTGATCGCGTAGTTCATTGGGACCGAACGGGCCTTGTGCGCGACGATGTCTATACCGTCGCTTGCCGGATCGGGCGCGTTCAGGTTCAACGTTGGTGGCGCGATCTGGTTTCTAAGTGCCATGATCGTAAAGATGGCTTCCAGCCCGCCAGCCGCACCGAGAAGGTGGCCGGTCGCGGACTTCGTGCCGCTCACCGCCAGACCGGACCCTTTCCCGAACACCGTCTTGATCGCCTCGATTTCCCCGCGGTCACCAACAGGGGTCGAGGTCGCATGCGCATTTAGGTGCTGGATCTCTTTCGGGGTGATGCCCGCCTGTCTGATCGCAATCTGCATCGCTCTTGCGGCGCCTGACCCGTCCTCGGGACCCGAGGTGATGTGGTGGGCGTCGGCCGTAGTGCCGTAACCGACTAGCTCGGCTAACGGCTGGGCGCCGCGCGCAAGCGCATGGCTCAAGGATTCGATCACCAGCATGCCGGCGCCTTCGCCCATGACGAAGCCGTCACGCAACATGTCGAATGGTCGTGACGCCAGCTCGGGTGTGTCGTTAAACCCCGATGACAGCGAACGCGCTGCGGCAAAGCCGCCAAGGCTTACAGTGTTCATGCAGGCTTCCGTGCCACCGCAGATCGCGATATCGGCCTCGTTTCCACAGATGAGCCGCGCGGCGTCGCCGATGGCTTGTACACCTGCCGCGCATGCCGTCACCGGCGCCCCGAGCGGACCTTTGAACCCATGTCGGATCGACACCTGACCCGCTGCCAGATTGACAAGGAACGAGGGGATAGTGAACGGCGACAGGCGCCGCGGCCCCTTTTGGTCTACGGTCCTGACCGCGTCGGTTATGGCCGGAAAGCCACCGATCCCCGACGCGATGATCGTTGCGGTCCTCAGGCGGTCTTCTTCCGAGGTGGGCTTCCAGCGCGCTTGCGCCAGCGCCTCTTCGGCCGCCGCGAGTGCGAACAGAATGAAACGATCAATCTTGCGCTGATCCTTCGGCGGGAGGACCTTGTCGGGGTTGAACCCCGCGTCGGCGTCCTCATCCATCGAAGGAACGACACCGCCCACCTTGGCAGGAAGATCGCTGACGATGTCGTCCGGCAGACGGCGAATGCCCGACTTGCCAGCCAGAAGCCTGCTCCAGGAAGTGGTTACATTGGCACCGAGCGGGCTAACCGCTCCCATGCCTGTGACGACGATACGGCGCATGACGACTCCAAGATGTACTGCATGGTATTGCGGGATCAGGACGGGCGTCGTCCTAATCGTCGCTGAGCGGGGCGAGGCGCTTGACCTCGTTTGCGGCCGCTTGGAGCAAGCGGTTCGACAGATTCTCGTCGGTCACGATCCGGGAGAGCGTGACGGCGCCGACCATCAGCGACAGGACGACCATGGCCTTTTCGTCCGGATGGGGTTCGCCTTGCTCCGGCATCAGTTCCTCCAAAACCTGGAGGTGGGCTTTTATGCCATCCTGGAAGGGTGTCCGGATTTCCGGACTCTGACGAGCCGCGTCCGCCCCGAGCGCCACGAGTGGGCATCCGTCCGCGGTTTCGCCGCGATGACCGGCCGAAAGATAGAGATCGATGACGGCTCGAAGTGGATCGGAGCTCGAGGCTGCGACGGATGACCATCTGCGCGTCGCGCTCTCCATGGCCCGTCTTGACGCAAGCGCGGCCAAATCCTCTTTGGACTCGAACTGCTTGTAGAAGCCGCCCTGGGTCAGACCGGCACCTTTCATCAGATCCTTGAGACCAATCCCGTCAAAGCCGTGCTCGCGAAAGAGCCTGCTGGCAGCGTTGATCACCGCCTCCCGGTTGGCTTCGGCTTGGGCACGAGTGACTCTCATGATGACCTCCTTTTAGATTTCATTTGACATCTATATGCGATTTAGAGTTAGAATGCAATCTATTCAGAACGCGTCGACCGTCAAGAAGGGTCACCACATGAAAACGAAGTTTATTCTCTCTTCGGCGGCTGTCCTCGTCGGAGTGGGGGTTGCGACCGCAGCTTTTGTCTTTTGGCCCAATGAGAAGGTCGCGATAGCTGCGGATCCTCGGACCTCTGTCCCCTTTGTCAGCGTCATTAAAGCGAGAACGCCGGACGCCGTGGCACGTAGCTTTACCGGAACCATAGCCGCACGTGTGCAGAGCGATCTCGGCTTCCGCGTTCCGGGAAAAATCATTGAACGGCTGGTGGAGCTCGGAAACGAAGTGCGGGCCGGGCAACCGCTGATGCGGATCGATGAAACAGATCTTCGTCTGGCCGTCGCCGCCAAACGCAACGCGGTTGTGGCCGCCAAAGCAACCTTTATTCAAGCGCAGGCCGACGAGAGGCGCTACGCGGAGCTCGTCAAGAATGGCCTGGCGGCGTCTCCGCAGAGGTACGAACAGTCCAAGACTGCTCTCGATACCGCGACAGCGCAGCTTGCCGCGGCAGAAGCTGAAGCGAAAGTTGCAGAAAACGAGGCGACATACACGCTCCTTGTGGCAGACGCCGACGGCACTATCGTCGAGACACTTGGCGAACCCGGCCAGGTCGTATCAGCCGGTCAGCCAGTCGTCAGGCTTGCCAAGGCGGGCGCGCGTGAAGCGCTGGTCTGGATGCCGGAAAATATCAGGCCTCAGATCGGTGCCCTTGCCCGCGCCACCGTTTATGGCCGCGACGCGGAAGAAGGGGCGGTCCTGCGGCAGATGTCTGCTGCTGCGGATCCTCAAACCCGCACCTACGAAACGCGCTGGGTATTACAGGGAGCAGCCGCAACTGCGCCGTTGGGTGCAACGGTGACGCTTAGAATACCGAACAAGGACGCTCAGCTTCATGCCGAGGTGCCTGTCGGCGCCGTCCTGGACGATGGCACCCGGACTGGCGTCTGGGTGGTCGATGCGCAAGCGTCGAGCGTTCACTTTCGTGAAGTAAAGGTCGAACGGCTCGGCGAAGAAAACGCGATCGTGACGAACCTAAATGCCGGCGAGGCGGTAGTCGCGCTCGGCGCGCATCTTCTGACCGACGGCGCGACCATCCGCACCAGCGTCGAAAAAGCAGAGGCGGCGAACTGATGAACTTCAATCTTTCCGCGCTCGCCGTTCGTGAGCGGGCGGTCACCCTGTTCTTCATCGTCTTGCTGGCTGCAGCGGGTGTCTACGCCTTCGTCAAGCTGGGACGCGCGGAAGATCCATCGTTCACGATCAAGACGATGACCGTCACGGCCGTCTGGCCGGGCGCGACCGCCCGTGAGATGCAAGACCTCGTCGCTGAACCGCTTGAAAAGCGTATTCAGGAACTCACCTGGTATGATCGGGTGGAAACGACAACCCGCCCCGGTTACGCATTTTTGACGGTCACCCTCAAGGACAGCACGCCGGCGAGTGCTGTTGAAGAGGAGTTTTATCAGGCCCGCAAGAAACTCGGCGATGAGGCGAGAAACCTGCCACCCGGTGTGTTCGGGCCCTTCGTCAACGATGAATATTCGGACGTAAGCTTTGCCCTTTATGCGTTGAAAGCCCAAGGCATGCCGATGCGGGACCTCGTGCGCCAGGCGGAAGGTATCCGGCAGGATCTCCTGCATGTGCCAGGCGTCAAGAAGATCAACATTTTGGGGGAACGGCCCGAGCAGATTTTCGTCGAATTCTCGTTCGCCAAGCTCGCCACGCTCGGTATCTCGGCGCAGGACATCGCAGCCGCCCTTCAAAATCAGAACAGGGTCACGCCAGCCGGCTCTATCGACACGCGCGGGCCGCAGGTCTTCATCCGTTTCGATGGCGCCTACAACAACATACAAGCGATCGCCGATACCCCGATTGTCGCGGGCGGCCGCACGCTGAAGCTTTCCGACTTCGCTCACATTCGCCGTGGCTACGAGGATCCTGCGACGTACAGCATCCGCCATGAGGGCGAGCCTGCCATCATGCTCGGCGTCGTCATGCAGTCGGGCTGGAACGGCCTGGAGCTTGGCAAGGCGCTCGAGGAAAGATCAGCGGCGATTGCCCAGACCCTCCCACTCGGCATGACATTGGCGAAGGTCAGCGATCAGGCGGTCAACATTCAAGAAGCCGTCGGCGAGTTCATGCTCAAATTCGCCATGGCACTTGGTGTCGTCCTGTTCGTCAGCCTCGTCAGCCTTGGCTGGCGGGTCGGCATCGTTGTTGCCTTGGCCGTGCCACTAACACTGGCCGTCGTCTTTCTGATTATGTTGGAGACGGGCCGCTTTTTCGACCGCATCACGCTCGGTGCGTTGATCCTGGCGCTCGGGCTCCTTGTCGATGATGCCATCATCGCCATCGAAGTGATGGTCGTGAAAATGGAAGAAGGCATGGACCGTATCAAGGCGGCGGCCTATGCCTGGAGCCATACGGCGGCCCCCATGCTGTCGGGTACGCTCGTGACAATCATCGGCCTGATGCCGGTCGGCTTTGCCAGATCCACGGCCGGTGAGTATGCCGGCAATATCTTCTGGGTGGTCGGCTTTGCTCTGATCGTATCCTGGATTGTCGCGGTGTTTTTTACGCCCTATCTCGGTGTGAAGATGCTCCCCAACATCAAGCCGGTCGGCGGTGGTCACGCGGCCATTTACGGCACACCGAACTATCAGCGC
This sequence comes from Ensifer sp. GW101-20A05, assembly GCF_059424735.1. NCBI lineage: Bacteria > Pseudomonadati > Pseudomonadota > Alphaproteobacteria > Hyphomicrobiales > Rhizobiaceae > Ensifer > Ensifer sp. GW101-20A05. The sequence continues at coordinate 13,439 of NZ_JBWKZT010000002.1, read as the reverse complement.
CTGCGCGCAGTCATCGAGTTTGCGGCGCGTCACAAGTTCATGACATGCGCCGTCGTCCTCGTCGCCATGGGTGTTTCCGTTGTGGGCATGGGCGCGGTGAAGCAGCAGTTCTTCCCGACGTCGGACCGTCCCGAAGTCCTGGTCGAGGTTCGACTGCCCGAAGGGACAAGCATCGAAACGACCACCGCCACGGTCGCAAAACTCGAGCGTTGGCTGCAGGAGCAACCCGAGTCGAAGATCGTTACCAGCTATATCGGCCAGGGCGCGCCGCGCTTCTTCTTTGCCATGGCGCCTGAACTGCCGGATCCGGCATTTGCCAAGATCGTGGCGCTCACCCCCGATGCCGAGGGGCGCGAAGCGCTCAAGCATCGGATGCGCACCGCCATCGCCGAAGGCCTCGCTCCGGAAGCATCCGTGCGCGTCACACAGCTCGTGTTTGGACCCTATACCCCGTTTCCGGTTGAGTTCCGGATCATGGGGCCTGATCCCCAGAAGCTCTATCAGATCTCGGAGGAAGCGCTTGCCATCATGAAAACCGTGCCGGACGTTCGTCAGGCAAACCGCGACTGGGGCAGCCGCACCCCCGTGCTCCGGTTCATTCCGGACCAGGAACGCCTCAACCTCATCGGGCTTTCCCCGGCTGAAGCCGCGCAGCAGATGCAGTTGCTGCTGACCGGGGCTCCCATCACCCAGGTCCGCGAGAACATCCGCAATGTCCCGGTGGTTGCCCGCAGCGCTGGCGAAAACCGGCTCGATCCCTCGAGACTGGCGGACTTCTCGTTGATCAGCAGGGATGGCCGGCCGATTCCGCTCGATCAGATCGGCCACTCTGAAATCCGCTTCGAGGAACCGCTCATGAAGCGCCGTGACCGCACGCCGGTCATCACCATCCGGTCGGATATCAATGAGGCGACGCAGCCGCCGGAAGTCTCCCAGGAGGTGATGATGGCCCTGCAGCCCCTGATCGCCTCGCTGCCGGTCGGATATCGCATCGAGATGGGTGGCAATATCGAGGAATCGCTCAAGGCAAACGTCGCGCTTGTTCAGATCTTCCCGGTGATGATTGCGGCGATGCTGATCGTTATTGTCCTCCAGGTTCGCAGCCTGTCGACGATGACCATGGTCATGCTGACGGCGCCGCTCGGTCTTGCTGGCGTGGTGCCGACATTGCTCCTCTTCAACCAGCCCTTCGGCTTCAACGCCATTCTCGGGCTGATTGGGCTGGCGGGCATTCTTATGCGAAACACCCTCATCCTGACCGAGCAGATCAAGGAAAACCAGGCTGCCGGCCTGGACGACTACCACGCGGTCATCGAAGCGACCGTGCAGAGGACGAGGCCCGTCATCCTGACGGCGCTAGCAGCGGTTCTCGCCTTCATCCCGCTCACTCATTCGGTCTTCTGGGGATCGATGGCCTATACGCTCATTGGCGGTACGGCCGTCGGCACGGTGATGATCCTGCTGTTCCTACCGGCGCTTTATGCGGCCTGGTTCCGGATCAAGCCGACGGAGCAGCAGACGCATGAGCATGCAGGGGAGAAGGCTCCGCAATTGCAGCTCGCGAACGCCGCGGAGTGACCACATGTTCAAATTGTGTGTAGCCCTATCCCAAAGTGCTGCGAAGGAGAACGTCGACGGTCCAGCATCGAGGATCCCTAATCTTCGGCCGGCGTCGCCTCGACCCGGACCCGGGACCCAGGAGTTCAGCGGCCATTCTTCCTCAGCTTCGGATGGCGGGGCTTCTTTTCCCCCTGATAGTTTGCGCGCGAACCTCAGGTCAAAAGCCGACGACGCGCTGGTCGGGGTGGCGGGATGCGCGGAGCCGCACGCGGCGCGGTTACGGTATTAGTCGGACAAAATAGAAAATAGGAGGCAGCTGTGCCCGAACAGAAAGTAGTCGTAATAGCCTGGGTGTGCGGCAGGCTTCGACAGCTCCCACGACGCGACGTTCGCCGCGGCCAAGGTGACCGGGCGTTCTCTCGTTTGTAGGACGCCCCATGCCGCCGAAGGATGTCGGCGACTTCGAAGGCAGAGCGCACCCGACTATTCGTCCGGCGGCGTCACCTCCAGGCGCGTCGTCGTAGAGCAGATGGTGACGCGTTTGGAAAGACCGGTCGCTGCAACGGCTGACCGGCAAGCGGCGTTCAACACTGTCGCCTCGATAGGTTTGCCGGGATCACGTCCCGGAAACAGGAACGATTCTGGACGCGCCAGACGCCAATAGCTGCGCAGAATTCCCAGCAACTCGACAGACAGCATGACATAGCGGGCTTTGCTGCCTTTGCCATGACGGACATGGATCACCATCCTGGAGCTGTCGATATCCTCCACCTTCAACCCACAGACTTCCGCGACCCGCAAACCCGCCGCATAGGCGCAGGTCAGCGCCACCCGCGCCTTCAGGCTGGAAACCGCCTCGAGGAATTGAACGACCTCATCCGCCGACAGAACAACTGGGAGTGTGCGCGGCTTGCGCGCATACGGGATCCGCTCGGGCACATCATTCTGGCCCAGCGTGATGCCGTAGAAAAACCTGAGAGCGCAGACGATCTGGTTCAGCAATGCCCAGGATATCCCTGTCGAGACCAGATGAACCTGGAAGGCGGGAAACATCCTCAAGCTCAAGCCGATCCGGTGACCGACCGAAATAGCGGCTGAACTTCTGAACGGCGTTGATGTAGGATCGCTGGGTTGCCGGAGACAGATTGCGGACCGTCATGTCCTCGATCATCCGGCGGCGAAGAGGGCTAAGCTCAGCCATCTGGACCTCCTGTCTGAAGGGTGGGTTGCAACACCACCATCCCATCAGTCAGGAGGCTCCGGTCAAAGTCGGCCCCATTCGCCGCGATAGCGGCTTAGTTCAATCCACTTTGTCAACAGGACCTCCTAGAATCTTAAGGCAAGCCCGAGAATTGGACCCTGCTGGACTGCATCAAACACGAATCCATCGTCTCTATAGTTGACGCCGAGCGCCCTGTAGCCGGCAATCGCCATCGTTGAATTCGTAGCCGACGCCCAGGGCAATGTCCCAGTCGATGTCAGCCCCACCACCGCCGACCAGTCCCCATCCCGTCAGGTAGACTTCCGGGGTGAGGGAATACTTGCCGCGCAAGCCGACTATGCCGTCAACCCAGGTCGCGCCATCGCTCCTTTCAATGCCGCCAAGGAGGCCGCCATTGAAGCGGATCGTTGTGTCCACCGACCAGACCCTTATGCCGCCAACGACGTCCAGATGTCCCTGCGGCGTATCGATGACGGCGTATCCGGCGCCCAATAGTCCCGAGAAGGTCTCAGAGGTCACATCGACGCTGGTCGCCAAGATGCCGCCGGGCGTATCGCCATCGGCTCCAAGCTTCGTGTAGAAGATGTCGCCGATGACGCTGAAGCGACCATTCCGTGCCTCTCCCGCCGCCATGAAGGCGAAGTCGAGATTTCCGAGAATGTCATCGAAGTTGGCGTCCATGTTCACGGTCGGGAGGCCGAATTGCGAGGTTTCACCCGACAGCCCTGCCATCCAAAAATAGGGTGCGACCGAGAACGACCATCCGCCCTGGCTTTCGACCGTCTGCTGATCCTGGGTGAGCAGAGGAGAAACGTCGGCGGCAAGGGCACTGCCGCCAATCAGCGCCGCGATTGCTGCCGACAGGCCGAGTTTGATGTAGCTGTTCATTGGCTGCCCCTTCAGTTTCGGTGCGCGCGACACGCCGGATCACGGTCCACGCTCTGTTTAAACCCGCACTCGATCGCGATCTTCTGCTTGCTGCCCGACTGGCCCGCTAACCCGCTGACGTGGTTGGAATAGTTGTCGCGGGTCGCTTGATCGACAACCGCGACTGGCGCGGCGAGAATCAGGCCCGCAGCGCTGCCGGCTGCCACCGCAACTCCTGTCGTCCCGGCTATGAGGTGATCGCCAAGACCCATCTTGCTGTCCGTCAGCGTCTGGCCTTCGGAAATCCGGGCACCGATCAGTTGAACCACTTGAGGCGATTCTGCGAACTTGCCGTGATGCATGCTGTCCCCGGCCTTCACCTTGGTCAGATCGATGACAGTAATGTCGTTGTCCGCCAGCTCCTGCTTGTAAGGGGCCTGCTCCGGATCAATCGAACCCAGACGAGGAATGTCGCCCCAGACCCGACGCGAAAAGGCCAGCGCCCGGTCGTCCTGCGACACGAAGAGGGTGAACTGCGGGTGCTTGTCGCCCATGTCCTCGATCTGCGAACGGAACACGTCGACGTCGACGTCGGGAGCTGCGAGCATCACGTTCTTGAACTTTGCCGGCAGGCGATCGTTGCGGATGGCCATCTGGCGAAGCGCTTCCAGCGTCAGCCAGTTACCCATCGAATGAGCAAGGATCGACACTTCTTTCACCTCCTTGTCCGCAGCCAGATACTGGAACAGCGATTCCAGCGCATTGCGGGTGTAGTTGGTGCTTTCGCGATCGTAGCCATAGGCCAGCAGGCTACCCCGCGACGGCCATGTCACCAGGACGGGCGCGCTTTTGACCCCGGAATCATGGACGATCTGCGCAAAACGGTAGACGGAGTCCTCGAAGCGATTGTTGAACCCGTGGATGAACACGAGCACGCTGCGGTCTGGGCTCTTCCTGACCGAGGCATTCAGCCACGTCTTGGCTTCGTCCTTCGTCAACTCGTCTGCTTTCAGGGTTGCAAAGTCGGTGACCGGATTGGGGGGAAGCTTCTTCGGCCACGCCACGTCGCCTACCTTGCGAACAGGAGGGATGGATACGGTGATGTCCGCAAACGTTGGAGCTCGCGCCCGTTCACCCGTGAACATTTCGCCCGGCGTTTCCGAGCGGCCACGTGTGGTCGTAATCAGCATATCCACTCGGCTTGCATCGGCTGACGTCTCGGCGACGGGCGTCAGCACTCCCTTGGGATGGCCGCCGCATCCGGAAATTATGACCAGTGGCAGGCAAAGGATTAGCCGCTGCAGGCGGCCTGTTGAAGCGGCACGTGCATCGCCGATATCTGAATTGGTCAAAACGCCCCCAAATTTCCTCTGATATCGCTCTAGCAATAATAGACGCCGACGGCGCAGCGCCGCACGGTTCTGCGCGCAACGCCCGCGACGCTCACAGGTGTCAACGGGCGACCGACGCGAGCCTCAGCGGGCTTCGCAACGCTGTAGATCCCCAGGATCGATATCTGCTCCGCGGCATCAATCGCCGGAAGCAGCAGCGCCGCAAGAAACAGAATTGCTTTCAGTTTCCCTAGCATGGTCATTTTCCGTCTCCCATGGTCAAGTGATCGGGCAGTTCGTCGATGTTGGCAAGATCCTTTATGTCGACTCTTTTGGCGCCCGTCGCGTTCGCGAAGCTGTAGTCTTGTGCCGCGACGTCGACACTGGTCTTCCAATCAGAAATCTGAATGCTGTATTGTGGAGCCTCGTCGATCTGGCTGGCTGTGATCACGTAGCGGCAGGGACGGGGGGTGTCCCCCTGCGCAATCCAGATCTGCCAATCGACGTCTTTCGCTCGGAAGGCGAGGTGGTCGCATTCGACACCGCCGATCACGCCGCTGCCGAGGTCCTTCACGTCAGTCACACCCTCTAGCAGACTGTCATAGGCGTCGGGCAGCAGCAGGTCCGCTCCCGGCACTGGCTTTCGAAGTTTTTCGCGCATCTCGTCGACAAGATTTTCGACTGTGCCGGGAACTTCGACTTGGGTGTAGAGGTTGGTGTCCTTGCCGAAGATCGTCACGGTCTTGCCGTCGAAGACCATTTCGACATTGGCAAAGCCGCCTGACCGCGTGGCGCGCAGTTTGTCCGGCCGCCCCAATTCGATCTTGCCGGAACTCGCCAGCAGCAGTTTCTGATGTTCTCCTGTGACGACTTCCAGGTTTGAGTCGTAGGTGAACGAGATCGCCTTTTGCGAAGCGAGATAGTCTGACATCGCTTTGAGGAGGTTCTTGGCCTCGGCTTCCCCCGCCATAGCTCCTGGTGGCGCCATTAGCCCCAAAGCGAGAGCGAGCTTGGCTGCTAAGAGAGTCGTGTCTTTGCTGTTCATTGGCCTAGTCTCTGGCTTGCATGGTCGGACTCGGTCGCCGTGGCGGCCTGCACCGCAAACTGTAAGTGCCGCGGACGCCGAACACCCGTAACCTCTTGTAGGTTCTATGCGGCCCAAGCCGTAGCATCTGCTTATTGCGAAGGCGCTTGGGGCGATGGTGCGGAGGCCAATAGCTTCGCTTCCACTTCTTCTGCGCTCGGCACAGGGAGTCCCGCTTTGCGAAGCGACGCGATCATGCGGACGTTGTCTTCCGGCTTGATGTTACGCTTTCTGTGTTCTTCGATGACATTCGAAATATAATCTGGACGCATCTTCACGAAGATCTCTCCTTCGCGCCTCGCATCATCCAAAAACCCAGCCTCGGCGTATATGGCGGCTGCCACGAGGTGAAACATCGGAAACTTTTGTAGATCCGTCTCGCGGATGAGGCTCACAGCTTTATCGTGATCGTTCAGCATGTAGGCCGCGAGCGCCCTGGCCCCGGGGTAATAGCTTGCGCCACCCGGATTGAGCGAAAGCGCCTGGTCAAGAAAGTCTGCGCCGCGCTGCCACTGGCCACAGATTGCAAGGCGCGTTCCAAACTCTCCCAGAAGTTCGGTGTCGTTTGGGTTCATTGCCAGGGCCTGCTCGCCAACTTGGAGCGCCTCGGTAAGTTGTTGGTTGAAGTACAGTGCGATCATCAAAGATTGAAGAGCACGGGTGTTTCCCGGTTCCAATTTGATCGCCCGCCGAGCAGAGCGCAATGCCCGCTCAAGCGGCGTCGATTGACCGGGCCTGAGGTTGAAACGAAAGCGGTCCTCATCGAGGTACACGATGGATGACATTGCCCATCCGGTCGCATAGGTCGGATAACGGGCCACCGAGCTTTCAAGACAGTCTCGGGCGGCCAGGTGGGTCTCTGGGCTCAGTTCCGCACGATAGGCGTAGAAGCGAAGCGTGCAGTCGTAGACGTCGAGATCGTCGGGAGGAGCGCTGGCGGTCTGGGCTTGCGCGATGATGCCGTAAGGTTGAGCAACAGTGGTCGCAACTTTGCTCGCGACGTCGGATTGGATAGCAAAAAGTTCGCGGCTGGTCAGGTCGTCGTCGTAGTTCTGCGACCAGAGGATTGCTCCGTCAGATGTGTCTAACAGGCGAGCCGTCACCCGCACCTTGGAGCCGGTTACCCGGACGCCGCCCGCCAGCAAATAACGAGCGCCCAACTCGCCACGGATTTCAGAAGCCCCAACCTCTGGGGAAAGCGACTTCGAGGTCTCGCGACCGAAGACCTTGATTTCCTTGAACCGTGGGAGATCGGTGAGCAGCTCCTCAGTCAGTCCGGCCGTATAGAGCTGCGTCTGGGGATCGCCCCCGAGATTTGCGAAGGGTGCGATCACCAGCGTCGGCTCGTCGGGGGCTTTGGCGCCGCCGGCCCGCTTTGCCGCCTTGATCACATGGTCGCCAGCCCACAACGTGAGCGTGGCCAAGCCTGCAACGCCGAAAAGGAAGGCAACAAGCGCGGTCCGCCGAATCCGTGACGGAGATCGGTCTGCCTGTTCGTCATGCTCGCGAACGGTCTCTATCTCGGGGCGCGTTGATGCCGTGCCATTCCAGGCGAACGAAGGCGCATAATGCCCTTTCGGAATATCTATTCTGATGGGGTCTTGCAGGCCGGCGACGAGATAATAGCGCTCGAGCGTGTGCCTCAATCGCCCGGCCTCGATGCGAACGACAGGGTCATCTTGAGTGAAGTCTTCGTTGCGTTTGAACACCTCGATCGCGATCGTGTATCCCTTCAGGCGGTGCGCGCGCCCCGCTAGCAGGCTGTTGAAAAAAGGATCTGGCCTGAAGGCTTTAGCCGTGATTCATTGGCTTCGTGAGTTTCGGGGTTGATGGATGCGCGGCGGCGATGTGAGGACGAGTGAACTCTTCAGCTATGTCGATCTGGAGGATCGAGTTCGTCGTGATCATCCGCTGCGGGCAATCCGGCAGATCGTGAACGACGCTCTGGTTTTCTTGGAACGGGAGTTTGCAGCGCTCTATTCGCCGATCGGGCGGCCATCGATTGCGCCTGAGAAGCTTCTGCGCGCCATGCTTTTGCAAGCCTTCTATTCGATCCGCTCGGAGCGGCTTTTGATGGAGCGGCTGGAATACGACCTTCTGTTCCGCTGGTTCGTCGGCATTGGCATTGACGATCCAGCTTGGGACCATTCGGTGTTTTCGAAGAACCGCGACCGGTTGCTGGAAGGCGACATCGCCGCGAAGTTCCTCGGTGCGATCCTTTCGCAGCCCAAAGTAAAGCGGCTGCTGTCAACGGACCACTTCTCTGTCGATGGCACGCTGATCGAAGCCTGGGCGTCGATGAAGAGCTTCAAGCCGAAGGACGGCCCAAAGGGCGATCATGGCGAACCACCTTCGGATGCGGGCGGTCGGAATAAGGAAGCAGACTTTCATGGCGAAAGGCGTTCCAACGAGACGCATGCTTCAACGACCGACCCAGACGCAAGACTTTATAAGAAGGGCAAAGGCAAGGAGGCCAAGCTGTGCTTCATGGGGCATGGGCTGATGGAGAATCGCCACGGCCTGCTGGTCGATGCCTATCTGACAGAGGCCAGCGGATATGCTGAACGGGTAGCGGCGCTGCACATGATCGAACCTTTCGCCGACCGGCCACAAGCGATCACGCTGGGTGCCGACAAGGCCTATGACACAAAGGACTTCGTCCAAGATTTGCGTTGGATGAAGGTGACGCCGCATGTGGCGCAGAATGTTAATGGTCGCCGCTCGGCCATTGATGAACGCACGACGCGCCATTCCGGCTATGGAGTCAGCTTGCGCATCCGCAAGCGCATCGAGGAGGCGTTCGGCTGGATCAAGACCGTCGCGGGGCAGGACAAGACGAAGTTCCGTGGCCGCGACCGCGTCGGATGGGCCTTCACCTTCGCGGCCGCCGCTTACAATCTGGTACGGCTACCGAAGCTGATAGCGATGCTGTCATGAGCGCGGCCAGAAACTGCCGCCTGATCGGCCGCTGGCGGATTGTCGAGGCCGATCTGTGGGGTCGGGATTATCTCGACCTGGTCGAGCCCGCCACAATCACCATCAGGGCCAACGGTCATGGCGAAATCGCCTTCGGTGCGATGCAAGCGGGCCTCGAACTCGGCTACAGCACGTCCATGGTCTCCTTCACATGGGCAGGATGCGACGAAATGGACGAAGTCTCAGGTGACGGTCATGCCGAATTGCTCGACAGCGGCTCGATCGAGATCACTTTCGCTTATCACAACGGCGACGAGGCCATTCTAAAGGCCAAACGGGAGACTTCTTCTGCTAGGGCTTCCTCGACGACATAAGCGAGAAAAGCCGCACCGCGGCCCGTGCGTGGAAACTCCGGACTGGAAACGATGCGCGTGAGCTGGACCCGAATCTCCGCCGGGCTTGGCAGTGACCCTGTCGCGTCCGCGCACCCGTGTGCCACAGAGGTGTCCATCAAGTGCTCCCCACCAGGCCCGCTAACTCGCGACAATCACAGATTTAGTTAGCGTCACTTGGTGTAACCTACGCCGCGAACAGCGGCTCGTCTAGGTCATCGCGGCGACGTAATCCCGCGTGCGCTACCGACGCAGATGGTTGTCGAGTGAGGTTGTCATCGGCGGTGTGGGTCCAGGCAACGTCAGACGCGACCATCGGGAGACAACTGTGGTTTCAGGGAGGAATACTGGCTTTCACATCCGCGGCCAGGTCTGAGATTCGCAGACGACCTTCAGAACACACCCCTTCATTTTCAAGGCATTGCCCGAAATAGCAAGAGAGCCGTCATAGGTTTTGTTTGCATCGGGATCCGTTATCTTCCCTGCATATTCGCCGTCCCTGCCGTGGAAGGTGCCGATCTGCTTGCCTGCGTGCTTGCCAGATTTCAAAGTGATGCAATAGCCTCCTCCGCAAGAGGCGATGGCGGCGGTGTCGCCCAACTCTGTCTTCCAGTTGCCAACGATCGGATCGTCTGCGTGGGCGTTATTTGCAACCAGGGTGAGTATCGCGGCTATGGTGAAGATACGCATCATGTTTTCCTATGAACGGGAAGTTCTGCTGCTCTGAACCTACACCGCGCTTGCCGCCTCCTGCCCGTAACATCTGGTAGGCGCTGTAGGTGAAACTATGTTCATCGTCTGAACGGTGTAGGGCAAGCGGCTTTCCGCTACACTGGAACTGTAACATACGGTGCCTATGCGAGAGTATTGGTGCATCATGTGAACCCAACGAAAGTTCGTTTGTCAGGCCGCTCCGATCCGGCACTGGCGTTGGGGGCCACTCATGGGTTGCGACGTCTCTCTCGTGAAACGATGTTTCGCTGACCGGACCAGCCTGATCGATGAACTTGCTGCCCGCGACGAAAGTTTCCGCGACTTGTGCGATGACTTCGCCACCGCGGATCGTCTCCGACTGTCGTTCAACAAGGCTGCGGTCCCCAACGGGGACGAGCGCCTTGCCGAATATGTGGAACTCGTGAACTGCCTCAGGGACGAGATAGCGACGGTCCTCGACAACGCTGTCATTGTGCCGTTTCCTCGCCAGAAGAAAGGAGGAGGCGGCCGTGGTAGGGGTGTTGGATACTGTAAGATACTTTCCTTTCGCCAAATCCCATAGAGCATCTCGACTTGGCCAACGCCTTGGCCATCGGCCCGGGACGGCCGAGCTCAACAGTGTTTTTGATCGGACTGGCAATGACCAACAGACATGTAGTTTTTGCGGCGATCCTGACTATCGCAGCGTTCACTTCCTGTTAGTACCTCGCCACCAGGCCAATGAACTGGACAATTGCGTCCAGGGTTCCAAAGCTGCCCTACAGCTCGGGTCGTTTCGACAACTGATCGAATAAGAAAGGGATAAGAACATGCTGACGAAGAGAGATCTGCTTCGATCCACGGCGGCGATCGCCGCCGGCGCCGCGATTGCGAGGCCAAGCCTCCTAATGGCGCAGAGCACCCCCGGTATCATCGAGGCCAAGGACATCGCCGAGGCAGGTTTCATCTACGGCCTGCCGCTCGTGATGAACTATGCCATCATGTACGAGTACGCGGTGGATCGCAATTCGGGGCAGTTCAAGGCGCCGTTCAATGAGATCAAGAATGAGCCTAACGTCTTCACCTACAAAGATACGGCAATCGTCACGCCCAACAGCGACACGCCCTATTCCTTCGCCTGGCTGGATTTGCGGGCGGAACCGGTGGTGCTCTCGGTGCCAGCGATCGACCCGAAGCGCTACTACTCGGTCATGCTCTGCGACGGCAATACCTACAATTACGGCTATATCGGCACCCGAGCCACAGGGAGCGAGGCCGGCGACTACATGGTCGTGGGGCCCGACTGGACGGGTGACACCCCGGCGGGCATCAAGCAGGTGTTTCGTTCGAGCACACAGTTTTCTCTTGCGGGTTATCGCACCCAGCTTTTCGGCCCGGATGATCTCGACAACGTCAAGCAGGTGCAGGCCGGCTACAAGGTGCAGATGCTCTCTGCCTATCTGAAGCAGACGCCGCCGCCGGCGGCGCTAGCTATCGACTTCCCAAAGATCGACAAGGAACTGGTGAAGACCAACTTCTTCGACTATCTCGACTTCGCGCTGCAATTCGCGCCGGCGCAGGAAAATGAGAAGGAGATCCGCGCCAAGCTGGCACGCATCGGCGTCGGGCCAGGCAAGACCTTCAATTTCAAGGACCTAACACTGGAGCAGAAACTAGACTTCGGCCTTGGCATGAAGGAAGGACAGCGGAAGGTCGACGAGGCCGTCGCCAATGTCGGCAAGACGATCAATGGCTGGCGGGTTAGCGGCCTTCCAGGCGACAGCGCCCACTACAATGGCGACTGGATGAAGCGTGCCGTCGCCGCTCAGGCCGGCATTTATGGGAACGACCCGGAGGAAGCGACCTATCCGTTCACGCGTGTTGACAGCGACGGCCAAACGCTCGACGGCAGCAAGCACAACTACACGCTGACGTTCCCACCTGGTCAACAGCCGCCGGTGAACGCATTCTGGTCGCTGACCATGTATGACGGCAAGTCTCAACTCCTGATCGAAAACCCGATCAACCGTTACCTCATCAACTCGCCGATGTTGTCGGCCATGACGAAGAACGACGACGGTTCGCTCACGCTCTACATCCAAAAAGACAGCCCCGGCGCAGACAAGGAGGCAAATTGGCTGCCTGCGCCCGATAACACGATCTATCTCGTGATGCGCCTGTACTGGCCGAAGACGGAAGCGCCATCCATCCTGCCGCCGGGGGAAGGGACGTGGGAGCCGCCCGGCATCGTCGTGGCGGGATAATTTCCTCGCCTCATCGATCTGGCTGGCGCCTCTCTCTTGGCCGTCGCGCTTGTACTGGCCGAAGACGGAAGCGCCGTCCATCCTGGGGGATGGCACCAAAGGCCAGCACCGTTCCGTAGCTTGCTGTGACCCTTCTATCTGCTTCTCCTCTTTGCCGCTTAAACCAAGACCCAACCACGATCAGATCTCGAAGCTCCCCGACGGGCGCCCGCGATGCGAGGTCATGCCGACTTGCACGCCACACACCAGACGGCCAGCGTGAGATGTCCCGCGATAACAGGCCAAAAGGCAATTCCGGAGATGCCGTGACGGAGCCATGCGAGTGCGAGGATTGCGACGACGGCGAGATTGTAGAGAAGCATCGCCGTGACCATTCCTTTTGCCGCCTTGCCTTCCACATCGTTTCGCGCCTGCCAGCACGCGACGGCCAAGGCGAGGACTGCCGCCCCGGCTACCCGGGCCACTGTCAGGCCAATAACGGCATCCGGTGCTGCCCCGAGCAGTACTTCGACCAAGAGTGAGGGCATCACAATCAACGACAAGCCCGTCGCGGCTTCGACCACCCCGTGATCGAAAGCAATAGCCTTTCATGCGCCCCCATAGTTCCCGGCATGTCGTCTCCTAAACGCCTCGGCACTGCGCCGTGCCACGGTTTGGGCCTCCTTGAATCTACTGGCCGAGTTTGAAGGTCAGCTTTTCGATCTTGCCGGAGAATTTGAACGGAGCGTCGTAGCGATATTCGATCATGGCTACGCCTGTGCGTGTGTCCTGCCCGACATCAAAGCTTTCGTCCTCCGGAAACGTGACCGGGATCGTGTGCTCCAGCGCGTTTGTCGCCACCTGCTTGCCGTCCACCGACAGGACGCCGGTACCGCCCTTGCCGAGGCCGGGACCATCGGACTTGAACTCGAAGACGATCTCATGCTTGCCGGGTTCCAGTTCCGGCCCTTCCCACATCGTGCGCTTGAGATCGAGAAGGTTGTAGAGAAACACCACCTTGCCGCGCCCGACGCCGAAGTCGCCTTTGCTAAGGTGCGGGTTTCGGTAATTCGCGGACATGGATTCCATTAAATCCCGGACAGCGATTTCACTAAATCCGGGACAGCATTT